>NZ_JCADBN010000021.1:0-108142 GCF_059359135.1 Pseudonocardia sp. OZ21
CGGCTGATGGGCGAGCTCGGCCTGGTCGGTGCCAGGCGCGGTCGCCGAGTCCGCACCACCGCCGCGGACACCGCTGCCGCGCTGACCGACGGCGGCTCCGTTGCTGGACGACCACGACGTGGTCGTAGGTCATCACCACCGCCATCGAGCGTCTCGGACGAGCGTCACGGCCCAGGGTGCCAGCTCGTCGACCGGCCTGGTGAGCAGGTGTGCACGCAGCGCCTCCGCCACTTCGCGCGTCTCAGTAGCGGCGCCTACCGCTCCGATACCGGGGACGTTGCCGATCACTGCCCAGCCTTGCCCACCTGCGCCCGCAAGCGAAACGACCTCTGCTGACCGGGGTCCGGCGCTCAGAAGCTCTCGGGCGGCGGCGTAGGTGGAGGCATCCAGTGGTCGGGGCAGCAAGCCACTCGCCGTAGGAACCGTCGCGCCGACCGCGGCGTCCAGCGCCGTGGCCGCACCAGCCAGATCCCGCACCGCCTCTGCCCGCGCTGCCCGCCCCACCCGACCGCGCCCGCTGCCCCGATGGCGCGCCAGACGCTCGGCGATGTACGTGGCGATGTGTGCGAGCTGGTACGTCTCGTAGCCACCCAGCGTCAGCAACGGATAGTCCGGAGCGGTCATTCGAACGCACCTCCATGCGTGCGCCGCGGGCGCGCAGCGGGAACCCGAGGGGGCTGCGCAGTCCTGCCAGAGCGTTCAGAGACGGTGGGGCGACCTGTCCGAGGGGTCGTTGCTCGCAGGGCACGGGCTGCGGTGCGCGCGGCTTGTTCGCGTGGGGCCAGGTCAGGCGCGTGGAGGAACGCGGATGCTGCAAGCTCTTCGGCGCGGCGGAACGCCAAGCGGTAGAGCGGAAGGCGGCCTCGTCACGAACGTCGAACATGACTCGACCCAGCGTCACCCTCAGACGACTGGGCTGCCCGACCGGCCGTTCCAAGCGCGCGAATACCGGCGGGGAGTCAACTGCCTCGAACATCACTGCGGGCTCCGCCATACCCCGTATCGGCGCCACGCTCTTCGGGTCGGTCGCCCGGACGAGCAACGATGCCGAAGGCTTCATCTCATCCCAGGTCCGAGCGAAAGTGGCCACCGTAGCGGCATCGTGCATATAGACCAGCGCTCCCCCGACCCGCACGCTCACCGCCGCACCGTCGGTACCCGGCCGATGTGCCATCACCGTGGTGTCCTGCAGACCAGCCAGCGCGACGATCACGCTGACCGTCTGGCGCGTTCGCTGCATCCGTTCCGCCTCCGAGCACAGTCGTGGCGCGACACGTGGATCAGTCGCGCGGCTGGCCGGAGCGTCGCGACGCAGGCCGGTCATGCCGTGGCCGAAGCGTGACCATCTCGTGGTCGGACACAGCCGCAGCGAATGCCGGCACCACCATCCGACCCTCGGCCCACCTGCTGATCACATCTGCTGCAACCCGTGACGCCGCCGCTTGGTGCTCCCGATCGCGATCCCGCTGCCATCCAGCGATCTCGCGCAGCAAGGCAGCCAAGGCGACGGTCAGTGCGACTGCAGCCGGCCCGGGATCGTTCGCCCCGCCGACCATGCGGCGGCGATGTACCAGCTGGCGAGCAACTCGCCGGAGCCCCGCGGCCGAGGGCCCGTGCCGAACAGGTGCGCCCCGCGGGGACCGAGCCCCACGATCGAAGGCATCCGCGGCAGCACCCAGCTCGTCCACATGCCCCGCCAGTGCAGTCACCACATCACGCGCGGCGTGCGCGATCCCGTCCGGATCCTCAGCACCTCGACCACGTCGCGCAGCAGCCACTGCAGCACGAGCTCCATCCACCCTCCGCCGTGCCGCCTCCGCCGGCACCGCCGCAGCCGAGCCCTCCGCCCCCTCGTTCCACGCACGCAGCAACCGCGGAAGCGAGAGATCCGGGGCCAACTTGCTCCCGCTGTAGAACACCGGCTCCCCCGACGCCGTCGTGTCCCCTCGACGCGCGATCTTGTACCCCAGCGGATCACCCGACGGCGCCCGGCGCAGCTCCACGAGATAGCCAGCAGCCTCCAGTGCCCCCATGAACGCCAGGGGTGAATCAGCCGCCACCGCAGCGACGCGCACCGCCCTCGCCAGCTCAACCCGGGCCGGCTCCCGGCCCTGGCGACGCGCCTTCTCGATCTCCCCCCGCCCTGGTGCCCGCGCTGCCGTCCCATCAGCAGCAGCGGTCATCGTCAGGCCCAGACGCCCCTCGATCCGCCGCGCCGTCTCCCTCAGACGCGGATAGTCCCGGCTCGGCCAGAACCTCCGACAGGTGTCCTGCCGCACCAACACCACCGCGATGTGGACGTGGTCGTCGGCATGCCGAATCACCACCCACCGCGGTCCGCCGGCGTCCCCCCGCGCCGCGACACCCGCGCCATCGACCAGCTCGCGGGCGACCGAGGCCCACGCCGTGTCCGACAGCACGCGGTCCCCCGCCGCGACCCGGACGGAGCAGTGCCAGACATACCCGCGCTTGCCGTCGCCGTCGCGCTCTGGCAGCCCAGCAGCGATAGCAGGCGCCCGAACCGCTCGAATCAGCGGCCCCAGGTCGCGATCGAACTCCCCCGGCCCGGTCTGCTCGGGCTGCCAACCCGCGTCCCGGCCGTCCCAGCTGCCGATCACCCGCGGCCGAACGTGCTCCTGAGCCCGCCCCGGCCCCATCAGATAGGCAATCAGTCCACCGACCCTCCAGCCGTGCACCACCTTTGTGATCACCGACCACCGCGCTCAAGCTCCGAGACGGCCACGTCGATCGCCGCATCCAGCCGCGCAAGCAGACGCGCCACCCGCTCGGAAAAGACCTCGTCCGCGGACAGCTGGGCCACGAGCGCAACATCAGCGTGCAGCCGCAGCAGATCTGGAAGCCCAAAGGGCGTGCTTGTACCGCACTCCGCGGCGTCGATCGCCGTCTGCCCGATCCAGGCACCGACCGCAAGGCCAGCTAGGGTCGCACGTTCACGGACCAATACGAACTCGGCGTCGGAGAACCTGACCACAACCTGCCGACGCCGAGGCACTGGTGCCTGCGCCCGACGCCGCTGCGCTCCCTCGAGACGCCTCTCGGAGATGAGCTCCACAAGTCCCGCAGTCAACGCTTCACGGGCTGCCAAATCGTTGTCGCGTGAACGCCGCAGTTGCCCCGACCGAATACGCGAAGACCACTGACAGGCAATACTTCATCCGGCTGCAACGAGGTTCGACCGCATCTCGACACTTGCGACCGCTGCCGGACAAGTGCCACGAACCGGACGAGCACCATCTCAGTCCCACCCGGCCACACCTCCCAGAGGGTGGCGTAGGCCTCCGCGGTTCCAGCGATGTAAGAGATCACTGGGCTGGAGCGACACCGAGATGTGAGTGTTGTCCCACTGTGGACTGGAGCGTACCCACTCGTCACGGTCGGAAGATCCGGTGCCCACAGGCTAGACCTCAAGGCCGAGCCGTGAGCAGGGAGTATTCAGTTGAGCGAGTCGGAGACCGCGTTGTCCTCCCGCCTACCGGCGATCAAGAAAACTACAGGTCCTTCAGCACATGGAGCGATGCGGACGACGCCCTCACCCGCTTTTTCGCGATCTCGCTAGGCGGTCGGGAGCTCGAGGAGTACGTCAGTGTCGAGGTCCGGCTCGTTCACCGGCCTGACAACGAGTACAACCCCAACGCGATCTCCGTAGTGATGCCGGACGTGTTCGGCGGGAACGTCCGCGCTCGCCACGTGGGTTACCTCTACGACCACTACCTGCGCAAGGTCGACATGGCGAGACTCGCGGATCTCATGGGACCGGCAGCCGTTCCAGGTGCGGTTCCCGGGTACGGTCCGCTGATCACTGTTGTTCGGTCATCCCATCGCCGGGGATCGCGTTGCATGTGACCGCCTCGCCGGTATACGCGGCGACGGCGGGGACGCCGTCAGCTCGGCCGTCACGAGCGCCTTGCGGCCGCCGGCTCTTCCTGCGCATCGACGCCGTCCTGAACCACGTCGTTCTGAAGGCGCTCACCCGCACCACCAGGCCGACCCTCACCCAGATCCGACGAAAAGGCGTACCTCCGTCGCCCCCAGTGATGTTCGACCGTCGAGGACTCACCGGGGGACCCTGATGGGGCTACCGCCGGCCAACCGTGCTCGATCCAGTGAGCGGAGCAGCTCCCAGTCTCGTCGTTGGTCGCTCAGCTCGGTGTGCGTGACACTCAGTTCGGTGACGCAGTCGTCGATATAGCGCTCCAACGCGGATACCCACGGCCGATCCCCGCGTATCTGTCGAGAACCCTTCCAACCGGTACCGTCAGCCGTGGCGGGCCAGGAGCTCCGGAACCGTCGACAAGACGCTCAATGTGCCGTCGGTCTCCAGCACGACGGCCGCAACATCATCCAGCGACGCTCGCCCCGTACCGCGGGCAGCCTGCCGCACCTCGTCCTCCGTCACCCGCGCACGGCGCATCTGATCCCGTTGGAAGCCCCGGTGGTACAGCAGGACCGGCTCGGACTTCACAGTTCGCTCAGCCGTGCGCCACCGCATGGACGACCTGCTCACAACGAACTGCAGCAGTACCAGAACGATCAGACCGAGCGCTCCCTCCGCCAGGCTGACGGTTGAGTTGAGCAGCACTGTTGCCAACGTCGAGCCGAGCGCCACCGTGACGACGAGGTCGAACGCGTTCAGCTTGGACAACGTCCGTGCACCAGAGATACGGAGGACCGCTACGAGCACGATGTATGCCAGGGGCCCCACCACGAGGATCCGAACCAGATCGCTCCACGAGTCGAACCACATCCTCCCGACCTACCCCACCTGACGGACGCGAGACCCGGGCCGACCTGACGATCTCCTGACGGCGGGCCGAGCACTCGGCGCAGAGCCCCACACTCCGATCAGGGTGAGGACGAGGAGGCGATGCCCAGGGCGGCCTGCAGCATCCGCGAGCAGGAACCGCGGGAACGGATGACGCCTGAGCGAGATCCCCCACGTTCCCGGAGCGGTCCCTGCCCCGGTGTGCTGATCAGCGCGGACTGGTAGGCGCCCACCATGACGGCTGACGTGAGCGGGTTCAGAGGCGCGGTTCCACCGCGGTCGTCGTTGTGTAGTACCACGCGTCCATCCCCTCCACCGCAGAGGTGGCCGAGCTCGAGCGGCTGCTGGAGCAGCAGCCACCGGTGGCCGGGGTTCTCGGTCCCGGCGACCAGCCACTCCCCCTCCAACTCGGGCTCTTCTCCTCGCCCGGCGGCGGCGCTGTGCGCTACCTGCTGACCCTGGACAGCGATCCGCTCGCCGCCGAGGCCATCGACGGACTCCGCGAGGTCCGCGAGCGCATGCCCGAGCTGCTCGCGGCCGCAGGACTGGAAGGTGCCGAGGTCTCCTACGCCGGCGACACCGCCCTCGGACTCTCCCTGATCGACACCGCGGCCGCCGACCTGTGGCGGGTGGCGATCGCGGTCGTCCTGGTCGACCTGCTACTGCTCATCTGGTTCCTGCGCGCCATCGTCGCCCCGCTCTACCTCCTGGCCACCAGCGTGCTGGCCGTCGGCGCCTCCCTCGGGCTGACGACGTGGTTCTTCCAGGACGTGCTCGGCCGCGAAGGCCCAACCTTCTACGTCCCCTTCGCCGCGGCGGTCCTGCTCATCTCCCTCGGCTCCGACTACAACATCTTCAGCGTCGGCTACATCTGGGAGGAGGCGCGGCGACGCACGCTGCCCGAGGCCCTTGCCGTCGCCGTACCCCGCTCCACTCGGGCCATCAACGCCGCTGGTATCACCCTCGCGGCGAGCTTCGCCCTGGTCGCGCTCATTCCCGTCGGACCGTTCCAGGAACTCGCATTCGCCGTCGCGGTCGGCGTCCTGATCGACGCGTTCGTCGTCCGCTCCCTCCTCGTCCCCGCCCTGGTCTCACTCGTCGGCCGCGCCAGCGGCTGGCCGGGACGACGGATCAGGGCGCGGACCGACGCCATCGACAGCTGACCGCCGACGCATCTTCTTCACTTCCGGGCAGTTGAGCCCGTCTCCGGGACCGCGACCACGTCCCGCCCGCCCGAGGCCATCAGTAGGTGCAGTGAGCAGGGCGAAGAATCCGAGCCCGATGATGACTTCGACGATGACCGGTCCCAGAGGACCAGGTCCTGGGCCGTATGATCGTGGTGTCTCGTGACGCAGCCGCTGCCGGCGCGCCTCAGGCATGCTGAACCGGGCCTGCCGATCCGTTGACGGTTCTGCCTGCCAGCAGCGCCGCATCGCCCCGGCCTGCTCGGCCTCCTGCAGGACTCCTACAAGCGCCTGTGCGCGGTACGTGTGTCGAGGAAGAACGCCCCGAGAGCACCGGCCACCGTGGCGAACACGGCCGCCGCATACACCGCGAGCACCACCTCGAGAACCCGGGCGAGCATGCCCGCCGCGGCGAGCGGTTCGCCGGTCATTGAGGCCAGGGCCGTGTCGTGCAGTGCGATCGCGTAGGAGTTGTAGGCACCGACCACGAACAGCAGTTGACTCGCCGACAGGACCAGCACGGCGGCGACGGCCGCGAGCCAGCCGATCCGTCCGGACAGCAACCGGGCCGCCGACCTCGACCCGCCAACGGCTGCCGAGAGCACACTGCTGACACGTGCGGCCCGCCGCAACGGCAGCACCCGCGCGAAGCGGAGGAACGGCACTACGAGGAACACGAGCTGCCACCAGTTCCGCGCCCAGAACCGTCGCCGGTCGCGTGCCACGATTGCGCGGAACGCGAACTCGGCCACGAACACCGACCACAGCACCCATCCCGACACCGTGAGCGCGGTGCCCACCCCCGGGTCCCGGGCAAGCACCTGCCCGAGCACGACAAGGAGGAACACCAGGCCCGAGTGTGCCCATGGGGCGGTCGAGGCGCCGGGCGATGTGCTCGGTGCGCGCCACCCCGTCCCCGCCGCGTTTCGCCATCGCGGCTCCGGCGCCCCCGCCCGGCTCCGCTGCAATCGTTCTCGGCCCGGAAGAGCTGAGTGCGCTCATCCGGGACCGCCAGAAGCGCTTCGGCACGGCACCGCCATCGGTCCTCGCTTCCCGGCGACGTGCGCCGCCCGGGCGCTGTGTATCCGCCGCATCGGTGCCCAGCCACTGACGACAGGCAGACGCGGGATCGTCAGGTGACCGTCGGGTAGAAAGCGGTGGGCTCTGCGCAGTCCACCTCCACTCCCTGACAGTGAGCTGACGATCTGCCACCTGCGGTTGCTGGAGATGTCGCCGGGGTTTCTGCTGAGTCCATGACGGTGACGCCTACCGACAGCATGCATGTAGTGGCGACCGTGGCGCCGCTGTCGCGCATCGAGGATGCGATCAACGCAGTTTTCGAGCCCATCTCCGAGGCGCTCGCGGC
Source organism: Pseudonocardia sp. OZ21 (assembly GCF_059359135.1). Taxonomy (NCBI): domain Bacteria; kingdom Bacillati; phylum Actinomycetota; class Actinomycetes; order Pseudonocardiales; family Pseudonocardiaceae; genus Pseudonocardia; species Pseudonocardia sp. OZ21. The sequence goes on from NZ_JCADBN010000021.1 coordinate 7,334, forward strand.
ATTCGTGTTCGCCGAGGTCACGGTCTTCGGTATCACGTTTCCCTGGATCGTCGGATGGCTGGTCGTCGCCGCGACCGTGTTCACCATCTACTTCGGTGTCGTGCAGTTCCGCAAGTTCGGTCTCGCCCTCGCGATCGTGCGCGGCAGATACAGTCGCGACGACGAGCCCGGCGAGATCAGTCATTTCCAGGCGCTCAGCTCGGCGGTATCCGGGACGGTCGGGCTCGGCAACATCGCCGGCGTCGGCGTCGCGGTGACGATCGGCGGACCCGGGGCGACCTTCTGGATGATCCTCGCAGGCCTGCTCGGCATGTGCACGAAGTTCGTGGAGTGCACGCTCGGCGTCAGGTACCGCGAGTACCACGAGGACGGCTCGGTGTCCGGCGGACCGATGCACTACCTGCGCAAAGGGGTCGCCGAACGCATTCCGGGCGCCGCCGGTCGGATCGTCGGCCGAGTGCTGGCAGCCGGCGCGGCGGTCTTCATCCTGTTCTTCGGTATCGCCGGCGGCAACATGTTCCAGGCCAACCAGACGTTCGCGCAGCTCCAGGACGTCACCGGCGGCACGGACGGGTTCCTCGGCTGGGGCGGCGCGTCGCTCACCTTCGGGATCCTGCTCGCGCTGGTCGTGGGGGCGGTGATCTTCGGGGGGATCAAGTCGATCGGGCGGGTCACGAGCCGCCTCGTGCCCGCGATGGCGATCATCTACGTCACGGCATGCCTCATCGTGATCACGGTCAACGTCACCTCGGTGCCCGCAGCGTTCGGGGCCATCATCTCCGGTGCGTTCAGCCCCGAGGGCGTGACGGGCGGAGCGGTCGGCGCGCTGATCGTCGGGTTCCAGCGCGCCGCGTTCTCGAACGAGGCCGGTCTGGGCTCGGCGCCGATCGCGCACTCCGCGGTGAAGACGAATTATCCGATCACCGAGGGCTACGTGGCCATGCTCGAGCCCTTCATCGACACCGTGGTCATCTGCACGATGACGGCACTCACGATCGTGATCGCGGCGACCCCGTTCTACAACGACGCCCAGGCGAGCGCCATCGCGGGCGGCGAGACCCCGGACGGGGTCCTCGTGACGTCGAACGCCTTCGAGACCGTCCTGCCCGGGTTCCCCTACGTCCTCACCGTCGCGATCGCGCTGTTCGCACTCTCCACCCTGATCACCTGGGCCTACTACGGGCAGAAGGCCTGGACGTACCTGTTCGGGAGGAGCCACGTCAAGGAGCGCGTCTACCAGATCGTGTTCTGCCTGTTCGTCGTCGTCGGCTCGGTACTCACCCTCGACGCCGTGCTCAGCTTCGCCGACGCGGTGCTGTTCCTGCTCGCCCTGTTCAACATCGTCGGCCTGTACCTGCTGGCGCCCGTCGTGAAGCGGGAGGCAGCGGTGTACCGGGACAAGCTCCGCAGCGGCGACGTCAGCAAGGTGGTGGATCAGCCTCGGCGGTCCCGGACATGAGCATCGCAATGCCTGGCGCCGGACGCTCTGTCAGGTGTTCGTCAGGTTCGTCTCCCCCGGCCCGGGAAGACCTCGAACATGCGGCATCCAGCAGAGAATCACACCGGACGGAGGGGAGCGACGGTCGCCGCCGCGCTCGCTGAGGACCACGGCGACGACTCCCTCCTCATCATCACCGACGAACCGGTTGAGGAGTTCCAATACGACCCCGCCGTCGAGCAGCTGCCGGTGCCCTGAGTCCCGAGACCGAAGATGGACGTCGTACTGGCGCTCTTCGCCGGGACCGTTCTTGTGCTGGGACTCGCCTCCCGGCTCCTGAAGCGGCACTCGCTCTCCCCGGTGCTCGTTGCACTCGCCGTCGGTGCCGCTGCCGGCCCGGCCGCGCTGGCCTGGCTGGACCCCGCCGCCCAGGTGGGTAGGACACACCTCCTCGAGGAGGTGTGCCGCGTCGCGCTCGCCCTCGGAGTGGCGGACATCGCGCTGCAGCTGACCCGGGAGGACCTGCGAGCCAACTCCCGTCGGCTGGTGTTGTTGCTGACCGTCGTGATGGCCGGGATGTGGCTGGCCACCGCCACCGGTGCCGTGCTGCTGCTGGGTGTCCCGCTCGGGCTGGCACTGCTGCTGGGTGCCGCGCTGACCCCGACTGATCCGGTGGTGTCATCCGGCCTGGTGAGCGGGGTGCTGGCGGAACGGATGCTGCCACGTCGCCTGCGACGGACCCTGCAGGCCGAGTCGGGGGCCAACGACGGGCTGGCGCTGCCGTTCGTCCTGCTCGCGGGCCTGGTCGCCACCGAGCCGCTGGGCTCGGCGTTGTCGCACTGGGCGGTCGAGGCCGCCCGGCAGCTGGGCCTGGCGGTGGCGGTGGCGGTCGGACCGTTGCTGGGGTGGAGCGCCGCCCGGCTCGCGCGGGGAGCCGTGGCGCGCGAGCTGATCGATCGCAGCTACCTGCCACTGCTGGGCGTCGCCACGAGCCTGGTCACCCTTGCGCTCGTGCACCTCGTCGGCGGCAGTGGCGTGCTGGGCGCGTTCTTCGCCGTACTCGCTCTCTCCCTGGCCCTGCCCGACGATATCCGCGAACCCGTCGGCGACATGCAGAGCGCAGCGAGCCGGCTCGGCGTCGTCGCGGTGTTTGCGACCTTCGGGACCATTGTGCCCTGGTCGCAGTGGGTGTCGCTCGGTGTACCGGGTCTGCTCTTCGCCGGCTGGGTACTCCTGCTGCGCCGTCCTCCCGTGGCGTGGGTCGCGTTCCTCGGCGGCGACACCGGTTCCCGCTCTCGGGCGTTCCTCGCGTGGTTCGGCCCACTGGGCGTCGCCGGCATCTACTACCTCGCGTTCGCCGAGAGATACACCCTCCCGGGCTACGAGCGGCTCTTCGCTGCCGGCTCGCTGGCCATCTGCGTGTCGGTGGTCGTGCACACGCTGACCTCCAGCGCAGCGGTCCGGTCCTATGGACGCCGGGCCGGCACGGAGCGCCCGGAGGGGGAGTCCGCCCATGTGACGGGGCCGCTCCCGTAAGGACGACGAACGGCAGTCGTTGCACATGGATCGAAGGGAAGTCCATGCCTGACCAAGCGCTGACGATCTCTCGCGCCCGCTCGGCGTTAGCCCGGATCAACGCTGGAACTGCAGAAGGTCGCCGACGGCCCGCGCTGAGCAACCAGGACCGCAGGATGGCCGGAGCGGCGAGTACGGCTGGGCAGCCCGACTCGCTCAACCGGGGGGAGCAAGCATCCCGTCCTGAGTGACACATGCGCGACGGCCGTCGGCCTCCTGCGGTGAAGACGCCGGCCTCTGCCCCTACGGTCCGGCGGGAGCGGTCAGCAGGCGTTCCGCGAGAGCTGACGACTTTTTGAAGGTGGAGGACCTGCCATCGCTCCGATCGCATCCCGGGGTATCCCGGTCTCGAAGGAGGTGGGCACGATGACAACTGCGGAACCGGACGATGCAGGCTTCGACCGAAGGGCCGACGACTCGTGCAAGAGGTGGCAGGACGAGAGCACGCCGAGAGGCACTGCGCCCACTGGGACGGAGGAACCCCTGTGGGTCCTGGCCTCGATCGTTCTGGGGTTGGTCGCTCTCACCGGATCCATCCTGGTCTTCGCCCTGACAGCCATCGCCGGGCTCATCGTCTTCCTGACGCACGTCCCGGATACGGGGACGGCCAGATCCGGCCTGGATCGCCTGGGGGGGCCGGTCAACGGTCCGGGTTTCTGGCGCTGAGGGGGCCGAGAGAGCACGCATCTCCCCCTGCACCCTGCTCCCGTCGCAGCAACGAGACGCGACGACGACGCTCCGGTGGCAGTCATGGAGCCTTGTGGATCGGCGGGAACAGCAGCCGAGACGCAGGTTCGAGACGCGCGCCACTCGCTGAGCTGCCGCCACAACCGGCTACACAGGCCGTTGCAGTGAGAGGGGTGTCGGATGAGTGAGAAGCCATCGAACGCCGAGCGGGTGAAGGGCGTCAAGGGCCGGGCAATCGCCTCCTCAGGGGGCCGAACGAGCGGGCTGTGGATCGGCGTGATCCTCTCGGCAGTGGTCCTGCTCTTTCTGCTGATCTTCATCCTGCAGAACAGTGCGCCGGTGCAGATCGTATTCCTGGGGTGGACGGGCGCCCTACCGACGGGCGTCGCCCTGCTCTTCGCCGCGATCGCCGGGGTGCTGCTCGTGGCGCTCCCGGGTGCCGCGAGGATGCTCCAGCTACGCGGGGACGCACGACGTGACAGGGCACGGGTGCGCTGACCCTGCTACCGATGTACCCGGTAGGCGGCGGCCATGTCGCACGACACGTCTCGTACCGGCTGCCCCTGCCGCCCGACGGCACCGCCCCGCAGATCCTCACCGCGCCGATCTCAGCCCCGGCGCCGCCCACGACGCCTGCCCCGAACTGCTCGACGCTCCCCGGTTGACGGCGACGGCGGTTTCCCGTCATCCCGCCGAACACCGGACCGAGCACGAGCTCGAGCACCTTGGTCCCGACCCCCACGTCACCACGGCGGCCAGCGCCAGGAACACCAACGCGGTGGACAGGATCGACTGCGCGGCCAATCGGACAGCGCGAGCGTCGCCAGCAGCACCACGTCGAATGTCAGAACCAAGACCACGCCGCTCCCTCGATGGAGGTAGATGGGTCAGGAAGGACGTCGGGCGGGGCCCTTGGAGCCAGCGTCGAACTCGGCGCTCCCGTCACCCTTCAGGAGCGGAGATCGGGCCAGTACCACGGTGCATACGGCGATGGCCGCCGCGCCCGCGACGGCAAGTGCCAGCCAGCCACCCGTGCGGACCTGCTCCCCGAACACGACGATCCCGAACGCCACCGCGACCACCGGATTGGAGAGGGTGAGCGCAGGCTGCGCGGCAACGAGACTGCCAGCCTGCAGGCTCTTCTGCAGCAAGAAGAAGTAGGCGGGGCCGAGCACGATCAGCAGGTAGGTCTGCGGCGACGTGAGGACACCTCCGATCCCCGACCTGACGTAGACCGCGCTGATCCCGGAGAGCAGCACTGCGGTGAGAGCGAAACCGACCCCCGTGGCGAGTCCGAGGTACGCCGCACGCCGGGTGCCTGCCGCTCGGAACCCGATCACGGCGAAGAGAACACTGATCGCGAACATGACCCCGATACCCAGGATCCAGTTGCCTGCTGAGGCCTGTGCGGGGCCTTCCCTGGCGGGCTTCAGCGCCCAGAGAAGGGCAACGAGTCCAGCAGACATCCCGATGACGGCTCCCCACTCACGCAGGTGCAACGGCGACCGGAAAACCACCTGGGCCAGGACCAGCGCGAACGCCAGTTCCAGCACCAGGATCGGCTGGACGAGCGCGATGGGCCCGGTCGCCAGCGCCGCGGCCTGGCACAGGAACCCGACGACGAGCGCGGCGATGCCGCCGACCCAGCCCGGCCGGTGGGCGAGCTGCCAGAGCAGCCGGATCGGGCCGCCCCCCTGATCCTCCGGTACATCGGCACCGGCCCGGCGTTGCAGCACGGACGCGACCGCGTTGCCGACCGCGGCGAGGACCGCCAGGACGACGCTCAGCACGGGCTACCGACCTGGTGGGCCTGATGATCGCAGGACCTCACGGCCTACGCCTTCCCTGTCGGAGCCGATCGAAACGCGGCGGGTTCGGGCCACGACCCGGTACCGCCCCATCGTGACGCAGCTCGCTCGCCCGGTCTCGTGGGCGGTCCACGCCCTGGGCACGAACGTCGGTGACGTCGTCAGGGGCGGGCCGCATCAGGCGCACCCCGACGCGGCCAGAGCTGCGCACCGAGAGCACCGCCGAGCGCACTCGCAACCACCGACAGCCCCAAACCCAGGACGGCCCACCCGGCGGAGTTACGCGCCACACTCACGGCAGCTGGCCCGACGACGGTACCGAAGACGCCGAAAACATTGGCGAAGGTACCCAGCAGCACACCCCCACCGGCGAGCGCGAGGCCCAGGAGCAGGGCTGCCGTGAGGGTCCAGCTCACCACACCGTTGAACATGCCGTCATTGATGCGGTGCCACATGACGGACGCTCCGGTGGCGAGTCCGCCGAGGAGGAACGCAACGAGGCCGAGCACCCCGCTGACGATGGCGCTTGTCGTCGAGCTGCCCGTACCGAGATCAAGCCAAACGAGCGCGAAGAACAGCAGTTGCAGGACGATGTTGAGAGTCAAGGTGGTGAGGGCCCCGGTCCAGACGGCGCCCCAGGGGATCCGGTCACCAGGGACACCACCTGACGTCCTCCTGGCGCGACCTGGCCGCGCCGCGCCTCCCACCTATTGGGCGCGCGCGGAGGCGGCGTGTAGTGGGGCTCCGGCGTTTCGGCAGCGAGCAGCACGTACTGTCGTCGGCCCCCGTGCATCTCCGACAGGTTCTCGTCAGTCAGAAGCGGCAAGCGCCGACGCCGACCTCCTGATTGCGGTCGATGGCGTCCTCGACGACGGGGCGGGCCTCTCGGGCCGTGAGTGCGTATCCGGTGCGACCACCAGGGTCACCGGCGAAGACGACGCCGCCGACGAGACCCGCACTCGTGACGAACGGGCCGCCCGAGTCTCCACGCTCGACCGGAGCCGAGAGGGCGAGGATCTCCCGCCGCACCCGGCTCCCGCCGTAGATGTCGCGGCCGACAGCGTCGAGACGGGCCTGCACGGTCGCCGGGCGCACCACCATTCGCGACTGTCCACCGGGAAACCCGAGCGTCGCGCCCTCGGTGCCGCTGGTGACGGCGGTGCCCGACCAACCGATTGCGGGGGCCTGGACACCGGGGGCGGCGAGCACGGCGAGGTCGAGTGCTGGATCGAGGTGAATCGCGACGGCGCTGTGCTCACCCGCGGCGTCCCGCACGCTGAGCTGATCGAAACCCGCGACGACGTGCGCGTTGGTGACGACGAACCCGGGCTGGGCGACGAACCCGGAGCCCGCCCCGATCACACCGCCGCAGCCGGCTGTGCTGATTTGCACGGTGCTCGGCTGCCCGGCGGTGGCCGCCGCCCGAACCGCTTCGTCGGCGGTGGCCGGGACCGGAGGCGCCGCGATTCCGCCGCGGCCCGGACCGGTGAACACCTGCGGGAAGCCCTGGTCGTCGAGGTATGCGGAGATGCGGCCGACGGCATCGGGGACAGGCGGCAGCACCGCGTCGATGGCCTGGACTGCTTGTGAACCGCGAATCTGCTGTGCGAGGGCGGGAACCGGGCCCCGGGCAAGCAGGCTCGACAGCAGCCAGACAGCGAACACGAGCCCGGCGGCGCCCACAGCTACGCCCGCGCCACGATCCACAACGTGCCGACACCGAGCCGCTGCGCGGCCCCGCGCAGACGAAGACCCACGGCGAACCCGATCGCTTGGCCGATCAGCACCGCAACGAGCAATATCCCGAGGGTGAGGAGGACGAGACCCGGCCCCGGTTCGTCGACGAGCAATCCGGCGATCCGGGGCGCCGCCCATATCCCCGCCAGCAGGCCGAGTCCGAACCCGCCGAACGCCGCGATCTGGGAGAGTGCGCCCTGCCGCCATCCACGGATCAACACATAGCCGAGCAACAACACGAGCACGGCGTCGAGCAGGTTCGGAGCGAACCCGCCCGTGTCCATCCGGTCACCCTTCCCTCATTGCCGCCACCGGCCGTTTGTCGATCGCGTTGGTCGCGGCTCCTCCGCCGGGTCGGCCGGCCTGTGCGCACCGGTATGCCCGCCCGCGGCCGCAGAGACACCCGGTCCCGCATTCAGGGTTCGGCGGGAAAGAGGGGGGTCAGACGCAAGCGGAGACGGGACGCCCGCGCTGAAGGAAGCTGTGACCGGAACCGGCCGTAGAGGCCACACGCACGTCAGGTGCCCGGTCGCATCTCACGGTTGGCTTCCGGGCTCCCCGTAGTTCACGCCCTCCGGCGGCCGTCGGCGTGACAGCGCCGAGCTCACCAATGCGGCCACCACGACGACTACCCCGACGACGACGTCGTTCCACAGGGCAGCGCCGCCGTAGGCAAGAACGAACGGCGCGATGATCAACCACACACCCAGGGCGACGTTGATCAACCCGAGCGCAGCGGTGCGGAAGGGCGTGACCATCCGCACCACCGCCACGAGCGCAATCGCGCTTCCGATGACGATGTCATTCCAGTAAGCGTCGAGATTAGGGCCGGATATGTCGTAGTTCAGCGCGACCGCCGCGAGCGCGAGCCAGATGCCCGCCACGAGGCTCACCGCGCTGACACCGGAAGAGATGGCGCCGCCACGCCGCCGCGGGGCGAGGACGCTGTGGGGTCCCGGGCCGCCGACCCGCTCGAGATCGGAGGCCCCTGTGGTGTGGCGCGCCTGGGTATCGGTGTCCGGGTTGAGTCCGACCGGCTGGTTCCTGCGGCGAAACTTCCTGTACTCGGGCATGGGCCTTCTCCCGTTCGATGACCGTGGCCACCGCAGCGAGGTGGCCGACACCATTCGGATGCCCTCGAACGCCAGAGGTCTACCTGTCGGGCAGCTTGCGGTCATGACGCGGATCTCAGAGGTAGCTCCACGGCAACGGCCGCTGGTGTCCTCGCGATCGAGCAGACCGCCGACGAACAGCAGTACGGCGTCCCAGGCCGGCACGGTGACACCGGAGGCCTCAGTACCGGAACCAGGCAGCACAAGCGTCGGCGCGGACACGAGGCTGCTTCTTGTCAGGTGACCGTCAGCTTCGACTCGACCCGGCCCGGGAGGCGCACCTACGCGGATCCGGACCTTGGCGTCGTTGACGGATCACGAGCCGGCGGCCGTGCGCCGGTGATCGAACACTCGATATCGGCATCGTCAGGCGACCGCCAGATAACGGCGCGGGACTGTGGGAAACCCAGCACTGAGTCGGCAGCGAACCCGAGAAGGTGGGAGGCGGGGCAGGCCCCGTACCAGGTGATCGCCACAAGAGCGCTGACTTGCGCTCCGCGCGACACCGAGGTCGCCGCATAAAGCGGCTCATTTCCTGAGCCGATTCAATGAGAAATGGAGTAAAGAATCATGTCGATGAACATTCATGATCCCGGCCGGCTCGCCGGCGCGGCCGTAGTCGGCCGCGACTGGGAGAAGCTGGGCAGCGTGCATGCGGTTTACTACGACACCGAGTCCGGCCGTCCGGAATGGGTCGCAGTTGTGAGCGGGCTCTTCGGGACCCGCGTCTCGCTGGTGCCGCTGGCACAGGCCGAGTTCGTCGGGGACGATCTACGGCTGCCCTACGACAAGGAGCAACTCAAGACGGCGCCCCACCACGACCCGGGGCGTGAGCTGAGCCCGTCGGAGGAGGCGGAACTGTTCCGCCACTACGAAGTTCCTTACGGCGGCGAGACCGGGACATCGCGGACCAGCGACTCCGTCGGCAATGCAGGGATGACCGCCACCGGCAGGGCGGGGTCGCCCGGCGGGGACCGTCCGGGCGCTTCCAGCGCTTCCGCGGACGACGCGATGACGCGCTCCGAGGAGCGGCTCAGCGCCGGCACGCGGACTCGTGAGACCGGGCGGGTGCGTCTGCGCAAGCACGTGGTCACCGAGCAGCAGCAGGTCACCGTGCCGGTCTCGCACGAGGAGGTCGTCGTCGAACGCGAACCGGCCGGCGGCGCCAATGCGGCAGACGAGGTCGCTCCGACCATCTCGGATGAGGAACGTGAGGTCGTCCTGCACGAGGAGCGGCCCGTCGTGGAGAAGGAGGCCGAGGTGGTCGAGCGGGTGCGGCTCGGTACCCGGACGGTCACCGGCGAGGAGACCGTCAGCGGCGAGGTCCGCAAGGAAGAGATCGAGGTGGACGCCGACAGGCAGCCTATCAGCGATGGGAACCGTCGAACCTCGTGACAGTGATCGGGTCGCCGGGAGGGGCGGGAGCGACGTCATGCCCCGGCCCCTGACGGCGCGGCGCGTGACGGTCGGGGCCCCGCCCCGACCGTCACGTCCGCCGAGTCGTTCCAGGGGACACGTCTCTCCCGGGTTCGATCCGGAGCCGCACGAGCTCGACGCTGTCACGCAGCCGGTCCAGGTCTCGTGGCGATGGGCGCCTGCGCGCGTAGGCGTCCAGGAGAAGATCGAGCTGGACGATGAGCGAGCGGCCGAGTCGTCGGCCGCCTGCTGCGGCGAGGCGGTCGGCGAGAACCACGGCACTGCCCAGGACCTCGGGGTGCTCAATGGCATATATCCGAACGGCGTCGAACACGAGATTTAGGACGTCAGCAGGCGGAACCGCTGGCGCGACCACCCGTATGGCCCCGGACTCGTCATAGCGGACCGCCGAGGGCATGGGGCGTGAAACGAGCAGACAGAGCCCCGCGGACAGACTGTCGAGAGCGTTGATCGCTGTGTAGGGATCATTCGTCCCGGGCGACAGCGCCCGGACGGCCATCTCGACCACCTGCTTCGTGGCGAACTCGACGTCCTGCTCGGGACCCCGCGAGTCGGCAAGGTTGATCGTCGCCACCACGTCCCGAAGCATTCGTGCATCGACACGGCTCTCGGGGGATATCGACGCCAGCTCGGTTCCGTCGACGCAGAACTGCCCCGGTCGGACGGAGAGCGTGACGACGACGTCGTGCTTGCGGGCCGCGTCCAGCAGTCCCTCCTGCCGGACCGCCACCACGTACCCGGACCGCGGCGCCACGACAGGCGCGGCGTCCTCGACCGCCGAAAGAGCGGCTCCGTCCCGAACGTCTCCGGCGGCATCGGTACCGATCCGCTCCGGATAGAGGCGGTTGACGGTCCCCCACAGCTCGTCCCGGACCCGGGCCGACAGCTTCCACACCTGGATGGAGTCGCTGATGTGGTGGATGAACCAGACCAGGAAGCCGATCGAGATCACCGCCATGACCACGGCGACGTTGACCGCAAGGTGCGGTACGAACTCCCGGGTTTCCTCCGAACCGTCGGCAGTTGTGTCCACCGTGCGGATGGACCGCAGGACGAGGAGCGAGTAGAGGAACGTCGCCACGAAAACGCCGAGGACCGCCTGGTTGACGCGATCCCTCATGAAGTTCCGTACCAGCCTCGCTCCGTACGTCGAGGATGTCAGCGCGAGCACGGCGATCGTGATGGAAAAGGTGGTGGACGCCACCGTGAGCATGGATCCGGCGATCGCGCCTAGCAGATCGCGGCTACCGCTGGCGCCGACGCGATAGAACAGCGGGCTGAACGGGCCGAGATCGACTCGAGGTCCGGCCTGGGATGTGGTGACCAACAGCTCCGCCAGTGCCGCTGCGCCCAGGCACAGGACGGCCGGGAGGAACCAGAACGAGGACCAGATCCACCGAAGCCCCTCCAGTACTCGCAAGAAAGCCGCGGATCCGTGGCGGGAGCCGAGTCCGCGTACCGCCCGGCGCCTGGACGACGGCGTGGCCATGCTGTCCGGTACCCCCGACGGTGCCAGGCCACACAGTCGGGGCGAAAGCCAGTGACGATCACCCAGGTCCACTCTTCGATCCATCGGCAAGCGGATCTTGAGCAAAGGCGACAGTTGACCCTGCCGCGCATGCGTCGACCGCGGCGCCACCGTCGCCCGACCAGGATGAGTGGCATCTCAGATCGCACCGTCAACCCCGATCCATGAGGGTGGCGGCTGATGTGCCGAAGGAATTGCACCGCGGCACGACGCGCCGGCCAGGGACACCCTGCCACTGTTTGACAGGACATCGTCAGGCAGGAGACCTGGTCACACGCCGCGGCCCGGGTACTGCATCGGCATGACAATGCTGACGCCCCGCCGCCGGGCAGGCCGTGACGGCCGCCCGGCTGCCTCCCGCCGATGGAGCGCTGCGCTCGTCACGGCGCTGGCGGCACTGACGCTTCCCGTCGCCGCGTGCGGCGAGGCCGTGCAGGACACTCCGGCCGTCACAAGCAGCGCCATCGGGCGGATCGGCGAGATCACGGTGGCTGACGTCGAGTTCCTGTTCAGCCCCCCGATCACCGGTGACGAGGTCTACCAGGCCGGGGCGACCGCCCCGCTCTCGGTCACGATCATCAACCACGGCCGGGAACCAGACCGGCTCGTCCGGGTCTCGAGTCCGATCGCTACTGGCAGCATCCTCGTCGCCGACGGCCTCACTGTCCCGGCAGGCCACACCCTGACCGCAGGGCAGGTCGGCGCCGCCGGAGTCAGCACCTCCTACGAGGACGGCCACAACATGGTCGGCCTCACCGGACTTCGGGAGCCGATCCGCTCCGGCCTGACCTACCCCGTGGTGTTCGGCTTCGCGCGCGCCGGCGACCTGCTCCTCGAGGTACCGGTCGACACTCCGGACGTCCCCCGCTGACAAGCGGGGACGACAATCGGCCAGCATCCACTCCTACCTGACATTCTCCTGCCGACAGCCCCAATCCGGCGTCGCCGGGGACGGGCGTGGGTAGTGCTGCCTCGCAGGAGGTGGGTGCGATGTTGAGCCGCGATGGACCGGAGTGGCGGAAGTCGGACGGACCCGAGGTCCACGGCGATCGGGTGCAGGCGTCGACACCCGCGGGCCTCCCCGGGGACACGACCGTGCCCCTATGGGCGCTGCTGTCAATAGTTCTCGGACTCATCGCCCTGACCGGATCCATCGCCGCCCTGTGCATCGCCGGTACCGTGGCTCTGCTGGGATGGATGGCCCGCGCAGCGGGCGATGAGCAGCCCCCGGCCGAGCGTGGGCCGGAAGGCCCCGCCGGCGGTGTGGGGTTGTGGCCATGAGGAGAATCCTCCGGCATCGGTCTATCGGATCGGGTTGTCATGAGTGATACGCCACCCTCGGCAGAGCGACCGACCACACCACAGGGACCCGGGAAAGATATCAAGGGAAGTCGACTGAGCGGGCTCTGGGTCGGAATGATCCTCTCGGCAGTGGTTCTGGCCTTCCTGCTGATCTTCATCCTGCAGAACCGCGCTCCCGTGCAGATCAATTTCCTGGCCTGGACCGGTGCCCTACCGACCGGCGTCGCGTTGCTCTTCTCCGCGGTCGCGGGTGCCCTGCTCGTGGCGCTCCCCGGCAGTGCGCGGATGCTGCAACTCCGTCGCGCCGCAAGCCACGACGCGGAAACGTCGCGGGCGGCGCGATGACGTCCGGTGGCCGCCGACCAGGGGAAGGGTTCTCTGGCCGGCGGCCGGACGGTCGAGCAGTCGGACTCCATGCCGTGGCCTCGCGGGACGAAGCAACCGCTGCACGGCGGCGTCGCCGGCACTTCCCCGCCGTCTCACCCTGAGGTGTTCGGCGCCGACGGCGGTGCGTTTCTCGTCAGGCTCGGGGCGGGCGCCGGAGTCGGCTAAGGAGCGACGGCCGGCGGTGGTAGCGGCGGCACCGAGAGCGTTCGCTGGGTGACCAGGGGTGTCGGTGCCAGTGGCACCGCCGACTCGGTCAACGGCACCGGCTCGGACTCGGTGGTCACCCCACAGCCGGCCAGGAACACCACGACGAGCAGTGTCGGAACCGCCGCTGTCCGCGTCATCGCTCCGCCTCCGGAAGGTCCACGACGAACCGCGCACCGCCACCCGGGCGGTCCTCGATCCACACGGAGCCGCGATGGTGGCGGACATGCTGCGCGACGAGCGCGAGACCGAGCCCGCTACCACCGTCCTGGTCCCGGTCCCGGGCATGAGTGCCGCGGGCGAACCGTTCGAACACCCGCTCACGAAGCTCCTCGTCCACCCCGCGGCCGGCGTCGTCGACCTCGAGGCGTACCCGTCCGTCATGGCGCAGCACCGCCACCCTGACCGGCCCGCCTGCGTAGCGATCGGCGTTGTCCAGGAGGTTCGCGACCACGCGGTCGAGCCGACGCCGGTCGCCCTGGACGAGTGGCGGTGGTTCTTCGACCTCGATAGGCGGCGCAGCACCCGGCCGCATATCGATGACGTGGCACACCAGCTCCGCGAGGTCCACGACCTCCTCGTCCACCGGGTCGGTCTGCTGGTCGTCGCGTGAGATCTCCAGCAGGTCCACGACCATCCGCTCGAACCGGGCCACCTCCGACAGCAGAAGATCCAGAGCACGCGCGGCGGTACCGGCGAGCTCGCCGCGACGGCGCTGCAGTACCGCCGCAGCGTTGGCCATCGTGGTGAGCGGCGACCGGAGCTCATGACTCACGTCCCCGGCGAACCGCGCGTCCGACTGACGCGCGCCTCTAGGTCGTCGGCAGTGGCGTTGAACGTCGACGCGAGTGCCGCCAGTTCACGATCCGCCTGTTCGGGCAGGCGGGCACTCAGATCGCCGCGCGCCATTCGGGCTGCGGCGTTCGTCAGCTGGGTCAGTGGACGTAGCGCCCGCGTACTCGCCCATGCACCCAGCGCGAACCCGAGCACCGTGCTCGCCGCGACGCCGGCGGCGAGGACCGTGCTGAGGAACCGGAACGCCCGATCCAGCTCCGAGAGCGGGAAGAGCTCGACATAGACGTCGGTCCCGCCCGCCACCGGAAGCGCGACCGCGGCCACCGGAATCCCTGCCACGACGAGCCACTGCCGGGCGGGCACCCCGCTGCGCGGCAAGGCTAGCAGTGGCTGAGGCAACGCGGTGGAATCCACCTGACGACCGCTGGTGATCCAGCCCGTTGGACGGGAGAGCAGCACCGTCGAATCGGAGCCCGACGTCAGCCCGGTGAGCAGCTCCTCGAGCCCGTCCGCCCCGGACCGCAGGGAGCTGTCGACCAACCGGACGTTCACCGTGGCCTGGCGTGTCGCGCTCTGCTCGCGCTGACGCAGCATGTAGCTACTTGCCAGGTTCCAAGTGACCGCGGCGAGCACTCCCGTGACCAGGAGCGACCCGAGGGCGAAGGCCCACGCGACCCGCCACCGCAACGACAGCCGCACGAGCTGCACGGAAGCCCTGCTCCCTCACCCGTCGACTCTCGCCTTGTACCCGCGCCCGCGGACCGTGAGCACGCACTCCGGATCGTCCGGGTCATGCTCGATCTTGCGCCGGAGCCGTCGGATGTGGACGTCCAGCAGCCGGGTGTCGCCGAAGTAGTCGTAGCCCCAGACCCTCTTCAGCAGCTCCTCACGAGTCACGACCCGACCGCTGGCGCTCGCGAGCTCGACCAGCAGGCGGAACTCGGTGCGGGTCAGATGAACATCGGCCCCGCCGCGACGGACGATGTCCTCGTCCGGGAAGACCTCCACGTCACCGACACACAACACCCGCCGGTGCCCGGCACCGGCGGGCTGTCGACGACGCAGCAGCGCACGGATGCGCGCGGCGAGCTCGCTCGCGACCAGCGGCTTGGTGACGTAGTCGTCCGCCCCCGCCTCGAGCCCACCGATCACGTCCGCAGAGTCCGTCCTTGCGGACACGATGATGATCGGCAGGTCACCACGCTCACGGAGGGTGCGACAGACCTGCAGGCCGTCCACGCCCGGCAGCATCAGGTCGAGCAGGACGACGTCCACCTCTCTCGAGTCCAGGAGGTCCAGCGCCTCCTCGCCCGACCCGGCCTCCACCACCTCGCAGCCCTCGTCGGCCAGGGCCAGTGCGAGTGCAAGCCGGATCCGCTTGTCGTCCTCGACCAGCAGGAGACGTGCATCCACGCCCGGCCCTCCTCCTCTTGCGACCGACTTCGGATCGCCCTGCGGAGCTGCGGCCGTCATCGTCCCGCTCCGGCCCGCTCGCTGAGGCGATACCCGGCCAGGCGGTGAACCATCTCGTCCAGCGAGCCAAGCGGCACCTGACCACGCAACTCGACCTCGGCGGCCCGGACCTCGGCCTCGACGGTCACCTGCGGCAGGACGCCGTCATACTCGGCACTCAGCCGGCGCGTCAACTCGCAACGGCCGCCTCCTGGGCTCACTGGTCGGCGCATGGCTCCTCCGATCGAAACGTTCTCTCGGATCCTGGCCGATGCCGGACTCAACGGGTGCGCTGCCGAGCGCCCGCGAGCCGATTCGCAAGCCGACCGTCAGGGTGGGACCGCAGAGTTCCACGGGGACGGGGCCGGAGCAGCGCGGCACTGACCAGCGCGAGGACGGCGACGACCAGCCCGACCACGATGTCGTTCCACATCGCGGCGCCCGCGTGGGTCTTTTCATGAACGGCGAGGACGAACGGGGCTACGACAAGCCACGTCCCGAGTACGAAGCTGACCGCTGCCAGTGTCATGCCGCGGAACGGGTCGATCATCCGCACCACGGCCACGAGCGCGATGGCGATACCGATCGCGACGTCATTCCACGCGACGCCGAATCCCGGGACGGTGTTGTCGTAGTCCAGCACGGATGGCGCCACGACGAGCCACAAACCGGCCAGGAGGTTCAGCGCGGTCACGACCCACCGGCCGGAACCAGCCGTCGACCGCGAGGCGATCGAGGTACGTCGCCTCCGACTGCTGCCGACCGGCCCGAGGTGTGCCAGACCAGCACCGGGCGGGAGGTACGCGTATGGCTCGATTTCCGGGCCGACCACCTGATCCCGGCGGTAGAACGTCGGGTTTCTGGACACCGCTTCGTCCTTTCTGTGTGCTCGACCGGCTCGATAACGAGTACCGGTCTCTGCACGGGGTGCCCGCCGGGCGCCGCTGCCAGCTGACAGTTGCCTTCCGTCTGCGGTCGGCTCACCATCCGAGCCCGATGGCGAGGTCGCGTTCCGGAGCTTCCCCTGCCGCGTCGGCGATCGCACGCAATGCGGCGATCACGGGTTCGTGCTGACCTGCCGGCAGGCTCGACAGGAGACGCTCGAACTCCTCACGACGACGCTGCGTCACCTCGGCCACCAGGTCGCGGCCCTGCGGCGAAAGAGCCACCTGGTACGAGCGGCGATCGGCTCTCGACCGCTGGCGGCGGACGAGACCGGCGCGAACGAGCCGATCGATCAACCGCGTCGCCGAAGACGGGTTGATCCCAGTGCACTCGCCAGATCGATCGCGCGCTGGGGCCCACGGCCGGCGATCAGAACCAGGACCCGGTACTGGGGCAGGCTGACGTCCCCGGCCGCCGCGAGGGACCGGGCCGCGATGCCCACGAGCACACGGCTCGCCGTCATCACGGCGTCGACGAGTTCACCACCTCGGGCGGAGGCAGGGTCGCCGACTCCTGCGTCGGTCTTCGTCACATCCCGAGCCTCTCCCGACAAAACGGACCGCAACTATCTTTGCCCGATGCAAAGATAGCCTGGTGCAAAGTCCTGCGAAGCCGGCCCCGACCCGGCTCCTGCCAGGCGGGCGGCGCAGGGCCTACGACTGGTTGCGGGAATCGCAACCCGGCCTGGTCGGACTGGCTGTGCTCATCGGCGCCGGTGCCGGCGTCGGCGCTGTCGTGTTCCGCTACCTGATCCTGGGCTTCACCGAACTCTTCACGGGCCGGGCCGACTACAGCGACGCGGGACGGGCGGCACACCCCCTGCTTCCCGCTCTGGGGCCGTGGTTCCTGCTGCTCGCGCCCGTGGTCGGCGGCCTGCTCTACGGGCCACTGGTGCACCGCTTCGCCCCACAGGCGCGCGGGCACGGCGTGCCCGAGGTCATGGTCGCCGTCGCCCGCAACGGGGGTCGGATCCCGGCGCGGGTCGCGGTGGTCAAGTCGTTGGCCTCGGCCCTGTGCATCGGCTCGGGCGGCTCAGTCGGCCGCGAAGGTCCGATCGTGCAGATCGGGTCGGCCCTCGCCTCGTCGATCGGGCAGTGGCTCCGCGTTCCGCCGCACCGGTTGCAACTGCTCGTGGCCTGCGGAGCCGCCGGCGGCATCTCCGC
Source organism: Pseudonocardia sp. OZ21 (assembly GCF_059359135.1). Taxonomy (NCBI): domain Bacteria; kingdom Bacillati; phylum Actinomycetota; class Actinomycetes; order Pseudonocardiales; family Pseudonocardiaceae; genus Pseudonocardia; species Pseudonocardia sp. OZ21. The sequence goes on from NZ_JCADBN010000021.1 coordinate 24,904, forward strand.
GACCTTCAACGCCCCGGTCGCCGGGGTGTTCTTCGCGCTCGAGATCATCCTGCGCAGCTTCACCGCGGAGGCCTTCGGCGTGGTGGTCCTCTCCTCGGTCACCGCAGCTGTCGTCGGACGCTCGGTGCTGGGCAGTGAGCCGTTCCTCGTGTTGCCGGCATTCACGCTCCACTCCCCGGTCGAGTACCTGCTCTACGCAGCCCTTGGGCTCGCGGCCGGGCTGATCGGATGGCTCTTCGCCCGCGTGCTCTACGCCATCGAGGACGCCTGCGACTGGCTCTGGCGCGGGCCGGAGTGGCTGCGCCCCGCCGTCGGCGGTGTGCTGCTCGGAGCCCTACTGCTCGCGCTGCCGCAGATGTACGGCGTGGGCTACCCCATCCTCGAGAACGGAGTGACTGGCAAGTACGCCATCGGCTTCCTGCTCCTGCTGCTGATCGGGAAGATGCTCGCCACCAGCCTCACGATCGGCATCGGCGGCTCCGGAGGCGTGTTCGCCCCCTCCCTGTTCATCGGAGCCATGGCCGGCACCGCCTTCGGCCTCGCCATGCAGGCCGCCTTCCCCCACCTGGGCATCTCCCCGGGCGCATACGGGCTGGTCGGGATGGCCGCGGTGTTCGCCGGCGCCAGCCACGCGCCCATCGCCGCGCTGGTCATCGTCTTCGAGCTCACCGGCGAGTACTCGATCATCCTGCCGCTGATGACAGCCGTCGCCCTGGCCACGGGCGCCAGCCACCTCGTCTCCCGCCGGACGATCTACACCCTCAAGCTCCTCCGGCGGGGCGTCGACATCGACGCCGCCACTGCCGACGCGAGCCAGGACGGGGCCCACGACCCGCTGCAGCGCCTCACCGTCGCCGAGGCCATGCGGCCCCTCCCGGAACCGGTCGATGCGCAAGCCGACCGTCCCGAGCTGCTCGCCCGCCTGGCGGGCGCCCGCTACGGAGCTCTCCCCGTGTTCGACGACAGCGGCTACCGGGGCGCCGTCACCGCCGCAACGCTCGACGACCCCTGGCCCACACGCGACGACGAACCGCGCGCCGCGGACCTGGCCGCCATGCTGCCCTCACTGAGGCCCGACGCACCGCTGCGCGCCGCAGCACTCGCACTTCAGAGCCACGACGCCACCGGGCTCCCCGTGGCGCCGGCCGATACCACCGAACCCATCGGGTGGCTGGACCACCGGGACGTCCTCGCCGCCCTGACCGCCGACGGACATCAGGCCTGAGCGACGAGCCGGGCGCCGGGCAACATGACAAAGGACTGACGATCAGTCACGGTGGGTAGCGATTCCCGAGCATCGCGGCTAGAACTTCTACACAGGGTGGTCGGCAGCCGTCATCGGGGATCGCGACTGTCCGGGGGACCGGAGCGGTTCGTACGGCTGGGGAGCAGGCTTCCCGGCACACCTGCCCGAATAGTACGTGTTGTCCGCTCTCTAAGCCAGCGCGAGCGGCGCTGCTCGGCTCCCGAGCGTCCGCCCCCACGATTGCGCGTCGTGCCGGTTACCAACGGCCCAGCGCTGGGTTCACCCGACGGCCCGAGGGATGCCGACATGCCGTGGCAGAGCGGCCTGGCAGTTGCCGGGAGCTGACGTCACGTAGTCGTGGCTCGAAGGCACCAGCGTGCCAGACAGCATTGAAACCACCGGCTCGGTCCGGGATGTAAGGCCTCGATCCCAGCTGCTCGTTGATCGCTGAACTCAACCCACACTCGGCCACGGTTCAACGCCGTTAACGGGATCCCACCGGAACGCCCTCGTTCCGCGTTTCCCGTCGGGGGCTGGCCGGAAGCATTACTTCCGACATATCTCGCTGCTCTCAAACATGGACCTGCCATCCATCTGCGCGTTCGAAGCTCTGGACCCCTCCACGGGCGGTCATCGACGCTCCGCCACCTGGCCCTGGAACACCAGTACTGCTGGCGAGGGATCGCGCCGGCTGCCACGGCACCCACCAGCTGCGGTGCGCTTCGAAGGAGCTATGCCAGCGAGGTCGGGTCTGACAGCGTGTCGCGGCTGCGGGTCCCGCCGGGAGTGGTGGCGGGACCCGCAGCCGGCTCAGCTCGGGTGGAGTTCGGTAGCGAGCAGTGCGAGTTCCTGCAGGGTGTGCTGCAGGAGCGTGGCCAGTGACGCGATGGCGTCCAGGGCGAGTGTCGGTTCGCCACAGAGGGCGGCGACCTGGATTTCGTTGCGTGCCTGGCAGACCTGGGCCTCGAGTGCGGTGAGGCGGGTCGCGCGGGTGTCGGACTCGGTGATCTCGTGGGTGGTGGTCATGAGGGCCTCCGGTGCTCGGCGTTGGGGGAACGCGGCACTGCCTCAGCGCGCCGGGGTGGGGGTCCCGTAGGGACGGCGGGGGTTCTGGCTCGCTCATCCCGGTGTGATCGCCGACTCAACCGCCAGCCGACGGCTCAGCGTGCGGGCGATCTCGGCGGGATGGGTGGGCCAGGTTCATCGCCGCTCGCCCCCGCCCCGGTGTGCTGACCTCCGGGCGATCCACCTGAGCTGTGCAACGGAGGCCCGACCCGTCACATGACCGCCACCCGTGCTGATACGCGGCCACCTTCGCGCGGACCGACCACGAAATGGCCACGCGGCACTCGAGCCCGACCACGGCGCGACCACACCATCTCCACCGGCCCGGCGACCTGGGTGGCCCCTGGGGAGCCCAGCGACCGAGCACTGGAGTGGCAGGGGGCAGAACTGATGGACTCCCGAACTTCTTGGCCCGGGCGCAGGAACGGACCGGATCTCGGTCCTCGGTTCAGTTGGTCGAGTTCGCTGGATGGGTCGGGTTCGAGATGTTCTCGATCGTGCGTGGGAGTTGGGCGCCGTAGGTGAGGCCGTCGGTGATGTCGCGCTCGACGTGTGCTGCGGTGTAGCCCGCGACCCCGACGAAGTGCCCGGCGGCCTCGGTCAGCGCCGTTCGTGCCTCGGTCTCGGCCAAGGCGCCGCCTCCCACCCAGTGCCCGAGTCGGCGCGCTGCCCGCAGCAGCGTGATGTGCCGCTCCCCCACACCGGCCGCCGCGACGGCGGCGCGTTCTCCGGTGAGGACGGCCCGTAGGTACGCCGCGGCGCGGCTGCCAGACGCCGGCGCCGGTGTGCCGACAGCGGGGAGCTGTGGCTGCGGGGACAGGGCGGCAACGAGCCAATCGGGAAGGGGCGCGATCGGGTATCGGCGGACCACGCGATAGGAGCCCTCCCGGCGGACCGACTCGGAACCGAGGACATAACCGCCGTGGCCTCGGGTGTCCACACACCACCCGAGGCCATGGCCGGCCGCGCCTTGGGTGTTGCGCAGTTCGACTCCTGTGGGCTGCCGGAAGTACCAGTGCGTCCCGCCCGCTGGCGTGGCCACGACCAGGGTCTGCGCTGGCCAAGGCTCGCCGGCTCCGGCTGCGAGCCGGGCCACTACGTCGAACCCGCCACGGACGCCGGGCGACTCGGGTGGTGGATAGCCGTGCGCGAGGTCGAGGTCGAGGACGACCAGGTCGCTCTTTCCGGTAGCGATGCCGATGTTGTAGGGCCGGTGAGCCCACCAGCGCTTGATCTGCTCGAGGTCGCGAGTAGCCGTGGCCTCCCAGTCCTTCACGGCGGGCAGCTTGCTGCACGGATGCACCGGGAACACATAGCGGCCCGCCTCGGCCCCCCGTCGCGGCGACGCGGCCCAGCCGAGTACCCGTCGTCTTTGCCTGCCCGGATCCGGGTTTCGGTCCGGTGCGGGGGTCGGGCGTGGTGGCCATCAGGCTGGGCTCCGGGTCTCGGGTTGACGGCGAACTACCGCCGCGGCTGGGACGTGTGCCGCACAGCGAGCTCCGATTGCTGGTCTGGCTCGTGTCTGCTCGCGTCGGCACGCCGGAAACTGCCCGGGGTTCCGGGCCCGCGATCCACGAGGAGCTGGAGGCCAGCGTCCGGTCGGGGTTGTGTCGCGGGCCCGGGTTCTCGGGCACCGTGTCGGGCCGACGCGAGACCACGAGCCGACCACGCTGCACGCGACCTGATCCGGCGCCCGCCAGTTGCGCGCAGACGCTCGATACGCCGAGCACGGTCGACGGCCCGGACCGGGTGGCCCGGGCCGCCGGCCGCGGCTCAGGCGGCGGTGTCCTCGGTGGTCGACTCGGGCAGCGGCTCAGGAGCGGGGCCGGTGTCGGTGTCGGGTCGCTTGTTGCGGGTGATCTCGGCGGTGGCGTAGCGGAGGCTGGCGGCGATCTCGGCGGCCTCGAGCTTCACCCCGCGGCGACGCTCCCCGTCTTTGAGGTAGAGGTCGTCGGCGAGCTGGCCGGTGATGGTGACGGTCGCACCCTTGATCAGGCTGGCGGCGGCGTTCTCGGCGAGCTGGTTGAACGCGACGACTCGGTGGAAAACCGGGGGCAGGTTCGTGTAACCGCCGCTGCGGCGGTCATACCGGCTGCGGTTGACCGCGACGGTGAGAGTCAGGACCGGCACACCGCCGGCGGAGTAGCGCAGTTCGGGGTTGGCGGTGAGGTTGCCGTGGATGGTGATCTCGTTCATGTCGGGCTCCTGGGCTCGGTGTCAGTGGGTGACGCGGCCCTGCCTCAGCACGGTGTGGTGGGGTCCCCGGAAGGGGACGGCGGGGGTTCCGGCTCGCTCATCCCGGTGTGATCGCCCACTGATCGGCAGACGGCGGCGCGACCGCACGCGATCTCACCGGGATGGGCCGGTCCGGGTTCATCGGCGCTCGCCCCACCCGCACTGTGCTGACCTTCGGGCGTCATCAACAGACATCCCGCGCCCAGAACGACAGCACGTGCGATCACCAGCTCGGCAAGGTCTGCTCCGGCCCCCCGCACACGCGCTTGTCCGCGCACACCGGTAGTCAATCCCGCAGCGCCTCGAGTAGGTACAAGACCTCGGCGTCGCGGCTCCGCCGGGCGGCGGGTCACGCGTGCTATGTGTGCGGCGCGGGCCCACGGCAGGCCCGCGCCGACGGTCGGTCAGGGGTTCAGCCAGCGGTCGACGATGGCAGCCTGCATCGGCACCGATGGCGTCTGGTTGCGGTCCTCGGTGGGCAGGTCCTGGCCGTTGATGCAGATACGCCAGCCGTCATCACCGGTCCGGCGCCAGTCGCTGAAGCTGCGGGTGGTCACGAGCAGGAAGCTGCCGTTGCTCCCGGCGAGCACGGTGACGACGGTGAGCCAGCCCCGGCGATGTGAGGCCTCGTGGTAGTGCAGGCCCAGCGGGTGCGCGCCGGTGTGGCGGCAGATCTCGACGAGCAGCCCACGCGCGGCGTTGTGCGCGCCGAGCATGCCCACGCTGCCCCGCAGCGGGATGTTCGAACAGACGTGGTCGGGCAGGATCCAGCTGCGGGAGTTGTCATAGGCCTCGATCTGATTCCTCCCCATTACCAGCGCCTCCCTTCAGGCGCGTCCGTAGCGGGCTCGATGAGCACGCGGGCGAGCGCTTCCCTGCGGGTGTAGCGGTCGGCGAACTCGCGCCGGGGAGAGCTGAAGAAGTCGGTGGAGTGGCGGGTGCGCGGCATGCGGGCCTCCGGGTCGGCGTCGGGATGACGCGGCCCGGCTTCAGCACGCCGGAGGCGTGGCCCGCAGGGACGGCGGCGGTTCCGGCTCGCCCATGCGGGCGGGATCGCGATGACCGCTCTCGGCCGGCCAGGGATCTGCACGCGATCTCACCGGCATGGTGCGGGTCGGGTTCGTCGGTGCTGGCCCGCCCCGGTGTGCTGCCTTCCCAGCGGCGCCCGACGCTGACACCGGCCAACCGTTGTGCGTGCTCGTCAGCAGCCAGGCACGCGGGAGGTTCCCCCGTAAGCGCCACCCTTGAGTGCAACCAGATCTTGAGGGCGCGTCTGGCGACCTCCAGGATTCCGGGGCGTATTTCGCGACGCCCGTGGCTCATCCCCCGCGCCGAATCGCGGCCGTACCAGGGCCGGCAGTGGTCGAGGCGTTTCACGCTGTCGCACCGCGCCCGCTAGTGAAGCGCAGGCCGACGGGTGGGAGCTGGTCCCGCGGGCTCTGTGCCTCGACTTCCGTCCATTGCATGGAGTTGGCAAGCTGCCAGCGTTCCCTCCCTCGCCGATCCTTCGAGCAGGTACTGCGCTCGTGGTCGGTGAGGCCGCGGATGACCTCACCGACCACCCGTGTTCAGGCCACGTCAGCGCCTTCTACCGCGCTGTTCTGGCTGCCCGCGTCCTCGTCGTCGTCGACGGCGGCGAGCTGCGTGTCAGCGGTTTCACTGATCGCCTGCGGATCGGCGTCCTGGACTGCGTTCTGGGTGTCGGGCTGCGTCGTCGCCGCATCTGCGTCATCGCCGGGCTGAATCTCGCCAGTGGCGGCATCAGCGGTCAGCGCTTCGTCAACCGTGGCGCCGTCCGGGGTGAGCACGAGCTGCTCGACCGGGGAGAGCGGATAGCCCCAGCCCTTGAGCGCGGTGAAGTAGGCCTGGGTTTCCCCGCTGGGGTTGCGCCAGCTGTGCCGTCCCGTGCCCTGCTCGACGGCACCGAGCAGGACGGCCAGGGCCAGCATCGTTGCTCGCGTCGACGACGCCGTTTCCGCCGCGACCGCGATGGGGTTGGGTGAGCCGAAGCCTGCAGCCGTATCCATACCGAGTAGCCCCCGGGCGGTGCAGTGACCGGACTCCATCGCCTTGCGCACGTCGTGGCTGCCGCGGCCCAGGGTGGCGGCGATGAACCGGACGGCGTCCTTCGGTGCCGTCTTGCGGGCCAGGAACGTGGTGCGTAGCCAGTCTCGCCGGACCGTGGTCGCGGAGTCCCAGTCCTTGTTGTTGGCGATGACCCGGCGGCGTTCGGCCTTCTCGGCCTCGCTCATCGGGCCGGCTTGCCGGGTGCGCGATTCAGTGGCGGTGCCCGAGCGGTCCCACCGTGGGATGTGCCCGTTCCCGTCCGGGTCGGTGCAGACATACGCGGTCGTGACGGTGGCTTCCTGCGTGCCCCAGGCGCGTCGCAGCTCGACGAGGGCGGCGTGTCCCGGGCAGTCCTGGTGAGCATCGAGGGTCAGCTCGGTTCCGCTGGGATCCTCCACGGTGGGCCGCAGCCCGGCGAGGTGCACGGCCTGGTCGGTGTGCTCGGTGACCACCGGGACACCGGCGGCGGTCAGTTCGGCGACCCGCTCGGTCACCAGGCGCTTCTCCTCGCGCAGGTCGCGCAGCCGCTGCGCCACGTGGTCGAACTGAGCCGGATCACTCTGTGCTGTGACCGTCAGCGCCTTGACCGCCTCGACCCCGTGTTCGGTGCCGTCGTCGAACTCGGCGATCACCGCGACACGGTCCAGCGGGATGTCGTAGCGGGCGAGGACCGCGGCGGCGAGCTCGCTGCGCGCCACCGACGTGGTGACCTTGACCCGCTTCACCGCGGTGTGCGTCCGGCGGGCGATCTGCCCGGCCGTCAACCCCAGGTCCAGCAGCTGCTGATGGGCCGCCACCTCCTCGGCCTCCGAGTTGCTCGACCGATGCAGGTTCTCCTCGAGCTGGTCCACGATCCGCTCGATCTGCCCAGCGCCGTCCTCCTCAGCTGGATCGACCTCCGGTTCGACCAGGACCCGCACCAGGGACTGGCCGGCCTCGATCGCACCCAAGGTGCGGCGCTTGCCCTTCCGCACCACCAACGCCCCGTCGCCGGGGCGGCGGCGGACCTGGATCGGCTCCCGGACACCGCGGTCACGGATCGACCGCACGAAGTCCCGGTCAAGGACAACCGCGCCGCGGACGTTCGCGCCGATGATCAGCTGGCGTGGGTCGACCTGCAGCAGCTCCCCGAGCGGAGCAGCGGGGGCCGTCTCGTTGCCGTCGTGCTCGGCGCTGATGCCTTCGTTCGCCTCGTGCTGGTCGTGCTGGTCGTGCTCGTCGTGCTGGTGGTCGTCGGTCATGGACGGGCTCCTTCGTGGTGGCCGCGTGCCCTGCGGGTGCGGCGTCGGTGGGTCCCGGGGTGGGACGCATCCGCCTGGCAGCGCTCACCCGGGTCGGCCGGGGGTTCCGGCTGGCCTGCCCGGCGTGGACCAGCACTCGAGAACGCAGATTCGTCTGGTCGGGCCAAGCTGCGGGTTCACCCGGCGCAGGCCGGCCAGGGTTCATCGGCCACCAGACCGGGCGGCGATGCCACACTGCGTCGGCCCACAACAAGGACCACCGGACCGAAATCAGCGGACAGCGCCGCCGACAGATCAGCCGTGGCACCGCGCCTCGACAGCTGAGCTAGGCCGACCGGTGTCGGGACACGGGTAGCGCCATGGACACGTCGCTCGGCCGCAGGTCCCGTCGGACGCGGATGAACTTGGGTGGGTGGCGCCACCGATGATCCTCGAACGCCGTGTCGACATCGAGCTCCACGACGGTCGTCGGCTCGACCTGCACGTAGGTCACCGGTTCAGCGGGTCGCTGCCCGAACCGGCTGGAAGCGATGGTCGGGGGCCACGGATGCTCGGCACCGGCCGCGGTCACCACCGCGGCGATGTCGTCGCGGGCAGCGCGGGACAACGGGGTGGTCCGGCCGGCGACCCGTAGCCGTCCACGATGATCAGTCCGACCGACGATGAGCGCCTCAGGCTGTACCAGCGTGCCCAGGACGCCGCCGACGACGGCTTCCGCGGTGAAGCGGGTGCGGACCTTGCGCCACATCCTGCCGCCCGCGCGATAGGGGTGGTCCAGCCGTTTCGCCACGACGCCCTCGATGCCGGCGTCGGAGTGGTTGAGCAGCCACGCCCGCGCGACGGCCGGCTCGGTCGACATCGGCATGAGGACCAGGCCATGCGGGAGCCGGCGGGTGAGCAGCTCCTCGAGCAGTGCCCGACGCACGCTGTAGGGCCGGGAACGGACGTCCTTGCCGTCGAGGGCCAGGACGTCGAAGACCACGTAAGACGCCGGCATGGTGAGGGACAGCTCCCGGGCTCGGGACTCAGCGGGGTGCAGCCGCCCTTGCAGCGCGGTGAAGTCCATCCGGGCCTCGTGCCACAGGACCAGTTCACCATCCAGCACCACGTCGACGCCCAACTCGCCGACGGCACAGACGATCTCGGGAAAGTACCGGCCCAGCGGGCGCTGCTGGCGCGACTGCAGAGCAACCCGATTCATACCGCGGTGGGCGATGCACCGGAAACCGTCCATCTTCGGTTCCACGGCCCAGCCGCCAGGGTGGCTTGTGGGGAGTCGCAGTGCCGGCACCGCGATCATCGGGCGCACCGGGTACTCGACACCTGCTATACCCATCCCTTCGCTCACCCGGGGACAGTAAGCAGGTCACGGTGGGTTCGAGCTGCCGGACCGGCTGTGGTTACGGCGGTGGCGAACCGGTTGCTCTACGTCTGCAGTTCCTTCTGATCCGCGCCGAGATGCGGGCTCGTCACGGCACCTTCGATGCCAGCCCCCTCCCAGGCGGTTTGACGACAGTTATCCACAGTTGATCAACGTCAGTACCGATGCGTGGTCACAGCGACCATGCTTCGACCTCGTGAAGGCTGCGAGCCACCACCAGATCGCCACGAACAGACCACGTGGCGAGCACTCGCATCGGCAGGCTAATGGGCGACTTTCCCTGCTCCGTCCATCGTACCTGCTGGAGAAATCGATGAAGGCAAACGAGCGCCGTTTGAGCACCGCCGAAGGCGCGGAAACAGGAATGAGTCAGAAGGAACTTTACCGAGTCAGTGAGGCGATGGACCTGCTGTCGCTTGGGCGCAGCGTCATATACGAGCTCCTCCGAAGCGGACGACTCCGATCGGTCCGCGAAGGACGAACACGCCTGATCCCGGCCTCCGCGATCACCGACTACGTTGCACTTCTCGAACGAGAGGCCGATGCCAATGGTTTCGGCGCGGCGTCATGACGTCTCGTCGAGGCCGGGGCGAGGGCGGGCTGCACTGGGATGAGCAACGGCAGCGATGGATCGCAACAGCCAGCCTCGGGTTCGACTCCCGCAGCAAGCGAATCACACGTAAGGCCAGTGGCCACACCAAAACGGATGCCAAGAACAAGCTCCGCACCATCCTCCGCGAGCAGGAGGACGGCCTCACTGTCACAGGAGCCCAGAACTACACCGTCGCCGCCGCCGTGCGGGACTGGCTCGCGTTCGGACTTGTGGGCCGATCGGAGAGCACGACCGCGAACTACCACACCATCGCCGAGACGCACATCATTGCGCCGCTCGGGGCACGCCGGCTCCGCGACCTCTCGGCGGACGATGTCGACCGTTGGTTGAGCGCGGAATCTCGCAGGGTCAGCACGCGCACGCTCCGGCTCATGCACTCGCTGCTCAACCGCACGATGCGACACGCGATGGCAGGCGACAAGGTGAAGCGGAACGTGGTGTCCCTGTGCGACGTACCGACCGGGCTCCAGGGGCGGCCGTCGAAGTCGCTGACCTTCGAGCAAGCCGAAGCTGTCCTGGCCGCAGCGGAGGACTCCCCCCTCCACGCGTACATCGTGATGTCGCTGCTGACCGGCGCCCGAACCGAAGAATTGCGCGCGCTGCGCTGGCGCGAGGTCGACCTCGAGGGGCGTCCGGACGCCAGCCCGCCGATACCCCCCTCGGTGGCGGTCTACCGCTCCGTCCGCGCCGGCAGCGACACCAAGACCGTCACATCACGCCGGCGACTCGCGATGCCGCAACGCTGCGTGGATGCCCTGCGCCGCCACCGCGACCGCTTGCCACACCCACCACCAGCCGACGCACTGGTGTTTGCCACCGCCAACGCCACCCCACTCGACGCCCACAACGTGCGTCGGTCGTTCCGCCGCGTGATCGCCACAACCAGCCTTGACCCCACAGCCTGGACGCCCCGCGAACTCCGCCACAGTTTCGTGTCCCTGCTCTCGGCGTCAGGAGTCCGGATCGAGGACATCTCCCGTCTCGTCGGACACAGCGGCACCGCGGTCACCGAGCGGGTCTACCGCCATCAGTTGCAGGCCGTGCTCGACGAGGGCACCACCGCGATGGACGACCTGTTCCCGCACAACGAGCCCGACAGTCACTCGCATAGTCACTCAGCAAGAGAGCATGATCGAAAGCCAGCCGCGCCCGGCTTCCGTCCAAGGCCGGCAGCGATCCCACCTGCACAGCATTTCCGCAGGTAGAAATGCTGATGGGCGCCCCCGACGAAAGGGAACCGCCCATCATGCCGTCGGGACGACAGGATTTGAACCCGCGACCCCTTGACCCCAGTACGATCGCGGTAGCCCTCTGGCCAGCGGAATCGAGATTCGGCTGGTCGGCCTGGTGCAGCACAGCGCATGTCAGGCACGCCCAGGGCTCCCCCACACAACACCGCGCTCCACATCTGCTCCACGCTCGCCAGTCGTTGCATTCTGCGGCGCGGCCGCAACGATGCGTCGACCGCTTCGTGCAAGCCGGTACTGGCCGTGGAAGCCCAGCGGCGCCGGGGGCCGGGGTGGCGGTCCTGCCGGCTCGGGTCAGCGGGGCGCCTTAGGCGTCGAGGGTGGTGCTGCTGGCCAGGCCGGCGGTTCGTGCTCTACGCCAACGCACCCGGTCGCTACGAGTCGGGCAACCGCCACCCCTGCTCGGTGGGAAGACGCAGGGCCTCGCTCGGCCCCCACGAGCCGCGTGGGTAATGCACCGGCCGCGGGGGGTTCCGCAGCAACGGGTCGCACAGGAGCCATAGCAACTCGACCTGTTCCGTGCTGATGAACAACATCGAGTCGCCGCGCATGACATCAAGGAGCAGGCGCTCGTAGGCCTCTAGCGGCTCGGCTTCCGGGAACGCCTCGACGAGGTCCAGCCGCATTCTGCCTCGACCGAGCCTGAACGCGCTGCCGGGCACCTTCGCCCGGACGTCGGCGAAGATCGTCGGGTCGTCGGTGAGCTCGAGGACCAGTTCGTTGCAGGTGTCGTTCACGTCCCCGGGGAAGATCTTCAATGGCGGCTCCCGGAAGCCGATCGTGATCGTGCGCCGGCTCTCGGCGAGCGCTTTTCCCGTTCGCAGGTAGAAAGGGACACCGATCCAGTACCAGTCGTCGACGTAGACCTCCATGGCGACGAACGTCTCCACAGTCGAGGCCTCGTCGACACCGGCTTCGTCTCGATACCCGTCGTACTGGCCGAACACGACGCGCTCCGGATCGATGGGGCGGATCGCGCGGAAAACCTTGATCATCTCGTGATGCAACGAGTCCGCGTCCATGCGTGCCGGCGGGGCCAGCGCCACGAAGCCGAGCAGTTGGAACAGGTGGGTGGAGATCATGTCCCGGAACGTGCCGGTCGATTCCATGAAGTCCGCCCGACCCTGAATGTCGATCTGTTCCGGCACGTCGATCTGGACGTAGCAGATGTGCTGATAGTTCCACACCGGCTGAAAGATTCCGTTGGCGAAGCGCAGCGCGAGGATGTTCTGCACGGCTTCCTTGCCGAGGAAGTGATCGATTCGATAGATCTGGCGCTCTTCGAAGAACTCATGCAGGGTCTCGTTGAGCCTGCGGGCCGATTCGACGTCTTTGCCGAACGGCTTCTCGAGGACGATCTTCGTCGAACCGGGCACATCGAACGTGCCGAGCATACGGACCACGCTCGCCGTCGCCGTCGGCGGAACCGCGAGGTAGTACAAGATCTCGCAGTCGTTGCCCGTCTCCTTGGCCGCCTCCACCACCGCTGTTTCCAATGCGGCTCCGTCGTCCTCGGACGTGGACACGAAGCTGATCCGGCGTGCGAACTCCTCCCACGCGGCGTCGTCGATCGTCCCCCGGTAGACCTCCACGGCCGCGTGGACCATCGGCAGGAAGGCATCCTCGGTCGCCGGTGCGGTGTGGCTGGAGCAGATGAGGCGGAAACGCTCGGGCAGCAGGTGAAGCTGCCAGAGGTGGAACAACGCCGGGAACAGCTTGCGCCGGGCGAGGTCGCCGGTCGCACCCATGACGACGAGGACATGCGGGGCGAGCGGCCCCTCGTCGGCCGCCTCGGTCAGTGGCAGGCCCCGAGCAGCGGATTCCCGGTGCGTCCTCATCCGAGTCCTGTCCGGTCCAGCGCGTCCTCGGCGGCGCTGATGTGCCGCAGCGCTTCCGCCGCGGCTGCTGCGGCGAGTCCGGTCGGGATCCTGTCGGGCTCGAACTCGGCGGTGAGGAGGTCACGGACGTCACCGAGCAGCTCGTACGACCGGTCTCGTGCCTCCTCGAACGACATCATGTCCTGCGGTCGCACGGCACCTCCCGATGCTGGGTCCCCGTTACGCGAGGGCTCGTCGACCGAGCACGCCTCGTCTCACCATCTCAGCGCGGTCGGAACGCTGAACGGGTCCCGCGGGGCCAACCTCGGGGAACGCCGTCACCCTCCTGGGCCGATCCGATGCCGCCGACGTGCCGGTCCGGTCGACGCGGTGATCCTGAGCGCGGGCCACCAGCCGCCGTGACCAGGCGCACCGGCGGTCGTCCGGAGGGCAGCTACAGCGGACGGCTGATCCGCTCGACACGGGCATGCAGACGCCCTTCTGGCGCCGTCCAGGCGACCTCTTCGCCGGCTGCGCCCCGAATAGCGCCCGCCCCAGTGGGCTCTCGGGCGTGACGACCGGGACGTCCTCGTCGGGAAAGCAGCTGACCTGCACGGTCTCGCAGGAGCCGTCGGGGAAGCGGACCGTCACCACGCTGTAGAGGCCGACCCGCTCGGACGCGTCCCCGTCGGGCCGCCCCGCCTCCCAGAGGTAGTGCGCGAGGTCGCGGATGCGGCGGTCGAGCCAGTCGATCTCATCCCGCAGTTCGGTGGTCTCCCCCTGATCCCCGAAGTCGTGCGGCCGGTGATCGTCGGACACGAGACTCTCCTCGAGCTCGCGCCTGCGCCTCCGCAGCAGCTCCAGCTCCTCGAGCAGCGCGTGGCGCTCATCGTGCGCGGCGACGTTCATACATCACCGTCGCATCGCCGGCCGCCCGGCGCGTTGGCCCGCCAGGACGGACTTCTCCGCCTGCTTCGGTCCCGCAGGAGCAGTCATCAGCCGGTTCCCTGGGGTCATACAGCGCGCTCCGGGCTGTCCTGCACCCCGTGGCGCGATCGAGACCGCAACGGTGCTCGCAGGGGGAACCGAGCGCCCGTCCTGGCCATGCCAGGTCCGTGCCAGGACCGGTCCGGTCGAGGACAGTCCCTGCGATGACGGCCGTACCGCAGTCCCGCACCTTCGACATTCTCGGCCTCGACCTCGACGGATACGTCGCGGTGCCGCCGAACCCGACCGGGCTCGTGCTCTTCGCGCGGGGGCCAGGGGGCAGCCATGACGACGAGCGGGATGTGCGTGTGGCGAACGAGCTCAACGCGGCGCGGATTGCCACTGTCCGGGTGGACCTGCTCACCGAAGCGGAGCAGCGGATCGATGCCGCGACAGCACAGCTGCGGTTCGATGCACACCTCCTCGGCGTGCGCGTGATCGCGATGATCGACCGGTTGGCGTCCGATCACGCGACCGCGAGCCTTCCCGGCGGCGTCCTGGGCGCCCACGCCGCCGCAGCCGCATGCCTGATCGCCGCGGCGGCAAGGCCGCATTGGGTGCGGGCGGTCGCCTCGCCGTCGGGCCGGCCGGACCTCGCAGGCGAGTTCCTCCTCATCGCGCGGGCGCCGACCCTGCTCGTCGTGGGCGAGTACGACGCGCAGTTACGCGCCCGCAACGAGGACGCCTCTGACCGCATCGCCGGGCCCACCCGAATCGCCGTGCTCGACGACGTAGGCCACGTGATCGACAAACCGAGGGCGCAAGTGGTCCTGGCGGAGATGTGCCGAGACTGGTTCCGCGCGCACCTGTGCCCGCGGGCGAAGGCCCGCGCTCGGTGACCCGGCGTGTCCGCGTCGGTCGCGCTGTTGCTCGAGCTGGGCATCCTGCTGATCGTGCTGAGCGTGCTCGGCACGATCGCGCGCCGGCTGTCGCTGACTCCTGTGCCGCTGTACCTCCTGGCCGGACTCGCCATCGGCGAGGGCGGCCTTTCGCTCGTCCCGAGCTCGGGCGCCTACATCGAGTCCAGCGCCCAGATCGGCCTCGTGCTGCTACTGCTCATGCTCGGGCTGGAGTTCTCGAGCGACGAGTTCGCCGAGAGCTTGCGGCGCCATCTGCCATCCGTCGTGGTCGACGCCGTTCTCAACGCCACCCCCGGCGCGATCGCCGGGCTGCTCCTCGGTCTCGACCCCGTCGGGGTCCTTGCGCTGGCCGCGGTCACGTGGGTGTCGTCGTCCGGCATCGTTGCCCGGCTTCTCGGCGACCTGCGACGACTGCGGAACCCGGAGACCCCGGCCGTCCTCGCAGTGCTCGTGCTCGAAGACTTTGCGATGGCGATCTACCTTCCCGTGCTGACGGTCGTGGCGGCCGGTGGGACCTGGTGGCAAGCGCTGCTCGGCGTGTTCGTCGCGTTGGCAGCGCTGTTCATGGCGTTGCTGGCGTCGCGGCGCTGGAAGCACCGGATCGGCGGCTTCCTGACCCATCTGGAGCCCGAGCAGCTCCTGCTGCGGATCGTGGGCGTCACCCTGCTCGTGGCCGCCCTTGCCGAGCTGATCAACATCTCCGCGGCCGTCGGGGCGTTCCTCGTAGGACTCAGCCTGACGGGCGAGATCACCGAACGGGCGCGCGAGGTGCTCACGCCGATCCGCGACATGTTCGCCGCAGCGTTCTTCCTCGCTATCGGCCTTTCGATCGATCCTGCCGATCTCGTGCCGGTCCTGCCGGTTGCCCTGGTCCTTGCGGCCGTGACTGCGCTCACGAAGGTGTTCGCCGGCGCCTACGCGGCGAGACGGGACGGAGTGGACCGCCGCGGGCAGCTGCGCGCGGGCTGCGCGCTGATCGCCCGCGGTGAGTTCTCGATCGTCGTCGTCGGGTTGGTCGCCTCGCCCGCGGATCATGGGCTCGGCGCACTCGTCGCCGCCTACGTCATGGCCCTCGCGACAGCCGGCCCGATCATCGCCCGGCTCGTGGGCTCCCCGCGTCCACCGTGAGGCAGGCGCGGGCCTCGGTCAGGGCCGCACGCGTGACACGACGGCCTGAATGCTCATGACCGGCCGGTGCCTGTGCGCCGCGGTGGAGCGTCCCGCGCTGCCCTGCCGGGACGGCGAAAAGCCCGTAGTTCGTCCTGCCGGGCTGTGCACTAAGCCCTGCTGGTGCTGGCAACGTCCGTGCTGCTGACGAGCAGGAACCGACACTCGTCCCGAGATCGAGGAGGCGGACCGATGCGACCTGTTCGACGTGGGGATCCGGGTACGAGCTCGGCGTGGGCCCTCCTTCTCACGCTGCTCCTGACGGCCACGGCCGCCCTCGCCGGGTGCGCCGGCCGCGATGACACGGCACCCGCCCCGCAGTTCGCGGAGGGGCTGTCGGAGGAGTTCGCCGGGGTCGTCCAGGCCGTCCTGCCCTCGGTGGTGGAGATCAGCCAGCCGGGATCGGTGGGGTCCGGCGTCGTCTTCGACCGCGACGGGCACATCGTGACCAACGCGCACGTCGTCGGTTCGGGGAAGACGTTCGAGGTCAGGTTCGCGAACAGCAGCGCCGTGCGGACAGCGACGCTCGTGTACTCCTGGCCGCCCGAGGACATCGCGGTGATCAAGGTGCAGGACACCGGCGGCCTGGTGCCCGCGCAGTTCGGCGCGGCTCGTGACCTGCAGGTGGGCGACATCGTCATGGCGATGGGCAGCCCGCTCGGGTTGGAGAGCAGCGTGACGCAGGGTGTGGTCTCGGCACTGGGCCGGACCGTCTCGGAGCCACCGGAGCCGCAGATCGGCTTCCCCGGGACCGTGCTCCGTCAGACGATCCAGACGAGTGCCCCGATCAACCCCGGCAACAGCGGTGGCGCGCTCGTCAGCCTCGACCGCAAGGTCGTCGGCATCCCCTCGGTCGCCGCCGTGAACGAGGGCATCGGCGGGGTGGCAGCCGGGATCGGGTTCGCGATCCCCGGCGACATCGCGAGCGACCTCGCCCAGCAGATCATCGACCACGGGCGCGTGATCAACTCAGGACGCGCGGCCCTCGGGATCACCGGGCTGACCGTCACGAACGACCAGGGGCAGCCGGTCGGGGTCGGCGTCGCCGCCCTTGATCCGAACGGGCCTGCCGCGAAGGCCGGCGTGCGTGTCGGCGACCTCATCACCCGCTTCGAGGGCGACGAGATCCGGACCGCGCAGGACCTGCAGACGCAGATCGCCTCACGTCGGCCGGGTGACGCCGTTCGGCTGACGGGGACACGGCCGCCGACGGCAGAACCCTTCACGATCACGGTCACGCTCGGCGAGCTTCCGATCGCCTGAGGAGGACGGAGATGCTCGAGATCGAGACGGTCAACCGCATCCTGGGGATGGACGGCGACGGTCTGCCGGTGCTGTCGGTGTACGTCAGCATCGACCCCGACGACCGCCGCGCCTTTCCGAGCGCTGTGGACGGGGTGCTCCACGAGGCCCGCCTGCTCACCAAGGACCCCGACCTGGACCGGGAGGCCCGGTTGTCCCTGCGCGGGGACATTGAACGAATCATGGAGGCCGTGGCGGAGGAGCACCTCCGCCCGCGTGCCGTCGCGTTCTTCTCGTGCTCCGGGCGGGGGTTGTTCGAGGTCGTCGAGCTGCCGCGCCCGGTTCGCGACCGCCTCGTGGTCGACGCGACGCCGTGGGTCCGTCCGCTGGTGGCGGTGCTCGACGAGTACCACCGCTGCCGTGTCGTGGTGGTCGACCGCGCGCATGCCCGCTTCTGGGACCTCTACCAGGACGAGATGGTCGAGCGCGGCAAGCTGCGGGACCGCGCGCTGCGCAAGCCCGACTACGCGTACGGCATGCGCGAGGTCGCCACGAGGAACAAGGCCGAACTACTGGCGAAGCGGCACTATCGCGCCGTCGCGCAGCGGCTGGCCGAGGATCTCCGCCGGCGCGAGTTCGACATCGTCGCCGTCGGCGGCCACGAGCACGAGATCCCGGAGGTCCTGGACCACCTGCCGCGAGAGGTACGTGACCGCGTCGCCGGGACGTTCCAGGTGCACCCCCGTGAGGAGGACCTCGGGACGATCCGGGACCTCGCGCAGGAGGTCGTCGACCGCTACGAGCGGGCGGAGGAGGAGCGGCTGGTGGCGGAGGCCCTGGAGAAGCACGCCGCTGGTGGGCTCGCCGCCGTCGGTCTCGACGACTGCTTGTGGGCCGGCGCCACTGCCGCGGTCGAGCTGCTCCTGGTCCACGACGAGGTCATGCGGCCAGGCGTGGTCTGTGCCGACGATGGCTGGATGGCGACGTCGGGCGACCGGTGCCCGATCTGCGGCAACCCGCTGCGCAGGACTCCGGACGTCGTCGACGAGCTCGTACAGGCAGTCATCGACGAGGGCGGGAGCGTCGAGCATGTGGGTGCGGAGACGCCGCTGCGCGATCATCTGAGCGCCGCGACGCTCCGCTTCCCGCTGCCGCCCCTCCCGGCCGGCTGACGCACCGGGAGGGTGGCGGCTGCCCGGAGTGACGTCAGCGCGACACCCGTGCGCCGGCGAACTGCTCGACGATCGCCCGGCAGAACGCCGGAAGGTCGGCAGGCGAGCGGGTGGTGGTGAACTGGCCGTCGATCACCACCTCCTCGTCGACGACCTCGGCCCCCGCATTGCGCAGGTCGGTCCGCACGCTCGGCCACGAGGTGAACCGGCGCCCGCGGACGACATCGGCCTCCACCAGCGTCCAGGGGCCGTGGCAGATCGCAGCCACCGGCTTGCCCGTGGCGACGAAGGCCTTGACGAACTCCACGGCGCCGGGGTTCATGCGCAGCTGGTCCGGGTTCACGGTCCCGCCCGGGAGCAGCAGGGCGTCGTAGTCGTCGACGTTCGCGTCGGACACCTGCCGGTCCACCGGGAACGTCCCGGCGGACACCATGTCGAACTGGCGGGCCTGGATCTCGCCCGGGTGTATCGAGAGCAGGTCGCTCCGCGCGCCTGCGCCGTAGAGGGCTCCCCGTGGCTGTTCGAGCTCCACGCGCTCGACCCCGTCGGTCGCCAGGATGGCGATCGTCTTGCCCTGCAGCTCCGAGCCCATGAGTCGCTCCCCGTTCCGTCTGTTCCCGTTGCGGTCGCCGCGGCGCTCACTGCGCCGGCACCGCGACCTTCCCGGAGCCGGGCAGCGGCGCTCGTCGGCCTGACGGGACCAGAAACCCAGCCGCAGTCCACCCGGCGGAGCCAGCCGGGGTGAGCGGGGCTCGGCGGAGAGGCCCCCGGGTGACCTCCGGGACGGACCTGCCGGGCCGAGAACGGAGGGCGAGATTGCAGCCTGCGGACCGGTGCACGAGTGCCCCGGTCGTGCGACTGTTCGCCGCAGAGAACCTGTGGGGAGGATCAGCCGATGGCCCGGGACGACCGCGAGGTCCTCGACGTGTCCCACGATCCCTGGCTGGTGCGCCTGAAGGACGCCTTCCAGTGGGTGGTCCCGGCGCTCCACCTGGACGACGACGCGGGAGGAGCGCACGGCAGGCGCATCGTCACCTGCCGGCACTGCGGGCAGCGCAACCGGGTGGCCGCTGTTGCCGCGGGTGTCCCGAGATGCGGGAAGTGCCACCAGGCCCTGCCGTGGATCGCCGGCGCCGGCGACGACGAGTTCGGCGACGTGGCGGAGCAGGTGTCGATGCCGGTGCTCGTGGACCTGTGGGCGAGCTGGTGCGGGCTGAGCTGCATGGTGCGACCGGTCGTGCAACGGCTGGCCGCCGAACGGGCCGGGGAGATCAAAGTGGTGGAGGTGGAGGTTGCGGCGGCGCCCCGGATGTCAGGGCGCTTCCACGTGTGCGGCATCCCGACACTGATGGTGCTGCGCAGAGGCGTGGTGGTGGCCCGGCGATACGGTGAGGTGCAGGCGCCGGCCCTGCGCAGCTGGCTGGACCACGCACTGCGTGATCAGGCCGGATCGACGCCCGATGGCGGCATCGCGCTCCGCACCCCTCCGGCTGTCGACCTGGCAGGCGCCCGGACCACGAAAGGGCCCGGCTCCGCCTACAGCTCGGGGTAGAAGTCGGCGAGGTGCAGGTCGAGCTCCATCAGGTCCGGGTGCCCGAAGAAGGCGAGGTTCCCGCTGTCGGCGGGGCAGCCGGGCTGGTGGTGGACGGCACCGATGCGCCGGGTGGCAGGGCAGTGCTTGCACGGCACCGGCACCAGCGGGTAACGAGCGGTCACGCGTTCTCCTCGACGATCCGCGCGGGCCGGGCGGGGCGGGGAGCACCGGGCCACCGGTCCGCGGAGAAACCTCAGGCTATGCAGCGTGACGGCGGTGGCACCACCTCCTGTGCTGGGGGTTACGGCCGGGCGACGGACTCAGTCGGTGCTGGTCGCCCGGCGGTGGGCCTGCAGCAGGTGGCCGGCGAACCACACGAGGGTGCGCCCGGAGGTGTCCACCCCCGGCATCAGTCGCAACGACTCGTAGGCCGTCTCGACGCAACGCACCAGGAGCACGCGTTCCTTCTCGACGGTGGCGGCGAAGGAATCGGAGAAGCCCGAGTCCTGGCGGGTGGGAGCGGTCCTCGTCATGTGCTCTCCTCGTAGCGAGCGGCTTCCCGTAGGACGATGGTCTGCCCTGGTATCGCTCGCATGCACGGTGCCGGCGGCACGAACACCGTTGCCGGGAGTCGGCCCGGGAGGGCAGGTCGGCGTCGGCCGTGGTGGTCGGCCGCGGCGCCGAGACCCCCTGGCCCTCGATCAGCTCCACGCCGTACCCGGCCACCGCCGTCCGGACCACTCCCGCCAACGCCGCCTGAGGTATGCCATCCCGGGCAGAAATCCCTGCATCCGGGTCGCCGCGCCGCGGCCGTTTTGGACCGCCGTCTGCGCCCACACCGTGGTCCTCGGACACGATGTCCACGAGCCGCAACGTCGTTGGTACATGCGGCGGCGGGAACACCTGCGCAGCCCGGACCTGCTCGAGCGCGGTATCGGAGGCGGGGGTCGGGTGGCGTGGCCGTGGGCAACACAGTGCCCGACGACGCCCGGCCCGCGGGCGTCGCGGTTGCCACCTCGACGAGGTGGACCGGTTCGGGTTGTGCCGTACCACGTTGGTCACCCTGGTCCGCCGCTGCGGCGCGCTCCTGGCGGAGCAGTGGGGCGGCGGGGAGCACCTGGACGATCGTCCGTGCTCTTTCCCGTCGGCGATGTCGGCGCTACCGGGGGAAGCTCGGCGTCGAGACGAATGGAGTGCCGCCACACCAAAGCGGTAAGGGCCACGACGAGATCAGGATGAGTAGTTCGATCCCTTGCGGGTTCCACCGGAACGACTTCTCGGCGGCTGCGGTCAGGATGAGGACGCTTCTGATGGCGGCGACGAGCCAGGAAGGGCAGGGGGTCCAGGGCACCCCGGTGTTCTACTGCGATCGCGACGGTGTGCAGCAGCTCGGCGACGATGAAGAGCAGCAGAGCCGTTGCGGGAGTCTCCGCCGTCGCGCCCGGCCGGGTCGTGCTTGTCATAGCCCCGGTGCTCGCTCATCTCCGCCCCCAGGGCGGTCTCGAGCACGTTCTTGATCAACTGTTCGTGCAGCCCGTTTCGGGCCGACCAGCTCGATGCCTCACGCCCTGGCCTGCGCCAACAACTGCTCAGTCCCAACCCGGCGTTGACAGAGCCAAGGGCGCGCCGTCCCATTGGGTGGTTTCGAACGCTGCGGTGATCGCAGCCGGGTTAGCTTGGGGAGGGGCGGCCATGGACGACCGAGCACATGACCGTTCACACGACTCGGCGGGCGGCGGCGGATCCACCCGGGAGGGTCGACAACGCGGCAACCGGGTCCGGGTCGGCCTGTTGGCCGATCCCGGTGTGTCTACCCATCTCGCCGCCGCCCTTGTGTCCGGCCTGCCCGGCGTGCTGGCTGCAGAGGTCGACGACGCGACCGAGTGGGTCGTGAGCACCGAGACCCGCGAGATCCCGCTCAACGACCAGGGCCTAGTCCCGGTGGAGTCGCTCGCGCAGGAGCATCGCACGCGGCAAGGGTGGGACGTCATGATCGTGTTGACCGACCTGCCTCGCCGCATTGGGACTCGCCCCGTCGCCACCGTCCTGATCGCACGCGCGCGCAGCGGGATGGTCTCGCTGCCCGGGCTCGGAGCCCTGGGCGTGCACCGACGGGCGCGCCAGGCCACTGTTCACCTCGTGCGGGCACTCACCGGGCACGAGTGCAGGTCCAAGGGGGGATGCCCACCGGGCATCCCGCGGTTCAGCTCGCTGCGTTACATGAGCGCTGAGGATGACGCCGACGCACATCTCGCCTTGGTCGGGTTGCGCGGCAGGTTGCGGCTGCTCGCCGGGATGGTGCGGGACAACCGCCCGTGGCGGCTCGTCCCCCACCTGTCCACTGCCACCGCGGCGGCCGCCGCTGTGGCCGCATACTCCATCATGACCACGGACTTCTGGGAGATGGCGGCCTCGCTGGCGCCGCTGCGGCTGCTGGTCATCTCCCTTGTCGCGATCCTGGCCATGGCGACCTGGCTGATCATCTACAACCACTTCTGGGACCGCGCAGACGACCGGGCGGTGGCGGTGCTCTACAACGCCGCCACCGCCGTCACGATCGTCTTCGGGGTGACGTGCATGTACGCACTCCTCTACCTCGCCGGGCTGGTCGCGGCGCTAGCGCTGATCGATCCCGGCTACTTCTCCGCGCAGTTGCACCAGCCCGCCTCGTTCGGCGCCTACCTGAAGCTGGTGTGGCTGGCGAGCTCGGTCGGCATCGTGGCTGGGGCGCTCGGCTCCAGCCTCGAGAGCGAGGAGGCCGTCCAAGACGCGACGTACGGCAGGCGGGAACTCGCGCGGCGGCGCGGCCGCGATCCGAGTTCGAAGTAGGTCGCCACGACGGGTGGGGCCAACATTGGGTTCGCGGCGCTTCCCTTGCCGCAGAACGCGAAGAGCACCCGGCTGCTCGTGGCGCGGTCGGGCGCCCCAGCGCCGCCAGCAGATGGCGGTGACCCCGACCATGGAGTGATCGTCGATCCCGAGTGGCAGGGTCAAGCGTTCTCCTCCTTGAGCCATTTCCATCCTGCGTAGTGGGTTCCCTCGACGTGGTTCGGGGCGAGGATGGTCTGCAAGATCGCGGTGGAAGGGCGCCGACGAACAGCCCGGCCAGCGGTTCGGTCGTGGCTCGGGGGGTGTGCCTACCCTGCGGTCGGGTTACCGGTCTTTCTGGTCCTGCCAGCCATCGGGTTCGGGGTGGTATCCGTAGGCAGCGGCCCGCACCGTCTCCTCGTCCTCCAGCCCAGAGCCGATCGCGCCCCCGACGGTGGCCAGCGAGCTGATGATCCAGGCGAGTGTCAGGTAGTCGGTGACATCGACCGGCCGCCGCAGGGTCTGTTCCAGCACGGATGTGTCGATCAGCAGCGCTGCGACGAGCAGCGTCCCGACGAACAGCACCACATAGGACACCGCCGTGGCCAGGGTGAGGGTGAGGATCGTGCCCACGTTGAACAGCCGGGCCAGCTCGGCCGGTGTCTCCCGGTCCGGTTTTTCCCACAGATCGTGCGCGACGATCAGCCAGGCCACCAGCGCGGTCAACCCGAGCAGCATGATCACGGTGAGGCGGAGTCCGCCGAGCGCATCGCCCACCTGCCAGATGGTGGCGGTGGTGAGCGAGAACGCGGCCGTGCCGAGCACGCCGACCAGCAGCTTGGACAGGCCCAGCAAGGCGCGTCCCGGGCGGTTCGCACGGACCATCCCGATCAGCAGCCGCACCCGGCCGATCAACCGCGAGGCGACGTAGCGCAGTTCCCCGGCGTCGCCCTCGCCGAGCATCCTGCCGATGGCGGGCACCCGGCTTGTCAACCCGGCCGGTTCCCGACCGGCCGGGGGCACCCGCTGGTCGGAAGAGTCGGTGAGCAACCGACCGACAAGATCAGGCACGATCGTGCGGACGGCTCGTAGCTGGCGCAGCCCCAGGGCGGGCAGAGACACCATCGCGACTCCGCGCTGGGCGGAGATCTGCGCGACCAGCGGCATCCGGTCGGTGTGCAGCGGCAGGTCGGTCAGGCAGACCGCGACGTCCCACTTCTCGTCGGCGCGCCGGCGGGCAAGATCGTCCAGCAGCGCCTCAGCGCCGCCGTCGCGGCGCGGCGCCACGTCGCCCCAGCCTTGCTGGACGGTCCACCGCACGTCGGCGTCCACCCGCTCGGCGAGCCGGTCGGCCAGTTCGGCGGTGAGCCGCGCGGCGACCTGGGCCGGGTGGTCCGGCGGGGTCGCCACCAGCCCGACGACGATCTCCGAGCGGTGCTCTTCATCGTGGGTCATGAGCTCATCACCGGTAGCCGGGCCCAATCGCCGCACCGGCGTTCTTCAGTCCAAGCGTTCATGCCTCGGTCTACCCAGGACGCTCCTCCGGTCAATCGAAAGGTCCGTTTGGTGCCGCTCGGACGCCGAACGCGGTCGGCGGTGTCGTCGCCCCCGGCACTCGTCGATCGACGGCATAGGCGGATTCCGGCTGGGTACCCGGCTCAGGTTGCGGTTCGCAGTACACCGGGACGTCCGACAGGGTGCGCTCGGATACGGAGGCTGCCCGTGACTCGAGCCGGGAGGCGGTGAAGGCCAGGCAGGACGAGGTGCAGCCGGCGGCCGCCGAGGCTCGGTTGGACGAGTCCCGGTCCGGGTGTGGCACAGCCGGCGGGCGTGGAACACGGTGCGCCGATCAGCGACGTGGACGACTCCCGTTCGTCGGGACACACGAGGCCTCCAACCCCAACGCGGGGATCGCGGAGAAGATGTTCGGTCACCCGGTCGCCGGGCTCTTCGGCTACTCACATCTGACCGGCGGCTTCGCGGGCGGTCAGGCACAGTACGCGCGGGTGCCGTTCGCCGACGTCGGTCCGTTGAAGATCGAGTCCGATCTGACCGACGAGCAGGTGTTGTTCCTATCCGACATCCTGCCCACCGGCTACATGGGTGCCGAGATGTGCGACATCCAGCCCAGCGACGTGGTGGCGGTGTGGGGCACCGGCCCGGTCGGCCAGTTCGCCATGGACAGCGCCCGGGTCCTCGGCGCCGCGAGAGTCATCGCCATCGACAAGGAGCCCTACCGGCTGCAGATGGCCGAACAGGCCGGCCACACCCCGATGAACTTCGAGGAGGTCGACGTCCGGTCGACATTGCTGGAGCTGACCGGTGGGCGGGGACCGGACAAGTGCATCGACGCGGTCGGCCTGGAGGCCACCCACGGGCAAGTTGACTTGCCTAGCTGGGTCAGCTCGCTGGTGTCGCTGTGTTGTCTTACCCGCCGCGATTCCGCTGTCCACCCTAGCCCTGAACAATTTGGCCGGGCTCGTCCGCCGGCACCGGAGACGACCTGAACATCGCGATAAACAGGATCCAGCTGCTGGCCTATGCGATTCTTGACGGCTATAGGCGGCGCGCCTCGACGTAGGTCGTTGGAGATCGCCTCCGGCCCCGACCGCACGTACTTCTCCGGCAAACACAAGGCCCATGGGGTCAACGGGCAGGTGCTCGCCGACCCCGCCGGCCAGCTGATCTGGGCCTCGCCAGCGCTACCCGGCGCTTGCCACGACATGGGGGCGGCCCGTGAGCACGGTCTCTTCGACGCTCTCACCGCCGCTGGGGTGCGGACGATCGCCGACAACGGCTACCGCAGCTCCGGGTTCGAGGTTCCTCAGCGACGCCGACCCGCCGCCCCCGAGAGCGGCCGGCGTCAGCGCCTCTCGCGCAATCAGAAGGCGGTGAACTCCGCGCACGCTCGGCAACGCGGACCCGGTGAACGGGCCAACGCCCAGCTCAAGAGCTGAAAAATTCTCCGCAAGATCCGCTGCGGTCCTCACCGAGTCACGGACCTGGCCAAGGCCGTCCTCGTCCGACCGCAAGTGGAAAGGGCTCATTGTCCTCGCCCTCCCACCACTCGAGGTCGTAACGGTCGGCCGCCTCGGTGCGCTCCCGGGCGATCTCCAGGGCGCGCGCCGCGGTCTCCCGATCCGGGTAGGGCCGGAGGCGGGTCGAGAGTGCGGCAGCCATAGAGCGGCTCGACCGTGCGGTGCCTGAGGCAGTAGAACCACTTCCCCCCAGTCATCACACCCCTCGCTGCCCCTGAGGTCTGTCTGTGCGAGGGCCCGCCCACCAGGCTCACGATCTCGCACCGGAGCTGACCCAGCACCTCCTCCAGCCCCCGCAGCTCCGGGTCGAGCTCGACCGCGCGTGGCACCACGTCCCGCACTACGTCGATCGTCGCGGCTGAGAGCGCCACGGCGTCGTCGGCGCGGTCGTCACCGAGCAGGCTCTCGATCTGCTGGGCGAGCGAGGCGAGTGTTCCCGAGTCGGTGTCGGGCACGAGGTAGTCCTCGAGCCCCGCGGGTACGGCGTGCGCTCGCGCAGCTCCTGCACTGCGGTGACGACCGCCGGCGAGGCGCTGATCTGGTCGAGCAGCCCGATCACGCGGTAGGCCCGCGCCACGACCCGCGGCCGGCCCGGGTGCTCGTCGAGCCACCGGAGCAGGGCGTCGTCCCCTCCGAGATGCCGGACAAGCCGGGTCAGACGGGCGGCGATGTCCGTCGGCAGCGCCGCATGCCACGGCAGCACTGTGGACACCTGCTCGGCCAGAGCCGCGTCGGCCCGCCGGTCGGCCTCGCCGCCACGGCGTCCAGCAGCTCCGGGTCCAACCGGAAGACCGAGGTCGGGCCCTCCAGTTCCGGCTCTGTCACGGAACCGGCGAGCGCAGCGCCACGGCCAGAGCACCGAGCGCCGCGCCGTAGACCACCGCGAACACCCCGAGCAGCACCGTCAGCCCGATCACACCTGCCGACGGCCAGACCAGGATGGCGATGCCCGCAATCACCGAGAGAACACCGGCCAGCGCGAGCAGCCAGGTGCGGCCACCGACCATCCGCAGCCGGAACGCCGTGGCGATCTGTGCCGCCCCCGCCACCACCGCCCAGATGCCCACGATGACGGCGAGGATGAGCGCGGTGATGCCCGGCCAGATGAGCGCCAGCACACCCGCGATGACGCTCGCGAGGCCACTGAGAAGGCCCAGCCACCAACGGGACCGTTCGCGGTTACGGACCGCGTCGATCACGCCGGCCACGCCTTCGAGGATCGCGTAGACGCCGAACGCGATGGCCAGGGCCAACACCGTCAGGTCGGGCCAGAGCAGCGCGACGAGGCCGAACGCCAGCGCCAGGACGGCGCGGACGACGATGACCGTGCGTACGGTGCGGACCCCCAGCACCAGCGGGTCGGTGGCCGGGTCGTCGAGCAGCGCGGACTGACGGTTCGCGTGCATGGCAGACCTCCTGGAGCTGAGCAGGGGCTCGGGCAGACACCCGGCGAACAGATCATGCGACCGCACGTGTGCCCGGGGCATGGGCCTCAGAGGCCGACGTACGGTGCACGGACTGCACCCGCCGGGACGGGCGGGCGGTTGTTCGATGACGGCGTGACCATGCCGGCCCGCGTCCGTGGAGCAGTGCTCGGTTCGGCCTACTCTGCCGGCCCGCCACGACCGCGAGCGTCATCCCTCTGGTTGGGGTCGACGAAGTACGGGCTGTCGAGAACGACCCCGCCCACCCAGAGCTGGCGGTGTGAGCGAACCATCGACACGAGGGTGTCGCCGCTGAGGGTGTTCAGGTCGAAGAAGAAGACGCCGATCTGCGGGTATGCCTGGGACCATCGGGCGACTCGAGCCTCGTAGCCGGCGACGCCACCGGCGGAGGCCCCGCCGACATGCGGCACGGCGATGCTCATGTCGGCGACGGCTCGTGCGAATCGGGTTCCTTTCCGCTCGAACGTGTCCTCCGACCAGTCGCCCATCATGTCCAACATGCCGTCAGGGGTGAACCCGGCGTCACCTCGAGACCTCCCGGCCGGTTCACGTACGTCCAACCAGGTCGTGTCGACTTCCGGGTTATCGGCGGCCAGCTTCTCCCGCAGCGCCGCATCTCCGGCTTCTGTCGCGACGTAGAGGCAGTTCTCCCCGGCCCGGAGCCCCTTCTCCACGAGGCCGAGCACGAGCCGGTCACGTTCGGCCTGCTCTCGATACAGGACGCAGAGATGTCCATGGCGGGCGACGGGTATTCCGCCGATGTCGGCCACGGGTTCGGCGTTGGGAGCGTTGTACACGGCGGGAAGATCGGACCTGCTGCCTGCGACGGTCACGCGAGCCTCCACTACCCACAGCCGTGAGCTACGGCCGGGTCCGGCTCCAAAGGGGAACTCGACGGCTGAAGAGCATCAACCAAACGTACGTGTCGCGCTGCGACCACGTATACGAGCCCGCCGGGGCGAATCACCGACCGTCATGGTTCGGATGCGGCCCGTGCACGGGATGACTCAGCTGATCATCTGTTGTGGGAGGACTCGTGCCGACATTGCCTCGGGCCTGCCGCACGAGGCCGTGACAGCGCGGGGGGGCCTGAGTCGGGAGTCCTCGTCGGGCCGCCCGCAACTCGAACGAGCCGTTCTCGATCGTGTTCGTGATCGGCGATGCGCACGGTCTCACCGATGGGCTCGGCACCTGCCAGGTCGACCTGCAGCGCCCGCCGCAGCTGGGTCCGGTCTCTCGCTGCCACGCGCTCGAGCAGGTCTTTCACTGGGACCGGCGTGTGGGGAGGCAGCCCGAGAAGCTCGGCAGCCCGGTCATCTGCCGTGAACCCCGAGGTCAGGCACCATTCGCCCACGGCGATCTGCTCGGTCTGTCGCCCGTCCAGGTCGATCGGCCTGGCGAGCCCGAACATTCGCTCATTTCCACGGTCACCGATGAGATCGAACATCAGCCAGTCGAACCGACCGTTGGCACGGAGCGCGAGGACCGGCACGCTCCTGAACTCTGCGTCGTTCATCAGGGCTTCGGCGATGGTGACCAGGCTGTCCTGGTGGTCGGGGTGGATGAACTCCCACCAGTCCACGCAGCCCATGGTTGCCCGGGACCAGCCCATCCAGCTCGCGCACATACTGTTCTGCCAGACGAAGTGCCCGTCGAAGTCGACAACGGTCATGAGATCGTTCCCGGCCTGCCAGCGTTCCACGAAGCGCATCGACCGGTGGTTCACCGACGGCGACAGCGCGGGCGCAGGGCCCCAGTCGGTGTTTCCCGCGTCCGACCCTCCGACATCGAGGCCCATTGCCCAGCTCCTTGGATCGGTGTGTTGTCTGGGCGACACATACCCGCTCCCGCGGCGCCCGCACATCCCGGGCCCTCCCGACCCTCGGCGCATACGGCGACCCGCCGGCGTTGGACCCGCGGGGCCCAGACCCATCGGTCCCCCTGGTGCCGGTCGGCCGGCTTCTGCACGCTATCTGACAGCGTCTGTCCAGGTGCGGTTCCTCGACCGACGGCTCACGCGGTCCCGTCCGTGGGGACGTTCCGTCAGGTGGCGCGGTGTGCACACCTCATCAGGCTCAATTCACTCCGACCCTCGCAGGATCTGCCATGCCCTCGTCGCGACATGCAGGTTCAGCCGGTTCTCCACATCGCTGAGCTCGAGGCCGGTGAGCTCACGGATCCGCCGGAGCCGGTACCGCAATGTGCTCCGGTGGATCGTGAGTGCGCGAGCCGTATTGTCGTAGTTCCCGCCGCATTCGTAGTACTGCCACAGCGTGGTGACGAGGTCGGAGCGGTTGGCCGCGTCGTAGTCGACCAACGCGCCGAGCCACTCGCGAACGAACTCGCGGAGCTCACGGTCGTGCTCGCCGTCGCCGGTGGCCAGCAGACGGTAGATGCCGAGGTTGTCGAAGACGGTGACGCCGTTCGGCTCCATCGAGTGCTGCCGGATGCGAAGGGCTCGAATGGCCTCGGAGTAACCGCGAGGGAGCTTGGACGGCACGTCGGCCGGCCCGCCCACACCGATCGCACCGTGCCCGTTCTGAAGCCTCGTACTCATCGAGCGGTACATCTCCTGCCACCGCCCCGTTCCGTCCCATTCCGGGCTTGGGGTGAGTACGACCACCGCTCCGCCCCGCTGGCTCAACAGCACGCCACTCTCCAGCATCGTGGCCGCCACGCGCTCGACGGCGCGGGCTACCACCTCGCTGCTCGTGGCCCCTGGCCACTGGATGACCAGCACTTGATGCGGTGGGGACAGATCGTGCCCCAGCGCACTGGAGCGGAACCGAGCGCTGTCGTCGTCGGTGCCGGTGAGTAGATCATGGACGAGGTCGCCGCGAAGACGCAGCTCGGTTTCGGCCATACCGCGACGATGGGCCAGTTCCATGGCGAGGACGATCGACGCGTGTTCGAGAGCGAACAGATCGTGTTCCTCGGCCCGGTGATCCGGGTCGATCAGCACGAGTACGCCGAGCACCTCGTTGCGGGGCTGAGCCAGCGCGATGAGCCGGTCGCGCTGGCGGATCGGACGTCCGTTACGTCGGGCGGCGGTGAGCAGCTCGGACCGACGGCGTGGCGACGTTCGCGGATAGGGCGTCGGTCGGCCCGGCCCGCACCACTCCATCAGGTTGCCGAAGTTGTCCTCGATCGCGACCGGCAGGCCGGTCAGGTCGTGCAGCGTGCTGCAGATCCCCGCCTCGCCCGCGCCGGAGGCAGCCACGGCAGTGAGCCGTTCGTAGGCGCGGCGTCGTCGCTCGAGGTCGGCCACGGCGCTGGTGAGCTGCTCGTTCAGCTCGATGAGTCGGTTGTTGAGGTTCCGCAGCTCGGTCATGTTG
Source organism: Pseudonocardia sp. OZ21 (assembly GCF_059359135.1). Taxonomy (NCBI): domain Bacteria; kingdom Bacillati; phylum Actinomycetota; class Actinomycetes; order Pseudonocardiales; family Pseudonocardiaceae; genus Pseudonocardia; species Pseudonocardia sp. OZ21. Next base: position 55,404 of record NZ_JCADBN010000021.1, read on the forward strand.
AACCGCTCGCGCCGGGTGAACCGCGCAACGTTCAGAGCGGCACCGGCCTGCTGGGCGAGCGTCCTGAGGAGGTACTGCTGGTCGGCGACCAGCTCATCGTCCGCGGTGACGACGAGGTAGCCGGCATGGCCGCCGACGGCACGCAGCGCGTAGGCCCAGGCCCACCGGGCGCCCGCGACGTGGACCGAGCCGTCCGACCCTGCCAGGGAGCGCAGCCCAAGCTGGAGACCGGTGCTGCCGTCGCCGACGCGCTTCAGATCGTCACGGAGCAGGTAGGCACCTTCGGTACGAGCTGCGCCCAAAGCAGTGACAGAATCGGCCGCCAGCTGGATGATCTCCGTCTCGTCGGTGCGGTCGAACATCACCATCGAGAGCGCGAAAATGCTCGAGAGCTTGGACATTTGCTCCCGCATGGCGTCGATCAGCTGCTGGCTGTCCATCTAGTCCTCGCAACAGGACGGCATCCCGAAGGGCACTGGGGAGACGCTACGCGCCAGAGGTTGCAGTACAGGCCGGAAAAAACCGATCAGGCGAGCAGCCCACCCTCACGGCTTCAGGGAGGGACGAGTCTCGCCACTGAGGGCAACCACGCAGTGATCGGAGTGGATCTCTCGCGCCGGCCAAAATTCTCCGAAGGTGGACGAAATCGGACATCGGGCCCGTGCCGGCCGAGCATGCGGCGCCGAGGACGAGCAGCAGTGACGCGCTCGCGGTCACCCTGGTCGTCGTCAGCGTGGTGACCGACCTGGCGCAGCCGTCCTGGCCCCTCCGCGGCCGCGGGGTCGTCGTCGCGGGTCGATGCGCCGGTACGACCTGGCCGACGCATCGGACTGCGTGGAACCCGCCCTGGCAGGCCGGTGCCCCCCGCGGGCCTCGTGGTGCACGGTCATCCCGATCGAACGCGAGGCGACGGTCGCGCGGCGAGAGGAGTCGGATGCTGAAAAGACAAGCTTTTCCGAGAGAAGACGACCTATCCATGACAACGACCGTGGAGAACGAAAAGCCGGTGACGAAAGTCGTTCACATCCTCGGCGGGATCGACGCCCTGACGGGGACGGATCTGGAACGCGCACTTCGCCGAGAGCTGGTGGACCGCCCGGTACGACTGATCGTGGACCTCTCCCTGGTCGATCTGCTCGGGTCGACCGGACTGGTGATTCTCCGTCGCGTGCAGGATGACTGCCTTCTGCAGGGCATCGAGTTGGCGCTGACCTGCGACGGGCGCAAGGACCTCCTCGAACAACTCAAGATAATCGGGCTCGAGCGGTTGTTCCTCGCCGAGATCTGACCCCTCAGAAGCGCGGAGCGGATCCTGGCGGCCATCGCCCGATGAACGCCCCGCGTTGCTCGTTCAGCCAGTGCTCCAGCGTGCGGGGATCCGCACCGGCCGTTGCGCGGACGGCATCGGTGACCGTGTCGCAGCCTCCGTAGGAGACCCACTCGAAGAGCTCCAGCATGCCCTCGGCCTGCCACGGCTGAACGCCGTTGCCGAGCATCATGGACCGGGCCTCCTCGGCCGGGATGTCGGCGTAGTCGACCTGGCGGGCGAAGACGGCCGAGATCCGAGCGGCGACATCGGCGTAGTCGAGCGCCTCCGGCCCCGTGATCACCTGGATGTCCGGTGGGTCGCCGTCTGTGAGGGCCCGCGCGGCCACCGCCGCGACGTCGCTGACCGCCACGAACCCGACGCGGCCGCCCCCGGCAGGCGCGAGGACCAGACCCCGCTCCCGGATCGCGTCCGTCGCGGAGAGCAGGTTCTCCATGTACAAGTTCGGCGCCAGGTAGGTGATGGGGAGGCCGGTTCGCTCGAGATGCATGGCGATCCGACGGTGGCTGCGCATGAAGCGCACAGCGCAGTCCGGCTCCTGGAACCCGTCGGCAGCGAGTTTGACGACGCGTGGCCGGTGCCCGGCGGTGACGAGGGCGTCCACGAACCCCACTTCGAGTTCGGTCTGCTCCTCGCGCGATGGGCTCATGAGGAAGACGCGGTCGAACTGCCGCAGCACGTCCACAGGGGGTGGCTCGTCGAGCGTGGCCACCACGTGGTCCACCGAGGGCGGCAAGTCCATGGCCTTCGCCTCTGCGCGGACCATGGCCGTCACGGCGACCCGCGCATCGTTCAACTCCTCGACCAGGCGCAGGCCCACCTGGCCCGTCGCCCCCGTCACCAGGATCATCATCTCTCCGCTACTCGGCGGTATTCGGTCCGGACGAACAATGCCGAGCCACCAGGTTATGCGACTGGACCCGAGGGGTCGAAGGGCAGCTGAACCGGTCAACCCGGCGGACCCAGGGGAATCACCGTAAAGCGTCTGCTCACCCGGCAGGGATTTCCCCGGCCGCGATGTGTGTCGCCGGTTGCGGGACGCCCGCCGCGGCTGGTCCTGCACACAGTCGTAGGCAATCGACGAGGAGTGAGCGGTGCCCGGGAACGGCGCAGGTCACAGGGGGTTGATGGACCTGGTGGGCCGAGTCCTGCGACCGAGGTTGCATCCGGCGGACCGATGCCGTGTGCCAGCAGGGGTGCGACGGTTGCCGAAGCTCGGTTGACCCGGCCCGGCAGGAGGAACTCTGTGACTCTGATGCGCTTCGACCCGTTCCGAGAATTGGAACGGATGGCCGATCAGGCCCTTTCCGCCGGCGCCCGTGCGACGCGCAGCATGCCCATGGCAGCGCTGCGCCGGGGCGCCGATTTCCTGGTTTTCCTCGATGTGCCCGGCGTCCCTCCCGAAGACATCGACGTGACGGTCGAGCGCAATGTGGTCAGCGTGCGCACCCGCCGCGCGACCGCCCACCAGGAGGGCGACGAGGTCATCATCGACGAGCGGCCACATGGCGAGTTCACCCGCCAGCTGTTCCTCGGGGACAACCTCGATTCAGACCGCATGTCCGGGGACACCCGCGACGGCGTGCTCACCCTGAGGATCCCCGTCAGCGAGGCGAGCAAGCCGCGCCGGGTGGAGCTCGGTACCGCCGACACGTCCGAGGGAGCGACCGAGCACAGCGCCGCCTCCAGTGCAAATACCGGGTCGGAGACCGCCTCGGCGGCCGACCGCACCACCACGTGATCGGGAGGTTGTCATGATCGATGAGCAGCGAGACACCGGAAGGCAGGCGGCCGGCCCCCAGGGTCGGGTAGCCAGCAGCGCATGGTCCCCCGAGGGCCCGGCCGACCCGGGGTTGCGGCCCCGGCGGCCGATCGGGTCGTTCGCCAGGTACGAGGACGCCGAACGGGCCGTCGACCGTCTCTCCGACTTGGGTTTCCCGGTCGAACGGGTGGCGATCATCGGTCAGGACCTGCAGACCGTCGAGCAGGTCACCGGCAGGATGGACTACCCGCGGGCCGCGTGGCGCGGCGCGCTGAGCGGCGCTGTTCCCGGCGCACTGATCGGGTGGCTGTTCGGGATCTTCAGCTGGGTCAACCCGCTGATCGCGGGCCTGCTGCTGGCCCTGTACGGCCTGATCATCGGGGCCGTCATCGGCGCGATCGTCGGCGTCGTCATCTATGCCCTGCAGGGCGGCCGCCGCGACTTCGCCTCCGTGATGATGATGCGCCCGCAACGCTTCGAGGTGGTCGTCGACGACGAGGTGGCCGACGAAGCGGTCCGACTGCTCGCGACGGGGGTCTGACATGCCCCGCGCTGTTGGTATCGATCTCGGAACGACCAACTCGGTGATCGCGGCCTGGGAGGGGGGCGAGGCCGATGTCATTCCCAACGCCGAAGGCTCGCGTACGACGCCGTCGGTGGTGGCGTTCACCGACAACGGTGAGCGGCTGGTGGGTCAGCTGGCCCGTCGGCAGGCGATCCTCAACGCCAAGGGCACGATCTACTCCGTCAAGCGCTTCATCGGCCGCCGATACGAGGAGGTCGAGGAGGAGGCCGAGCAGGTCACCTACGACGTGGTGCCGGACGAGCACGGCAACGCGCGGATCAAGGTTCGCGACAAGCTGTACGCGCCGGAGGAGATCTCGGCGCTGATCCTGCGCAAGCTCGCCGACGATGCCGGGCGCCACCTCGGCGAGCGCGTGACCGAGGCCGTGATCACCGTGCCGGCGTACTTCAACGATGCCCAGCGGACCGCCACTCGCGACGCCGGGAAGATCGCGGGACTCGAGGTCCTCCGGATCATCAACGAGCCGACCGCGGCGGCGCTGGCCTACGGGCTGGACAAGCGCCAGCACGAGACGGTGCTGGTGTTCGACCTCGGGGGCGGCACGTTCGACGTCAGCATCCTCGATGTCGGCGACGGTGTGGTGGAGGTACGGGCCACCGCAGGTGACACGCACCTCGGCGGCGACGACTTCGACCGGCGCGTCGTGGACCACCTGGCCGAGCAGTTCCAGAAGGACAACGGGATCGACCTGCGGAAGGACCCGCAGGCGTTGCAGCGGCTCTACGAAGCCGCGGAGAGGGCGAAGATCGAGCTGAGCTCGGTCACCCAGACCCAGGTCAACCTGCCCTTCGTCACGGCCGACGCCAACGGTCCCAAGCACCTCACGATGACGCTGATGCGCTCGACGTTCGACGAGCTCACCCGCGATCTCGTGGAACGCACGATGGACCCGGTCAAGCAGGCGATGGCGGACGCCAAGGCCGGGGCCGACGACATCGACGAGGTGATCCTCGTCGGCGGGTCGACCCGGATCCCGGCGGTGCAGGCGCTGGTTCGCCGCCTCACCGGTGGCAAGGACCCGAACATGACCGTGAACCCCGACGAGGTCGTCGCGGTCGGTGCGGGGATCCAGGCCGGTGTACTGAAGGGCGACGTGTCCGACGTCCTCCTGCTCGACGTCACCCCGCTGTCGCTGGGTGTGGAGACCCAGGGCGGCGTGATGACCCGGGTCGTGGACCGCAACACGACGATCCCGGTCCGGCGCAGCGAGACGTTCTCCACCGCGGCGGACAACCAGCCCGCCGTCGACGTGGTGGTGTTGCAGGGTGAGCGTGAGCGCGCGTCCGACAACCGGGTGCTTGGCAGGTTCCGGCTCGAGGACATCCGGCCGGCCCCGCGGGGTGAACCACAGGTCGAGGTCGTCTACGACATCGATGCGAACGGGATCCTCAACGTCACCGCCCGGGACAAGGACACCGGTGCGGAACAGGGCATCACGATCTCGGAGAGCACCAATCTGGACTCCTCCGATGTGGATCGGATGGTGCAGGAGGCCGAACGCAACCGGAGCTCGGACCAGCAGCTGCGCCAGGAGGTCGACGCGCGCAACGAGCTGGACAGCGTCGCCTACCAGGTGCAGCGCCGTCTCGACGAGCTCGGCGACGCCGCGCCGTCGCACGAACGGGCCCGCGCGGAGATGCTCGTGGCGGACGCCCGGCGGGCTGTGGACGAACAGGCGCCGCTGGACCGGGTGCGCGAGCTGACCGCCGAGCTCCAGCAGGTGTTCGCCGGCCTGAGCGCGGTGTCGGCCGGAGCGGGCGGCCCCGGGGGCGCACAGGGTGGCGGCAGCGAGAGCGCCACGAGCGAGACCGACGACGACGTGATCGACGCGGAGTTCGACCGTAGCTGAGGCGCACTCATGACCGAACATGCACGGGACAGGATGCCCGGCCGGCCGGCAGCACGCGCCACCACCGGTCAGGACGACACGGCGACGCCGGAGGAACGGACCGGAACGGATGGGGTCACGGGATCAGCCGCCCCGGCCCGATCCCCGGAGGATCGACCCGAGGACCAGCCGGAGGGCCGGCCCGGGCCGGACGCGGCCGAGCTGGAGGATCGCTGGCTTCGGGCCGTCGCGGACCTGGACAACCTGCGCAAGCGGTATGCCCGCGAACTCGGAAGGGAACGGGAAGCCGAGCGAGAGCTCGTCGCCTCGGCGTTCCTGCCGGTGCTCGACACCATCGACCGGGCCCTCGAGTACGCCGACGCCGACCCGGCGTCGATCGTCGACGGCATCCGGACCCTGCGCGAGCAGGCCCTGGCCGTGCTGGCCGGGCTCGGGTACCGCCGCGAGGACGAGACCGGGGTGCCGTTCGACCCGAGCCGCCACGAGGTGGTGGGTGTGGTCGAGCCCAACGGCGGTGGGGCTGCCGCGGGCTCGGTGGCCGAGGTCGTCAGGCCCGGCTACGGCGCCCCGGGCCGCCAGCTGCGGCCGGCATCGGTGACCGTGGCGCAGAGTTCGGGGGGCTAGCCGATGGCCCGCGACTACTACGAGACGCTCGGGGTGTCGCGCGACGCGGGCCCCGAGGAGCTGCAACAGGCGTTCCGGCGGCTGGCCCGGCAGAACCACCCCGATGTCAACCGAGACCCTGGTGCCGAGGAGCGGTTCAAGGAGGTCAACGAGGCCTATCAGGTGCTGTCCGACCCGGAGATGCGCAAGCGCTACGACCGCTTCGGCGACGATTTCCGACAGGTCCCGGAGGACTGGGAGGAGCGCGTCGGTGCCGGCGCGGGCCGGTCCCCCTTCGGCGGGGGCGGCGGCGGTCGCAGCTACACCTGGTCGACAGGTGGGGGCGACGGTCCCGATTTCGGCGGAAGGGACTTCGGTGGCGGCTTCGGGGGCGTCGACATCGAGGACCTGCTCGGTGGGATGTTCGGCAGCGGCCGGGGCCGGGCAGGCCCGGTGGGGGGCGCCGACCAGGAGGCGGAGCTGCCGCTCACCGTGGAGGAGGCGTACCGCGGCGGCCGCAGGCCGATCACACTCAACGGCCCGGACGGCCCGCGCACGTACACGGTGACGGTCCCGCCCGGTGTCACTGACGGCAAGCGGATCAGGCTGTCCGGCGAGGGCGGCCGCGGGATGGGTGGCGGCCAGGCAGGCGACCTCTTTCTCATCGTTCGCCTGCTGCCGCACCCCCGGTTCCGGGTCGAGGGCAAGGACATCGTGGTCGACCTGCCGCTGGCGCCGTGGGAGGGCGCCCTCGGGGCGGACGTCCCGGTCACGACACCCGATGGGGAGGCCAAGGTGACCGTTCCACCGGGTACCTCCAGCGGCCGGCGGCTGCGCCTTCGCGGGCAGGGCATGCCCGACCCGCGCGGCAGGCCGGGCGACCTCTACACCGAGGTCAAGATCATGGTGCCCGCCCGGCTCACCGACCGGGAGCGTGAGCTGTTCTCCGAGCTGGCCGCAGCGTCCACGTTCGATCCGCGCCGCCCCGGTTCCGAGCGGAGGAGGGGAAGCCGATGACCGTGCCCTATCCGCCTGTCCGTCGCCGGCGGTCGCGGGGAGCAGGAAGCGACCGGCTGCGCCATGAGGAGTTCGCCCGGCTCTGCGGTCTGCATCCGGACCTCGTCCGGCGGTTCGTCGCGCTCGGCCTGGTCCCGGCCGCGCGTGATGCCGACGGATGTCTGTGGTTCACCAGGTCGCAGCTGGCTGCCGTCGCCCGGATGCAGAGGCTGCGGGCCACGCTGCCGCTCAACTACGCGGCTCTCGGCCTCGTCGTCGACCTGCTCGACCGCATCACCGAACTGGAGAGCGAGCTGCGCATCCGGGGGCACACCGAACCCGTGCGCCCGCCCGGAACCGAGCCCACCGACAGCGACCAGACGCGGAGCACGCAATGGACCTGAACCGCCTGACCCAGATGTCCCAGCAGGCGCTCTCGGCCGCGCAGGATCTCGCGACGCGAGCCGGCCACACCGAGGTCGACGGCGAGCACCTGCTGCTCGCGCTGCTCGACCAGACCGAGGGGCTCGTACCCCGGTTGCTCGCCGCCATGGGTGTGGACGAGCGGGGCCTGCGCACCGACCTGGAGGCCGAGCTCTCCCGCAAGCCGCGGACCACCGGCCCGGCCACCCAGCCGGGGCAGGTCACGGTCACCCAGCGGTTGGCCCGGGTGCTCGACGCCGCCGAGCGCGAGGCCCGCCGGATGAAGGACGAGTACGTCTCGGTCGAGCACCTGCTCGTCGCGCTCGTCGAGGAGGGTCCCGCGACCGGGGCCGGTCGGGTGCTCGCCAAGCACGGCGTCACCCGCGACGCGTTCCTCTCCGCCCTGACCAGGGTGCGGGGCAACCAGCGCGTCACCTCGGCGACGCCCGAGGGCACGTACGAGGCGCTGGTGAAGTACGGCATCGACCTGGTCGAGTCGGCGCGTTCGGGCCGGCTGGACCCGGTGATCGGCCGCGACGCCGAGATCCGCCGCGTAGTGCAGATCCTGTCGCGGAAGACGAAGAACAACCCCGTGCTCATCGGCGACCCCGGCGTCGGCAAGACCGCGATCGTCGAGGGCCTTGCCCAGCGCATCGTGAACGGTGACGTGCCCGAGGGCCTGCGCGACCGGACGGTCTTCGCCCTGGACATGGGCCTGCTCGTGGCCGGTGCGAAGTACCGCGGCGAGTTCGAGGAGCGGCTGCAGGCCGTGCTGGCTGAGGTCAAGGGGGCCGACGGCCGGATCCTGCTGTTCATCGACGAGCTGCACAACGTGGTCGGTGCCGGCGCCGCGGAAGGCGCGATGGACGCCGGCAACATGCTCAAGCCGATGCTCGCCCGCGGCGAGCTGCACATGATCGGCGCGACGACGGTGCAGGAGTACCGCAAGCGCATCGAGTCCGACGCCGCTCTGGAGCGCCGCTTCCAGCCCGTCCACGTCGACGAGCCGAGCGTCGAGGACACGGTGTCGATCCTGCGCGGGCTGCGCGAGCGGCTCGAGGTCTTCCACGGCGTCCGGATCCTGGACGGGGCCCTGATCGCTGCGGCGACGCTGAGCCATCGCTACCTCACCGACCGGTTCCTGCCCGACAAGGCGATCGACCTCGTGGACGAGGCCTGCGCCCGGCTGCGCACCGAGATCGACTCCATGCCTGCTGAGCTGGACGAGATCACGCGCAAGGTGATGCGGCTGGAGATCGAGGAGGCCGCGCTCTCGACGGAGGAGGACCCGGCGTCGATCGCCCGGCTCGACCAGCTCCGCAAGGAGCTGGTCGATCTGCGCAGCCAGGCCGACGCCATGCGCGCCCAGTGGGACGCGGAGCGGCAGGCGATCAAGCGGGTGCAGGAGCTGCGGGCTGAGCTCGAGCAGGTGCGCCGTGACGTCGAGGAGGCGGAGCGGTCCTACGACCTCAACCGGGCGGCCGAGCTGCGCTACGGCAGGCTCGCCGAGCTGGAACGCAAGCTGCCGACGGAGGAGCAGCGGCTCGCCGAGAAGCAGGGCGAGCACCGGCTGCTGCGCGAGGTGGTCACGGCCGAGGAGATCGCCGAGATCGTCTCGGTGTGGACCGGGATCCCGGTGTCCCGCCTGACCGAGGGGGAACGGGAGAAGCTGTTGCGTCTCGATGAGGTGCTGCACCAGCGCGTCGTCGGCCAGGACGAGGCGGTGCAGGCCGTCGCCGACGCGATCATCCGGGCCCGTTCCGGGGTCAAGGACCCCCGTCGGCCGACCGGTTCGTTCATCTTCCTGGGCCCGACCGGCGTCGGGAAGACGGAGCTGGCCAAGGCGCTTGCCGAGGCGCTGTTCGACTCCGAGGACAACATGGTCCGGATCGACATGAGCGAGTACCAGGAACGCCACACGGTGTCGCGGCTGGTCGGTGCCCCGCCGGGCTATGTCGGCTACGAGGAGGGCGGGCAGCTCACCGAGGCCGTGCGACGACGTCCGTATGCCGTGGTGCTCTTCGACGAGATCGAGAAGGCGCACGCGGACGTGTTCAACACGTTGCTGCAGGTGCTCGACGACGGGCGGCTCACCGACGCGCAGGGCCGCACGGTCAACTTCCGCAACACGGTGATCATCATGACCTCGAACATCGGGTCGCAGTACCTGCTGGACGGCGTCACCCCGGACGGCCAGCTCAAGCCCGAGGCCCGTGATCTCGTGCTGGCCGAGCTGCGAGGTCACTTCCGGCCCGAGTTCCTCAACCGGGTCGACGACACGGTGCTGTTCACCCCGCTCACCCTGGGCGAGATCGAGGACATCGTCGAGCTGATGCTCGCAGAGCTGCGCGCCCGGCTCGCGGACCGCGACATCACGCTCGTGGTCGGTGAGGAGGCCCGCCACTTCATCGCACGGGAGGGCTACGACCCGGTCTACGGTGCCCGGCCGCTGCGCCGGTTCATCGCCCGCGAGCTGGAGACCCGGATCGCCCGGGCCCTCCTGCGCGACGGAGCGATCGACGGCTCGACGCTGCGGGTCGCCGTCGAGAGCGACCAGATCGTCGTCACCCATCAGATGGCGGGAGCGCAGTCGTGAGCGCCCCGGTGACCCCGCGGACGAGTGTGATCGCCTGCCCGAACTGCGGGCGGCGCAACCGCGTGCCCGCCGTGGGCGAGAGCGTGCCGAAATGCGGGAACTGCCACAACCTCCTGCCGTGGGTCGCCGACGCGGGCGACGACGACTTCGGCGAGGTCGCGGAGCGGTCCCCGGTCCCGGTGGTGGTGGACCTCTGGGCGGCGTGGTGCGGGCCCTGCCGGGTGGTGAGCCCCGCCCTGGAGCAGCTGGCCATCGAACGGGCCGGCGACATCAAGGTGGTGAAGGTCGAGATCGACGCCGCGCCCCGGCTGGCGCAGCGGTTCGAGGTGCGCGCCGTGCCGACGTTGCTGGCGATGCGCGACGGGGAGGTGGTCGACCGCCAGGCCGGGTCGGCGCCGATGCCGGCGATACGGAGCTGGCTCGACCAGGCGTTGCGGCCGAAGGAGGACGGCGGATCATGAGCGTGCGCGGCAGACTCTGGCAGCCGGCGCCGTTCGTCTCCGGCCGGCCGGCCGGCGCCGGGCTGACCGCATCCGCCGCTGCGCTGCTCCGGCGGACGTCGGACGGCGGCTCGCGGTGACCACGGCCTGGTCCCCGGTCGGACCCGACCCGCACCTGGCCTTCGTGCGCGACGACGTCGTGCCGCGCACTCCGGAGGGCTGCGAGGACTGCCTGCGGATCGGGTCGCCGTGGGTGCACCTGCGGCTGTGCCTGAGCTGCGGGCACGTGGGGTGCTGCGACTCGTCGCCGAACCGGCACGCCCGCGCACATGCCGGGCTCGTAGGCCACCCGATCGTCCGGTCGTTCGAGCCAGGCGAGAACTGGCGATGGTGCTACGTCGACGAGGCCTTGGCATGACGGCCCCTACCGCCCCGGGCGGCAGCCACGGAGTCGAGGAGCTGCTCGCGAACGTGCCGCCCAGCGAGACCCCCGACCTCTCGGGTGGGTACACCCGGCTCGAGGAGTCGCGGATCCGGTCCCTGGAGACGCTGGGCGAACGCCGGCCCACGTCGCGCGGCGAGGTGCTCATCGCCGAGGGCGAGCCGGAGACCACCTTCTACGTGGTTCTCTCCGGCCGTGTCGCGGTGGTTGAGGCGTTCGGATGCCCCGATCAGCGGGTGGCCCGCGTGCACGGACCGGGGCGCTTCCTCGGCGAGCTCGGTGTGCTGACCGGGCAGGCCGCGTTCTTCACCACCGTCGTCGTCGACCCCGGGCAGGTTCTCGCGATCCCGGCCGAACGCCTCCGCGCGTATGCGGCGGCCGACCCCGCCTTCGGCGACCAGGTGCTGCGTGCCTACCTGATCCGGCGCTCCCTGGCCCTCGGTGAGGGCATCGGGTTCCGGATCGTCGGGTCCCGGTACTCGCCCGGCACACGGAAGCTGCGCGAGTTCGCCGCCCGCAACCGCCTCCCGCACCGGTTCGTCGACCTCGAGACCGATCCGTCGGCCGAGCGGCTGCTCCGCGAACTGGGGGTGGCGCCCGAGGACACACCGGTCGTGCTGTACCAGAACCGGCTGCTGCGCAACCCGTCCGTCACCGAGCTGGCTGCGATGTTCGGGCTGCGGGAGCTCGACGGGAAAGAGGAGGTCTGCGACCTGGTGATCGTCGGCGCCGGCCCCGCGGGGCTCGCGGCCGCGGTCTACGGGGCGTCAGAGGGGCTCGACACGGGGATACTCGAGGCCGTCGCCGCGGGTGGGCAGGCCGCCCGGACGTCGCGGATCGAGAACTACCTCGGCTTCCCCGCCGGGATCTCCGGGGGCGAGCTCGCGGAGCGCGCGGCGATGCAGGCGGAGAAGTTCGGTGCCAGGCGGACCGTGCCGGCGGAGGTCGTGGGCCTGGAGCAGCGCGATGGCGAGTACGCGCTGCGGCTCGCCGACGGCGGTGAGGTGCTCGGGCGATCCGTCATCGTCGCGACCGGGGTTCGGGTCCGGAGACTTCCGGTGCCTCGGCTGGAGGAGTTCGAGGACACCTGCGTCTACTACGCGGCCACGCCGATCGAGGCCCAGCAGTGCGTCGGTGACCCGGTGGTGGTGGTCGGTGGCGGCAACTCGGCGGGACAGGCGGCCGTGTTCCTCGCCGACCATGCCGCTGAGGTCCACCTCGTGGTCCGGGAGCCCCGGCTCGACGAGCAGATGTCCCGCTACCTCGCCGACCGGATCATCCGCGATCCGCGTATCCAGGTGCACCTGCACACCGAGGTCCGGGAGCTTCAGGGCGAGAACGGCAGGCTGGAGGCCGTGGTCGTCGAGGACACCGCGACCGGGGAGCGGCAGCGCCTGCCCGCTCGCGACCTCATGGTGTTCATCGGTGGTGACCCGTGCACGTCGTGGCTCCCGGAGTCGGTGGCCCTGGATGCGGGTGGCTACATCCTGACCGGATCGGCCGCGGGCCGTGGGCGGGCCGCGGAGCAGACCGACGGACGCACCCCTGCGTTCCTCGAGACCACCCTGCCCGGCGTGTTCGCGGCGGGGGACGTCCGGAGCGGATCCATCAAGCGGGTGGCCTCGTCGGTGGGCGAGGGCGCCATGGCAGTGCGCCTGGTGCACGAGCACCTGGCGACGCGGTGACATGAGCGCGGAGGAGAAGGCATGGCCGAGGTGACCGGGATTCCGGTGTTCAAGCGGTTCTTCCGTTCGGCGGGGCGCGTGGACATCGACAAGGACGACCTGCGGCGGTTCCGGGAGTTCGTCGACCAGAAGATCGACGACATCGCGATCGCCGGCCGCAACTCCGCCGGCTGGAACGGTCGGGACGTCATCGCCCCGCAGGACCTGCCGATCACGAAGGGCCTGCAGGAGCTGATGCGCGAGTTCGACAAGCTCGACGAGGCCGACGAGATCCGACAGCTGCTGCGGGACGCGGTACGCCGGCCCCCCGCGGACGTGACGTTCAGCGAGGAGACCGAGGACATGCTCCCCGAGGTCTTCGGGGGAATCAGCATCGCGCTGGCCCGGTCGTTCCGGATCGTCGACCCCGATGTCACGAACCCCTCGACCGAGCACTGGGAGCGCGGGTTCGAGCTCTTCCGGATGCTGCTCTAGGAGAGCACCGTCGAGGCGCACGCCGATATCGAGGGGTGTGTGCTGCCGGGACGAGGTCATGGACCCGACCTGGTGCCGCCGGGACGGTTCGGACGGGCACGCGCGTGGCGCAGGATCAGGAGAACCGACGGGTGCCCCGGCCGGCCCGGCACGCCGGTCACTGCATCACTGTTCGAGGGAGGACAACCCGTGAACGAAACCCGGGAGGTCGTCGTGGATGAGGTGCAGTCGTCGGCAGCGACGCCCCATCCGGTGGACGTCCGCAGGATCCGATGCGACCACGCGACGCACGTCGGGCTGCCTGCCGAGGCGGCCGGGTACACCGTCGCGGTCCCGGTGAACGGGGCGGTCGAGGTCCCTTACCGGACCGGCACGCTCGGCGCCGACTCGGGCCGGGCGGTCGTGTTCCGGCCGGAGACCGACATCGGCATGTCGTGCGGGGAGCACTTCTCCTGCTTCGCGGTCACGATCGACACGAGCGAGTTGCAGGACGTGCTGGAGCACCGGCTCGGCCACACGGTTCGCCGACCACCCGAACTGGCCGTGAGCCTCGATCTGCGGACCCCGGCCGGTCGGGCCTGGGCCGATCTGATCCGGTTGCTGGCCACGTCGCCGCTGCTACGTCACCCGTTGCTGGCCGCCGCGGCACAGGAGACCCTGGTGGCTCGGTTGCTGCTCGCCCTCGACCACGAGTACCGCGACGAGCTCGAGGCGCCGGTGCACTCGTGGGGGCCCGGACCGGTGCGCCGAATGATCGATCTGATCGAGGCCGACCCACGGCGCCCCTACACGGTCGCGGACCTCGCCGATGTCGCCGGGGTGAGCGTGCCCGCTCTGCTCCAGTGTTGCCGCCGCCACCGGGATCTCTCACCCGCCGAAGCGCTGCGCTCGGTTCGGCTGGCACGCGCACACCGTGAGTTCGAGCAGGCGGACGCCGGGGTGACCAGCGTGGCCGGCGTGGCATCGAGCTGGGGGTTCGTGAACGAGGGGCGCTTCGTCGACGACTTCGAGAACCGCTACGGGGAGCCGCCGTGGCTGACGCTGCGCGGGCCCGCCTACGCCTGAACCGCGTCCCGTCGCGGCCGGTCCTCAGCTCTTGCGCGTGCGGGCCGCCCACAACAGGTGCCGCACACGGGGAGCTGTCGCGGCCGACAAGCTCGGGCTGTAGCGCCAGGAACGACGGCACCGGCAATGCCTGCCCGAGGCCCAGTGCCGCGGTCTGACGGTGGTAGGTCTGCCGGACCGGTGGCAGTCATGCTCGAAGGTCAGGCGTCGACGGTCATGGCGCGGCGCAGCTTGGCCATGATCGCGGTCAGCAACCGCGAGACGTGCATCTGGGAGACGCCGACCTCACCGGCGATCTGGCTCTGGGTCATGTCCCCGAAGAACCGCATGTGGACGATCCGGCGCTCCCGCTCGGACAACGCGTCGATCAGCGGAATGAGCGCTTCCCGGTTCTCAACGAGCACGACGCCTGGATCGGGGCTGCCCATCGCGGTGGCCGACCGAGGCGCCCCACTGGTCTTGGCTCCGTTGCCGGCCGCCTCGTCCAGGGACACGCAGCGGTAGGCGTTCCTCACCTGGAGGCCGTCGACGACGTCTGTGACCGCGACGTCGAGGCGGCCGGCGATCTCCGTGGGCGACGGAGCCCGGCCGAGTTCCTGGCTCAGCGCAGCGACGACCACGGTGATGGCGACGTGCAGATCCTTGAGCCGCCGCGGCACCCTGACCATCCACATCCGGTCGCGGAACCACCGCTGGACCTCGCCGTTGATCGTCGGAACTGCGAAGGTCAGGAACTCGTGGCCCAGGTCGGGGTCGAAGCGGTCGACTGCACAGATCAGGCCGACCGTGGCCACCTGCTCCAGGTCCTGGAGGAGTTCGCGCCCGTGTGCGTGGCGCTGGGCGATGTGTTTGACCACGGGGAGGTGTTCGATGATCAGCTGCTCCCGCAGTTCGGCGCTGCGGCGACCCCCTGCAGGCAGCCGGGCGAGCTCGGCGAACAGCGGGGTGAGATGCGCGTACTGGTTGGTGCGCCGGCGCTGATGCTCGGATGATCGTCCTTCCTGGATGCCGGGCTCCGGTTCCTGCCCCGCCGGCTCGGGATGGGGTTCCTTCGGCCCTGTAGCCGGGGGCGCGTAGAGGTCTGTGGCGGTCATCCGGGCGATCTCCCCTCTCCCCGTCGCTCCACCTGGCTCACACACCCCGGCATGAGCGGCCGCCACGTGTGAGAACACGGATATCGCCACCCACGGGCCTTCTGCTGCCCGTGGCGATGCCGGCCGACTAGGTCGCCGCGTCCACGAGCTCGGCGAACTCCCGGCCCAGCTGGGCGAGGACGTCGTGGAACTCGCCGGGGTCGACCGCGTCCCGGATCGTGGCGAGTACGGCGATCACGCCCGCGCCGGCGTCCGTTTCGCTGATCCCGGTCCGTCGCGCGACGCGTCGCGCGAACTCGTCGGCGCCGAAGCGTTGTGCCTCCTCCTGCGGCGGGATGAGGTCCGGCTGAAGCGCTTTCTGCAGCTGAGCCTTGAGATCCTCGGTTTCGCCGCCGCTGATTCGTTCCGCCAGCACCCGCAGGGTGGCGTGGGTCAAGGCCTCTGCCTCATCGCGCGGCAGCCCGGCGCGTTGCGCTACGGCGTTGATGATCTCCTCGTACTGCACTGGACCTCCTGGCGCGTTGGTATCTCAAGATTCGGCCCACGGCCTGGGGACGGGCACCGGCCTGGCCCTACCAACTCGGCGGAAGAGGCTCGACACGGCGGGTCGGATCACGTTCTGCGACCCGGGTGCAGTGGCTGCTGCGTGGCGCGTTCCGCCCGACGGCGACCAGTCCTCCCCCGGACCACAGAGTGTTGACCCCCGGAAGACCTGGCCCACTTCGAATCGTGGAGCTGTGGCGGTTCCTCACTCCTCGGTCGCCAGCGGGGTATCCACGAGATGCTCGGCGAGGAACCACACCTGCATCTCATGGGAGCGCAGAACGGTGCCGGTCAGCAGGTCGTTCGTGCCTGCATCGCCGTTCTGCTCGGTCTTCCGGATCGCCTCACGCAGCACCGCGATGATGATTTCGTGGTCCTCCAGTAGCTGGGACAGCATGGACGGGACCGCCTGCGCGCCGTCCGGTGGCCGAGGCAGCTCCGTGATCTCCGCGGCGTGCCGCGGGTCGCCCACGGACACCCCTCCGAGGGTCTGGATCCGCTCGGCCAGCTCGTCGACCAGCGTCGCCTGCTCGGCGGCATGCTTGTCGGTCAGCAGGTGTAGCTGGTAGAAGGTCGGGCCGCGCATCAACCAGTGGTACTTCTTGTAGTGGCTCTGCAGAATCTGCGAGTCGGCCAGGATCCGGTTGAGCAGCTGCACGCTCTGCGCCCGGGTCTCGAACGACAGGGCGAGAGGCAGCTGCCGCAACGTCGGGAACGGTTGGATCTCGGGACCGTGCTGGTGCAGCCGCGGCTGGCTCGCGCCGGCCACCGGCGGGTCGCCGTCGGGCGAGCGCCCGGAGGTCCGGGTGCCCGGACTGGTGTTCGTGCGCATGGAACGCTCCTTCCCGCGGACGCGGGCAGCGCCCGCTCAGCCCCAATCTGCGCCCCGCGGGCGATCAGAGCATGGGCCTGGCGGGGCGAATTCACGGTCGCCGGCGGTACCGGCAGACGGAGGCCGCCGCCCGGCTCGGCCGCGACCGAGCCGACCGCGGCCGCTGACGCCCGCAACCTGCGCGGCGAGCGCCCACGCGGGCGGGTCGCGGTCCCCGGCTTCGCCCTCTCGGGCCGATGCACCAACCCTTCCGTCAGCGCACGCTCAGTCAACCGCGCGTGAGCCGATCACGCCGTGACGTGACCTGGAAGGACGGAATCCCGAATGAAGGCAGTCGTGTACCGCGGCCCGCGAGACGTCGGAGTGGAGCAGGTGCCGGACCCGAGGATCGAGAAACCGACCGATGCGATCGTGCGCATCACGAGCACGAACATCTGCGGTTCGGACCTGCACATGTACGAGGGCCGGACCAGCTTCGAAACGGGGCGGGTGTTCGGCCACGAGAACCTCGGCGAGGTCGTCGAGGTCGGCGACGCCGTGGAGAAGATCAAGGTCGGCGACATGGTCTCCGCGCCCTTCAACGTGAGCTGCGGGCACTGCCACAACTGCGAGCGCCAGCTGACCAACTACTGCCTGACCGCCAACGAGCCCGGCATCGCCGGGGCCGCGTACGGGTTCGCCGACATGGGCCCCTGGCAGGGCGGACAGGCCGAGTACCTGCGCGTGCCGTGGGCGGACTTCGACGCCCTGCGGCTTCCCGAGGACGCCCGCGAGCGGCAGAACGACTACGTCATGTTGTCCGACATCTTCCCGACCGGCTGGCACGCGACCGAGATGGCCGGGGTCCACCCCGGCGACACCGTGGTGATCTATGGCGCCGGCCCTGTCGGGTTGATGGCCGCGCTCTCGGCCACCCTGAAGAGCGCGTCGCGGGTGTGGATCGTGGACCGGCATCCCGATCGGCTCCGGCTCGCCGAGGAGATCGGCGCCATCCCGATCGACGACTCGACGGTCGACACCGTCCAGTTCGTGCTCGACCAGACGAACGGATGGGGAGCCGACTGCGGGT
This sequence comes from Pseudonocardia sp. OZ21, assembly GCF_059359135.1. Classification (NCBI taxonomy): domain Bacteria; kingdom Bacillati; phylum Actinomycetota; class Actinomycetes; order Pseudonocardiales; family Pseudonocardiaceae; genus Pseudonocardia; species Pseudonocardia sp. OZ21. The sequence continues at coordinate 73,190 of NZ_JCADBN010000021.1, forward strand.
GCGAATGCGTCGGATACCAGGCGCACGATCCAGTGGGCCAAGAGCACAACAACGACACGCTCGACAAGCTCGTCCGCTCGGTGAAGTTCACCGGCCGGATCGGCACGGTCGGCGTCTACGTCCCGCAGGACCCGAAGGCCCCGGACGAGTTCGAGAAGCAGGGCAAGGTCCCGTTCGACTTCGGGCTGCACTGGTTCAAGGGCCAGACGCAGGGAACCGGCCAGTGCCCGGTCAAGCGGTACAACCGCAACCTGCGGAGCCTCATCCACGAGAACAAGTGCACGCCATCCTGGATCGTGTCTCACGAGTTCCCACTCGAACGCGCCCCGGAGGCGTACAAGGCCTTCGACGCTCGCGAGAACGGCTGGACGAAGGTCGTCCTCAAGCCCCACATGTCGGCAAGCTGACCCCGCCGCACGACGAAGGAGCCGCACGACGAAGGAGCCGCACGACGAAGACCCTCCGGCCGCGGAGAGGCGGCGCGGAGGGCCTTCTCCGGGTAGTCGACGGGCTCAGCAAGTAGTGCATGGCCTGCAGTTGATGGCGGTAGACCGGCCGTGCTCGACGAGGGCACCACCGCGATGGACGACCTGTTCCCCAACGACGAGCCCGACAGTCACTCACATAGTCACTCAGCAAGAAACCTTGATCGAGAACGAACGCCACACGGCTTCAGCCCCAAGGCGACGAGAGACCCCGCCAGCGCAGCATTTCCGCAGGTAGAAATGCTGATGGGCGGCTCCCCCGACGAAAGGGAACCGCCCATCATGCCGTCGGGACGACAGGATTTGAACCTGCGACCCCTTGACCCCCAGTCAAGTGCGCTACCAAGCTGCGCCACGTCCCGGCCGCCCCCGAAGGAGCGAGATCAGCCTACCGCATGGCCGATCGGCCCCCACCGGCCGGTCGTGGCTCCCCCCAACTGGCCCGGTAGTCCGCACTTTCCCGTCGGTCACCCCGGCTCGCCGGGGATCACGACCGGGCCAGTCTGTGCCGCACGGGCCCGGCGCACTACCGCCCTCGGTCGCCCTGCGGGGGCAACCTTGGTGGGTACCGATCGGTAGCTCAGATGCCCGACGGCTCGGCCAGCAACTCCGACACTCCTTGGTCGATGAAGGCCGTGTCGACGGGGTTTACGCCACCCCCGGCGAAGTGGCCCCACACACCCGGGATCACGCGTAGCTGCGCGTTCGGCATCTGAGAGACGGCCCACCGCTCGTCCTCCGGCGGGAAGTAGAGGTCCTTCTCGGCCGGCATGACGAGCGCGCGGGCGCGGATGGAGGCCAGCGCCTCCTCGGTGGAGGAGAAGCCCGGGGTGGTGCCGACGTCGCCGTGCCACCAGGTGTCGATCATCGTCAGCAGGTCGTTGGGATCCTTGTCGACGACGAAGATGCCTTCCCAGAAGTCGATGATGAAGTCCTCGAGCGTGGTGTGCCCGAGCTCGCGCCAGACCTCGTCGTAGTAGAAGGCCTGCGAGAAGCCCCAGCCCGCATAGACCCGGGCGAACGCCCGCAGGCCGCGGACGGGCAACGCGTCCGGCGCGTACAGGCCCTCGGCGAACGCGGCGTCGGCGCGGAGGGCGTGGGCCAGCGAGTCGAGGAACACCTGGTTGTGCGGGGCCGTCCGCGGCGAACCGCAGAACGGCAGGATCCGCTGCACCATGTCCGGGTAGCTCACCGCCCACTGGTAGCTCTGCCCCGCGCCCATCGACCAGCCGAGCACGAGCGGGAGCGTCTCGATCCCGAACACCTCGGTGACGAGGCGGTGCTGCGACGTCACGTTGTCCCGCACCGTGATCGGTGGGAAGCGGTTCCGGTCCCACGGCGGCGGCGTGTTCGACGCCGACGAGCTCAGGCCGTTGCCCAGCATGTTCGGGACGATGATGAACCAGCGTTCCGGGTCGAGCGCCATGCCCTCGCCGATCAGCCACTCGTTGTCCCAGTGCCGCCCGGAGTACCAGGTCGGGTAGACGATCGCGTTGTCCTTCGCCGCGTTGAGCGTGCCGTACGTCTGGTAGGCCACCTTGGCCGGCCGCAACGTCGCGCCGCACTCCAGCGTGAAGTCCGGGATCTCGTGGACGTCGTACGGCGCCTCGCGGCCGGTCACGACGACACCGCGCAGCTCCCCCGGTCCGCCGTGACCGGGCCGGAGGCCGACGGCCGGATGTCGAAGTCGAAGATCGCCGTGGGCAGGTAGAGCGAGCAGCAGGCGTTCGGGATGTCCACCACCCCGCTCACACGGCCCTCGATCGGTGCGGCTCCGAGCAGCAGGTAGGCCTGCTCGCCGGAGTAGCCGAAGTTCTTCAGGTACTCGACGGCGTTGAGGCAGGCGTTGCGGTAGGCGACCGTGGCGTCGTTGTAGAGCTGGGTGTCGGTCGTGTGGTCGACGCCGATACCGATGAACGTCACGAACTCCGAGTAGCGCGGCTCGACATTGCCCGGCATCAGGATCGGGTTCGTCGTCACGCCGTAGGTCTCCATGCCACCCTTGATCAGGTCGACGTGGAAGTCGATGAAGCCGCCCATCTCGATCGCGCCGCAGAACGTGATCTCGCCGTCGCCCTGGCTGAAGTGCAGGTCGCCGCCGGAGAAGAGCGCGCCGGGAACGTGCACCGGGTAGAAGACGCGCGAGCCGCGGGTGAAGTTCTTGATGTCGTGGTTGCCGCCGTTCTCGCGGGCCGGCACCGTGCGGGCGCCGTCACGGGCGATGGCGGCCAGTGCGTCCCCGGTGGCGGTGCCGCCGAGGGTGGACTCCTCCAGCGGCGGCAGGGCCAGCGGCGGGACGCGGTCGGGGTCGGTGGCGATGAGCGCGCGCTCGCGGGAGTTCCAGCGGGCGAGCAGGTCGGCCGACGGCGCGGTGCCGAAGAGGCCGGGGTGGGTGATGCCGGTGAACTCGACGCCGGGGATGTGCCGGGAGGTGGCCTTCTGCCCGGAGAAGTCCCAGATCGCCTTGTACGCGTCGGGGAAGGTGTCGGTGAGGAAGCCGCCGCCGTTGGCCTTCGCGAAGATCCCGGTGTACCCCCAGCCCTGGCCGGGGGACTCGCCGACCTCCTGCGGGACGGGACCGAGATCCAGGATGTCGACGACGAGCAGGTCACCCGGCTCCGCACCCTCGACGTGGATGGGCCCCGAGAGCATGTGCGCCCTGGTCAGGTCGACGTCACGCACGTCGTTGGCGGAGTCGTTGTTGCCGATCTGGTTGTCGGTCCACTCGCGGCACTCCACGCGGATGGACTGGCCGGGCCGCACGGTGACCGCGGGCGGGATGTCCGGGTGCCAGCGGTTGTGTCCGGGAACCGCCTGGTCACGCATGGACTTGGCCTGGTCGACGGAGAAGACGACGTCGGGCATGAGGGGCCTCCGGGAGGGGGTGCGGAGCAGGCGGTGCGGGCGGTACGTCAGGGCCGGGGCAGGCGGGCGTGGCGCGGATCTCTGGTGACGGGGGTGGCGCGCCGGGAACGTCCGGGTAGGGACGTCACGACGTCGGGCGAGTCGGCGCTGCGCGCGCCGGCGTCGAGTGCTCGGCGCACCGCCGGGTCGAGGCTGCGCAGAGCGGGTCCGCCGAAGACCCGGCGCGCGGGTTCCCCGCAGTCCGGGCACCGGACCGGCTCTCCGGCTTCGGCCATCGGCCGGACGAGGTCGAAGGTGTCCCCCGAGGGACACCGGTATCCGTAGGTCGGCACTCGTCACCTCCAGCAGAACCGAAACTGTCAGATGAAACTATTTTGATGAGTACTACCCGTCAAGGCGTCAGCCGAGCGACGACGTCGAGGTCGAGCCCGTCGGCCCGGGCGAGGTACACGCTCTGCAGCAGGTGGTTGCCCGCCATCCGGACGCTCCCCCGCGGACTGTCGTAGGCGAGGGTGTCGGCGGCGGCGGCGAGCTCGTCGGACCCGAGGCTGCCCGCCCTCTCGGCCAGCTGCGCCAGCAACGTCACGCCCTCGTAACAGGATTCGCCGAGCGATCCGGGCACCGGAGCCTGCACGCCGAAGCGGGCCGCGTAGCGGCGGGAGAAGTCCAGTCCGGACGGCGTGGGCAGCGCCTCGAAGTAGCCGGACGCGGCGTAGAGCTCACGGGTGGCGGCCGCGCCTGTGGCGAACACCATGTTCTCCTCCATGAGCGGGCTGAGCCGCACGCAGGCGCTGTCGAGCCCGGCGGCGGCGAACGCGTGGTTGAACCGCACCGCGTCGGAGCCGACCAGCAGCATCAGCACGCCGTCCGCACCGCTGCGCTCCACCCGGTGCACGGTGGCCGCGAAGTCCTGGGTGCCCAGCGGCACGAAGACCTCGTCGAGGATCCGGATGTCCGCGCAGTGGTGTGCGTAGCGGCGCGCCACCGCCGCCGACGCGAGCGGCCACACGTAGTCGTCCCCGACCACGCACCACGTCCGCACACCCAGCTCGCCTGCCATCCAGCGCAGCGCGGGGAGCAGTTGCCGGTCAGGGGTCTCCCCCGCCAGGTAGACGCCCGGGGTCCGCTCGCCGCCCTCGTAGAGGGGGCTGTAGACGTAGGGGGCGCGGCCGGACACGATCGGGGCGAGCTGCTGGCGGACCGCCGAGATGTGCCACCCGGTGACCGCCTCCACCGCGCCGGCACTGAGCAGCCCGTCGATCTCCCCGGCCACCGCGCGGGGCGCCCGCCCGCCGTCGACGACCCGGAGCCGCACCTCCCGCCCGAGCATGCCGCCGCCTGCGTTCACCTCGTCGACGGCGAGCAGTCCGCACGCCTCGCAGGACGGCCCGACGATCGCCGCGGGGCCGCTGCGAGGCACCACGAAGGCGACCTCCAGCGTGTCGCGTGCCATGCCCACCTCCGGTCCCGCACGGTGTCCGGTGTCGAGGTGATTCCTGCTCGGTCTGTGTGCTGTGACGTCCTGCCGGTGACGGTGTCCGTGCCGATGACAGTGTTTACGATGGCAGCTCCGGCGTCACGCGCCGAAGGAGGATGACGTGACTGCTTCCCGAGCGCCCGCGGCGCAACCCGCCCCGCTCGTGCCCGCGCTCCCGGAGCTGCTGAACCAGGTGGCCCACCAGGTGTCCCGCCGGATGGAAGCGGCTCTCGGGCCGCATGGCCCCACGCTGGACCAGTGGCGGGTGCTCGCACTCCTCAGTGACGGCGAGGGCCATCCGATGACCGAGATCGCGGGCCACGCGATGGTGCCCGCGCCCACCCTCACCAAGATCGTCGACCGGTTGGTGGATCGGGCGCTGGTGTACCGGCGGCCGGACGAGACCGATCGCCGTCGCGTGCTGGTGTTCCTGTCCGACCACGGCCGCGCAGGGTACGAGCGGCTCGCGCCGGCCATGACACGCGTCGGGGACGAGCTGGTGGACGAGCTGGGCACCCCGGACGCCGCCCTGCTCGCGCAGCTCCTGGAACGGCTACGCGCTCTGCCCGGCTGACTCCGGCTGCGTGGCCGCCGGCTGCTCCGCACCGGACGGCTCGGCGGTGGGTGGCAGCGCCACGGGCTCGTGGCGCAGCGGGAAGATCGCCCGCACGGCGAACCCCCCACCGTCCATCGGACCCCACGACAGCTGCCCGCCAACCGACGCGACCCGTTCGGCAAGACCCGTCAGACCGGCTCCGCCGCCGCCCACCGCATCGCGTCGCGCGCGGGGCGGGCGGCCCGGGGCCGTGTTGCGCACGTGTACCTCCAGCTCCTGCGGGTGCCAGCGCAGCTCGACGCGGACCGCGGAGCCCGGTGAGTGCCGGGCCGCGTTGGTGAGCGACTCCTGCACCACGCGGTACACCGCGCGCCCGACGGCGGGACCGACCTCGGTGGGCATCCCGCTCGGCAGCAACTCGACGTCGACGCCTGCGGCCCGCGAGCCGGCCACCAGGGCCGCGATCTCCGTGAGCCCGGCGGCGTGCTCGCGCCCGTCGAGCAGTCCGAGCGCGACCCGCATCTCCGCCAGCGCCCGTTTCGCCAGCGTGCGGAGCTGCTCGGCTCCGCGGCGCGTCTCGTCCTCCTTGGTGGACGCGGCGATCGCCGCCGCTCCGACCGCGATCAGCGTGGCGTGGTGCCCGACGGCGTCGTGGATCTCCCGGCCGATCCGGGCCCGTTCCTGAGCCCGCGCGGCCTCCTGCGACGCCGCCAGCGCCTCCTCCCGGGCCCGTTCCAGGTCGTTCAGGCTCTCCGTCAACCGTTGCCGGGTGGACATGAGCAGGCCCAGCGAGGTGGGCGCGATGGCGTACAGCGCCACGAACGCCACGGTCAGCACGACCCGCTGCCAGGGCAGGGTCTGCGTCAGCAGTACCGGCGTGACGGCCGCGACGACCGGCGGCACCAGCCACGGCGCCGTGGCGTAGGCGCGGCCTGCGCGCCTGCCGAGCGTGTAAAGGGCGACCAGGGTGGCCGGCCAGCCGAGGCCGCCCGCGAGACCCCACAGAGCGCCCAGGACGGCGAGCGGGGGCCAGACGTGCCGCAACGGCAACAGCCCGCAGCCCACCAGCGCCGACACCACGGACCACGAGAACGGCGGCTGCGCCCACAGCACCGCGACCGCCGGGACCAGCACGGCCGCGAACTCCGTGCCGAGGACGCGCAGCCGTCGCTTCCCGCTCACCATCCGACTCCCCCCGATCGGTCCCCTCTCACGCGCTCACCGGGCCGCTCCTCAGGCGAGCCCCCAGCTCTTCGCCAGCAGGGCGACCTGCACGCGGTTGTCGGCTCCCAGCTTGATGAGCAGCCCCGACACGTACTTCTTGACCGTGGACTCGGCCAGCCCGAGCCGGGCCGCGATGGCGGCGTTCGAGTCGCCTGCCGCGAGGCCGCGCAGCACCTGCTGCTCGCGCAGCGTCAGGCCGACGGGCTGCGGGGCCCAGCCCGTGGCGAGATGCGGGAGCAGCCGCGCGGTGATGCGCGGATCGAGCACGGCGCCACCCGCGGCGAGGTCACGCACCGCCCGGACGAGCGCATCCGGGTCGGTGTCCTTGAGCAGGAAGCCCTGCACCCCGATCCGGAGCGCCTCGGCGACGTAGTCGTCGAGGTCGAACGTGGTGAGCACCGCGGCGGCAGGCGCGTCCGGACGCGACCGCAGCACCCGCAGCGCGGTGAGCCCGTCGGTGCCGGGCATCTGGACGTCGGCGAGCACCACGTCCGGCCGGTACGCGTCGACGGCGGCGAGCAGCGCGGCACCGTCCCCGGCCACTCCGACCACACGGACCGCGCCACTCGCCTCGAGGACGGTGCGCAGCCCGGCCAGCATCAGCGGCTCGTCATCGGCGAGAACCACGCGAACGGGCCCTGGTCCGCGCCCCACGTCGACCGCCATGTGGCCGAGCGTAACCGGAGGAGCACAGGGCAACCCATCCGTGCCAGCTCTTCCTCGGTCACTTCGCCCCAATCCGCTCCGCGTCGGCGCACGGCGTCACCGATCCGGCAGGTCCGCCGGGCACCCGGTACCGACCGGAGGCACGGTGAGCTCGGTCAGGTACCGGTCCGCATGGTCGATGACGCATCGGCTTCCGGACTGGTACAGGACGTGGCCGGGACCGGCGTAGTGGATCACTGACGAGCCGGGAACGGCCCCGACCAGCACATCGATGGTCGGCGTCTCGTCCGGCGAGCCCGCGCCCAGGAACGGCGGAAGGTCGGCGCCGGACAGTGGGGCCGGCGGGTTCACCGGTGGTGTGGGCCAACCCGAGCAGTCCAGCCGGAGAAAATGCGTGAGGCCGGAGAAGTTCGGCGACCAGCGCACCGCGCGCTCCTGGGCCTGCGCGTAGTCGTCGTAGTTCGCGTATCCCCAGCCGTCGTGGCAGTGGACCGCGGCGCCACCGGGAAACATCGGCTGCTTGGGCCGGACCGCGAAACCCGAGCCGTCACCGTTGCGCGCCAGGTCGATGGCCGCCGCGAACTGCTGCGGCGTGTCCCGCAGAGCCATCGAGTTGAACTTCAGGTCGAACCCGGCCAGCGCCGCGTCGGGTCCCTTGCCCGGCACCGGGATCGGCGCGCGGTCGGCTGCGGCGACCAGCGACTGCCACACCGCCGGCACGTCCTCGCCGTGGAGCGCACATCCGGCGTTGGTGGCGCACCAGTCGGCGAACCGGGCGAACCGTTGTTCCACCTGCTGATAGAGCAGGCGATCGGCCGTGGCACGGTCGGCGGTGTGGTCGGGCACGCCGTCCAGGAACACGGCGCGCACCCGGTCGGGGAACAGCCGGGCGTAGGCGGCAGCGGGCACCCCACCGTACGAACTGCCGATGAGGCTGAGCCGCGGCTCACCCATGGCGGCGCGGACCGCGTCGATGTCGCGCGCCACGGATGCGGAGTCCAGATGGTCGAACCGCTCCGGGTCGCCTGCCCGGCACTGCTGCATCAGCGCCAGGTTCTGCGCCGCCTGGGCCTCGTACTCGTCCGCGTTCCTCGGCGGGATCTGCACGGGTCCTGGCTGGTAGCACCCGGGCGCCAAGGCGCCGACGACGTTGCGGGGATCGAACGTCACCACGTCGAGCCGTTCGCGCAGGGCGGTGAAGGTACCGGCGACGTGCTTCAACTCGTCGATACCCGGGCTGCCCGGCCCGCCGGGGATCGCGAACACGGCGCCGATCCGTCGGGACGGGTCGGCGCCGGGCAACCGGGCCAACTCCAGCGTGATCGTGCGGCCGGCCGGTTGTGCCCAGTTCACCGGTACGTTGATCGCGGCGCACTGCATTCCGGGCGGGATGTCCTCGCCCGGGCACGGTGCCCAGACGAGACCCGGAGCGGCTGCGGCGACGTCGCTCCCGTCGTCGGCACACGCCGACATCACCACCAGCCCGGCCACCGCCAGGGCAGCGATCAACGATCTCGCATTGCGCATCGACTCTCCAACCGCGGTCACTACAGGACCTGCTCATCGTCTGGTCGCCGGCGCCCGGCGCGCGTCCCGCTGCAGGGCCGTCCCGTTCTCTCCCCGGGGACGACAGACGTGGGCGCCGCGTGACCCACAGGTAAGGGGTGCGATGTCCCTCCGAGGTAGGACGCGTCACGGGCATCCCGGCTCTACCGTGGGCGGCGCCATGGCAGCAGGAACCGACGAACCCGCGCCGCGCCACTCGGCGCACGGCCTGCTCGACACCGTGGCGGCCACGATCTGGTCCGGCCGGCTCAGCCCGCCGGACGGCCGGCTCCGGTTGCCGACCGGACCGGTACGACCACGCCAGGGTCGACTGATCGGGGGCGTCTGCGCCGGGCTCGCCCGGAGCCTCGGCTGGAACGTGTGGTTCATCCGCGCGCTGCTGCTGATCATCAGCGGCCCGCTGTACATCCTGCTGTGGGTGCTGATGCCACCGGAGGGCCCCGACGGTGGGGCGATCGACGCGCGCGGCCGCAATGTGGTGGTGTGGCTCGCGCTCCTCGGGCTGGGCGCGGGGACGGCTGCCGTGACCGCTGCGCAGCTGGACAGCACCGGGGTGCCGACCGGCCCGGCGATCGTGGTCGGCGTGGCTGTCGGCACGGCGTTGCCGGTGCTGTCGTGGTCACCGTTGCTCGCGTGGCGCATCCTGGCGGTGGCCGAACTGCTCGGGCTGGTGGCCTCCGCCGTCTGGACCGACGGAGGCGTCCTGCGACTCTGGCCGTGGCCCATCCCCGGACTGGTCCTCCTCGCGCTGGTGCTCTTCCTGGTGGCGCTGCGCCACGAGCGGCGGATCGCGGCGTGCGCCGGGGCCGTGACGATCGTGGTCGACGTTGCGGTCGCACCGGCGCTGACCGCCGTGCCGGTGTACGCGCCGCTGGTGCTCGCGCTGGTGATGGCCGCCGCGCTCGTACTGGGCGACAGCATCCGCACCCGGCGGCACGTCGAGCGGCGGCTCGCACAGGAGACCGATCGTCGACGTCAGGACCTCGCCCGCCACGCGGTCCTCGAAGAGCGGGCCCGCATCGCCCGGGAGCTGCACGACGTGGTCGGCCACCACATGTCGATGATCGCGATCCAGGCGGAAGCGGCCGCATACAAGGTCCCGGACCTTCCCGAGCCCCTGCGCGTACCCCTGACCGTGATCAACCAGGCCGCGCGCGAAGCCCTGGCGGAGACCCGCAGGATCGTGGGCCTCCTGCGCGTCGACGACGCCGACGGATCCGCGGAGGACGCCGATCTCGACGCCGACAGGTTTCCCCCACCGGGGCTCGACGGCCTCGACGACCTGATCGAGCGGGCCAGGCGGTCAGGAATCCACGTGAGCTCGTCCGTTCGGGGTGTCCCGGTGCCGTTGCCGATCGCCGTCGACGTCTCCGCGTACCGAATCGTGCAGGAGGCGTTGACCAACGTGGCGCACCACGCACCGGGGGCCGCGGTCGACGTGGCCATCGGCTATCACCGAACGTCGCTCGCGGTGCGGATCGTCGATGACGGCCCGGTGCCGGGAAGCCGCAGCACCACCGGTGGAGGCGGGCACGGCCTGGTGGGCATGGGTGAGCGGGTCGCGATGCTGGGCGGCCGGCTCAGCGTCGGTCCTGCCGACGCCGGCGGCTTCGAGGTGTCGGCGCACCTGCCCATCGGAGCCGAGGACGGACACTAGCCGCATGACCATCTCCGTCGTGATCGCCGACGACCAGTTGATGGTGCGTGACGGGCTGGCCACGCTGCTCACGGCGGCGCCGGACATCGAGGTGATCGGGCAGGCGGCCGACGGACGCCAGGCCGTGGACATCACACGTGCGCTGGCGCCGGACGTGGTGGTGATGGACGTCCGCATGCCGGTGCTCGACGGAATCGCGGCCACAGCGGAGCTGCTCGGTGATCCGCCGCACGACGGTGGCCCGCGCGTACTCGTGCTCACCACGTTCGACCTCGACGAGTACGTCTACGACGCGCTCGGCGCCGGGGCCAGCGGGTTCCTGCTCAAGGACGCTCCCACCGCCGACCTGGTCCACGCCGTACGGGTGGTGGCCGGCGGCGAGGCGCTACTCGCGCCGTCGGTCACGCGGCGGCTCATCGCCGACTTCGCCAGGCGGCGTCGCGCCGGAACGACGCGTCCCGAGGCCGTGGGGGCGCTGACCCCACGGGAGCTCGAGGTGCTGCGGCTGGTCGCCCGCGGCATGTCCAACGCCGAGATCGCTGCGGTGCTGGTGGTGGCCGAACAGACCGTCAAGACGCACGTGGGCCGGGTGTTGATGAAGCTCGGCCTCCGCGACCGCACCCAGGCCGTGGTGTTCGCCTACGAGAACGGCATCGCCGCCCAGGCGTAGCAGACCGGCGGGCCGTGCTAGCTCTTCCGTCCCCGCTTCTCCCGCACGCGCACCGAGATCCGCACCGGCGACCCGGTGAACCCGAACTCCTCGCGCAGCCGACGCTCGAGGAACCGCCGGTACCCCGCCTCCAGGAACCCGCTCGTGAACAGCACGAACGTCGGAGGACGGGTCTGCGCCTGGGTGGCGAACAGCACCTTCGGCTGCTTCCCGCTGCGCACCGGCGGCGGGGTCGCCGCGATCACCTCGGCCAGCCAGCCGTTGAGCCGCCCGGTGGGAATCCGCCGGTCCCACGACGCCAAGGCGGTGCGCAACGCCGGCGCGATCTTGGCGACCGACCGTCCGGTCAGCGCGGACACGTTGACCCGCTCGGCCCACTGCACACGTACGAGGTCCCGCTCCAGCTCCCGCTTCATCGCCAGGCGCCGGTCCTCGTCGACGAGGTCCCACTTGTTGAACACGAGCACCAGGGCCCGGCCGGCCTCCTCGGCCATGCCGATCACGCGCTGGTCCTGCTCGGCGATGGGCTCGCTCGCGTCGATCAGCACGACCGCCACCTCGGCGGCCTCGATCGCCGCCCGCGTGCGCAGGCTCGCGTAGTACTCCATGCCGCTCGCCATGTGGACGCGCTTGCGCAGGCCCGCCGTGTCGACGAACCGCCACACCTCGCCGTCGAGATCGACGAGCGAGTCGACAGGGTCGACGGTGGTGCCTGCGACGTCGTGGACGACCGACCGGACCTCCCCGGACACCCGGTTGAGCAGGCTGGACTTGCCCACGTTGGGCTTGCCGACGAGGGCGACGCGGCGCGGGCCGCCTGCTCCGGTGCCCGCGAGGTCACGCGGGCTCTCCGGCAGCGCGTCGAGCACGGCGTCGAGCAGATCGCCGGACCCGCGCCCGTGCAGACCGCTGACCGGGTGGGGTTCACCCAGGCCGAGTCGCCACAGAGCGGCCGTGTCGGACGTCAGCCGGTCGTCGTCGACCTTCGTGGCGGCGAGCAGGACCGGACGGTCCGAGCGGCGCAGCACCCTGGCCACGGCCTCGTCGGTGGCCGTGGCGCCGACGCTCGCGTCGACCACCAGTAGCACCGCGTCGGCGGTCTGGATGGCCATCTCGGCCTGGGCGGCGACAGCGGCCTGCAGCCCGGTGGCGTCAGGCTCCCAGCCGCCGGTGTCGACGAGGGTGAAGCGACGGCCGTTCCACAGGGCGTCGTAGGCGATCCGGTCGCGGGTGACCCCGGGGATGTCCTGCACCACCGCCTCGCGGCGCCCGATCAGCCGGTTCACCAGCGTGGACTTGCCGACGTTCGGACGCCCCACGACGGCGAGCACCGGCGCGGGCAGCAGCCCACCCGACTCGGGATCACCGTCCGCGCCGGACGGGTAGCCGTCGTCCTCGTCGGCGCTCACGAACTCACCGGGATCGAGTCCCAGTGCCGCCATCGCGGCCGTGTCCCCGCCGTCGCTCGGCCGGGTCTCGTTGCTCGGCCCCACCTGCGGGCCTTCGGTACCACTCACGTCCTGCTCCGAACATCATCGAGTTCTCGGACCATCCCGGCCAGTGCGGCCCGGACGGTCTCGGTGGCGGTGGTCAGGCCGGCCCGGCCACCACCGGCGGGGATGGTCAGGGACTCCCCCACCAGCACGTCCACCTGCGGTCGCCATCGTCTGCCCGACCCGTCGCGGCGTCGGGTACCCCGGCAGACCACCGGTAGCACGGCCGCACCGGAGGTGCGGGCCAGCCACGCGGCCCCGTGCTGGGCCGCGACGACCTCGCCGCTGCCGCGGGTGCCCTCCGGGAAGACCCCGATCAGGCCCCCGGCGCGCAGCACGTCGAGCGCGACCGTCAACGCCCGCCGGTCCGGCGCCCCGCGGCGCACCGACAGCTGCCCGATCCGCCGCAGCCACCAGCCGAGCGCCCCGGCGAACATCTCCTGCTTGGTGAGGAACACCGCGCGGCGTCCCAGTAGTCCGAACAACAGCGGTCCGTCGACCAACGAGCTGTGGTTGGCGACGAGAACAACCGGGCCGGACGCCGGGATGCGCTCCCGGTGGTACACCCGCACGCGGAAGAACGGGCCGAACAACCACGTGCCGACCCAGCGGGCCAGGTCGTGCAGCCACGGCCACGTGCCCGGTGGTAGATCGGCGCTCACGTCACCAGACCTCGCTCCCGCACCAGTCGCAGCAGCTCGGACAGCACGTCGTCGACGCTGAGCTCGTCGGTGTCCAGCACGACCGCGTCGGACGCGACCTGCAGCGGCGAGGTCTTGCGCGTCGAGTCGAGCCGGTCGCGGCGCCGGACGTCGGCCAGCACGACGGTGAGGTCCCCGGTGCGTCCGGCCTTACGGTCCTGGGCGCCCCGACGGGCGGCCCGGACGTGCTCCGACGCCGTGAGGTACACCTTCAGCGGGGCGTCCGGCACGACGACGCTGCCGATGTCGCGGCCCTCCACCACGATGCCGCCGTCCGCCAGCGCGTCGGCCACGATCGTGCGTTGCCGCTCCACCAGCGCCGCGCGCACGGCGGGCACCGCCGAGACCGCGCTCACCGCCGCCGTCACCTCCGGCCCCCGGATCTCGGCCTCCACGTCCTCGCCCGAGAGCAGGATCCGCGGAGCGGCCGGGTCGACCACCGACTGCAGGGCCGCCACGGCGCCGAGCGCGACGGCTTCCGCGGCCGGGTCGGCGCCGTCGAGACCCGCCCGCAGCACCGCGAGGGTGAGTGCCCGGTACATGGCGCCCGTGTCGAGGTAGGCGGCGGCGCAGGCACCGGCCAGCCGCCGCGACACCGTGGACTTCCCGGTGCCCGACGGGCCGTCCATCGCCACGATCCCGCGCAACCGCCCTGTCACCGTTCGCCCCTGTCCGGGCCAGCGGCCCACCACCTGCCGCGCGCCGACCGCGGATCGCCGACCATCATGCCGTGCGGGCCGTCGATGATCTGAGGTCGGGGGCCCGACGAGCCCGCCCCCTACTGGGGCAGGTCCGTACGCAGCGCCGTCGCCCCACGCAGGTAGACGTGACGCACCTCCGCACGCGCCCGCTCCGTCTCGACGTGCGCGAGCAGCCGCAGCGTGCGCGGCAGAGCCCCCGGCACGGCGATCTCCGACGCGCAGAGCAGCGGCACGTCGGTCAGGCCGAGCAGGCGAGCCGCATAGGCGGGGAACTCGGCCGTGAGATCCGGCGTGGCCGTGAAGACGATCGAGATGATGTCGTCCGCGGTGAGCCCGTTGCGGTCGAGCACCGTGGTGACCAGCTCGGCCGAACCGTCGAGGATCTCCTGGCGCGTGTCGCCGTCCACCTGGATGGCCCCGCGCACAGCACGAACCGTCACCCCTACATCCCCACCGAGCGGTACAGCGATCCCACCTCTTGCTGCGTGAGCGGACGGAACCGGCCCGGCCGCTGGTCACCGAGGCGCACGTCGCCGATCGCGGTGCGCACGAGCCGCTGCACCGGGAAACCGACCTCGTCGAGCAGCCTGCGCACCACGTGCTTACGGCCCTCGTGGATCACCAGCTCGACGAGCGACCGGCCCGGGGTGGAGTCGACCAGCTTGAACGAGTGCACGGTGACCAGCCCGTCCTCCAGGTCGACGCCGTCGCGCAGCCGGCGCCCGAGGTCGCGCGGCACCTGGCCCATGACCTCGGCGAGGTAGGTCTTCTCCACCTCGAACGACGGGTGCATCAGCCGGTGGCCGAGCTCGCCGTCGTTGGTGAGCAGCAGGAGGCCCTCGGTCTCGGCGTCGAGCCGCCCGACGTGGAACAGCCGGGCGCGGGGGGCGCCGTCGAAGTGCTCGTCGACGATGCCCCGCTCGACCACGAGGTCGCCGACGCAGGGCCTGCCCCGGTCGTCGGACATCGTGGAGAGGATCCCGCGCGGTTTGTTCAGGGCGAGGTGCACGAGGTCGTCGCGCAGCACGATCCGGGCGCCGTCGACGTGCACGACGGCCGTCTCCGGGTCGACCCGCCTGCCCATCTCGCGCACGATCTTGCCGTCGACACTCACCCGGCCCGCGGCGATCAGCTCCTCCGCCGCACGCCGGGACGCGACGCCGGCCTGGGCCAGCACCTTCTGCAGGCGCACGCCGTCGGGCCGGGCTCCGGTCGTCATTCCACTCATCTCAGTGCTCATGTCTCGTACTCATCGGTGGTGCTCATGTCTGGGCGCCTTCGTCCTCACAGCTCGTCGATCGCGTCGACGTCGGGCAGCAGCGGCGCCAGCGCGGGAAGCTCCTCCAGCGACGACAGCCCCAGCCGCTCGAGGAACAGCTCGGTGGTGCAGAACAGCGTGCCCTGCGTGGAGTCGTCGACCCCGGCCTCCTGCACCAGCCCGCGGGTGAGCAGGGTGCGCAGCACGCCGTCGCAGTTGACCCCGCGCACCGCCGACACCCGGGCACGCGTGACCGGCTGCCGGTAGGCCACCACCGCCAGCGTCTCGAGAGCGGCCCGGGTGAGCCGGGCCCGCTGACCGTCGAGCAGCAGGCGTTCGACGTAAGGGGCGTACTGGTCACGGGTGTAGAAGCGCCAGCCGGCTCCGACGTGGCGCAGGTCGATGCCCCGCCCGGCTTCGGCGTAGCTCACCGACAGGCGCTGCAGCGCAGCCCGCACCCGCGCGACGGGCTGCTGGACGGCCAGCGCGAGCGTCTCGTCGTCGGTGGGTGCGTCGACCACCAGCAGCAGCGCCTCGAGGGCCGCATCGAGCTCGGTGTCGCTCAGCACGACCTGCGGGGCGGCGGCGCCGTCGGGGTCGGGGGCGCCGTCGGGCTCGGGGGTGGTGGTCACATCGGTGAGGCTCACGGGCCTGTCGTCACTCATCCCGCTCGTCGGGGCCGGCCACTCCGGTGTCGGGCCCGGAAGGGTATCCGGGCTGGTCAGCCGGACTCCAGCGTACCGTCAGCTCGCCGAACGGCTCCGGCTGCTCCAGATAGACGCTCGCCTCCCGGTACAGCTCCAGCAGCGCGAGGAACCGGGCGACCACCTCGAGCGGGCCGGCGCAGTCGGCGGTGAGCACGGCGAAGGTGGCGACCCCCAGCTCGGCGAGCCGCTCCCGCAGCAGCGCGGCGTGCTCCGCCACCGACACCTTCGCGAAGTGCAGGTGGTCGAGCCCGACGGTGGGCGGCGGCTTGGGCCGGAACACCGAGGCCGCGAGGTCGGCGAACGTCTCGGGGTTGACGCCCAGCAGCACCTCGGGGAGCAGCACGGCGAACCGCTCCTCCAGCGCCACCGACCGCGGGAACCGGCGCATCGCGCCGGCCTCGAGCTCCACGAACAGCGCCGCCACCTGCTTGTACGCGCGGTACTGCAGGAGCCGCGCGAACAGCAGGTCCCTGGCTTCGAGCAGCGCGAGGTCCTCGGCGTCCTCCACCTCGGCGTCGGGCAGCAGCCGGGCCGCCTTCAGGTCGAGCAGGGTGGCCGCGATCACCAGGAACTCGGTGGTCTCGTCGAGGTCGGCGTCGTCGCCGAGCGCGGCGAGGTGGGCGATGAAGTCGTCGGTGACGGTGTGCAGCGCCATCTCGGTGATGTCGAGCTCGTGCTTCCCGATCAGCTGCAGCAGCAGGTCGAACGGGCCCTCGAAGTTGTGCAGGCGCACCTGGAACCGCGGGCGGACGCCCTCGGCCAGGGGTGGGCCGTCCCCGACGGACGACCCGGTGTCGTCGAGCAGCGTCACCGTGCGATGACCTCACGGGCAAGCAGGCGGTACGCCTCGGCGCCGTTGGACGTGGGCGCCCACGACGTGATCGGCTCGCCCGCCACCGTGGTCTCCGGGAAGCGCACCGTCCGGTTGATCACGGACTCGAACACCAGGTCACCGAACGCCTCGATCACGCGCTGGCGCACCTCGCGGGTGTGCAGCGTGCGCGGGTCGAACATCGTGGCGAGGATGCCGAGGATCTTCAGGTCGGGGTTGAGCCGCTCCTGCACCTTGTCGATGGTGTCCATCAGCAGCGCGACGCCCCGCAGGCTGAAGAACTCGCACGCCAGCGGGATCAGGATCTGGTCGGCGCAGGCCAGCGCGTTGATCGTGAGCAGCCCGAGCGACGGCTGGCAGTCGATGAGGATGACGTCGTACTTGTCCAGCACCGGCTTGATCGCGCGGCCGAGCGCCTGCTCACGGCCGACCTCGGTGACGAGCTGCACCTCGGCGGCGGACAGGTCGATGTTGCTCGGCAGCAGGTCCATGCCCTCGACGGAGGTCTCGAGGATCACGTCCTCGATCTCCACGCCCCGCTCCATGAGCAGGTTGTAGATCGTGGTGTCGAGCTCGTGGGCCTGCACCCCCAGGCCGACAGAGAGGGCGCCCTGGGGGTCGAAGTCGACGAGCAGCACCTTGCGGCCGTACTCGGCGAGAGCCGCGCCGAGGTTGATGGTCGACGTCGACCGCGATGACCCGCGCCGGGCCGTGCTCGGTGAGCGGAGCCGGTTCCGGGACCTTCACGTGCTGCCTTCCCGCGGAGTCGGCAGCCACGTCCGGCTCGGTACCGTCGTGATCGTCGGCATAGCTATCCTCGTCGAGCGGCTCCGGTTGGGGGGCGAAGGGCCGCGGTGTGTCCAATGCGGGCTCCGGTCTCTGGCGGGCGACCCCACGGAGGGCCGATCCGGGCAGACTAGGAGGCCGACTTGACGACGGGCAACGCGCCCCGCCGTACGGCGGCCGATCGATCGACCTGACCTGGTCGATCGAAGGCCCACGTTACCCGTGGTGACGGCCGGCCGTGCGGGCGGCGCCCTCCGACGCCGTACGGGTGATCAGCTCACCAGCAGGGCGCCCGCGAGTCGCCCGATTCGTGTGCGCGAGTCGCCCAGTCCCCGCCCGCGAGTCGCCCGATCCGTGTGCGCGAGTCGCCCGATCCGCGTGGGCGACCGCGGCCGACCCCGGGACGCCCCGTGCTGCACCGGCAGCTCCGGAGCGGCAGCGACGTGGACACATATCGCGGTTCGTGGACGCTCCGGAGCGCGGCATCGCCGTCTACACCCGGATCGAGGACGTGCCCGGCTGCACCGTCGCGGCCGCCGGCTGACAACACCTACCCGAGAGCCCGCGGGTGGGAGGTCGCGTAGACCTCGCGCAGCGTGTCGACCGTGACGCTGGTGTAGATCTGCGTGGTGGTCACCGACGCGTGGCCGAGCAACTCCTGCACCACGCGGACGTCCGCTCCACCCGCAAGCAGGTGTGTGGCGAAGCAGTGCCGCAGCGTGTGCGGCGAGACGGCGGTGGCGAGCCCGGCCGCCTGCGCCGCGGCGCGCAGCACGTGCCACGCACTCTGACGTGAGAGCCGGCCGCCGCGGGCGTTGACCAGCAGTGCCGGGGTGCCCCGGCCGCGGGCGGCGAGGCCGGGACGGGCCCGCACCAGGTAGGCCTCGACCGCAACGAGCGCCGGGCGTCCCACCGGGACGATCCGCTGCTTGCCGCCCTTGCCGCGCAGCAGCACGGTGCGGTTCGCCGCGTCGAGGTCGTCCCGGTCGATCCCGACGGCCTCCGAGATCCGCGCGCCGGTGGAGTACAGCAACTCCAGCAGGGCCTGGTCCCGCAACGGTCCCGGACCCTCTCCGATGCACCCGGCCAGCAGCTGTTCGACCTGGTCGAGGGAGAGAGCGCGGGGCAGCCGCGCCGGCAGGGCGGGCGGGCGCACCTCCCGCGCGACGTCCTCGGCCAGCAGGCCGTCCCGCACCGCGAACCGGTGCAACCCGCGCACGGCCGCGAGCGCGCGGGCGGCCGAGGAGGCCGCCAGCGGGGTGGGACCACTGCGCAGCGCCACCACGAAGCCTGCGACGTCGTCCTCCCGGACGGCGGTGAGGTCGTCGATCCCGCGGGCCGCCAGGTGCTCGAGGTAGCGCTGCAGGTCGGTGCCGTAGGAGCGCAGGGTGTTGGCCGCACTCCCCCGCTCCACCGTCAGGTGGTGCAGGAAGGCCTCGACGACGTCACCAGGCCGGGCTCCCACGGGGGCATCCTCCCGCACGAACCCTCCCCCACCTTGCAGCAAAGCCACTTTCACGCAACGTCGTTGCATGAAAGTGGCTTTGCTGCAACGGGGCGGGGGTGGGTCAGCTCAGCGCCGGGATCACCTCACGCTCGAACAGCTCGATGCCCGAGCGGTCGTAGGCCGCCTCCGGGAAGTTGAAGATCCCGTAGGTCAGGCCCTTCTCGCGCAGCGGCCCGAGCCTCTCGACGATCTGGGCCGGGGTGCCGAACGTGGTGGTGCCGCGCGTCTCGTTCACCACCGCCTCGGCCTTCTCCGCGCCGATGTACGGCTCGATCCGCGCCTTGGTGGCGGCCAGCCGCTGCTCGGCGTCGGCCTCGGTCTCGCCGATGGCCACCCGGAAGTTGGCGGAGCGGACGATGGCGTCGAAGTCGGTGCCGACCGTCTCGCAGTGCTGCCGGAGCAGCTCGGACTTGCGGGTGAAGACGTCGGGCTCTCCGGTGAAGTTGGTGTAGCGAGCGTACTTCGCCGCGATCTTCAGCGTCACTTTCTCCCCGCCGCCGGCGATCCACAGCGGGATGCCGCCCTCCTGCAGCGGCAGGGGTCGGACGATGGCGTCACTCACCTGGTACTGCTTGCCGTCGAGCGTCGCACGGCCCTCGGTCCACGCCTGACGCATGATCTGGACGCCCTCGTCGAGCATCTGCAGGCGCTCACGGGCGGGTGGGAACCCGTAGCCGTAGGCGCGCCACTCGTGCTCGTACCAGCCCGCGCCGATGCCCATCTCGATGCGGCCACCCGAGACGATGTCGCAGGTGGCGGCCACCTTCGCCAGGTAGACGGGGTTGCGGTAGCTCATGCAGGTGCACATCTGCCCGAGTCGCACCCGCTCGGTGACGGCGCCGAACGCCGACATGAGCGTCCAGGCCTCGTGGGTGGCCTCGTCGGTGGGGACGGGCACGGTGTGGAAGTGGTCGAAGACCCAGAGCGACTCCCATGGGCCCGCGTCGGCGTGCTGCGCGAGGCCCTTCATGGTGTGCCAGTGCTCGTGAGGGTCGATGCCGACGAGGTCGTGTCGCCATCCTTGGGGAACGAACATTCCGAAGCGCATTCCGGTCACGGACTTCCATACTAGTGCGATCGCCCGTCGGCACCGAACGTGCTCTGTAGGACGTACAGCCGCTGCGCGC
Organism: Pseudonocardia sp. OZ21; assembly: GCF_059359135.1. Taxonomy (NCBI): domain Bacteria; kingdom Bacillati; phylum Actinomycetota; class Actinomycetes; order Pseudonocardiales; family Pseudonocardiaceae; genus Pseudonocardia; species Pseudonocardia sp. OZ21. The sequence continues at coordinate 93,468 of NZ_JCADBN010000021.1, forward strand.
TTCCGAGGTCGTCTCGCCGGCCGCCGGAATCGGCACACTGGACGTCGGTGCCCGGTAGCGGCCGCTGTGTTCGCCGAACGCCGCCCGCCGCGGCACCGCTCCGGCCACAGCGCATACGAGGGAGACGACATGCGCACCGCCTCGACGACCACGCCCGGCGCCGTCGTATCCGACCTCCTGATCCTGGCCATGGACCACCGCGAGTCGCTGGCCCGGACCGTCTACGACTGGCGAGAACCCCTGACCGACGAGCAGGCGGCACGGATCGCCGACGGCAAGCAACTGGTCTTCGCGGGCCTTCGCGCCGCGCTCGACCGCGGTGCCCCGGCCGGGGCGGGAGTGCTGGTCGACGAGCGGTACGGCGCGCACGTCGCCGGGGCAGCACGCGCGGCGGGCCTGAGTCTCGCCATGCCGATCGAACGCTCAGGACAGGAGTGGTTCAGCCTGGAGTACGGCTCCCTGTCCGACGGCCAGTGGCTGGAACACGTCGCAGAATTCGACCCGGACTACGTGAAGGTCCTGGTGCGCGACAACCCCGGCTTCGATCTCCGGGCCCGCCGCGAGCAGCAGGACGCGCTCGCCCAGGTGACCGGTGAGCTGCACCGAGCCGGACGACGGCTGCTGCTCGAACTGCTGGTGCCGCCCACGCCCGAGCAGCACGAGAACCTCGGCGACGACTACGACCGCGCGCTGCGTCCCCCGCTGACCGAGCAGGTCATCATTGACATGCAAGGGGCCGGAGCAGCACCGGACATCTGGAAGATCGAGGGCCTGGACCTGGCCGAGGACGCCGAGCGCGTCGTCGCCGTCGCGCGCCGGGGCGGCCGCGACGACGTCCGGTGCGTGGTGCTGGGGCGCGACGCCGACCAGCCGCAGCTCGACCGGTGGCTGCGCGTGGCCGCCGGGGTGGACGGCTTCCACGGCTTCGCCATCGGACGCACCATCTGGGAGAAGCCGCTGCTCGCGCATGTGCGCGGCGACCTCGACGAGGCGGGCGTGATCGACCAGGTGGCCACGGCGTACCTGCACTACGCCGACACCTACGACTCGGCCCGAGCGGCGGCCACCACCGAGCCTGCCTAGGGCACAGGCCCTGGATCAGCACGTCGACCCGCACGAGCGGCTAGTTCCCACCTGACGGGGTCCCGGCCACCGGTCACCAAACGGACGAAACCCCCGGTACCGTCGTTCCATGAGCACGTCCGACCCTCGCCCCCTACGGATCGGCAACGCGGAACGAGAAGCCGCCGCGCGCGCTCTCGGCGACCACTACGCGCAGGGCAGGCTCGACCAGGACGAGTTCGAGGAGCGCACGACCGCGGCGTACGCCGCCCGCACCTCCGTCGACCTGGCGCCCCTGTTCGAGGACCTCCCCGGCGGCGACGAGCAGTCCACCACCGTGCTGCCGGTTCCGGCGACCGTCGCCACACCGGTGCCCCATCCCGCGCACCACCCTCACGACCTCGCCGCGCCCTACGGCCGCGACCCGGTGACCGGCGTGCCCTACTCGGACAGGTACAAGGTCGCGGCCGGGGTGCTGCAGTTGCTGCTGCCGTTCGGGATCGGGCGGTTCTACACCGGGCACACCGGCATCGCGGTCGCCCAGCTCGTGCTGAGCTTCGCCGGGATCGGCCTGCTCTGGGCGTTCATCGACGGCATCGTGATCCTCGCCGGGCGGCCCACCGACCGCCACGGACGCCCGCTGCGCCCCTGAGGCCGGGCGCTACTCCGCGCGCGACCGTTCGGCGAACTTCGTGGGCCGGTCCGGCCACGGAGCGTCGGCGGGCCGCGCTGCCGTGGGCGCGCCGGAGAGGACGTGCGCGGCGAGCACCCCCGCCACCGTCGCCGCGTTGACGATCGTGCCGGACAGCACCATCCGCACCGCGACCGGCAGCGACACCCAGCGCGTCGTGAGGTCGGACTCCTCGTCGTCGCCCAGGTCCGGGCGGCCCACCTCGGTGATGCCGCGTGCGAGGTAGATGCGCACCGACTCGTCGGAGAACCCGGGGGACGGCACCACGTCGAGCAGCGTGGACCAGTCGGTGGCGGCCAGCCCGGCCTCCTCGGCCAGCTCCCGCTTCGCCGTCTCGAGCGGGTCCTCCCCGTCGACGTCGAGCAGCCCGGCAGGCAGTTCCCACAGCCGCCGCCGCACCGCCTGGCGGTACTGGTGGATCACCATCAGCCGGTCGTCGGCGTCCAGGGCCGCGATCGCGACGGCTCCCGGATGCTCCAGGATCTCCCGGACGGCCACCTTCCCGCCCGGCATCACCACCTCGTCGGAGCGCAGCGCCATCACCGCACCGGCGTAGATGTCCGTGCTGGCCTTCACGGGGAAGTCGTGACGCGGAGCGCTCATGACGCGGCCCCGTTGACGGCCGCCGCCGCACGTTCCCGGGGCGGTAACTCCACCGGCAGCCGGTCGGCGGCCCGATAGTCGAGGGCGGCCCGCACGAACGCGCTGAACAACGGGTGCGGACGGGTCGGGCGGCTCTTGAGCTCCGGGTGGGCCTGGGTGCCGACGAAGAACGGGTGCTTCTCGGCCGGTAGCTCGACGAACTCCACCAGCGTGCCGTCGGGCGACGTGCCCCCGAACACCAGCCCGGCCTCCTCCAACCGCTTGCGGTAGGCGTTGTTGACCTCGTAGCGGTGCCGGTGCCGCTCGGACACCTCACGGCTCCCGTACGCCTTCGACACGACCGTGCCGGCTCCGAGGGCGGCCGGGTAGGCGCCGAGCCGCATCGTGCCGCCCATGTCGCGCTCGCCGGCGACGACGTCCCGCTGGTCGGCCATCGTGGAGATCACCGGATGCGGGGTGCGCTCGTCGAACTCGCTGGAGTTGGCGTCCCCGAGGTTCGCGAGCGACCGGGCCGCCTCGATCACCATGCACTGCAGCCCGAGGCACAGCCCGAGTGTCGGGATGCCGCGCGTGCGGGCGTGCCGGATGGCACCGAGCTTGCCCTCGATACCGCGCACCCCGAAACCGCCGGGGATCAGCACGCCGTCCATGCCCTCCAGCGCGGCCGCCGCCCCCGCGGGGGTGCGGCACTCGTCGGACTGGACCCACACGATCTCGACGCGGGCCCGGTGGGCGAACCCGCCTGCCCGCAGCGCCTCGGTGACCGACAGGTAGGCGTCCGGCAGGTCGACGTACTTGCCGACGAGCGCGATACGCGCCGTTTCGTCGGGGTGGTGCACGCGGTCGAGCAGGTCACCCCAGACCGTCCAGTCGACGTCGCGGAACGGCAGGGAGAGCCTGCGCACCACGTAGGCGTCGAGCCCCTCGCGGTGCAGCACCCGGGGGATGTCGTAGATCGACGGGGCGTCCGGAGCGGCGACGACGCCGTCGGTCTCCACGTCGCACATGAGGCTGATCTTGCGCTTCATCTCGTCCGGGATCTCCCGGTCGGCACGCAGCACGAGCGCGTCGGGCTGGATACCGATGTTGCGCAGCGCCGCGACCGAGTGCTGCGTCGGCTTGGTCTTGAGCTCGCCCGACGGGGCGAGGTAGGGCACCAGTGACACGTGCAGGAAGAAGCAGTTGTCCCGCCCGACGTCGTGGCGGACCTGGCGCACCGCCTCCAGGAACGGCAGCGACTCGATGTCGCCGACCGTGCCCCCGACCTCGGTGATCACGACGTCGGGCGTGATCCCGTCGTCGTCGGGATCGCCCATCGCGAGGATGCGGTCCTTGATCTCGTTGGTGATGTGCGGGATGACCTGCACGGTGTCGCCGAGGTACTCACCGCGGCGCTCCTTCGCGATCACCGACGAGTAGACCTGGCCGGTGGTGACGTTGGCGTTGCCGTGCAGGTTCCGGTCGAGGAAACGTTCGTAGTGGCCGATGTCGAGGTCGGTCTCGGCGCCGTCCTCGGTGACGAACACCTCACCGTGCTGGAACGGGTTCATGGTGCCGGGATCCACGTTCAGATAGGGATCCAGCTTCTGCATGATCACCCGCAGCCCGCGGGAGGTGAGAAGTTGTCCGAGGCTCGAGGCCGTCAGACCCTTACCCAGCGAGGACGCGACCCCGCCGGTGACGAACAGATGACGCGTCGCGCGTGGGTGCACGGGGTTTCAGGGTACATAGGACGACGGCGACCGGCCGCCCCCACCCGCGTGTTGTGCGGCTCCCGCCCGATTGAGCACGGTGACGCAGCGAAAACGGTGACGGAGGGCCCGCGTTCGGCGCCTCTGCGTGGTCGAGCCGGTCGCTCCGGACGGTCACGCGGCCGGGGCCACGCCGTCCGCCGCCGACATCGCGGTGCCGTAGCGCCCGGCGCGCCCGTCGAGCTGCTCACGCAGGGCCAGCACCGCCGCCACCTGACCGGCGCCCGTCTGCACGTCGTCCACCGTGGAGAGGGACGCGGTGACGTTCGGGTCGGCCCGGGCCACCCCCACCGCGCCCATGGCGTCGGCCGAGCCGGTGCGCCCGGCCAGCACGGCCCCACCGCCCGCCCGGTCGAGCTGCGCCGCCAGGCGCGCCGTGACGGCCGCGGCGTCGGCGCCGTCGACCCCGGGAACGGCGCCGCCGGTGAGCACGAGCACGAGGTCGGCGGGCCGGGGCCGTTCCCCGGGGCTGACGAACCCGGCCGACGTGAGCCCGGTGAGCACCGCGTCGGCCTGGTCCGGGGAGACCTGCCCGGACGAGGCCAGCACCACGCCGCCGAGCAGGCCGCCCACCAGGCTGCCGGTGTCGGACGCCGCGGGCAGCTGCGCCCCGGTGGGCAGCAGCTGCGAGGTGAGCTCGCGGAGCTGGTCGGCACGAGCCGGGTCGCCGACGGCGTCGGTCAGCGCGATCTCGCCGGTCACGGTGGCGCCGGCCGGATCGAGCAGGGCACGCACGGCATCCCGGTCGCCCTGGTCGGCACCCGCCGTGACCATCACGACCGACCGGCCCTGCAACAGCCCCCGGACAGCGGCCGGCCCGGTGCGCCGCGCGAACTCGTCGGAGCCGCGCTGGGCTGCGGCCAGCGCATCACGTTGGGCGGTGAGGGTCTGCACCTGACCACCGAGGTCGTCGGCCCGGGTGGCGACGGCCGAGAGCAACCGGTCGGACACGCCGCTGGCGCCCAGGACGACGCCGATCGCCAGCGCGAGGAACACCGCGGTGATCGAGATCGCGTGGTATCGCAGCGAGATCACCGGAACAGGCCCCTGACCTGCCCGACGAGCATGGTCCAGACCTGGGACAGCCAGGCCAGCACCGCGTCACCCGCGTCCGACACCAGCAGCGCGGCGATCACGGCCACCACGGCCGCCGCGATCATCAGCAGCACCGCTCCCGAGGAGATCCGGCTGCGGTAGAGCGCGGCGATCACGCGGCCGTCGACGAGGGTGCCACCGAGTTGCAGGCGGGTGAGGAACGTGGACGCGATGCTTCCCGAGCGCCCACGGTCGAGGAACTCGGCCATGCTCGCCGACAGCCCCACCGTGACCACGAGCGACGCGCCGTGGTGGGCGGCGATCAGCAGCGCGAGGTCCTCGGGGTTGGCGGAGCTCGGGAACGTGACCGCACCCGTCCCGAGGTCCTGCACGCGGTGCAGCCCCGGCGCGTGGCCGTCGGAGAAGGCAGGAACCACGACGTCGGCGCCGGACGTCAATGCCTCGTTGGACACCTCACCCGGGTCGCCGACGATGAGCTGCGGCTGGTACCCGGCCGCGAGGAGGGCGTCGGCGCCCGCGCCGACACCCACCAGCACCGGCTGGTACTCGCGGATGTAGTGCTTCAGCCGGGCGAGCTCCGCCGCGTGGTCGAAGCCTGCGGCGACCACGAGCACCTGCCGGTCGGTCAGCTCGACATCGACGTCCGGGACGCCGGCCCCGTCCAGCAGCATCGCGCGCTCGCGCCGCATGAACTCGATGGTGTTGGCGGCGAACGCCTCGAGCTGGTGGGTGAGCCCGGACTTGGCCTCCACCATGGCGTCGGCCACGGTGTCGGCGGTCTGCTCGACGCCGTCGGCAAGGTGCAGCTCCCCGGCGTAGACGGCGCCGTCGAGCAGCCGGATGCGGCTGCCGTCCTTGATCGCGTGCAGCGCCTCGGCCCCGACGTTGTCCACCAGCGTGATGCCGGCGTCGATGAGGGCCTCCGGCCCGAGGTTCGGGAACCGCCCGGAGATCGACGGGGAGGCGTTGACGACGGCGGTCACCTCGGCCGCGACGAGGGCGTCCGCTGTGGCGCGGTCGAGGTCGACCTGGTCGAGCACAGCGATCTCGCCCTGTTTGATGCGCCGGAGCAGACCGTCGGTTCGCCGATCGACCCGCGCGACACCGGACAGCCCCGGCAACTCGGGCCGCGAGCGGTGCAGCAGACCGGACAACTTCATTGCAGGCACCCCCCTTCCATGAACGCACTGTGGCATCTGGGCCTGGTGATACGAGTAAGGCACGCCGGGAGGAACCCCGACCGTCCACCTTCCGACGGGTGCCTCCGCCCCAGGTGGCGCGGTTGGGACAACCTGCGTGTTCAGGCGCCGCTGGGCGCCTTCTTGCGGTTCCTCGGCGTGGCTCCGTTGGTTGCCGCGCTGCTTGTCGCTGCGCCGTGGGGACGAGCCCGATCGGCCTCACGGTGGGCCCGAGCGGCCCCCAGCAGCTCCTCGGCGTGAGCGCGACCCGTGTCGGTGTCGTCGAGCCCGGCCAGCATCCGCGCGAGCTCGACGATGCGGTCGCTCTCGGCCAGCGTGCGCACCCGGCTGCGGGTGGGCCCCGCGCCGCTGCGGACCGTCTTGTCGACCACCAGGTGCCGGTCGGCGTACGCCGCGACCTGGGGCAGGTGGGTCACCACGATCACCTGGTGGCGCGCCGCGAGGCGGGCCAGCCGCCGCCCGATCTCGACCGCGGCGCGGCCTCCGACGCCCGCGTCGACCTCGTCGAACACCATCGTGGGAACGGGGTCGGCCCCGGCGAGCGCCACCTCCAGCGCCAGCATCACGCGCGAGAGCTCGCCACCGGATGCGCCTTTGTGCAGCGGCAGCGGCGTGGCACCGGAGTGGGCGACCAGCCGCAGCTCCACCTCGTCGACGCCGTCGGTGCCTGCCACGAGGGTGGCGCCGCCGACCCGCAGCGCGTCGGCGGCCCCCGGCCCGGCCTCGCGGGGGAAGACCTCCACGAGCAGCCGTGCGTCCTGCATGGCCAGGCCGCCCAGCTCCGCGGTGGTGTCGGCGGCCAGCCGGGCGGCGGCCTCGGTGCGGGCCGCCGTGACGGCCGCCGCGTGCTCGGCCAGCTCGACCCCCAGCTCGTCGCGGCGGGCGGCGAGGGCGGCGAGGGCCTCGTCGGAGGTGTCGAGCCCGGCCAGCCGTTCCCTGGCGGCGTCGGCCCAGGCGAGCACCCCGTCGATGTCGGCGGCGTACTTGCGGGTGAGCGCCTTGAGCTCGGCCTGCCGCGTGAGCACCTCCGACAGCCGTTCCGGGTCGGCGTCGAGGCGGTCGAGGTAGCCGGTGAGCTCCGTGCCGACGTCGCCGAGCAGCGCGAGCACCTCCCCCAGCCGCGCGTCCAGCGCGGTGAGGTCGGGGTCGCCTGCGCCGGCGAGGCGGTGGCGCGCATCACCGATCAGCGCGAGGGCGCCGGGGGTGTCCAGGTCGCCGTCCTCCGGACCCACCAGCGCGAGCTGGGCGCTGGACGCGACCTCGCGCAGGTCGTCGGCCGCGGACAGCCGGTGAGCCAGGTCGACCAGCTCCACGTCCTCGCCCGGCCGCGGATCCACCGCCGTGATCTCCGTGAGGCCGTGGCGCAGCAGGTCGGCCTCCTGCGCGAGCCGCCGGGCCCCGTCCCGCCGCTCGACGAGCTCGGCGGCCACGCGCTGCCACTCCGCGCGGACGGCGCGGTAGCGCTCCAACGGCACCCCGACCCCCTCGCCCGCGAACCGGTCGAGCAGGGCCCGCTGCTCAGCGGGGCGCAGGAGGCGTAGCTGGTCGTTCTGACCGTGGACGGCCAGCGTGGCCTCCGCCAGCCGGGACAGCACCCCGACCGGCACCGAACGGCCACCCAGGTGGGCCCGGGACCCGCCGTCGGCGTTCACGGTGCGCACCGCGATGAGCGTGCCGTCGTCGTCGGCGTCGGCGCCCACCTCGTCGGCCACCTTGAGCGCCGCCGGGTCGGCACTGAAGCGACCCTCCACGACGGCCCGCCGCGCGCCCTCGGCCACGCGCGAGGACTCCGCGCGACCGCCCCCGAGCAACGACAGCCCCGTGACGACCATGGTCTTGCCCGCGCCGGTCTCACCGGTGAGCACCGTGAGCCCGGGATCCAGTTCGAGCGTAGCGTCGTCGATCACGCCGAGGCCCTGGATCCGCATCTCGGCCAACATGGGGCGAAGCGTACGGCGCCGAACCGACAACGCCTCAGTTGCCGGACTGCGGCGCGCCCCGCCATCCCCGAACGGGCAGGTCGAACTTGCGCACCAGCCGGTCGGCGAAGGGCTGCCCGTCCAGCCGGACCATCCGGACCGGGGTCGCGCCGCGGGCGAGCTCCACCCGTGCTCCGGGCGGCAGCGCCACGGTGCGCCTGCCGTCGCAGTCCAGCACCGCGGGCGGCCCCGCCGGGTCGACCTCGATGGCCACCTCGCTGTCCGGGGCGATCACCATCGGCCGGGCGAACAGCGCGTGTGCGTTGCTCGGCACCAGCAGCAGCGCCTCGACCTGCGGCCACACCAGCGGACCACCCGCGGAGAACGCGTAGGCGGTGGATCCCGTCGGCGTCGCGCAGATCACGCCGTCACACCCGAAGGCGGAGACCGGGCGGCCGTCCACCTCGAGCACCACCTCGAGGATCCGTTCCCTGCTGACCTTCTCGACGGTCGCCTCGTTGAGCGCCCACGTGCGGGCGAGCACGTGCCCGTCGAGGCGGGCGACGGCGTCGAGCGTCATGCGTTCCTCGACGCAGTAACCGCCCTCCACGATGGCGTCGAGCGCCTCGTTGAGCGACTCCTCCTCGGCCTCGGCCAGGAAGCCGACCCGCCCGAGGTTCACCCCGAGCAGCGGCACCCCCACCGGCCGGGCCATCTCCGCGGCCCGCAGCAGCGTGCCGTCCCCGCCCAGCACGAGCACCACCTCGGCGCTCTCGGCACAACCGGGGCGCCCGTCGACGATGCGCGGGGCGAGCGGAGCCGGCAGGTCGCCGTTCTGCACCTCGGCCCACTCCTCGCCCAGCACGCGCAACCGGATGCCGGAGGCGGCGAGCCGGTGCGCCACCGCCGCCGCCGTGCGCCGGTTGGTCTCCCGCCCGGAGTGCAGGACGACCAGAACCTCCCGTGTCACGGGCCCTCCTCGATCGCCGCGGCCAGCACCGCGTCCCCGGCGTCGACGCCGTGGCGGGACAGCCGCAGGAAGAACTCGACATTGCCGGACGGGCCGGGCAGCGGGCTCGCCACCGCTCCCAGCAGGACCAGCCCCGACGCCCGCGCCGCCGTCGTGACCTCGGTGAGCGCGGCGAGCCGCAGGCTCGCGTCGCGGACCACCCCGCCCGAACCGAGCCGCTGGCGGCCCACCTCGAACTGCGGTTTGACCATCGGCAACAGCTCACCGTCCTCGCGGGTGCACGCGATCAGCGCAGGGAGCACGGTACGCAGCGAGATGAACGACAGGTCGGCGACGACCAGGTCGACCGGACCGCCGATCGTCGACGTTTCCAGTGCGCGCACGTTGGTGCGGTCGTGCACGTGGACCCGCTCATCACTGCGCAGCCGCCACACCAGCTGCCCGTAGCCGACGTCGACCGCCACCACCTCGGCGGCACCCCGGTCGAGCAGCACGTCGGTGAACCCGCCGGTCGACGCGCCCGCGTCGAGGCAGCGCCGCCCCGTGACGTCCACGGCCAACGCGTCGAGGGCGCCGATCAACTTGTGGGCGCCGCGGGAAGCCCACTCGCGTTCGTCGCTGTGGGTGACCGTCACCGGGGTGTCCCGGTCGACGACGGTGGCGGCTTTGCCCGCCGGCACCCCGCGGACCGCGACACGCCCCTGGTCGATCAGCTCACCGGCCTGTTGCCGGGAGCGGGCGAGACCCCGGCGCACCATCTCGGCGTCGAGGCGGGCTCGGGTGACCACCGTCACGCAGCGCCGGAGGTTCCCGCGGCGAGCGCCTCACCCAGCGCGGTGTGCACCCGCTCGAACACCTCCACGTGCTCGGCGAGCGGGCGGTCGCCCAGCCCGCTGAGACCCGCCATCGCGCGGGAGACGATCTCCTGCGGATCCACGGGTACTGGTGGAGGCCCCGGCTTGGGGACGGTCATGAATGCGCTCCCGCGTTGTCGGTCCCGGTGCCACGGCGCGCTCCGCCGGCGGCGGATGCGGCACCGTCCACACCACCCACGGTAGCCGAGGACGCATCGGCCCCGGCGAGCCCGAGAGCACGCAGAGCACGTGCGGCGTCCGGGCCGTCGGCCGTCACGACGGCGGGTCCGCCACCCGCACCCCAGTGCACGGAGCACAGCGTGCGGAGCGCGTCGAGCGGGTCCGTGCCCCCGTCCGCCGTGAGCGTCAGCGCGCCGTGTCCGGTGACGCGCGCACCCCAGCCGGGCCGCACTCCGGGGGCGAGCTCCTCGGGAGCGCGGGTGAGCGCTCCCATGTCGGCGTCGACGTAGTCCGGCCGCAGCGCGGGCGGCGCGGCGAGCAGTTCCGCCGGGTCGGAGACGCCGGTCAGGACGAGCAGGGTGGGCAGGCCGGCCGCGCGGCCGCCCTCCACGTCGCTGTTGAGCCGGTCGCCCACCATCAGGGCAGCCTTCGCCCCGGTGCGCTCCACGGCGCTGTACAACAGCCCGGGAGCGGGCTTCCCGGCAACCTGCGGCTCTCGCCCGGTGGCGACCCGCAGCACGGAGACCATGGCCCCGTTTCCGGGCAGCAGACCGCGCTCGGTCGGCAGCGTGGAGTCGAGGTTGCACGCGACCCACACGGCCCCGGCCCGGAGCGCGACGGAGGCCTCGGCCAGCACCCGCCACCCGGTGTCCGGGCTGTGGCCCTCCACCACCGCCACGGCGTCCTCGGCGCGATCGGTCACGGCCAGCCCGACGCCGACGACCTCGGCCGCCAGGGCGTCCGTGCCGACGACGAGCACCCGCGAGCCGCCCGGGAGCTGCTGCGCGAGCATCGCGGCCGCCGCCTGCGAGCTGGTGACCACGTCCCCCTCGCCTGCCGGGTAGCCCAGCTCGGCGAGGTGGGCCGCCACGTCGGACGGCCGCCGCGAGGCGTTGTTCGTGACGTAGCTGGTGGGCACACCGCGCTCCCGGGCAGCCTTCACCGCCTCCACCGCCCCGGGCACGGCGAGCTGCCCGCGGTACAGCGTGCCGTCCAGGTCGGCGAGTACGACATCGTGCTTGCTCAGCAGGTCGGTGGCGCTCTCGGTCACAGCCGTGCATCCCCTCTCGGCGCGGCCGGATCCCCGCGCACCTCGGCATCGGCACTCCCGGCAGGAGCGCCGGCGGCCTCACCGATCGTGGCGTCGCCGCTGCCGTCCGCCGCCGTGTCGTCCGTCACGACCTCGGTGCCTGCGACCTCATCGTCATCAGCGACAGCGTCACCGTCGGGAGCGTCATTCCCTGCTGACTCCGCGTGCACGGTGTCCGCATCCGCCGCGTCCTGCTCCGCAGGGGCGTCGTCTGCGACGTCGATTGCCGCAGGGTCAGCGCCCGCCGAGGCAGCCTCGTCCGCGGCGACCTCGTCGCCGGCCTCGCTGTGCTCGGCGGGCCCGTCGGCCGCCGGACCGTCGGACACATCGGTGTCCTCATCGGTCTGGTCGTCGGCCTCGTCGGCAGCCGGGAGGTCCGTCAGGTCCTCCGGGCCGAACTCGACGTCGTCCTCCGGGAGCAGCAGCTCCCCGGTGAGCTCGGCGATCCGCTGCTCGGCGTCGGTCTCGCCGTCCGTGTCGGCATTGGCGGCACTGACGAACCACTCCAGTGCGTCCGACTCCCGACCGGCGGCGAGGAGGTTGTCCGCGTGGGCGTAGAAGAGGCGGCTGCTCCACGGCTCGCGCCGCGCCGGGTCCAGCTCCGGCACCTGCAAGCCGATCACGGCCGCGTCGAGCTCGCCCAGGTCACGCCGTGCGCCCGCGGCCACGATGAGGAGCTCGATGGCCTCGGCCCGGCCCAGCTCGCGGACCTCGGGCCCGCGGCTCAGGTCGAGCGCGCGCTCCGGACGTCCCAGTGCGCGTTCGATGTCGGCCATCACCGCCAGGTGCCCGGGACCCCCGCCCATCCGGCGAGCGGCCCGCAGCTCGCCCAGCGCTTCGGCCCATTCACCTGCGTGGTAGGCCGCGATGCCGGCGGCCTCCCGCACCACGGCGATCCGGGAAGCGCGGGTACGCGCGAACCGCGCGTGCTCGAGAGCGAGTTCGGGGTCGTCGTCGACGAGCATTCCCGCCGCGACGAGGTGACGCGCCACGCTGTCGGCCGTGTCCTTCTGCAGGCCGCGCAGGTCCCGGCGCACCTCGGGGTCGAGACCCGCGGTGGTGATGTCGTCGCTCAACGGCGGCTCGGCGACCCGCGCGACAGGCACGCCCTCGGTCGGGCGGGAGCGGCCCGTGCGCTCGGAGGAACGGCCACCACCGGCGGCGCCGGCCCTGGGCCCTCCGCTTCTGGCCCCGGCCCCACGGCCGTAGCTGCTCGCACTGCGGTCGCGTGCCGGACCTCGGTCGCCCGACCGATCGCCACGCCCACGCGCGTCACCGGAGGGCCGGTCACTGCGGGCACCCGTCCGGCGCTCGCTACCGCGGTACTCGGAACCCGGCGGACGCTCGTCGCTCGACCGCCGCTCGGTGCCACGGTCCTCGGAACCGGACGTCTGCTCACTGCCGGCGCCCGACGGGCGGTCGCCGCTGCGGTCGGCACGGTCTTCAGCAGCCGCCGCCCGCGCAGTGGGCTCGACGTCCTGTCGCTCCGCGGGAGGAGCGCTCACCGAGTCGCCGGTCGGCGTGCCGCGCTCGTCACCACGGTCGGTACTGCCGTGCTCCTCCGCAGCGGCACTCGGCCGGTCGTCCTTCCGGCTCGAGGTGGGGCCACTCCCCCGGGTCGCCGGCCGGTCGCCGCTCCGGCTCTCCGAGCCGTCGTCCCGCCGGTTGCTCGAACGCTCCGCACTCTTGCTGTACGGACGGTCGGCGCTCCGGTTGCCGGGGTCGGCTGCGCGGTAGCCACCACGGCCGCCACGGTCGTCGCCCCGGTATCCGCCGCGGTCACCGCCGGCATTGCCGCGGTAACCGCCGCGGTCACCCCGGTCGTCGCTGCGATAACCGCCACGGTCATCGGTCCGGGAAGCACCACGGTCGCCGCCGGAGGCACTGCTACCGCGATAACCCCCACGGTCGTCGCCGCGCTGTCCGCCCTTGTCGTCCCGCCGATATCCGGCCCGGTCGCCACCGGAGCTCCCGCCGCGATAACCGCCCCGGTCATCCGCACGGGAACCACCGGTGCTTCCGCGATAACCACCGCGGTCACCTCGGTCGTCCGTACGAGAACCAGCGCGGTCACCGCCGGTGTTTCCACCGCGATAACCACCACGGTCACCACCGGTGTTTCCGCGATAACCACCACGGTCACCGCGGTAACCGCCACGGTCGCCGCCGGCTTCGTTGCCGCGGTCCGACCCGGAGTTTCCACGGAAATCACTACCGCGGGAATCACTGCCCCGGAAATCACTGCGGCCGCTCTCGCCGCCCCGGTATCCGCCGCGGCTCGCACCGGTATTTCCGCGGTAGCCACCGCGGTCTCCCCGGTCGTCCCTGCGGTAGCCGCCCGAGCTCCCGCGGTCGCTGCCACGGTCGTCACCGCTGCGATCTCCGCCGGTACCGCGATATCCACCGCGGTCCCCACGGTCGTCTCCGCGGGGCCGCCCCTGGTAACCACCGCGGGAATCCCCGGTCGACCGCTCGTACCGGGGGTTGCCACCTCCGCGCTCATCGCGGTCACGGCTCCCCGGCGCCGCTCCCGCACCGCGGTCCTCCCGGTTCCCACCGCGCGGGGAGTCCGAACGCTGCCCCGAAGGCCGCCGCTCGGACCAGCCGCCACCGCTCCTGGGTCGGTCATCGGACCAGCCGCGGCGATCCGCGCCACCGGTCCGGTCGGTGCCGGACCGATCGCTGCGGCTGCCGCGGTAGCGGTCACCACCGGAGGTCTCGTCGCGGCGCGGGTACGAGGAGCGATCCGCGTCGGACCGTCGGCCGCCTGCATTGCCGCCGCCTGAGCGGGGCCTGTCAGATCCCTCGGATCCCCGGTTGTACCTGCTGCTCGCCTGATATCCGGACCGTCCCCGGTCACCGGAGCGGTCGGTGCCACGCCTGTCGTCCCGGGCACGGTCGTCCCGACGTGCTGCGTCGCGCCCAGAGCCCCCGGCACCGCGTGCCGGTGCTCCTGCGCCTCCGTACGACTCGCTGCGGGGCCGGTAGCCCCGGTCGGACTCCCGGGATCCACCACCGGACCAGCCCGAGCCGACGCGGCCGCCGGCTCCTCCTGCACGTGCGTCACGACGGCCGCGTTCTGCTCCGCGACGCTCATCACCGCGCTCCGGGCGGTCTCCACGGGCACGTGTCTGTCGGCTGTCGGGTCCCCTGGCGCCGTCGCGATCATCTCGTCGCGGGCGGTTATCGCCGGAACCATCCGCGATACTCACCTGCAGATGATACAAAAAAGTGGGCCCCCGCCAGACGGCGGGGGCCCACAAACAGTTTGATGTCGGCGGCGACCTACTCTCCCACACC
>NZ_JCADBN010000022.1:0-106496 GCF_059359135.1 Pseudonocardia sp. OZ21
CCCCCGCCCGCCCCCCACCCGCCCCCCCGCTCCGCGAGTCGCCGTTTCCGCGTGCGCGAGTCGCCCCCTTTTCGTCCGCGAGTCGCCCGTCTCGTGTGCGCGAGTCGCCCTTCTCCGCGGCCCGCGGACGTACCGGGCGAACTCGTGGTCGGGGGCGCGAGTGGCAGACTGGGATGTCGTGTCCCCCCAGTCGCCGTTCGGCATCTATGTCCATGTGCCGTTCTGTGCGTCCAGGTGCGGTTACTGCGACTTCAACACCTACACACCGTCCGAGCTGGCGGGCTCCGGGGCGTCGCCGGACGGCTGGTTCGACGCGGTGCGGCGCGAGCTGGAACTCGCCGCCCGGACGGTAGGAACGCGACCGGTCGACACCGTGTTCGTGGGCGGCGGCACACCGTCGCTGCTCGGGGCCGAGCGGCTCGGCCAGGTGCTCGCCGCCGTCCGGCAGACGTTCGGGCTCGCCCCCGGCGCCGAGGTGACCACCGAGTCCAACCCCGAGTCGACGTCGCCGGAGTTCTTCGCGGGCCTCGCGGAGGCCGGGTTCACCCGGGTGTCGCTGGGCATGCAGTCGGCCGCGCCGCACGTGCTGCGGGTGCTCGATCGCCGGCACACCCCCGGCCGGGCGGTCGCCGCCGCGGGGGAGGCGAGGGCCGCCGGGATCGCGCACGTCAACCTCGACCTCATCTACGCCACGCCGGGCGAGACCGACGACGACCTGCGGGCCTCGCTCGACGCGGTGCTCGCGGCGGGTGTGGACCACGTGTCGGCCTACGCGCTCATCGTCGAGGACGGCACGGCGCTGGCCCGTCGGGTGGCGCGCGGCGAGCTGCCCGCCCCCGACGACGACGTGGCCGCTGCCCGCTACGAGCTGATCGACGACCGCCTGGCGGCTGCCGGGCTGCACTGGTACGAGGTGTCGAACTGGGCCGCGTCGGAGCCTGCGGTCTGCCGCCACAACCTCGGGTACTGGCTCGACGGGGACTGGTGGGGGCTCGGGCCGGGGGCGCACTCGCACCTGGCCGGCGAGCGGTGGTGGAACGTCAAGCACCCGGCGCGGTACGCCACGCTGCTGTCCGAAGGGACGCGGCCGGAGGCGGGCCGCGAGGTGCTGGCGGAGTCCGAGCGCCACATGGAACGCGTGATGCTGCAGCTACGCCTGGCTGTGGGGCTCCCGCTCGACCTGCTCGACGGCGAGGGCCGCACCGCGGCCGCCCGTGCCGCCGAGGACGGCCTGCTCGATCCCACTGCTCTCGCCACGGGCCGCGCGGTGCTGACCCGCCGCGGCCGTCTCCTCGCCGACGGGGTGATCGGGAGCCTGCTCGCAGGAGCCCCGGCGTGACCCTGCACCGCGGGACCGGTCACCCCGGGCCGGTCGACTCATGCGCGTGAATCGGGCGACTCGCGGGTCGTCGGGTGTCCTCGCAGACCGGGTGTGCTCGTCGCAGGGTCTGTGGGGTCTGCGAGGAGCACGGCGGCTCTGCGAGGACGCGGCCGGGGCGGGTGGAGTGCGGGTGCGGCCCGGGCGACTCGCGCGCGTGAACCGGGCGACTCGCGCTCCCGGAACGGGCGACTCGCGGGTGGTTGGGACGGGGGCGACTCGCGCTCCCGGAACGGGCGACTCGCGGGGGGGTCCCTTGCCGTGCGCGAGTCGCCCCTTTTTCGTGCGCGAGTCGCCTGTCGGCGGGGGCTCTCGGTCGTGAGCCCTCGTCGGCGGCTGCTGGTGGCGGTGGTCGGGGTACTCGTGGTGGTGCTCGGCGTGGTTGTCGGGGTGCGGCTGGCCGGCGGGCGCGGCCAGGCCGTCGACCCCGCGGCGCGGCCGTCCCAGGACCGGCTCGGCCCGGTGCTGCTCGTGCCCGGCTACGGCGGGTCCCGCGACAGCCTGCTCACTCTCGCCGGGCGGATCGAGGCCACCGGCCGCACCGCCCAGGTGCTCACCCTCGTCGGCGACGGCACGGGGGACCTGTCGGCACAGGTCGACGTGCTCGACCGCGCCGTCGACGCGGAGCTTGCAGCGGGCGCGCCCTCGGTCGACGTGATCGGGTACTCGGCGGGGGGCGTGGTCACCGGCCTCTGGGTCGCCCGCGACGACGGCGCCGCGAAGGCGCGCCGGGTGGTCACGCTCGGCGCGCCCCTGGCCGGCACGACGCTCGCTGCGGCCGCGGCGGCGGGCGCGCCGGACGCCTGCCCGGAGGCGTGCCGGCAGTTGGCACCGGGCAGCGCCGACCTCTCCGAACTGGCCGGGGCGAACGTCGGTGCCGCCCTGCCGTGGCTCTCGATCTGGACCGTCGACGACGAAACCGTCACCCCGCCGGACTCGGCGCGGCTCGCGGGCGCGGTGAACGTGCCGGTCCAGTCGGTCTGCCCCGGCGCGCAGGTCAGCCACTCCCAGCTACCGACCGATGCCGCCGTCACCGGGCTCGTGCTGGGGGCGATCTCCCGGGGCGCGTTGCCCGCGGGCGGGGACTGCGCCTCGTTGCGCGCCGCGGGAGCGGGCTGAGCCGCCTCCGGTCGGCCGGGAGATCACTCGTCCGCCGGCAGTGACCACCGGAGCCGGCCGCCGATCATCCGGTGCGGAACCGCGCGAGGGCTCTTCGCCAGCGCGATGGCCAGTAGCGCCGCCGGACGCGACTCCGCCCAGCCGTGGTGCGTCTTGCCACCGTCGACGACCAGCGTCCATCGCCACCGCTGCCGCTCCGGATGCCACGACACCGACGCTCGGCCCTGCTCCCGCTCGATCATCCGCCGCGCCTCCGCCTCGTCCGCTGCCTCACCGATCACCTGCCGGCCGTCGGGTAGCTCCGCCATCCACATCGCCACGGTCCCAAGATAGGCCATTCTCGCCATATTTGCCTAGTTCGCCGTTTCGGCCGTGCTCGCCATTGCGGCTGCATCGGCCAACTCGCACGACGTAGCGTCCGGCCATGGCGGCGGAACGACTGCTCTCGACGAAGCAGGCTGCCGATGCTCTCGGGCTGGCTGAGCGGTCCCTGTCCCGGTGGGCGCGCGAGGGGCGGCTGACCCCGACGATCGAGACCCCTGGTGGACAGTTCCGGTGGGACCTCGAGGACCTACGGACGCAGCTCCGGGCACTCCGCAGGAAGAACGACTGATCCAGGCACGCCGCCGCTGCCGGCGGTAGGGGTCGCCCTACCGCCCAGACGGTGGCGCAGCGGCATGTCGGGAGGGTCGGTCCGGGCGAGGGTGATCACACCCGCCCGATCCCGGAGGTTCCCGGTGTCATCCAGCACCCCCGTCGCCCGCCACGTCCGGACGCTCGCCCTGCCGTTGGGCGTGCTGACGATCGCCTTCCTCGCCATCGCGCTCCCGCCCTACCTCGGGCTCGATCCCGCCCAGGCGCGGCTGGCCGTGCCCGAGGACGTCCCGTGGTTCTATCCCGCGCTGGTGACGCACATCGGGTTCGGCTCGATCGCCCTGCTGACGGCGGTGCTGCAGGTCTGGCCGTGGCTGCGGCGGACGCATCCCGCCGTCCACCGCTGGAGCGGCCGCGCCTACCTCGCTCTGGGTGTCCTGCCCGGCGGGGTGGCCGTGCTGGCCATCGCTCCCTTCGCCACCACGGGCGGCGCCACCGGTCAGGTCGGGAACACCATGCTGGCGCTGCTCTGGCTGGGTACGGCGGTGGCCGGCTACCGCGCCGCCCGGGCCCGGCGGTTCGACCAGCACCGCGAGTGGATGGTGCGCAGCGTCGCCCTGACGTTCTCGATCGTCATGAACCGGCCGTGGAGCATGCTCTGCATCGCGGTGTTCGCCCCCGAGGTGATGAGCGGTGGCCCCTTCGACCCGGCAGCGCTGGCCCAGGCCGCCGGGGTGTCCATGTGGCTGAGCTGGGTGGTGAACCTGCTGATCGCCGAGTACTGGCTGAACCGGACCCGGAACCGGCGGGCCGCGCGCCGGGTGCCACCCGCCGGGGACCGGCGACCGGTGCCCGCCACCTCATGACGTCAGGCGGCGGTCGCGAGGAAGACGTACCGGGTGAGGCTGAAGAGGTAGTCGCCCTCGTCGGCGCGAGCGCGCAGGTCGCCGAGCCAGGTCGCGGCATCCTCGGCGGTGACGCCCTGACGGCCGACGGCGAACTCCGCGATCAGCTCCATCATGTTGGCGCTGAACGTCTGCGCGTGCAGCTGGGGGTTGAACAGCACCACCACACGCTGCTCGGGCACGGTGAAGCCGGCGCGGCGCAGCAGGCCCGCCAGCAGGCACGGCAGGTGCGGATGGACGACGTGCTCCTCCCATGCCGCGATGACCCGCCGGTGCAGTTCCCGGTCGGCGGTGTGCCACACGAGCGAGTCCCAGTCGGTGTCCAGGACCAGTGTCCGCCCGCCCGCCCGCAGCACCCGCCGCAGTTCGGCCAGCGCCCGGGGCATGTCGGGCACGTACTCGTACACCTGCGTGGCGACGGCGACGTCGAACGACGAAGCCGGGTAGGGCAGGGCCACCGCGTCGCCGTCCTCGATGCGGATCCAGGGCCTGGTGGCGATGCGGGCCCGGGCGATCGCGTTCATCGCCGGGCTCGGATCCAGCCCGAACACGCTGCCCGTGGGGCCGACGGCGTCGGCCAGCGACACCGCCAGGTAGCCCGGCCCGGACCCGATGTCGAGCACCCGCTCACCGGGTTGGGGTGCGAGCAGCGCGAGCACCTGCGCCCGCTGTGCCACGACGTCAGGCGTCGCGTAGGTCCGTTCGACGCGGCGGGCGCCCTCCTCGTCGAACTCGAGCGTCGCCATCGCGAAAGGTTAGGCCCGGACGGGTCAGCTGGTGACGTCCTTCGTGGCGAAGTTGGCCCACGCTGCTCCGAACGCCACGAGCACGTAGGCCGCCTGGACCTCCGCGCCCTGCCGGACGGCGGTCCACAGGATCGGGACGCGGTAGAGGTCGATCCAGGCCAGCCAGTGCGTGGTCGGGAGGTAGAACCGCAGCGCGGCGGCGGCGTCCAGGGGAAGCAGCGACGCGCTGGTGACGACCACGGCGAGCACCCCCAGCGCGGCGGCGAGCGGGGAGTCGGTGAGCGTGGAGAAGAACAGACCGATCGCCCCCAGCGCGAGCATGCAGAGCGCCAGGTACCCGACGACGGCCGCGGTGCGGACGGCCAGCTCGCCCGGGGTGATCACCGCCCCGGACAGCGACGTGATGCCGCCTGCGCCGCCGAGCGCGGCCCCGGGACCGAACCCGAACGCCGCCACGCCGACGACGTAGCTGGTGAGCGTCACGAGTGCCACGGCGATCAGCACGAACGCCGCCGTCGACACGAGCTTGGCCACCAGCAGCCGCAGGCGGCCGACCGGACGGACCAGCAGGTAGCGCAGCATCCCGCTGCTCGCCTCGCCCGCGACGGCGTCGCCTGCCACCACGGCCACCGTGATCGGCAGGAACACGGGGAGCACCAGGGCCAGCGCGGCCGCCGGGAACAGCTGGCCGTTGCTGACGACGGCCGAGAGGAACGCCGGGCCCTGGCCGGGCGCCGGGGCCAGCCGGGTGGTGGCGAGCAGTACCGCCACGAGCGCGGGCAGCGCGCAGAGCAGCACCCAGCACAGCCACACCCGGCGGCGGCGCAGCATCAACCCCAGCTCGACGCCGATCACCGCGCCCTCCCGTCCATCCGGTCCGAACCCGACCCCGTCAGCCCCAGCACCACCTGTTCCAGGGTGCGGCGCTGCGGAGCCAGTTCGGTGACATGGATCCCGGCGCTCACCAGGCGCGTGTTGAGCGCGGCCGGGTCGTCCTCCCGGACGACCAGCACGTTCCCGGTGCGCTCCACCACCTGCCCGTCGAGCAGCCCGATCACGGCGGTCGGGTCCGGGGTGCGCAGCAGCACCCGGCCGGTCGGGACGCGCAGCGCGTCGAGGTCCTCGGTCAGCACTAGCCGTCCCGCGTCCATCACGCCGACGCGGGTGCACAGCGCCTCGACCTCGGTGAGCAGGTGGCTGGACAGCACCACCGTCGTCCCGCCCTCGTTCAGCGCCACCAACAGGTCCCGCATCTCGCCGATGCCGCGCGGGTCGAGGCCGTTGGTCGGTTCGTCGAGCAGCAGCAACTCGGGGCCGCGCAGCAGCGCCGCCGCGATCCCCAGCCGCTGCCGCATGCCCAGGGAGTAGGCCCGCACCGGCCTGCGGTCGATGCCGCCGAGCCCGACCCGCGCCAGCGCGTCCTCCACCCTGCCACGCCGGCCGCGGCGCCTGCCTCCGCGTCCCGCGGCGTCCAGCAACCGGAGGTTGGTCCGTCCGGACAGGTGCGGCCACGCGGCGGGGTTCTCGACGAGCGCTCCGACGCGGGGGAGCACGGTGGCGGCGTGACGGGGCATCGCGTGCCCCAGCACCTCGGCCGAGCCCGACGTGGGGTGCACCAGGCCGAGCAGCATCCGCACGAGAGTGGTCTTGCCCGAACCGTTGGGGCCGAGCAGCCCGAACCGCGCGCCGGCCGGCACCCGCAGGTCCACCCCGTCGACGGCCCTGACACGGCCGAACCGCTTGGTGAGCCCGGTCGTGCGGATCACGTCACCGGTCGTCATGCCCGCCTCCGCCGTGCGGGGAGCTCACGGACCGCCTGCTCCAGCAACTCGGGCACGACCGTCCCGATCAGCAGCACGCCACTGCGCCTGCTGGTCCGGGCCGCCACCGACACCAGCGGGGTGGCCAGCCGGACCGCGCGACCGGACGGCACCTCCACCGTGGTCCCGCCCGCCACGGCCGCGTTGTCCACCACGCGACCGGCGAGGTCGGCCGTCGCGGGGATGAGCGCGAACGCCGCGAGCCCCGTCCCGTAGATCCCCACGCCGGGCAGGCGGGCGTCCGGCGTGCCGGACAGCGGCATCCGGGTGCGGCCCGCGAGCTGCGCGGGCGGCGGTGGCGCGTCGAGCTGGCGCAGGGCACCGCTGACGTCGGCCGCCGACGTGGACACCGACGACGCCCCTGGCGGGACGGCCGGGGTGAGCTCCGCGGGGTCGGGGGTGCGGTCATCCACCTCGAGCAGCTCGCTGGTGAGCAGGGGTGGCCCGGCGTGCGGGGCGACCTCCACCCGCAGCGGCAACGCGGTGGCCGGGTCGGCCCAGATGTCCACGGTGCCGATGGTGGTGGCCGGGTCGGACGGCGTGAGCCGCAGCCCCGCGGCGGTCCGGCCGGCGATGCGCCTGGCCGGGAGCGTGGTGACGGGATCGGCCGGGGCGAGGCGCAGCAGCCGCCGGGCGAGCTCGGGCGGGAGCAGGTCAGCGGCGCGGGGCAGCCGGATCGGTGCCTCCCCGGCCACCCGGGTGAGCTGGTCGCCCCCGAAGTCCCAGACGTACTCCACCCCGTCGAGGCGGTAGGTGTCGCGTTCCCCGGCAGGCGTCAGCTGATCGATGCGCCAGCGGTCGGTGCCGGCGACGAACGCCCGAATGCGCGTGGTGGAGGTGAACAGCGCGATCGCCGACTCCAGCTGGGGGATCTGGGGCAGACCGAGTCTGCCCGTGCTCTCGGCGTAGCCGACGTGGGGAGGGACGCTGCCGAGGATCCGGCTGCGCAGGGCGGTGGCGTCGACGTCGACCGCGCCCGCCGGCCACGGGACCGCGCCGGCCGCGACCAGACCTGCGGCACCGGCGGCGACGAGGAGCCAGCGCCGGCTGAAGCGTTGCGCGGCCACGTGACGCCACACTGCCATCGCCGAGGTGACCCCGGGGTGAGGACCCCTCGCGGTCAGCCCAGGAGGAACGCCTGCCCGCGCGGAGAGAGCCGGTAGCCGACCGGCAGGCTCTCGGTCAGCCCCAGCTCCTTGAGCTTGCGCACGTCACGCTTGAACGGCAGCGTCTCCCGGCCCAGCCGTTCGGCGAGCTCGGGCGCGCGGGTGCCGGGGTGGACGGCGATCAGGTCCAGTACCACGGCGGTCCACGGACCGTGCCGCGACGCCCGGTCCAACCGGTCGAGGCGCAGGGCCAGGTCCGCGCGTTCCTGGGCGCTCAGCGTGGCCTGCGCCCGCAGAGCCACCCGCGGATCCGGGCCGGCCGGTCGCACCCGGATCCGGTAGAGCTGCCCGTCGCGCTCCTGCGCCTTCCGCAGCGCGGCGAGGTCGGCGAAACCGGCGGCGCGGGCGTCCTCCGATGTGAGAGCGGCGAGGTCGACCGGCTCGACGGCGGTGAACTCCAGCACGCCGACCGAGGTGCGCTGCGTGCCGCCAGGGCGCACGCGGGGCCGGTCCCAGCGCCGGAACACCATCGTGACGGCGCCTGCCGCGATGGCCTCCAGGATGGGCTGCCGGATCAGCACGTACGCATCGTCCCAGCTCCGCGCGTGCGTCGGCACTCCTCCGACCGTGCACGAGCGCTCAGGCGAAGGAGGCTCTCTGGTCCCGGGTGACCGCGTTCAGCGCACGCCGGGACTCCCGGTTGAAGTAGGGGAAGTTCGCGAAGCCGTGCGGCATCGCGGGGTACTCCTCGAGCGTGACCGGCACCCCGGCTGCCTGAAGTGCCCGCGCATAGAGCACCCCGTCGTCGCGCAACGGGTCGTGCGCGGCCACCGCGATGGTCGCCGGGGGCAGCCCGGCGTGGCTGGCTGCGTGCAGGGGGGACACCCGCGGGTCGAGCGGGTCGGCGCCGCCCAGGTAGTAGCGGTAGAAGTCCTTCATGTTCTCTGCGGTGACGATCGGTGCCTCGCTGTTGACGCGGTAGGAGTC
The DNA here is from genome assembly GCF_059359135.1 of Pseudonocardia sp. OZ21. Classification (NCBI taxonomy): domain Bacteria; kingdom Bacillati; phylum Actinomycetota; class Actinomycetes; order Pseudonocardiales; family Pseudonocardiaceae; genus Pseudonocardia; species Pseudonocardia sp. OZ21. Next base: position 8,656 of record NZ_JCADBN010000022.1, read on the forward strand.
GGTCGACATCGAGCCGTCCGTCGCCGGGTACAGCAGGGCCTGGTGCCGGATGGCCGGTCCGGAGCGTTCGCGGGCGAGCAGGGCCGTCACGGCCGCGAGGTTGCCGCCCGCGCTCTCTCCCATCACGCCGATCCGGGTGGCGTCGGCCCCGAGCACAGCGGCGTTCTCGGCCGCCCACAGCAGTGCGGCGTAGCAGTCCTCGAGCCCGGCCGGGAAGGGATGTACCGGAGCCAGGCGGTAGTCCACCGAGACCACCACCGCGTCGACGTCGTGCGCGACGGTGCTGCACATCCAGTCGGTGCCCTGTGCGGTGCCGAACACCCACCCGCCGCCGTGGAACTGCAGCACCAGCGGCCGCAGCCCGTCCCGTCCCGATCTGCTCGGCACGTGGACGCGGACCGTGATCTCGCCGTCCGGCCCCGGGACCTGCTGTTGACGCACCTGCACACCGCGCCGGATCCGGCCGGCGAGCAGGGCCGGAGCCGGCGTCGCCTGGATGCTGACGAGCCGTTCGGGCGTCATCGTCGAGACCGAGGGCGTCCGGTGGACGAGTGCGCTGACGAGCCGCATCCTCAGTGGTATCGGAGTGGTCGTGCCCGGGCCTCGATCGGGCTGTGGGTGGTTCTGCCTCGCCATGATCGACACCTCAGCACACCCGGGTCCGTGCGCGGTGACGGGTGTGGGCGCCCGTCACCGCGCACGCCTCAGAACTCCTCGCCGCCGAAGTCGCCGCCGAAGTCCTCGGCCGGCTCGGGCGCGGCCATCTCCTCGCCGCCGTCGGGCTCGTCGCCTTCGAACATGTCGTCGTCGAACAGTGCATCGGCGATCGCGGTGCCGATGAAGGCGCCCGCCACGCTCGCCAGCAGTGTGCCGGCGATCATGCTGCCCATCCCCGGGCCCTGCCGGCCGCCGAGGCTGCGCTCCATCGTGCCGGGGTGGCGCATCTCCGCACGGGTGGCCATCCGCGCCATGTCGCGCGGGTCGGTGGAGCGGGCCCGCTCGGACTCGGGCACGGAGGTGCTCATCTCGGCGAGAACCTGCTGCCGCTGCTCGGGCGTGAGCTTGGCAAAGGCCTCGGCGTGGGCCTGTTCGATCGTCTCGGGAGGTGCCGTCTTCAGCATGTACCGGTATCGCTCGACGGCGACCTCGTCGGGGTCGCGCTCAGGGGAGGCCGGGTGCCGGGAGCCGGTGTGGGACGACCCGGTGTGGTGAGGCGCGGTGTGCGAGGAGGGAGCGAAGCGCTCCTTCAGCTTGTCGAACAGGCCCATCAGCGCGCCGCTCCCGGTCGGTCTTCGCGAAGTTCGCGAAACGGATGATCACTCACGCTGCTCCAAACGATCACCAGGGTCCCCGGGTTCCGCTCCGTCCGGAGCCGCAACCCGAGCGTGACCAGGCGTCGCGTCCCCGTCGCGGCGTCGGCCGTCCAATCCCGCCGCGGAGCGGTTAGCGGAATTCATGAAATATGGTCGGATTGTTCTCTTTGGTCATTTACGGTTTCTCTGATCAAGCTCTTCCGAGAAGCCGGTCACACCAGTACGCTCACCGTCGGACATCATTTCGGGCACCGGACAGTGCGGATACCAAAGTGATCAATGACGACACCGAGACCTTCGACGAGATCGGCCCCGACGCGGGTATCGGAGAAGTGCTCCTGGCCCTCGGCGGCCGGCTCACCAGGCTGCAGACCGAAATTCTCGCCGGACTGGACCAACCCCTCACCATTCGGCAGTACCGGATCCTGTCCAGGGTCGGGAGCGGGCACACCTCGCTCACGGCACTGTGCAAACTCGCGCACCGCAACCCGTCCACGATGTCGGAGAGCGTCGACAAGATGGTCACCCGCGGATTCCTCTCCCGCGGCACCTCCGACACCAGTCGCCGCACCATGCGGCTCGATCTCACGCCACTGGGCCTGAGCGCCCGGGACGCCGCCCGGCGGGCGCTGGAGAAGTTCGCCGCCGAGCTCACGACCGGACTGCCGCCGGAGATGCGCTCCCCGCTCCTCGCCGCGCTCCGCCGGATCTACTTCGACATCCAGGGCAACCTGGACGACCGGTAATCGCGACGGGCGCGCCCGACAACGGCGGCGCCCCGCGAATCTCCAGTTCTCGAGCCACAAGGAGGTGGTCCTCTCATGCCCCATTACCCGGCGACCGCGCCCGGTGCCAGCCCGCTCCTCGGCCGGCTGGACGACTCGGGATTCACCGCGCGCCATCTGCGGATCTATCTGACGGTACTGGCCGGGCATTTCCTGGACGGTTTCCTCATCAACGTCACCGGGGTGACCCTCCCCGGAATCGTCGGCACGTTCCATCTCGGCAGTGAGCAGGCGGGCTTCTACTCCTCGGTGCTGTTCGCGGGAATGCTGGTGGGTGCGGCGATCGCGGGCACCGTCTCCGACAGGTTCGGCCGCCGGATCCCGCTGGCACTGTGCCTCCTGGTCTTCGCGGTGTTCAGCCTCGCCGCCGTCTTCGCGTGGAGCTACCCCTCGCTGCTGGTCTTCCGGGCGCTGCAGGGCGTCGGACTGGGCGCGGAGATCGCGGTGGTGCTGCCCTACATCGCCGAGTTCGCCCCCACCCGCCACCGCGGCCCGATGGTCACCATGGCGACCTCCGCGTGGCTCATCGGCCTGCCCGTCGCCGCGGCGATCGGTGCGCTGATCGTGCCGGCGCTGTCGTGGCGGGCCATGTTCGTGGTGGGGACGGTGCCCGTCCTCGTCAGCCTGTTCATGCTGGCGTGGCTGCCCGAGTCGGTGCGCTACCTGCTCCGCCGCGGCCGTGTGCACGACGCGAGGAAGATCGTCGACTCGCTCTGCCCGGGAACGCCCGGCGCCCCGGGAGAGCCCGCCGCTGTCGACGGTGCCCCGACCCACTCCGGCGGATCGCTGCAGACCCTGGTGGCCCGGCCCTACCTCCGCTTCACGATCGCCATCTGGCTCATGGAGGTGTGCGCAGGTGCCTTCCTCTACGGCCTCTCGAGTTGGCTGCCCTCCGTGCTCGAAGGCCAGGGCGCCGGCCTGCTCAAGAGCTTCGGCTACACCGCGATCATCACCTCGGTCGGCGTGGTGGGCGCCGTCCTCGCGGGCCAGCTGATCAACCGGATCGGGCGCCGCGTGGTGCTCGGCGTGTCGTTCCTGGCCAGCGGCCTGCTCTGCCTGGTGTGGGGCACCACGTCCGCCGCCGTCGCCGTGGTGGTGCTCGGCTCGGCCGCCACCTTCTTCGGCAGCGGGCTGGGCGGGGCCACGCTCTTCGCCTACGCCAGCGAGCTGTACCCCACGGCGAGCCGCGGCACCGGGATCGGCTGGGCCGCCGCCTGGCAGAAGGTGGGCGGCCTCGTGATGCCGGCACTCGTCGGCTTCGTGCTGGCCATGCACACCTCGGGGTACGCCTTCTTCCTGCTCTTCGGCGTCATCTCGATCATCGCCGGCCTCGTCGCGCTGGTGGGCACCTTCGAGACGAGGGGCAAGACCGTCGAGGAGGTGACCAGCGCGATCGTCGCGGGGCGCGGGGCGCCACTCGTCACGACGCCGTCACTGGCCGGGGCCACCGACGCGGGTTCAGCAGGTAGCTGAGGCGCGTGATCGCCTCCCGTTCTCCTCCGGAGCGCCTGTCCGCCACAAGCGGAGAGACGACGACGGGCTCCTCCCGTGGAGAACACCTAGACTGGTGGGAACACCACGACGGGGGAGGAACGCCGCGTGAACGCCGACGAGCGCCGCTTCGCGGTCCTGCGTGCAATCGTCGCCGACTACGTCGCGACCCACGAGCCGGTGGGCTCGAAGATGATCGTCGAGCGCCACAACCTGGGCGTCTCGAGCGCCACTGTCCGCAACGACATGGCCGTCCTCGAGGAGGACGGTCTCATCGCGCAGCCGCACACCAGCGCGGGCCGGGTGCCCACCGACAAGGGCTACCGCCTGTTCGTCGACCGGCTGGCCCAGGTCAAGCCCCTGTCGGCGGCCGAGCGGCGCGCTCTGCAGGCGTTCCTCGACGGGGCCGTCGACCTCGACGACGTGCTGCGGCGCAGCGTCCGGCTGCTCGCGCAGCTCACCCGCCAGGTGGCTGTCGTGCAGTACCCCACGCTCACCCGTTCCACCGTGCGCCACTGCGAGATCGTGGCGCTCACCCCGGCCCGGCTGATGCTCGTGGTCATCACCGACAGCGGGCGCGTCGACCAGCGGGTCGTCGATCTCGGCGAGGTGCTCTCCGACGACGAGGTCGCCCAGCTGCGCTCCCTGGTCAACGGGGCACTCGCGGGCCGCAGGCTCGCGGCCGCGTCGGTGGCGGTTGCCGACCTGCCCGACTCCGTCCCGCACGAGCTGCGGGAGGTGGCCATCACGATCTCCACCGTGCTCATCGAGACCCTCGTCGAGCACCCCGAGGAGCGGCTGCTGCTCGGAGGCACTGCCAACCTCACGCGCAACGTGGCCGACTTCCCGGGCTCCCTGCGGCAGGTGCTGGAAGCGCTCGAGGAACAGGTGATCGTCCTCAAGCTGCTCGCCTCCGCACAGGACCCCGGCACCGTCACCATCCGGATCGGTGAGGAGAACGAGGCCGAGGAGATGCGCGACACGTCGGTCTTGTCGATCGGTTACGGGCCCGGCACCGTGCTGGGCGGTATGGGCGTGGTGGGACCCACCCGCATGGACTACCCCGGCTCGATCGCGGCGGTCCATGCGGTCGCCCGCTACGTGGGTGAGATCCTGGCAGGGCGCTGACGCGGCATTATCGATCCGGCACGAGTTCATGAACGGCTGAGCGAGAAGGACCATGGGGAACGCCAGGGTGGCACGGGACTACTACGGGATCCTGGGTGTCGACAGCGACGCCGGGCCCGACGACATCAAGCGGGCCTACCGCAGGCTCGCGCGCGAGCTGCATCCCGACGTCAACCCCGACGCGGCGGCGCAGGAGCGGTTCGCCGAGGTCAGCGCGGCGTACGAGGTGCTGTCCGACCCGGAGAAGCGCCGGATCGTCGACCTCGGCGGCGACCCGCTGGGCAACGGCGGCGGGGCGGGTGGACGCGGTGGCGGCGACCCGTTCAGCGCCTTCGGCTTCGGCGACATCATGGATGCCTTCTTCGGCGGCCAGGCAGGCGGCCGCGGGCGCGGCCCGCGCAGCCGGGTGCAGCCGGGAGCCGACGCACTGATCCGGATGCACCTCACGCTGGAGGAGTGCGCCACCGGCATCACGCGCGACCTCGCCGTCGACACCGCCGTGCTCTGCTCCGAGTGCACCGGCTCGGGTTGCGCGCCCGGCAGTGCGCCCACGATGTGCGACATCTGCAACGGCCGCGGCGAGGTGCAGAGCGTGCAGCGCTCGTTCCTCGGCCAGGTCGTCACGTCCCGGCCGTGCCCCAACTGCCGCGGCTTCGGCGAGGTCATCCCGGAGCCCTGCCGGCAGTGTGGCGGCGATGGGCGGGTCCGCTCGCGGCGCTCCGTCGCCGTGCGGATCCCGCCGGGCGTGGCCGACGGCATGCGCGTCCGGCTGGCCGGGCAGGGCGAGGTCGGCCCCGGCGGCGGCCCGGCCGGTGACCTGTACGTGGAGGTCGAGGAGGAGGCGCACGAGCTGTTCACCCGCGACGGCGCCGACCTGCACTGCACCGTGGAGCTGCCGATGACCGCAGCCGCGCTGGGCACCACCCTGCCGCTGCCCACCCTCGACGGTCTCGAGGAGCTCCACGTGGAGCCGGGCACACAGGCAGGCACGGTGCGCACGCTGCGAGGCAAGGGAATGCCACGGCTGCGGTCCTCTGGCCGGGTGGACGGGCACGGTGACCTCATGGTGCACGTCGACGTCGCCGTCCCCACGAAGCTCGACGCCAAGCAGACCGAACTGCTGCGCCAGCTCGCCGAGCTGCGCGGGGAGGAGCAGCCCGACCTCGCGGCGGGCAACCGCAACGGGCACGGCATCTTCTCCCGCCTGCGCGACTCGTTCGGCCGCTGACCGTGCGTCCGCTGATTGCAGCAAAGCCACTTTCATGCCATCTCGTTGCGTGAAAGTGGCTTTGCTGCAACGGGGTGGGCGCTCGTGAGCACCGCACCCCTGTTCCTCGTCGACGCCCTGCCGGCCGGGGACCACGCGCTCCTCGACGGGCCGGAGGGCCGCCACGCCGCCACGGTGAAGCGGCTGCGCGCGGGGGAGCACGTGCTGCTGGCCGACGGCCGCGGTGGGCTCGCACAGGCGGTGGTCACCGCAACCGGCCGGGACACGGTGGAGCTTGCGGTCGGCGAGCGTGACACCGTCGCTCCGCCTGCCCCGCGCGTGGTGCTCGCGCAGGCGCTGGTGAAGGGCGACCGGGGAGAGCTGGCCGTCGAGATGGCCACCGAGGCCGGGGTGGACGTGATCCTGCCGTGGCGGGCGGCGCGGTGCGTGGCGCGGTGGGACGACGGCCCGCGCGGGGAGAAGGCGTTGGCCCGATGGCGCAGCACGGTCCGCGAGGCCGCCAAGCAGGCGCGACGCCCGTGGCTGCCGGTCGTGGAGGAGCCCGTGACGACGGAGGCGTTGGCGCGCCGCGTGGCCGGCGCCGCCGGGGCTCTGGTGCTGCACGAAGGGGCGGCCGCGCGGCTCGCGGAGCTCACCGGTGAGCTGCCGGCGGCCGGGGACCTGCTGCTCGTGGTCGGCCCCGAAGGCGGAGTCAGCGATGCCGAGATCGAGGCCCTCACGGCAGCGGGTGCGCGGCCCGTGCGGCTGGGCCGGGAGGTGCTGCGGGCGTCCACGGCGGCGACCGTGGCCCTCGGGGCACTCGGCGTGCTCACCGACCGCTGGCGCTGAGCTCCTGATAGCACTGCTATCGAGCGTGTCATCCGGGGTAGGGACGGTGCGCCCGCCATCGTCCGGCTGGCCGGACTCGCTCGTCATCCGGGTGAGGTACGCCTCCGTCACGCTCCCGCGGCATTAGTGTCGGAGCGATCCGGTCGTTGACAGGGCCGGGCCGGGCCGTGAGCGTCCGCGTTCACGGGGCCGCCGGAGAGTTCCCCTCTGCCGGCGGAGCCACGTCGCGGTGGGTGTCCCCCCACGTCCGCCGCGACGTGGCAACCTGGCGTCCGGATCGTGTCATGATCCCCCTCGTGTCCCTTCGGCGTTTCGACTACGGCAGCCACCCGAGCCAGTTCGGCGAGCTCACCCTGCCTGCGGGCGGAGCGCCCGTGCGCGGGCTCGTCGTCGTCGTGCACGGCGGGTTCTGGCGGCAGGCGTACGGCCTCGAGCTGGGCAGGCCGTTGGCCGCCGACCTCGCCCGGGCCGGCCTCGCGGCCTGGAACATCGAGTACCGGCGGGTGCCGCCCGACGACGGCAGCGCCCCCGACCCCGCCGCCGCGGGTGGCGGCTGGACGGGCACGTTCGACGACGTCGCCGCCGCGGTGGACCTGCTGGCCGGCCCCGTGCAGGACGCAGTGGGTGGCGTGCTGCCGCTGGACCGGGTGGTCGCGGTCGGCCACTCCGCCGGTGGGCACCTCGCGGCGTGGCTCGCCGCCCGCCCCGGCCTGCCCGCGGGCGCGCCCGGCGCGACCCCCGCGGTGCGGCTGCGTGGCGTGGTGAGCCAGGCCGGCGTGCTGGACCTCGTCGACGCCGCGGAGCGCGGGGTCGGCGGGGGCGCGGTGGAGCGCCTGGTGGGCGGGCCACCGTCCGCCGTCCCGGACCGTTACGCGCTCGCGTCGCCCATCGCCCTCCTGCCGATCGCCGCGCACGTGGTGTGCGTGCACGGCACGGAGGACGTCAACGTGCCGATCCGGCAGAGCGAGCGGTTCGTCGCGGCGGCGGGAGCCGGGGCCGAACTCGTCACGTTGCCGGGTGTGGACCACATGACGCTGGTCGACCCGGCAAGCGACGCGTGGCGCGTGTGCCGCGAGGTACTGGAGCGCCTGCTGGTCGGCTGAGCGAAGCCGGCCACCCTTCAGCGGTCGCGCGACTGCTCCAGGACGCGGCCGACGACGTCGAGGGCCTGGTCGATGTTCTCCGCGATCTCCATCAGGTCCACGAAAACGTGGTCCACAGAGTGGAAGGCGACGGGAATCGTGCTGCCACCGCCGTAGCCGACGGACGGGTGCACCGGGGCGAGCAGCCGGTCGCCCACCCACAGGCTGTCCGCTCCCCGCTGCTCCGCCTGCTGCGCGAAGCGCGCGACCTCCCGCGGGTAGTGCGCGAGGGCGCCCATTTGCGGAAGTGTGAATCCAATACGCACGGAAGCGCCGATTCAGAGGGTTCGGGAGGCCGCGACATTGCGTACCGCAACTTCGTCGATCTTCCGGGCGCATCGGCGCCAGCACCGCTGATTCACCGCGCCGGTGATCGTGTATGGCGAGCTACTGGGCCGGGCATGCGGTCATGCGCAAGGATCAGCGGGAGGACCAGGCCCGCCGATCAACGACTTCCGAGGAGCCTCACCATGCCGGTGCTGCAGGATCTGCTGGACGCGCTGCGCGCCCGCACCATCGAGGTCGTCGACCTCACCGCGCCGCTGCACAGCGGAACGCCGATCCTCCAGCTACCACCCCCGTTCGCCAACGCGTCGCCGTTCGCGCTCACCGAGATCAGCCGCTACGACGAGCGTGGCCCGGCCTGGTACTGGAACGACATCCAGACGTCCGAGCACTCCGGCACGCACTTCGACGCGCCGGTGCACTGGATCTCCGGGAAGGACGGGGAGGACGTCGCGCAGGTGCCGCCGGCCCGGCTGCTCGCCCCGGCCGTGGTGCTGGACTTCTCCGCGGAGAGTGCGAAGGACCCGGACTTCCTGCTCGAGGTGGACCACATCCGGGCCTGGGAGGCCGAGCACGGGTCGCTCCCGGAGGGCGGCTGGCTGCTCTACCGGACGGGCTGGGACGCCCGCAGCGAGTCCGCGGCCGCGTTCCTCAACGCCGACGACACCGGACCGCACACGCCGGGCATCTCCGTCGAGTGTGCGAAGTGGCTCGCCGAGGAGGCCCCGGTGCTGGGGCTCGGCGTCGAGACCGTCGGTACGGACGCGGGTGGGGCGCACTCGTTCGACCCGCCGTTCCCGTGCCACTCCTTCCTGCTCGGCGCGGGCAAGTACGGGCTCACCCAGCTGCAGAACCTGGCCCGGCTGCCCGCCACCGGCGCGGTGGTGATCGCGGGCCCGCTCCCGATCGTCGGGGGGTCGGGCAGCCCCGCGCGGGTGCTGGCGTTGGTGGAGTCGTGACGGCCGGGGAGGTCGGGCCGGTCACCGTGGCGGAACTGGTCGGAGGCGTGCTGGCAGAGCTGGGGGTCGGGCAGGCCTTCGGCGTGGTGGGCAGCGGGAACTTCCACGTGACCAACGCGCTGCGGGCAGGCGGCGTCCCGTTCGTCGCGGCGCGGCACGAGGGCGGTGCCGCCACCATGGCCGACGCGTACAGCCGCACGAGCGGGCGGGTCGGCGTGCTGTCGGTGCACCAGGGCTGCGGGCTCACCAACGCGATGACCGGGATCACGGAGGCGGCGAAGAGCCGCACCCCGATGCTCGTGCTCGCGGCGGACACGGGCGGCGCTGCGGTGCGGTCGAACTTCCGGATCGACCAGGACGCGCTGGTCGGCGCCGTCGGAGCGGTGGCGGAACGCGTGCACTCGCCGTCGTCGGCGGTCGCCGACACCGTGCGGGCCTACCGGACGGCCGTGGAGCAGCGGCGCACGGTGGTGCTCAACCTGCCCCTCGACGTGCAGGCCGCCGAGGCGCCGCAGCAGTGGCAGGTCCCGGTGCTTCCTGCGCTCGTGCCGGTGCGCCCGTCGGCGACGGCGGTGGCGGAGCTCGCGGCGCTGCTGGCGGCGGCCCAGCGCCCGGTGTTCGTGGCCGGTCGGGGTGCGCGCGGAGCGCGGGAGGAGCTGCGGGCGCTGGCCGAGCGGTCCGGCGCGCTGCTGGCCACGTCCGCCGTGGCCAACGGGCTGTTCCACGACGAGCCCTGGTCGCTGGGGATCTCCGGCGGGTTCGCCTCGCCCCTGGCCGCCGAGCTGATCACGGGTGCCGACCTCGTGATCGGGTGGGGCTGCACGCTCAACATGTGGACCATGCGCCACGGCGCGCTGATCGGGCCGGGCGCCCGGGTGGTGCAGGTGGACCTCGAGGCCGACGCGATCGGCGCGAACCGGCCGGTGGACCTCGGCGTGCTCGGCGACGTCGCCACGACCGCCTCCGACGTGCTGGCACTGACAGGCGAGCAGCGCGGCGGTTACCGCACCGCCCAGGTGCGGGCGGCGATCACCGAGCACGGCCGCTGGCACACCGTCGGCTACGACGATCTCAGCGGCCCGGACGGCATCGATCCCCGCACGTTGTCGATCGCGCTCGACGCGCTGTTGCCAGCGGAGCGGACCGTGGCCGTGGACTCCGGGAACTTCATGGGCTACCCGAGCGCCTACCTGCAGGTTCCCGACGAGCACGGGTTCTGCTTCACGCAGGGCTTCCAGTCGATCGGGCTGGGGCTGGCCACGGCGGTCGGCGCCGCGCTCGCCCGCCCGGACCGGCTCGCCGTCGCGGCGCTGGGCGACGGCGGCGTGCTGATGGCGGCGGCGGAGCTGGAGACGGTGGCGCGGCTGGGGCTGGCCATGGTCGTGGTGGTCTACGACGACCGCGGTTACGGCGCCGAGGTGCACCACTTCACCGGCGAGGACCACACCACCGTCGCGTTCCCGGACACCGACATCGCCGCGATCGGACGCGGGTTCGGCTTCGACGCCGTGACGGTCCGCGGGCCGGACGACCTCAAGGCCGTGGCCGAGTGGGTGGACGGCCCGCGCACCGCGCCGCTGCTGATCGACGCCAAGATCGCGTCCGACGGGGGCGCCTGGTGGCTGGCGGAGGCGTTCCGGGGGCACTGACGAACCCGCGACGGCCTACCGGTTCGCCGAGCGCGCGCGGCGGCGGCCCCGGACCACCAGTGCCGTGGCGACGGCCACCACCAGCACGGCCACCGCCCCGGTCACGGTCCAGCCGAGGGGCGAGACCATGGCGACGGTCGTGGCGTGGCCCTGCGCGGCCGCTTCCGGGGCGCCGGCGCCTGGTGCCGGTGTCCCGTCGGACGGCGGGGTGACGACGGTGGCGTAGCGGGGCCCCGCCTCCGGTGTGCCGGTGACGGAGAGGTCCACCTGGATCGGCACGGGTGCGGGACCGATGTCCTCGCGGGACGGGCCCAGCTGCACGGAGATGTAGTACCAGCCGTCCTCGCTCTGCGTGCGGAGCTTCTGGTCCTCGGCCGTGCGGTTGGCGTAGCGCACCGGGACGGTGCTGAAGGCCGGCTGGTTGGCCGGGAAGTGGTAGACGGAGCCGTTGTACATGGAGAAGTCCCCCGCGATCTCCTTGCGCGACGGCGCGTAGAGCCGCGTCGTGGCGAGGGAGAGTCCCGCCACCCCCCGGGACGGGGTCTCCCCGAACCGGACGCGGTAGGCGAGAGCCTGTCCCCAGTCCAGGTGCACCCGGTAGAAGACGAACTCGCCGCGCTGCAAGGTGTCGGTGTAGCGCCCGGACCCGTCGAGGGTGCCTGCCACGTTGAGGGAGCCGCCGCCGACCGCTGGGCCAGGTGCGCCGGTGGGCTCGGTGAGCACGGCGGGCGGCAGGACACCGGCGGGCCCGGCGTCGAGGACCGGCGGCTCGACCTGCACCAGTAGCTCCACCGGCATCCGCGCGGGAACGCCGTCGGACACCCGGTCCCACTGCAGCGCGAAGTAGTAGCGGCCACCGCCCTTGCAGCGGTCGCCGCTGGTGCTGCCGGTCTTCTTCTCGGTGGCGCCGTCCCAGGTGGTGGAGACGGTGAGCGCGGCCCCGTCGCTCGAGTTGGTGGCCTGCTCGAACTCGAACTCGTTGCAGTCCTCGCCACCGGCGTCGTACGTCCGCCACTGGAGGACGTTGTTGTCGTTCTGCGGCTCGATGCTGCGCAGGTGCGGGTAGGAGACGGTGGCGCTGACGTACGCGGTGGCGCCGTCGGGGACGTCCACGGCGTAGTAGCGCTTCTCGTGCTGCCCGATGGTGTCGAGGTGCTGGCCCGGGGCGGCGACGGGCGCCGCATCCGAGGTGGGCGTACCGGTGATCGGTGTTCCGGCGGGTTCGTAGTTGCGCATCGCGGCGGCGGTGACCCGGGGGAGTATCCGCTGCAGCGCCTCGGCGTCCGGGGCGTCGCTGTAGGTGCCACCGGTGGTCTGGGCGATGCAGGACAGCTGGGCGCGGGCGGCGTCGTCGACGCCGAAGCCGACGGCGTGCACGACGAGGTCGACGCCCTGCCCGGCGAGCGTGCGCACCACGTCGCAGGCCGGGGGCGGCGCGCAGGTGTCCTCGCCGTCGGAGACGAGCACGATCGCCCGCGGCCCGGACGGGGGCAGTTGCTCGGCCGCGACCTGCAGCGAGCGGCCGATGGGTGTGTACCCGCGCGGGACGATGCCGTCCACCGCCGAGCCCAGCGCCGCCTTGTCGACGGGGACGGGGCCACGCAGCACGGTGATGTCCTGGCAGCCCCGCTCGCGTTCGGCGGCCGAGTTGCCGGTGGACGTGCCGTACACGGCGAGGCCGATCGACGCCTGTGCGGGCGCGGCGTCCACCAGTGCGTGCACGGCCCGCTTGGCCGCGTCCATCTTCGTGCCGCCCGCGGGGTCGGCGCCGGTCATGGATCCGGACGCGTCGAGCACGACCATGGTGGGCGCGAGCCCCGACGGCGCGGTGGTGCTCTGCGCATGCGCGCTCGGCGCGAGCGGCGCGAGCAACAGGCCGCCGGCCAGAGCAGCGATCATGATCCTGGTCAGCGTGCGCATCTCGCCGCTCGTCCTATCGCCGTGCCGTGCACCGGTCGTCCTGCCGGTTACCGGCGCAGAAGGTAACCCACAAGGGGGACGGTCCCGGCAGCGGTCACGCGCTGCCGAAACGCAGGGTGACGATCTGGAACGGGCGCAGCGTGAGCTGCGCGCCGTCCGCCGAGAGCGCCACCGGCCGGGGCACCGGGCGTTCGAGGAGGTCGGTCTCCACGACCGACCCGTGCCGGAAGTCGGTCGTGATCCGCGCGCTCGCCCGCGTCCCGAGCGCCTCGTAGAGCCGCACGACGACATCCCCGCTGCCGTCCTCGGCGAGCTTCACCGCCTCGACGACGACGGCGGGGTCGTCGACGTGGAGCAGCGGGGCGACGTCGTGGGCGCCGCGGACGGTCCGCAGCGCCACGTTCAGCCGATAGCCCGCCGCCACCGCGTCCCCGATCGTCGAGCCGACGCGCAGCGCGACCGTGAGCCGGTGCTCGCCCTGGTCGGCGGTGGGGTCGGGGAACAGCGGTGCACGCAGCAGGGACAGCCGCACGGTCGTGGTGGTGCCGCCGCCCGGCCGGGTGCTGCGCAGCGTGTCGTGCCCGTAGGTGGAGTCGTTGGCGACGGCCACCCCGTAGCCCGGCTCGCCGACGTGCACCCAGCGGTGGGCGACCGTCTCGAACCGCGCCGCGTCCCACGAGGTGTTGACGTGGGTGGAGCGGTGCACGTGCCCGAACTGGATCTCCGAGGTGGCCCGGTCGGCGTGCACGTCGAGCGGGAACGCGAGCTTCAGCAGCTTCTGCTTCTCGTGCCAGTCGACGTCGGTGACGATGTCGACGTCCGGGGAGCCGGCCGCCACGGTGACGACCTGGGTGATCGTGGACGAGCCGGTCGACCGGACGACGCGCACCGCGCCCCGGGACGGGCCTCGCTCCACCACCGCCAGCTCGTCGACGTCGACGAGGTCGCGCACGGTGCGCCGGTAGTGCTCGTCGATGTCCCAGGCGTCCCACTTCGTCGGGGTGTCGCGGTGCAGCTGCAGCAGGTTCGCCGCGGCGCCGGGGGCGACGAGCTCCCGGTCGGCCACGAGGTCACGGACCGAGGTGAGCAGGCCCCGTCCGTCGACGACCACGCGGACGGCGGCGTTGGCCAGCACCACACCCTCGGCGGTCTCGGTGACGGTGACGTCGCCACCGGGCTGCTCGTCGTCGCGCACGGCCCCGCCGAGGGCCGGGACACCCTCGCGTGCGTACGGGCCGGCGTTGACCATGACCTCCCGCTCGCCCTCGCCCGCCAGCGCCGCGAGCGAGCGCGCGATCACGTCCTCCAGCTCCGCGGCGACCCTCGCGTAGTTGCGCTCCGCCTCCTGGTGCACCCAGGCGATCGAGGTGCCCGGGAGGATGTCGTGGAACTGCTGCAGCAGGACCGTGTGCCAGCAGCGCTGCAGCACGTCGGCGGGATAGGCGGCCCCGGTGCGGACGGCGGCGGTGGTGGCCCACAGCTCGGCCTCGCGCAGCAGGTGCTCACTGCGCCGGTTGCCCCGCTTCGTGCGGGCCTGCGAGGTGTACGTGCCGCGGTGGAACTCCAGGTACAGCTCGCCCGACCACACCGGTGCCTGCGGGTACTCGTCCTGCGCCGTCGCGAAGAACTCGGCAGGCGTGGTGATCCGGACGGTCGGCGAGCCCTCCAGGTCGCGGGTCCGGGCGGCCGCGGCCAGCATCTCCCGGGTCGGCCCGCCGCCGCCGTCACCCCAGCCGAACGGCACCAGCGAGGTGTTGGCCCGGCCCTGCTCCGCGTACTGGCGCTGGGCGCGGGCCAGCTCGGCGCCCGACAGCTCGGCGTTGTAGGTGTCGACCGGCGGGAAGTGGGTGAAGACCTGCGTGCCGTCGATGCCCTCCCAGCGGAAGGTGTGGTGCGGCATCACGTTGGTCTCGTTCCACGAGATCTTCTGCGTGAGGAACCACTGGGCGCCTGCCCCGGCGATGATCTGGGGCAGCGCGGCGGAGTAGCCGAAGGAGTCGGGCAGCCACACCTCCAGCGGGTCCACGCCCAGCTCCTCGCGGAAGAACCGCTTGCCCATGACGAACTGACGCACCAGCGCCTCGCCGCCCGGCATGTTGGTGTCCGACTCCACCCACATCCCGCCGACGGGCACGAACCGGCCGTCGGCCACCCGGGCCTTGACCCGCTCGAACAGCTCCGGGTAGTGCTCCTGCAGCCAGGCGTACTGCTGCGCCGACGAGGCCGCGAACACGAACTCGTCGTCCTGGTCCATCAGGTCGAGCACGTTGGAGAAGGTGCGCGCCACCTTGCGCACGGTCTCGCGGACCGGCCACAGCCAGGCCGAGTCGATGTGCGCATGCCCCACCGCGTGCACCCGGTGTGCGCTGGCGTGGGCCGGAGCGGCCAGCGTCGCCGCGAGCTCGGCCCGGCCGAGATCCGCCGTGCCGGCCACGTCCTCGGGGTCCACCACGTCGACCGTGCGCTCCAGAGCCCGCAGCACCTCGGCACGCCGCGGCAGGCCCACCGGGAGCTCGCCGACCAGCCCGCTGAGCGTCCAGGCGTCCTGCACCAGCTCCCACACCCCGACGTCGAGCAGCCCGATCTCCAGCGCCACGAGCCGGTAGAGCGGGTCGGACCCCGCCGTCGAGAGGTCGCCGAACGGGGTGGGGGCGAACGTCCAGGCGCCCGCGGTACCCGGGTTGGACGCCGCCTCGATGTAGAGGTCGACCGGCGAACCCGGCCCGCCCGGGAGCGGAACGTGGGCGTTGCGTGGCTCGACCGCCGTGACCACGACGCCGTCCGGCGTGAAGGCGAGGCCCTCGGCCTGGAACCCGGGCTGGACGCCGGCGAACCCGAGGTCGACGACGAGCTCGGGTCGCGTCCCCGGATCCGTCCACTCCGGCGGGACCGATCCCTCCGCGTGGAACCAGACGGTGCCCCACGGCCTGCCCCACGGCGCTCCGACCGCGAACGGGCGGAACTCCTGCCGCGCGGCCTCCGCGAAGGGCACCGGCTCGCCGGGCGCCTCCCATGCGGTGATCCGCACGGGCACGCGGGCGCGGTACAGAGCGGGATGGAGGCGCTCACGGACGAAGCGCGCGATCCGCGCGAGGACGAGGTCGGAGTCGTCGTGCACGGGTCCATTGGAGCAACGTGCGCCCGGAGGGGAACCGCCGGGCGGGGATCGCCGACAGCGGAATCAGCGGGCGCACAACGGGGCACGCGCGGTAGCATCGCTGGGTCCCACGAGCAGAGACGTAGGAAGCAGGCGGCACAGCCCTTGACCCATCCGGACCCAGTCCAGTCCCGCATGGCCGTTCCGGACGCCGCTCTGCTCGCGCTGCTGGGTTCGCGCGACGAGAGTCTGCGCGTCGCCGAGGACCTGCTCGAGGCCGACGTCCATGTGCGTGGCAACGAGCTCACCCTGTCCGGCACCCCCGCCGACGTGGCCTTCGCGGAGCGCGTCTTCACCGAGCTGATCACCCTGGCCGAGCGTGGCCAGCAGGTCTCCACCGACGCCGTGCGGCGCACCGTGGAGATGCTCGGCGACGGCGGGGCCGACGAGCGCGCCCGCATCGGTGAGTCGCCCGCCGAGGTGCTGAGCCTCGACATCCTGTCCCGCCGTGGCAAGACCATCCGGCCCAAGACGCTCAACCAGAAGCGCTACGTCGACGCCATCGACGCGCACACGATCGTCTTCGGCATCGGACCGGCCGGTACCGGCAAGACCTACCTCGCCATGGCCAAGGCCGTGCAGGCGCTGCAGGCCAAGATGGTCAACCGGATCATCCTCACCCGGCCGGCCGTCGAGGCGGGGGAGCGGCTCGGGTACCTGCCCGGCACGCTCTTCGAGAAGATCGACCCGTACCTGCGCCCGCTCTACGACGCGCTGCACGACATGATCGACCCCGAGTCGATCCCCAAGCTGATGGCGGCGGGCACCATCGAGGTGGCGCCGCTGGCGTACATGCGAGGGCGCACGCTCAACGACGCGTTCATCATCCTCGACGAGGCCCAGAACACCACGCCGGAACAGATGAAGATGTTCCTGACGCGGCTCGGGTTCGGCTCGAAGATCGTGGTCACCGGTGACGTCACGCAGGTCGACCTGCCGGGCAGCACCCGGTCCGGGCTCACAGTCGTGCGCGACATCCTCGGCGACGTCGACGACGTGCACTTCTCCCAGCTCACGAGCACCGACGTGGTGCGCCACCGCCTGGTGGCCGACATCGTCGACGCCTACGCGCGCTGGGACGCCGACAACGAGCGGCCCAACCTCCGCTCCGCCGCGCCGCGCACCGGCCCGCCGCAGGATCGGCGATCACGCAGGCGTTGATCGACACGGGCCCCGGCCGGTAGTTGCCCGTGAGACGGATCACCGTCACTATCCCTTCGTGAGAGTGTCCCGTCGCGCGGTGGTCGCGAGCTTCATTCCCGTTCTGGCCGCTCTGTCGATCGCTGTGCCGCCCGCGGCGTCGGCGGCGCCTGCCGCGCCGGCCCAGCCGGGACTCGATCGGTTCCTCGACCAACAGCTCTCGTGGGGCTCGTGTGCCGACTTCGCGCGCACCGACGCCGACCGGCAGGCCTACGCCGACCCGAAGTTCGACTGCACCTACCTCGAGGTCCCGCTCGACTACGCGAACCCCGACGGGAAGACCGCGCGGATCGCGATGCTCCGGCAGAAAGCGCTCGACCCGGCCGCCCGGATCGGTTCGCTGTTCACCGACCCCGGCGGTCCCGGTGGTTCCGGCGTCAGCTTCCTGCCGTCGCTCGCCGGCCTGATCGGCACCGGTGAGGTGGCCCAGAAGTTCGACCTCATCGGGTTCGACCCGCGCGGCGTCGGCGTCTCCGAGCCGGCGATCGACTGCTCCGACACGAAGGAGATCGACGAGGAGCGCGCCGACCTCGACATCGACACCTCGCCGGCGGGCGTGGCGCAGACCGAGACCGAGTACAAGGACTTCGCGCAGCGCTGCGCCGACCGCGTGGGCCTCGACGTGCTCGCCAACGTCGGCACCCGGGACGTGGCCCGCGACCTGAACGTCGCCCACCAGGTGGTGGGCGACGAGAAGCTGAGCTACGTCGGCTACTCCTACGGCACCAGCATCGGCGCGGAGTACGCCGAGCAGTTCCCCGGCTCGGTGCGCGCGATGGTGCTCGACGGCGCCGTCGACCCCGCGCTGAACCCGGTGGAGTCGCGGCTGACCCAGGCGCGCGGCTTCCAGCGGGCCTTCGACAACTTCGCCACGTCCTGCGTCGCGCAGCCGGGATGCCCGCTGGGCACCGACGGACAGGGTGCGTCCAAGAGGCTGCAGGAGCTGCTGCGTCCCCTGATCACCACGCCGGTCGCGGTGGGCGACCGCACGCTGGGCTACAACGACGCGATGACCGGCGTGCTCACCGCGCTGTACTCCGAGTCGCTGTGGGGCTTCCTGCAGGACGGGCTCGTGCAGGTCACCCAGGGCAACGGCACCAACCTGCTGCGGCTGGCCGACGCCTACTACGAGCGGGCACCCGACGGCAGCTACAGCAACCTGCTGGAGGCCTTCCCGGTGATCAACTGTGTCGACTCCGACCGGCTCACCGACCGGCAGGTCGCGCTCGAGATCAGCGAGGAGTCGCTGCAGATCGCGCCGTTCTTCGACCCGGGCACCGGTCCGTCGAACGCGCTGGAGCAGTGCTCGTTCTGGCCGGTCCCGCCCACCAGCGAGCCGGGCCCCGTCAAGGCCCCCGGCCTGCCCACGGTGCTGGTCGTCTCCTCGACCGGTGACCCCGCCACCCCGTACGAGGACGGCGTCTCGCTGGCCCGGCAGATGCAGGCCCGGCTGCTCACGGTGGAGAACGACGGGCACACGGTCGCCCTGCAGGCCGCCAACGCCTGCGCAGACACCACCGCCACCCGCTACCTCGTGGACCTGGCGCTCCCGGCCCAGGACACCACCTGCGCCCGCCAGGCGCCCGCCGCGGGCGGCTGAGGCAGGAGGGCACTTCCGCTCGCCGGGTGTGGTCCTCGCAGGGCCTACGGGGTCTGTGAGGAACCCACCCGGCGCGCGTGCCGGCCGGGCTCAGCCCGGGAGGTAGCGGTCGAGCATGTCGTTGCGGAACTTGCCTGCCGGGTCGTGGCGGCGCAGCAGCCGCTCCACGTCGGGCAGGCGCGGCCAGAGCGCCCGGACGGCCTCGGGCCCGGTGGTGAAGACCTTGCCCCAGTGCGGCCGTGCGGCGAACGGCTCCAGCGCGGCCTCCACGGCGGCCACGACCGGGAGCACGGCCTCGGTGTCGGCGACCCAGGTGAAGTGCAGGGCGTGGCTGTCGCGGTCGTGGGCGAGGGAGAGCCACAGGTCGTCGGCGGCGATCGAGCGCACCTCGCAGACCTGCAGGACGGGCGCGATCGTGTCGCGGATCCGGTCGAGCGCGTGCAGTGCGTCCACGAGGGCGGCCCGCGGGATCAGGTACTCCGACTGCAGCTCGTCGCCGCTGCTCGGGGTGAACTCGAGCCGGAAGTGCGGCAGCCGCTCGTGCCACGGCCCGGGCTCCCCGAGCTGCGTCGTGCAGTGCACCGGATCGACCCCCCGCACCATGTGCCGCGGCCCGTCGGCCCGGGTGGCGCCGAGCCAGCGCGCCGGGTGCTCGGGTTCGGTGTCGCGCTGCTTGACCCACACCTGGTCGAATCCGGCACCCGTCCAGTAGGTGAACAGGCTGACGCTGTAGGCGCTCGCGAGCGCCTCCTCGACGTCGTCGAACCCGCGCAGGCCCTCGTACACCCACTGCCGCATCCCGAACGTGGGACGCAGGTCCAGCGTCAGGGCCGTGACGATGCCCAGCGCGCCGAGTGCGACCACCGAACCGGGGAAGTCGGCGTCCCCGCGGCGCACCGTGCGCAGCTCGCCATCGGCGCCCACCAGCTCCACGGCGGACACGGCCGTCGCCAGTGCCCCGTTGCCGACGCCGGAGCCGTGCGTACCGGTGGAGCAGGCGCCCGCGATCGAGATGTGGGGAAGGGAGCCGAGGTTGGGAAGGGCGAACCCCGCCTCGTGCAGCAGCCCGGTGACCTCGCCGTAGCGCAGGCCTGCCGACACCGTGACGGTGGCGGCGTCCTGGTCGATGGCCGTGACCGGCGGGAGACCCGCGAGCGACACCAGGTCGGCCGTGGTGTCGGCGATCGGGCTGAACGAGTGACCGGTGCCGACGGCCCGGATCCGCTCGCTGCCTGCCACCAGTTCCTGTAGCTCCGCCACCGAATCCGGCCGGTGGAACCGGCGAGCCCGGAAGACGATGTTGCCTGCCCAGTTGGTGACGGTTGCCGCAGTGCCCATGCAGCCGAACCTACAGAGGGCCACGGTCTACGCTTGCCCCTGTTCATCATCGGGCGGATCAGGGGTAACAGGTGTCGATCGAGGTCTGCAACGAGTCCGGCGTCACCCTGGACGAGTCGCTCATCGCCTCGGTGGCGCGCTTCGCGCTGGACGCGATGCACGTCAACCCCGCCGCGGAGCTGAGCATCCTGGCCGTCACCACGGAGGTCATGAGCGAGCTGCACGAGCGCTGGATGGACGAGCCGGGGCCCACCGACGTCATGTCCTTCCCGATGGACGAGCTCACCGAGGAGTCCCGCCGCCCTGACGCGCCCGAGATGGGGCCCGCGCTGCTCGGCGACATCGTGCTCTGCCCCGAGTTCGCCACCGAACAGGCCCGTAAGGCCGGCCACCCGCTGTCGGACGAGCTCCACCTGCTCACCGTGCACGGCGTGCTGCACCTGCTCGGCTACGACCACGCCGAACCCGACCAGGAACGCGAGATGTTCGCCCTCCAGAACAAGCTTCTCGGCGACTGGCGTGCCGCGGTGGCGGAGACCGCCGCCCGCGAGGCCCAGCGCCGCAGCGACTCCGCGGTGCTCGGCACCGTCGGTCTCGAAGACAGCTGACCGGACCGTCATGACCGGCACCGCGCGGAGCACGTCGGAACGGACGTCATGAACCTCGAGCTGATCGTCATCGCCGTCCTGCTCGTCCCGCTGGCCGGCCTGTTCGCCGCGGCCGACGCCGCGCTCAACTCGGTCTCCCGGGCCAGGGTCGACGCGCTCGTGCGGGCGGGTCGTCCCGGGGCACGGGCTCTCGCCACGGTGGTGGCCGACCGGCCCCGGCACGTCAACCTGCTGTTGCTGTTGCGGCTCGCCGCCGAGACCGGCGCCACCGTCCTGCTCACCGTGGCACTGGTCGACACGGTCCGGCCGCTGTGGGGTGCGGCGCTCACCGCGGGCGGGATCATGCTCGTGGTCAGCTACGTCCTCATCGGCGTGGGCCCCCGTACCCTCGGCCGCCAGCACCCGTACCGCGTCGGGATGCTGGTCGCCGCGCCGATCCGGGCACTCGCCACGCTGCTGGGCCCGCTCACGAAGCTGCTGATCGTCATCGGTAACGCGATCACTCCCGGCCAGGGTTTCCGCCAGGGCCCGTTCTCCTCCGAGGTCGAGCTGCGCGAGCTGGTCGACATGGCGAGCACCAGCGGTGTGGTCGACGAGGACGAGCGCCAGATGATCCACTCGGTGTTCGAGCTGGGCGACACGCTCGTGCGCGAGGTGATGGTGCCGCGCCCGGACGTGGTGTGGACCGAACGCGACACGGCCGTCGACAAGGTGCTTCGGTTGGCGCTCAAGAGCGGCTACTCCCGCATCCCCGTGCTCGGTGAGAGCGTTGACGACATCGTGGGTGTCGCCTACCTGAAGGATCTCGTCCAGGCGGTGCAGGCCGCCGACTCCGACGAGGCGGACACGGACGAGCCGGTCGCCCCGCTGGAGTCCGTGATGCGGGCCGCTGTCTTCGTGCCGGACACCAAGCGCATCGACGAACTGCTCAAGGAGATGCAGCGCACCCGCAGCCACATGGCGATCGTCGTCGATGAGTACGGCGGCACGGCAGGCGTGGTGACGATCGAGGACATCCTGGAGGAGATCGTCGGCGAGATCACCGACGAGTACGACTCCGAGGAGGTGCCCGACGTCCAGGAGCTCGACGGACGTAGGCTCCGGGTCTCCGCGCGGCTGCCGGTGGAGGACCTGGTGGAGCTGTTCCCCGGGGCCGACGGGGTCGACAGCCTGCTGACCGACGTGCTGGAGGCCGCCGACGTCGACACGGTGGGCGGCCTGCTCGCCCATCGGCTCGGCCGGGTGCCGCTACCGGGTGCCCGTGCCGAGGTGCCCGGGCTGCGGCTGCTGGCCGAGGGCGGCAAGGACGCCCGTGGCCGGATCCGGATCAACACGGTGCTGGTCGAGCCGGTGGAGGCAGGCGAGGACGACGAGGAACGGGACGGTGCTGGCGCCGAGCGCGCCGACCGTCGGGAGGAGAGCGATGTCCGTCCAGGGTGACCCGTCCCCCGAGGCCCTCGCCCCGGAGGACGCCAAGATCGTGACGCTGGCCCGCTCGGCGCGGGCCCGCACGGGTGCCGCCGAGGGTGCCGCCGTCCGCGACACCGACGGGCGCACGTACGCGGCCACGTCCGTCGCGCTCCCGTCGCTGTCGCTCAGCGCGCTGCAGGCCGCTGTCGCCGCCGCGGTGTCCAGCGGGGCTCCAGGGCTCGAGGCGGCCGCGGTCGTCACCGCAGCCGACACGGTGGACGCCGCCTCGCTCGCCGCCGTCCACGACCTCGCCCCCGCCGCCGCCGTCCTGCGCGCCGACGTCACCGGTGCCGTCCAGCAGATCCACTCCCCGATCACCACCACGGAGACGTCCGCATGACCTTCCCCGCCACTCCGAAGTTCGACGTCGTCGTGGTCGGCGGCGGCATCGTCGGCCTCGCCACCGCCCACGCCGTGGTCCGCAGCGGGCGTTCGGTGGCCGTCGTGGAGCGCGAGCAGCGCCTCGCCACCCACCAGACCGGCAACAACTCCAACGTCATCCACTCGGGGCTCTACTACGCGCCCGGTGGCCTCAAGGCGCGCCTCGCGGTGGCCGGTTGCGCGGAGACCGTCGCCTTCTGCCGGGAGCACGACCTCCCGCACGAGGTCACCGGCAAGCTCGTCGTCGCCACCGAGCCGGAGGAGCTGCCCCGGATGGCGGAGCTGGCCCGCCGCGGCGTCGCCAACGGGGTGGAGGCGCACGAGCTCGACCAGGCCGGGATGCGCGAGCACGAGCCGCACGTCCGGGGCATCGCCGCGCTGTACGTGCCGTCCACCGGCATCTGCGACTACCGGCTCGTCGCCGAGAAGATCGGTGAGCTGGTGGCGAAGGAGGGTGGCGAGATCCACCTCGGCACCTCCGTGCTGCGGCTGGTGCGCCGCCGCGAGGACGTGGTGGTGCGCACCGACGGCACCGACCTGCTCGCCAAGCAGGTGGTGGTCTGTGCCGGACTGCGCTGCGACGAGGTGGCCAGGGCGTCCGGCGCCGATCCCGGCATCCGGATCATCCCGTTCCGCGGGGAGTACTCCGGCTTCAGCGACCGGGCCGCCGGTCTGGTCAAGGGCCTGATCTACCCGGTGCCCGACCCCGCGTTCCCGTTCCTGGGCGTGCACGCCACGCGCGGGATCGACGGGCACGTCCACGCCGGCCCCAACGCGGTGCTGGCGCTGGCCCGCGAGGGCTACTCGTGGGGCACGATCAGGCCGAAGGAGCTCGTGCAGTCGCTGGCCTACCCCGGCATGCTGCGGCTGGCCCGGCAGCACTGGAAGTACGGGCTCGGCGAGGTGCACCGGTCCCTGTCGAAGAAGGCCATGGTCGAGCAGATCCAGCGGATGCTGCCGGACGTGCGGGCCGAGGACCTCTCGCCTGCTGGTGCCGGGGTGCGCGCGCAGGCCGTGAAGCCGGACGGCTCACTGGTGGACGACTTCCTGTTCGTCGAGCAGGCCGGGGTGAGCGGCACACGGGGCGCAGGCTCGGTCCTGCACGTGCTGAACGCGCCGTCCCCCGCGGCCACCGCTGCCATGCCGATCGGCCGGGAGATCCTGGAGCGCCTCACGGGCGAGCGGATCGCCCCGCTGAGTGCGGCGTGACCGGCTTCAGCGCGGTCCCCGAGGGGTTCCGGTCCGGGTTCGCCTGCTTCGTCGGGCGGCCCAACGCGGGGAAGTCGACGCTCACCAACGCCCTGATCGGGCAGAAGATCGCGATCACGTCGAGCCGGCCGCAGACCACCCGCCACGCCATCCGAGGCATCCTGCACCGGCCCGACGCCCAGCTCGTGGTGGTCGACACCCCGGGCCTGCACAAGCCGCGCACGCTGCTCGGCAGCAGGCTCAACGACGTCGTCCGCGAGACCTGGGCCGAGGTCGACGTCATCGGCTTCTGCGTGCCGGCCGACGCGCCGGTGGGCCGGGGCGACGAGTTCATCGTCAACGAGCTTCGGTCGGTCGCGGGCCGCACGCCCGTGCTCGGCGTCGTCACGAAGACCGACCTCGCGCAGCCCGAGCAGATCGTCGAGCGGCTCACCCAGCTCACGAACCTCATGGACTTCGCCGAGGTGGTGCCCTGCTCCGCCGTCGACGGGTTCCAGGTCGACCTGCTGTCCAACCTGCTCGTCGACCGGCTGCCGGAGGGCCCCCCGCTCTACCCCGACGGCGAGCTCACCGACGAGCCCGAGGAGACGCTGGTCGCGGAGCTGATCCGCGAGGCAGCGCTCGAGGGCGTGCGCGACGAGATGCCGCACTCGATCGCCGTGGTGATCGAGGAGATGGTGCCGCGCGAGGGCAGGCACGAGAAGGCCGCGCCGATGCTGAACGTGCACGCCAACATCTACGTGGAACGGCAGAGCCAGAAGGGCATCATGATCGGGAAGGGCGGGGAGCGGCTGCGGCAGGTCGGCACCGACTCCCGCCGCCAGATCGAGGCGCTGCTCGGCACGAAGGTGTTCCTCGACCTGCACGTCAAGATCGCGAAGGACTGGCAGCGCGACCCGAAGCAGCTGCGCAAGCTCGGCTTCTGACCCTCCGAACCGCCGCGAGTCGCCCGCTTGCGGCGGTTGAGTCGCCCGAACCGGTCCCGCCGGTGAGGCGCAGTCCACTCACGGACGGTCGCGGCCCGTGTCGAGCAGGCCGGTCAGCACGCGGGGTAGCACGCCGTCGAGCAGGTCGGCCGCGGGCGGTGCCGGGGGAGTGGCGAACGCCGCGGCGAGGTGCGGGTGGCGCCCTGCGGTGACCACCGAGGCGAGGAACTCCGCCTGCGTCTCCTGCCATTCCGTCGTCGCACCACCCATCGCCCTCTCGGTGCGGACGAGGAGCGCGACGAAGCCGTTCATCAATGCGAACGCCTCCATCTTCGTGCCGGGCGGCACGTCCAGGTCCCGCATCACGGCGAGCGCGTACTCCAGGACGTCCACGGTGCTGGGGCCGAAGGCGACCCGTCCCGGTGCGATGTCGAGCATCCACGGGTGGCGCCGGTACACCTCCCGGATGCCGTGCGCGAGCGCGACGAGGTCGGCCCGCCAGTCGCCCGACGGGGCCCGCGAGATGTCGATCTCTCCGGCTGCCGTGTCGGCCATGAGCTCCAGCAGTTCGTCGCGGGTCTCGACGTACCGGTAGAGCGATGCCGCGCCCGCCCCGACGGCAGCGGCCACCTTGCGCATGGACACGGCGTCGAGACCACCGGCGTCGGCCAGTTCCACCGCGGCCGCGGCGATCTGCGCCCTGCTGTGCTCGGGTGCGGGCCCGCGGCCCGACCGTTCCTGGCGCAGCCAGATGCTCCGGGCCATGACGCCTCCTTTGCGAACATTGTACTCAGTCAGCTACTCTTCGAACTGCGAACACTGGTTGCAGTTCGGGAGGGCCGATGACGGATGCAGTGGTAGCAGAAGGACTCGTGCGGGCGTACGGCCCGGTGCGGGCGCTCGACGGGCTCGACCTCGTGGTCCCCCGCGGCAGCGTGTGCGCGGTGCTCGGTCCGAACGGGGCGGGCAAGACCACCGCGATCCGCGTACTGGCCACGCTCACCGTGCCCGACGCCGGACGGGCCACGGTGCTCGGCCACGACGTCGTGCGGGACGCGGCGCTGGTGCGCGGCTCGATCGGCCTCGCCGGGCAGCACGCCGCCGTGGACGACGATCTCACCGGCCGCGAGAACCTGGAGATCCTCGGCCGGATGCTCCACCTGGGCCGGCGCGAGGCCCGCCGCCGTGCGGGGGAACTGCTCGACCGCTTCGACCTCGCCGACGCCGCCGACCGGCTGGTGAAGACGTGGTCGGGCGGCATGCGACGGCGCCTCGACCTGATCGCGAGCGTCGTGGTCGCCCCGCCCGTGCTGTTCCTCGACGAGCCGACCACCGGCCTGGACCCGAGCAGCCGGAGCGAGATCTGGGCGACCGTGCGCGAGCTCGTCGGAGGCGGTACCACGGTGCTGCTCACCACCCAGTACCTGGAGGAGGCCGACCGGCTCGCCGACGACATCGTGATCATCGACGGCGGGAAGTCCGTCGCCACCGGCAGTCCGGACGTCCTCAAGAACTCGATCGGCGCCCGCGTCGACGTCCTCGTGGAGACGTCAGGGGAGCTGCCCGCCGCCGCTGCCGCTCTCGCCGCGTACACCGGCGGCGATCCCGAGATCGACGCGGTGGCCCTGCGGATCAGCGCCCCGGTGGTCGGCACCGCCGTCTCCGTGCCCGCCGTCGTGCGCACGCTCGACGCGGCGGGCGTCGCGGTGATCGACGCCGGGATCCGCCGCCCCACCCTCGACGAGGTGTTCCTCCATCTCGTCGGCCGACGTCCCCGCCACGAGGAGGCAGCAGCGTGACCACCACTGCCATGACCAGCACCGTTCCGGCCCGCAGCCGCCCACTCGTCGACGGCGCCGCCGCGGCGTCCCGCGTGCTCGCGAAGCTGCGGCACGACCCGGCCGGGATCGCCCTCACCCTCGCCGCGCCGGTGATGTTGGTGCTCGTGTTCGGCTACATCTTCGGCAGCGCCATCGCCGTGCCCGGCTCAGGTGACTACCGGGAGTTCCTGGTGCCCGGGCTGTTCGTCACGATCGCGTTCAACCTGATCCCCGCCATGATCACCATGGCGCGCGACTCCGGGCGCGGCGTCGTCGACCGGTTCCGCTCGATGCCCATCTCGCGGGTCGCGGTGCCGTTCGGGCAGGCGGCGGCGACCGCGCTGTACGGGCTGGTGTGCCTGCTCCTCATGGCCGCCTGCGGGCTGCTGGTGGGCTGGCGGATCCGCACCGGGATCGGTCCTGCCTTCGGCGCGCTCGGGCTGCTCGTGGCGTTCCAGTTCGCGGCCACCTGGATCGGCATGTTCCTCGGGCTGGTGATCAGGAACGAGGAGACGGCCGCGCAGCTGTCGGTGCTCGTCTTCCCCGTCGGGATGCTGTCGAACGTGTTCGTCCCGACGGCCGGGATGCCGGCCTGGCTGCGCACGATCGCCGACTGGAACCCG
The DNA here is from genome assembly GCF_059359135.1 of Pseudonocardia sp. OZ21. NCBI lineage: Bacteria > Bacillati > Actinomycetota > Actinomycetes > Pseudonocardiales > Pseudonocardiaceae > Pseudonocardia > Pseudonocardia sp. OZ21. The sequence continues at coordinate 35,716 of NZ_JCADBN010000022.1, forward strand.
GTGAGCGCCGTGACCGCGGCCGTCCGCGAGCTCTGCGGCAACCCGGTGGCACCCACCAACGGGGCCTGGCCGCTGGAGCACCCCGTGCTCGCCTCGCTGCTGTGGACGGCGCTCCTGCTGGCCGTGTTCGTGCCCCTTTGCACGGCCCGGTACGCGCGGCCGCGCGACTGACCGCCGTAGGCTTGGACGGTGAGCCTCTACCGCGACACCGGACTGGTGCTGCGGGTGCAGAAGCTCGGCGAGGCCGACCGCATCGTCACGCTGCTCACCCGCCGCCGCGGCAAGGTGCGCGCCGTGGCCAAGGGGGTGCGGCGCACGAAGTCGCGCTGGGGCGCTCGGCTGGAGCCGTTCAACCACGTCGACGTGCAGTGCTACACCGGCCGCTCGCTCGACATCATCACCCAGGCCGAGACCGTCGACGCGTTCGGCGTGGGCATCATCGGCGACTACCCCCGCTACACCGCGGGCTGCGCGATCCTCGAGACCGCCGACCGTCTCGTCGCGGAGGAGGGCGAGCCCGCGATGCGGGTGTACCTGCTGCTGGTGGGGGCGATCCGGGCCCTGTCCGGGCGGGAACGCGACCCGTCGCTCGTGCTGGACGCGTTCCTGCTGCGCGCGATGACCCATGCCGGCTGGGCCCCCGCGATCAGCGACTGCGCCCGCTGCGCCGAGCCCGGCCCGCACCCGGCGTTCAACATCGCGGCCGGGGGAGCGGTGTGCCCGCGCTGCCGCCCGCCCGGCTCCGTGACGCCATCACGCGAGACGTTCACCCTGCTCGACGCCCTGCTGCACGGCGACTGGGAGACCGCGGACGCGATGAGCGCCGTCACCCGCCGCGACACGAGCGGGCTGGTGGCCGCGCATCTGCAGTGGCACATGGAGCGCCAGCTGCGGTCCTTGCCGCTGGTGGAGCGGCGTCACTTCGTGCCGGCCGTCGAGCGTGCAACCGATCCGGCGCCGAGCTGAACCGGTGCACGTCCGCGCTCCTCACGAGCCCAGGTAGCGCAGCACCGCCAGCACCCGCCTGCTGTACCCGGCGGCATCACCGATCCCGAGCTTCCCGAAGATCGACGCCACGTGCTTCTCCACGGCGCTCACCGACATCCGCAAGCGCTCCGCCGTGCCCGCGTTCGTCAGCCCCTCGGCCATGGCGTCGAGCACGTCCCGCTCCCGCGGGGTGAGCCGGGTGAGCGGGTCGGCGTGGCTGCCGCGGGCGAGCAACTGCCGCACCACCTCGGGGTCGAAGGCCGCCCCACCCGCCCCCACCCGCTCCAGCGCGTCGAGGAACTCCCCGACCTGCGCCACCCGGTCCTTGAGCAGGTAGCCGACCCGCCCGCCGTCCCCGCCGATGAGCTGAGCGGCGTGCCGGCGCTCGACGTACTGCGAGAGGACGAGCACCCCGACCCCGGGCCAGCGGCGGCGGATCTCCAGGGCCGCGACGATGCCCTCGTCGCTGTGGGTCGGCGGCATCCGGACGTCGGCGACGACGACGTCCGGCTGGTCCTGCTCCACGGCGCCGAGCAGGGCGCGGGCGTCCCCGACGGCGGCGACGACCTCGTGCCCCTCGTCGACGAGCAGCCGGACGAGCCCCTCGCGCAGCAGCGCGGAGTCCTCGGCGATGGTGATCCGCAGGCTCACCCGGGCCTCCGCGGGTGCACCGACCCCATTGCAGCAAAGCCACTTTCATGCAACGTGGTTGCCGCATCGTGGCTTTGCTGCAACTCGGCGTCCGGGAGGTGCGCCCCGACCAGCGTGCCGGCGCCGGGCAGGCTCTCCACCCGCAGCGTGCCGTCGGCGGCCTCGACCCGGCGCGCCAGACCGGCCAGGCCGCCGCCCGTGGGGTCGGCGCCGCCGCGCCCGTCGTCCTGGACCGCGACGTCCAGCGCGCCGTCCGTGGTGCGCACCTCGATCGTCACGCCCGACGCTCCCGAGTGCTTCGCCGCGTTGGTGACGGCCTCGGAGACGACGAACCAGGCGGCGGCCCGCGCCGCCGCGGACGGTTCCCGGTGGATCGAGCACGCGATCCGCACCGGCAGCGGAGCCCGTTCGGCCACGGACTCCAGCGCGGCCTCGAGGCCCTCGGTGTCCAGCGCGGCCGGGTAGACGCGCCACGACACCTCCCGCAGCTCCCCGAGGGCCCGCTGGGCCTCCTCGTGGGCCTGTGCGACGAGCTCGTCGGCGCGGTCGGGATGCCGCCGCGCCCGCCCCAGCAGCATGCCGAGGGCGACGAGCCGCTGCTGCACGCCGTCGTGCAGGTCGCGCTCGATCCGCCTGCGCTCGTCGTCCACGGCGGCGACGACGGCGTCGCGGGTGCCGGCCAGCTCCGTGACGCGGCGGGCGAGCTGCTCCTCGCGGGACGGCGCGAGCAACCGGGCCAGCAGCGTGCGTTCCCACCGGACGACGCCGGTGGCCCCGGCCAGGCCGAGATAGAGCAGCACCGCACCGGAGGCCGCGTAGTAGGCCACGATCTGACCGGTGACCACGGCGGCCGGTTCGTCGTCCAGCAGCCACGGCGTGCCGGTGACCCAGGACCACAGGATCGTGGCCGCGAACCCCGCGCCGAGCACGAGCAGGAGCAGCACGACCCCGCCGAGGAGCCCCACCAGCGCCCGGGCGGCCAGGTAGCGCAGAGCTCGCGGGGTGGAGGGCGCGGCACCAGCCGGGTCGACCTCGCCCAGCAGCGTCGTCACCCGGGCGCGCTCGATGGCGACCAGCCGCCGGCCCGCAGCCGTCACCGCCGGCCGGGCGGCGGGGACGAGCAGGGCCCCGGCGGCCGGCAGCAGGAGAAGCACGTGCGCCGTGGCCGTGAGCGCGCCCGCGGCGAGCCCGGTGGCCCTCCGGGTCGCCCGCACGATCGTCGTCACCGGCCGGAGGCTACTGGTGCGGCCCGCGCCGCGGCGGCGGCCGGAGCGGGCCCGGCTGGACCACCGGGATCCGCTCGGTGGGCGCAGCCGCGGAGACCACGGGGATCTGCTCGGTGGGGCTGTCGTCGGTCAGCGCGGCAGCCTCGTCCTGGCCGCCCTGCTGCCTGCGTCGCGACACCCGTTTCGCGACGAACACGATCACGGCCAGCACGATCGCCACGAGCACCACCTTCGAGGCGATCCCGGCGTAGCTCTCGACGATGTGCCAGTTCTCGCCGAGCGTGTACCCGGCGAGCACGAACGCGGTGTTCCAGATCAGGCTCCCCGCTGCGGTGAGTGCGGCGAACAGCGCGGGGTTCATGCGCTCGACCCCGGCGGGCACCGAGATGAGGCTGCGCACCAGCGGCACCATCCGGCCGAGGAACACGGCCTTCGCGCCGTGCCGGGCGAACCACTCCTCGGCCTTGTCGACGTCGCGCAGGTTCACCAGCGGCATCCGGTCGACGATCGCGCGCAGCCGGTCGCGGCCGAGCGCGGCGCCGATGCCGTACAGCACCAGGGCTCCGGCGAGCGAGCCGAGCGTGGTCCACACGATGGCGGCGACCACGCTCATCTCGCCTCGAGCAGCGGCGAAGCCGGCGAGTGGGAGGAAGACCTCGCTCGGGAGCGGGGGGAAGACGTTCTCGAGGGCGATGGCAAGTCCGACGCCAGGGGCGCCGAGGGCGTCCATCAGAGCGACGACCCAACCGACTATGCCGCCGGACTCAGGGGAGCTGGTCATGGATGAATGGTAGGAAAGTCCGATCCGCCGGTTACTGCGGCAATCGCCGGACGCGCCCTGCGGTGCGCCACACCCCCCGACGTAGGGTTGCCCGCCGTGGCCCGATTCCAGCCTCCGCCGCCGCATCCCTCGGGTGCGCGGCCCCCGGCGATCCCCTCCGAGTTCGTGCCGAACCACGTCGCCCTCGTCATGGACGGCAACGGTCGCTGGGCCAACGCCCGCGGACTACCCAGGATCGAGGGCCACCGGCGCGGCGAGGCATCCCTGATGGACGTCGCCCGCGGAGCGATCGACATCGGTGTCCGCTGGCTCTCGGCCTACGCCTTCTCCACGGAGAACTGGAAGCGCAGCCCCGACGAGGTGCGCTTCCTCATGGGCTTCAACCGCGACGTCATCCACCGTCGCGTCGACGAGATGCACGAGATGGGTGTGCGCGTCCGGTGGGCGGGCCGCCGGCCCCGGCTGTGGCGTTCGGTGGTCAAGGAACTGGAGATCGCCGAGGAGAAGACGAAGGACAACGACGTCCTCACCCTCACCATGTGCGTCAACTACGGCGGCCGCGCCGAGATCGCCGACTCCGTGCGGCAGATCGCCCGGCTCGTCGCCGACGGGCGGATCAAGCCCGACAAGATCGACGAGCGGACGATCGCGCGGTACCTCGACGAGCCGGACATGCCCGACGTCGACCTGTTCGTGCGGTCCTCCGGAGAGCAGCGCACGTCGAACTTCCTGCTCTGGCAGTCGGCCTACGCCGAGATGGTCTTCCTCGACACGCTGTTCCCCGACTTCGACCGCCGGCACCTGTGGGAGGCGATCGAGATCTACGCCCGCCGCGACCGCCGCTTCGGCGGAGCGCTCGACAAGCCGGGCACCGCGTCATGACCAGCGGCGGGATCCCGGAGATGCTCGACATCGCCCGCGCGGCGCTCGAGCGCTTCCACGACGTCACCGTCGACGACGACGGCGCTCTCACGTTCGCGCACGGCGGCGTCGTGTGCGCGCTGCAGGGCCTCGAACTGGAGGAGGGCCTGCCGGTTCTCAACCTCACCTGCGTGGTGGCGTGGGATCTCCCGGCGGAGTCCGACGTCCCGACCCGGGTGGCACTCGGCGCCGGTGAAGGGCTGTTCGGCACCCCGAGGGTGATCCGCGGCCAGAGCGGCTGGGACGTGACCCTGCGCTACGCCTTCCCGGCGAGCGGGCTCGACGAGAAGGCCATGGGCACGCTGTTGATGCTGGTCGTCAGCAGCGCGTCGAGCATGCGCACGGAGCTGACCGCCGACTGACCAGGCTCCCACCGGGATGCGTCAGGTCGACAGGTGCACCAGCGGCAGCGCGCTGAGCTGTGCAGGCGAGAGCTTCCCGGCCGCGCCGAGCACCCGGCTCTGGGCCTCCTGCATCCGCGCGTCGACGAGCCCGCTCAGTGCGTAGGCCACCCGGCCGAGCAGGCGCACCGTGGTGTCGTCGACGAGCGGGCGCGGCGCCGAGACCACCGCGACGCCCGTGGGCCTGCCGTCGTTGGCCTGCGCCGCGCCGATCGTGAACGACTCACGCGGGTTGACGTGCCGCGACGCGTAGTGGTCGCGCAGCTTCTTGACCATCCCGTGGAACTCGCCGACGTCGCCGTCGAGTTCGAGCCTGCCCAGGTCGTCCTCGGTGAGGAGACCCGCCCGGCCGGAGAAGCACCGGACGTAGCCGATCAGCGCTCCCGTCCACAGCGCCTCGACCAGCGCCGGGTCCGGCCGCGGCGCGGCCAGCGCCGAGACCAGGTGCTCGCAGCAGCGCAGCACGTACTGGAGGTCCTCGAACACCGCGGCGAGACCGGCCAGCTCCGCGGACTCCGCACCGTCGAGCCTGCGCACCGTGCTCGGTGCGGTGGCTGTGGCCGTCCCGTTGCCGCCTGCCACGTCGTCCGCCATGAGCGCCTCCTTGCGTCGCCGCGGACGCTAGCGGCCGCGGGACGCGCCGGATGTGTCGTTCTGAGACGAGACGCTCAGCGGGTGCCGCAGTCCTTGCACAGGCCGAAGATCTCCGCCGTGTGGCTGAGCTCCACGAACCCGTGGCTGTCGGCCACGCGCTGCGCCCAGCTCTCCACGTCGGGGCCCTCGATCTCCACCGTGTAGCCACAGCGGCGGCACACCAGGTGGTGGTGGTGGTCGGCGGTGTCGCACCGCCGGTACACGGCCTCGCCGGTGCCGGTGCGCAGCACGTCCACCTCGCCGCCGTCGGCGAGCGTCTGCAGCGTGCGGTAGACGGTGGTGAGCCCGATCCCCTCACCGAGGCGGCGGAGCTCCTCGTGGATCTCCTGGGCCGAGCGGAAGTCGTCGAGCCGGTCGAGCAGCGCCGACACCGCGGCTCGCTGCCTCGTGGCCCGCAGCGCCCGCGTCGTAGGCGCCTGCCCCGTCACACTCATCGGTCCCCCTCCTCGACGTGAGCCACCGCGTCGACGACGATGTGCGCGAGGTGGTCGTCCACGAGCGAGTAGACCACCTCGCGGCCCTGCCGGTCACCCTGCACCACACCGGCCGACTTGAGCACCCGCAGATGCTGACTGATGAGCGGTTGGGTGACCCCCAGCGCGTCGACGAGATCGTGCACGCACCGGTCGGACTCCAGCAGTTGGAGCACGATGGCGATGCGGACGGGAGCGGCGAGCGCCCGCAGCAGGTCGCCTGCTGCCGAGAGGGTGCGCGGGGTGTGCACGGGTGCGGGCGCAGTGGTGCCGTGTGCCGTGGGGTGCACAGCCGACCGGTCACCGACCTGGGCGTACGCGGCCTCATCGGCGGACGCGCCGGCCGGCCCGGCACCAGCGACGATCGACATTGGTCCCCATCCCCGGAAGCGGCGGCCACGCCCCCCGATGGTCCTGCACTCCGGTGGCCGCTGGCTCCATCGTAGGCGTCCGGTGGCATGCTCCGTTCGTGCTGCTCGTCTGCCGGTTCGTGGCCGCTCCCACCGCCGCTCCCGCGCTCCTCGCGCGGGCCGGCCGGGCGCTGGAGCTCCTCACCGCAGCCGACGGCTGTCTGGGCGGGGAGCTGGGTCGCTCGGTGGACGAGCCCGACCAGTGGGTGCTGGTCGTCCGGTTCGCATCGGTGCACGCCTACCGCCGCGCACTGAGCCCGTTCGAGGTGCGCGAGCACGTGGTGCCCCTGCTCTCGGAGGCGGAGACGACCACGGAGTCGACCTTCGAGACACTGCTGGAAGCAAAAGACGGCACCACACAGACCCACAGCAGCCTCCTGGCCTGAGCCGCGCGCTGGGTGTGTTCGTCGCAGAGGCCGTGGGCCCTGCGAGGAACGCAGCGAGCGCGCGTTGCGCTCAGCCTGCGTCGAACGCGAGCCGCAGCCGCTTGGCCACGGGCTCGAAGTGGTCCAGGTCGTCCCAGCCCCACCGCCGCACCCGCAGGTCCTCGTCACGGATGGCGTCCTCGCGCCGCTTCTCCGCCACGACGACCTCGGCCGGAACCTGGCCGGGTTGCAGCAGCCTGCCGTACTTCACCAGCCCGTCGAACTCGCCGACCGTCCTCAGCTTCGGCCACCCGAAGTCGACCCGCGCGATCGCCGTCCCGCCGGCGGACAGGACCACGTACTGCGGAACGGGCGCCGGCAGACCCGCCCGCTGAAGCGCGACGCGGCTGCGCGACTCGCCAGGGCTCTCGCTCCGCCCGTCGGCGAACGCGACGACCCGCCGCGCCGCGGTGTTGCCGCGACGGTGGGACGACCGCTCCACAGCATCGGCCAGAGCCGCCCGCGTGACGAGCCCGCGGTGCAGGGCGGCATCGGCCGACACCACCGCAGGCTCGAACGGCAGGTGGCGGGCGAGGTCGGCGATCGTCCTCGCCACCGAGGTGACGGCGATGCCGTCCACGAGGACGATCTCGTCGGGCTCGAGAGCGGCCGCGTGGAGGTGCAGGAACCGGCTGCGGCGGCCACCGGAGCGGCGGTTGCGGGTGACGTGGACCCGGTCGAGCGGTGCCGACCACAGCGGCAGGCCGTGGAGCACCGCGGCGGACACGTGGCTCATCACCGCACCAGGAGCGATCTGCTGCACCGCAGCCCGGATCGCCAGCTCGTGCCGCGTCGCCGGATCGTCCGGCCCCGCATCGGTGGCCCGTATGTAGACGCCCGGGCGCACGGTGACCAGCCGGCCCTGCGCCCGCCACCGGCGCAGCTCCTCGTCGGTGAAACCGGCCGCCAGCAGGCGGGGCCGGACGACGAGCGCCGGGTTCTCCCTCTGCATGATCCCCAGCTTGGGGCGTCGGCAGCCGGTCCAGAACCCCCACGTGCCCGCCTGTGGACAACCGGCCGGAACGCGCTTCCCGGGGAAAGTCCGCTCCGCGCGCCGGATACGGTCTGCACACGGCCCACGGGCTCTGCGAGGAGCACGCGCCCCCTGCGAAGACCGTGTGGGAAAGCCGCTGGCACTGCCTCGCTACCCTGGAGGCTCGTTCGCCCTTTCCCCCGCCCAGGAGTACAGCCTCGTGGCCAGCAAGCCGAGCTCCGCCAAGATCGACACCATCGTCGCGCTCGCGAAGCGCCGCGGCTTCGTCTTCGCCTCCGGTGAGATCTACGGCGGTACCCGTTCGGCCTGGGACTACGGGCCCCTCGGCGTGGAGCTGAAGGAGAACATCAAGCGGCAGTGGTGGCGGTACATGGTCACCGGCCGCGAGGACGTCGTGGGCCTCGACAGCTCGGTGATCCTGCCGCGCCAGGTGTGGGTGGCGTCCGGCCACGTCGGTGTCTTCACCGACCCGCTGGTGGAGTGCCTGAGCTGCCACCGCCGGTTCCGGGCCGACCAGCTCGCCGAGGAGTACAGCGAGCGCACCGGCAAGGACGTCGCCGAGGACGACCTGTCCGACGTGCCCTGCCCCAACTGTGGCACGCGCGGCCAGTACACCGAGCCCCGCGACTTCAACATGATGCTCAAGACCTACCTCGGCCCGGTGGAGTCCGAGGACGGTCTGCATTATCTGCGGCCGGAGACGGCGCAGGGCATCTTCGTCAACTTCCTCAACGTGCAGACCACGTCGCGCAAGAAGCCGCCGTTCGGCATCGGCCAGATGGGCAAGAGCTTCCGCAACGAGATCACGCCGGGCAACTTCATCTTCCGCACGCGCGAGTTCGAGCAGATGGAGATGGAGTACTTCGTCGAGCCGGGCACCGACGAGGAGCTGCACCAGTACTGGATCGACGAGCGCACCAACTGGTACACCGACCTGGGGATCTCGCCGGACAACCTGCGGCACTACGAGCACCCCAAGGAGAAGCTGTCCCACTACTCGAAGCGCACCGTCGACATCGAGTACCGGTTCGGCTTCACGGGCCAGGAGTGGGGCGAGCTCGAGGGCATCGCCAACCGCACCGACTTCGACCTGACCACGCACTCCAACCACTCCGGCGTCGACCTGTCGTTCTACGACCAGGCGTCGGGCACGCGGTACCGGCCGTACGTGATCGAGCCGGCGGCGGGCGTCGGTCGCTCGATGATGGCGTTCCTCATCGAGGCCTACACCGAGGACGAGGCACCCAACGCCAAGGGTGGCGTCGACAAGCGGGTGGTGCTGCGGCTGGACCGGCGGCTCGCGCCGGTCAAGGCTGCCGTGCTCCCGCTGTCGCGCAACGCCGACCTGTCGCCCAAGGCCCGGGACCTGGCCGCCACCCTGCGCAAGCACTGGAACGTCGAGTTCGACGACGCCGGCGCGATCGGGCGCCGCTACCGCCGCCAGGACGAGATCGGCACGCCGTTCTGCATCACGGTCGACTTCGACACGCTCACCGACCAGGCCGTCACCATCCGCGAGCGCGACTCGATGACGCAGGAACGGGTGGCGCTCGACCAGGTCGAGAGCTACCTGGCCGCCCGCCTGCTGGGCTGCTGACCGGCCTCTGAACCAACGGCGCGCTCGTCCGGCAGGTCCGGGCGGGTGCGCCGTTCGTCGTTCTCCCTGACATTCGTCATGATCAGCTCATGACGGGCGATCCGGGTCCGGGCAGGGACGCGGCGGCAGTCTCATCCGCATGACGAGATCCGCTCCCGCACGACCCCCGACGGCCGTCACCGCCGGTGCGGCCGTGTCGATCCAGGACCTGCACCGCAGCTACGGCGGGGTGCGCGCGGTCGACGGCGTCGACCTCACGATCGCCCCCGGCGAGGTGGTGGCGCTGCTCGGGCCCAACGGTGCCGGCAAGTCGACGACGATCGACATCCTGCTCGGGCTCTCCCGCGCCGACTCCGGCGACGTCCGGCTGTTCGGGCGGACGCCGCGGCAGGCGGTGGTCGACGGGCTGGTCGGGGCGATGCTGCAGTCCGGCGGCATCCCGGACGACGTGACGGTGGCGGAGGTCGTGCGATTGACGGGCGCGCTCTTCCCGAAGCCGCTGTCCGTGGCGGACGCGCTGGGCCGGGCCGGCGTCGCCGACGTGGCCGGCCGGCGCTACGGGCGGCTCTCGGGCGGGCAGAAGCAGCGGGTGCGGTTCGCGGCCGCACTCGTCTGCGATCCGGACCTGCTCGTGCTCGACGAGCCGACCGTCGCGATGGACGTGCAGGCCAGGCGCGAGTTCTGGACGGCCATGCGCAACTACACGCGAACCGGGCGCACCGTGCTGTTCGCCACGCACTACCTCGCTGAGGCGGAGGAGTATGCCGACCGGGTCGTGCTGCTGCGGAAGGGCAAGGTGGTGGCCGACGGCAGCGTGGCGCAGGTCCGGGCGCTCGCCGCCGGCCGGATTATCGCCGCGACCGTGCCCGGGACCGTCCCGGCTGCGCTGGCCGCTCTGCCCGGGGTGACGCAGGTGCATGTCGACGGACCGCGGGCCCGCCTGGAGTGCTCCGACTCCGACACCACGCTCCGCGCACTCATCAGCGCCTACCCGCAGGCCTGTGACATCGAGGTCTCCGCGCGTGGCCTCGAGGACGCGTTCGTCGCCCTGACCACATCGGAGGAGAACTGACCATGGCTGCTCTGTTGCTCTCCGAGGTGCGCAGGCTCCTGCGGTCACCGCGGTTCCTGATCTTCACGGTGGGCTTCCCGGTCGTCTACCTGATCGTCTTCACCGGGATCTTCGCCACCGGGCCGGACGCGGCGGCCGCCACCGTCGTCCTGATGGTCAACATGGCTGCGTTCGGCGCGATCTCGGCGTCGATCAGCACGGGTGGACGGGTGGCGGTGGAGCGCAGCATCGGCTGGAACCGCCAGCTGCGGCTGACCCCGCTGCCCGCATGGGGGTACGTCGCCACCAAGGCGGCTGTCGCGATGCTGGTGGCACTGCCCGCGCTCCTGCTGGTGTTCGCGGTGGCAGGGGTGGCGGAGGGGGTGCACCTCGACGTGCTCACCTGGGTCCGGGTGTTCCTCGCCGCGTGGATCGGGGTGCTGCCGTTCGCCGCGATCGGGCTGCTACTCGGCCTGGTCGCCACGCCGGACTCGGCGCAGGGCATGTCGACGGTGACGATGCTCCTGTTCAGTCTGCTGGGTGGGGTGCTGATCCCGGCGCAGGTGCTGCCGTCGGGGATGCTCACCGTGGCCCACCTGTTGCCCAGCTACTGGCTCACGACGATCGCGCAGGGACAGGCGTCCGGTAGCGCCCTGCCGATCGAGGGCGTGGCCGTCGTGCTGGGGTGGCTCCTGGTCGCGGGGGCTGCTGTCGCGGTCCGGTATCGGCGTGACGCCCTCCGGGTCTGATTCCGGGGCAGGGGACCGGGCTACGGTGATCGGCATGTCCTCGATCACCGGGGACGCGGACGAGCCGGTCCGCGATCCCACCCGGTTGAACCCCAAGCGGTGGTACCTGATGGCAGGCGGGTGGTCGCTCCTGCTCACACCGTGGCTGTACATCGGCGCCACGTCCGACCACTCGCTCCTCGTCCGGGTGCTGCTGGTGGCGACGGTCCTCGCCTACATCGCCTGCTACGTGCAGGGGCTGTTCGTGGCGATGCGCCGCAAGCAGCCGGCTTTCTCGGCAGCGCTCGTGCTCGTGATGGCCGCGCTCTGGGCGGTCATGGCGGCCGAGTTCGGGCCGCAGGACGGTGCGGTCTACACCGTCAGCTTCGTGATCGTGACGGTCATCGCACTGGTCCCGGCTCCGTGGACCGTCGCGGCGGCTGCGCTCGCGCTCGGCTGCGCGGTGGGGTTCGACTGGCTGGTCGGGGAGGGATTGACCGGCCCGGACATCGCCGGCATGGCCGCGATCAGCGTCGCGATGATGGTGCAGTTCCAGCTGATCCGGGCGAACTCCGAGCTGCGCGAGGCGCGTGAGGAGCTGGCCCGGCTGGCTGTGACGACGGAGCGGGAGCGGATGGCTCGGGACCTGCACGACGTGCTCGGGCACAGCCTCACGACGATCACGGTGAAGGCCGGGCTGGCCCGGCGGCTGCTGGAGAGCGGGGACGCCGGGCGGGCCGGTGAGGAGGTGACCGACGTCGAACAGCTCGGCAGGCAGGCACTGGCCGAGGTGCGCTCCACCGTGTCGGCCAACCGCGTGGCGTCGCTCGGTCGTGAGCTGGCCGGCGCCCGGGAGGCCCTGCGCGCCGCAGGAATCGAGGCCGACCTGCCGGCCGCCGTGGACGACGTACCGCCGGACCGGCAGCAGGCCTTCGCGCACGTGGTGCGGGAGGGCGTCACCAACACCATCCGGCACAGCGGGGCAGGCCGCTGCGCGGTGCGTCTCACGCCGACGTCGGTGGAGGTCGTCGACGACGGCGTCGGCAGCCCGCCCGGTACTCCCGAGGGCCACGGGATCAGCGGGCTCACCGAACGGCTCGCCGCTGTCGGCGGCCGCATCGATGCCGGCCCGGGGCCCACCGGCGGCTACCGCCTGCTGGCCGAGGTCCTCCCGCGAACCGCCGCCGTCCGGCTGAAGGAGTTGACCGGATGATCAAGGTGCTCCTCGCCGACGACCAGGCGCTCGTCCGGGGCGCGCTGGCGGCGATGCTCGGCCTGGAGCCCGACATCGAGGTGGTGGCCCAGGTCGGTTCGGGCACCGAGGTGGTGCCCGCCGCGCTGCGGACCGGGCCGGACGTCGCACTGCTCGACGTCCAGATGCCCGGTGGTGACGGCCTCACCGCCGCGGGCGCGCTGGGCTCGGCGCTTCCGGCGTGCCGCGTCGTCGTCCTCACGACCTTCGGCAGGCCCGGCTACCTGGCCCGCGCCATGCGTGCCGGAGCGTCGGGGTTCGTCGTGAAGGACGCCCCGCCCGAGCAGCTCGTGGACGCCGTCCGGCGGGTGCACGCCGGGCTGCGGGTGGTCGACCCGATCCTTGCCGCCGAGTCGCTCTCCAGCGGCACCAGCCCGCTCACCGACCGCGAGCGTGATGTCCTCGTCGCAGCCGCCGACGGATCCACGGTGGCCGCGGTGGCGGCGCGGCTGCACCTCTCGGAGGGCACGGTCCGGAACCACCTGTCCGCCGCCATCGGCAAGACCTCCGCCCGCACCCGCGCCGAGGCGGTGCGGCTCGCCGACGAACGCGGGTGGTTGTGACACGGCGCCTTCACGCGCCGCCGCAGCGTCGGTGCCTGTCGCTACCCTGGCGATCGTGACCGACGTGAGTACGGGCGCTCCGACCGCCTCGACCCGCACTTCCTCGCTCCACGAGCTCGGTGCCGCCCTACAGCGCTGGGCAGCCGACGGTGTCGGTGTCGTACGAGTGCTGGAGCGGCACGGGTTCGGCACCGTCGAAAGCGGTCAGCTGGTGGCCGCCACCGCGGCGGGGTCCGCGGCCGGAGTGGTCTACCGCGGCACGCTCGACGCGGCCGTGGTTCCCCTGGCCGCGGCGGCGGTCGACCGGGCTCACACGCGGGAGGCACACGTCAGCGAGGCCGACGCACTGGGTGCGGGGCTGGCCTGTGCCGGAGGCGCCACGCTGCTGGGCCATCCGCTACCGGCCGAGCAGGCCATCGCGCTGGGCGAGGCGCTGGAGCGTGGCACGTCCGCCGCCCTGATCTCCACCACCGACGGCGTCGGTGCACTCGTGCTCACCGGCCCCGAGCTGGAAGGGGTACACGGCGGCCTCGGCTCGCCCCGGCTCGACGCGGCGGCGGTGGAGGCGGCCCGCGGGCTGGTGCGGCGGGGGGCCACCGTCACCGAGCGGGTGGCGGCCGAGGGCGACGAACTGCTGGTCGACCTGTGGGTGCCGGTTCCCTCGGTGCTGGTGGCCGGGGCAGGCGCGATCGGCGACGCGTTGGTCGCCCAGTCCGAGCTGCTGGGGTGGAGCGCCCGCACCGAGACGGAGCTGTCCGCCGTCCGCGCTGCCGTCGCCGCCTTCACCGACGCCGACGTCCTCGTGCTGCTCGACCACGCCCCGTCGTTCGACGCCGTGCTCATCGACGGGCTGCGCCGCGGGCGCGGTTTCATCGGGGCGCTCGGCTCGCGGCGCACCCAGGCCGCGCGGCGGCAGCGGCTGCTGGCGGCCGGGCTCACCGAGCACGACCTGGCTGCGCTCCACGGACCCGTCGGGCTCGACCTGGGAGCGCGCACCCCGGCCGAGACCGCGGTGTCGATCGTCGCGCAGGTGGTGGCCGCCCGCTCCGGTCGCGCCGGCACGGCTCTCGCCGCCACAGAGAGCCGGATCGGCGGATGACCGAACCCGTCACGAGTCGGGTGCGCTCCCGCTCGGAGGCTCCGACCGAACCGATGCGCGGGATGCGCGATCTCGCGCCGGCCGAACGCGGCAGGCGCGGTCGCTGGGTGGTCCGGCTGCTGGTCGGGGGCCTCCTGATCGGCGGGATGATCATCGGCGGGACCGCGTTCCGCATCTGGCAGGTGGCGCGGGTCGACAACCGGCACCCGGTCGACGCCGTGGTGGTGCTCGGCGCCGCCCAGTACGACGGCGACCCCAGCTCCATCTTCGCGTCGCGGCTGCGGCACGCCGAGACGCTGTACGAGGACGGGCTGGCCCCGCGCATCATCACCACGGGGGGTGGGCGCCCTGGCGACGTCTACACCGAGGCCGAGGCCGGGCGCCGCTTCCTGATCGACCGGGGCGTGCCCCCGCAGGCCGTCATCGCGGTCGGGGAGGGTTCCGACACCCTCCTCAGCCTGCAGGCCGTCGCCGCGCGGGCGAAGCAGGACGGCTGGCACACCGCGGCGATCGTCAGCGACCCGTGGCACTCCCTGCGCGCCCGCATCATGGCCCGCGACAGCGGGCTGCAGGCCGAGACGTCGCCCACCCGCAGCGGACCGGTGGTGCAGACGCGCGAGACGCAGCTGCGCTACATCATCCGCGAGACCGGCGCGCTGCTGTACTACCGGCTCACGCACGCCTCCGCCGACACCCAGACCAGCGGGCTCGGCTGACCTGTGGCCGAGCGTCTACCTGGCTCCGGATGCGGCGGGTACACCGAGCACGACCGGGCCCGGCGCAGCACCGAGTCGCCCAAGGGCACCGGACACACCGAACGCCGCAGCCCGTTCTCGCGCGACCGCGCCCGGGTGCTGCACTCGGCCGCCCTGCGCAGGCTGGCCGGTAAGACGCAGGTCGTGGGCCCGGGGGAGGGGGCGGAGATCACCGGCGTGCCCCGCACCCGGCTGACCCACTCCCTGGAGGTCGCCCAGATCGGCCGCGGGGTCGCCGAGGAGCTGGGCTGCGATCCCGACATCGTCGACACGGCCGGGCTGGCCCACGACATCGGCCATCCGCCGTTCGGGCACAACGGTGAGCGGGCGCTCGACGAGTTCGGCGCGGCCTGCGGCGGGTTCGAGGGCAACGCGCAGACGCTCCGCATCCTCACCCGGCTGGAGCCGAAGATCGGCGGCAGCGGGCTGAACCTCACCCGCGCGTCGCTCGACGCGTCGTGCAAGTACCCGTGGGTGCGGCGGCCGGGCGACCGGAAGTACGGGGCCTACGTCGCCGACGCCGAGGTGTTCGCCTGGGTACGCGACGGCGCCCCGGGCGACCGGCGGTGCCTCGAGGCGCAGGTCATGGACTGGTCCGACGACGTCGCCTACTCCGTGCACGACGTCGAGGACGGCATCGTGAGCGGCCGCATCGACCTCGCCGCCCTCGGGTCACGCACGGAGCGCGCCGCCGTGGTGGAGCTGGCGGCCACCCACTTCGGGGTCTCCACCGCCGCGCTCGCCGAGGCCGCCGACGCGCTGCTCGCCCTCCCCGTGGTGGCCGCGGTGCGCGGCTTCTCGTCGGCCACGGCCACGGGGGTCGCGCACATGGCGCTCAAACGGCTCACCAGCGAGCTGGTCGGCCGGTTCGCTCTGGCCGCCATCGACGCCACCCGAGCGGCGCACGGGGCCGGCGAGCTGTCCCGCTACGGCGCCGACCTGGTGGTCCCGTCCCCCGCCGCGGCGGAGGTGGCTCTGCTCAAGGCCGTGGCGCTGCGGTACGTGATGAGCGACCCCGAGCGGCTCGCGATGCAGGCCCGGCAGCGGGAGCTGCTTGCCGAGCTCGGCTCGGCCCTGCTGGCGAAGGCCCCGGACTCGCTCGACCCGCTGTTCGCCGAGGACTGGGCCGGCGCCGCCGACGACGCCGCGAGGCTGCGCGTGGTGCTGGACCAGATCGCGGTGCTCACCGACCAGCAGGCGGTGGCCCGCCACCTCGCGACGTCCCGCCGCTGACCGCCTACTCGAAGCTCACCGACTCCGGACGGACGACGAGCACCACCCGGGACGGGGCGTCCGCCGGCGGCTCGTCGAACGTCATCGAGTAGCGGTCGGCGAGCTCGCCGAAGAACGCGGCCGTCGGGTCGGGATCGACCCTTTCCACCTGTCCCCGGATCTCCAGGTGACGCGGCGGCCGCTCCGGGTCGTCGATCGAGAAGGCCACCCGCGGGTCGGCCTGCACGTTGCGGTACTTCTGCCGCCGCGAGGTGTGGGTGAACCGCAGGTAGGTCCCGTCCCAGGAGAACCACATCGGGCTCACCTGTGGTGCCCCGTCCGCCCGGACGGTGGCCAGGTGCCCGATCAGCGGGCGTGCCAGCAGGTCGAGGTGGGTCTCGGGAATCACGGAACCGGTCATGACGACAACGCTAGGAGCCTCGACGGCTGGACACCGCGTGGAACTGCGGTGATGCCGCTCTCGTCACGGATCGCGACGCTGCCTCGTCCCACTGCTGACGAGCCGCATCGGACGGTCCAGGAGGACACATGAGCGCACGAATCCCGGGAGTTCCTACCGAGGAGGCCGGACCGGTGGGCCGGCTGCTGTACCGCCTGATGCGACGGCGGTTCGGGGACGTCCCGGAGCCGTTCGCGGTGCTGCGCCACCACCCGCGCCTGTTCCGGGCCTCCCTGGTCGCCGAACTGGCCTACGAGCGGGCGGCGACGGTGCTGCCCGCCCGGCTCCGCGAGCTCGCGGTCTACCGGGTGGCGACCGTCGTAGGCTGCTCGTGGTGCGTCGACTTCGGCACGATGCTGCAGCGGCTGGACGGGCTCGACGTCGAACGGCTCGAGCACATCGACGAGTACCTGACGCACCCGCTCTACGAGCCGGTCGAGCGGCTCGCGCTCGCCTACGCCGACGCGATGACGGCCACCCCGCCGACCGTCACCGACGCGCAGGTCGCCCGCCTGGAGGCCGAGCTGGGGCGGGCCGGGCTGGTGGAGCTCACCCACTCCATCGCGCTGGAGAACATGCGTGCCCGCGCCTACCACGCCCTCGGCATCGTCGACCAGGGGTTCGACACGGCGTGCCAGGTACGCCTGCCCGGCTGACCGCCCCGCCCCGCCCCGCCCCCACCCCCGCGAGTCGCCCGTTCCGTGCCCGCGAGTCGCCCGTTTCGCGTGCGCGAGTCGCCCGTCTCAAGGGGGTCAGGCCGGGAGGCGTTCCAGCTTCTCGGGGTTGAGCATCAGGTAGACGGCCGTGATCAGGCCGTCCTGGATGGTGACGACCGTGATCCCCTGCCCGGTGTCTCCGTAGGCCGGGGTCCGGAACCCGAGGTCGCCGTTGACCTCGACCGGGCTCCAGCCGGTGGCCAGTTCGTCGCCGTAGCGGTCGAGCAGGCCGAGCAGCAGGCGGGTGAGCTTGTCGGCGCCGACGATGGTGCGGCGAGCGGCCTTGGTCTTCCCGTTCGAGTCGGTGACCCACTGGGCGTCGGGGTGCAGCAGGGCGAGCAGCGCGGGGCCGTCGGCGCGGGAGATCGCCTCGGCGAAGCGGCCGAGAACAGCGCGCTGCTCGGCCGTGGCCACCCGTGGCGGCGGGTCGGCCGCGGCCACGAGGCGCCGGGCCCGCGTCGCGTGCTGGCGTGCGGTGGCCTCCGAGCAGCCGAGCACGTCGGCGATCTGGGAGAAGGGCAGCGCGAGCGCGTCGTGCAGCACGAACGCCACCCGCTGCGGCGGTGACAGCCGCTCCAGGACGACCATCGCGGCCATCCGCACGCCCTCGTCGCGCACGACGGCGGCGAGCGGTTCGTCCGAGTCACCGCTGGTCAGGAGGGGCTCGGGCAGCCACGGCCCGACGTAACGCTCACGCCGTACGGCGGCGGAGCGCAACCGGTCGAGGCAGAGCCGCCCGACCACGGTGGTGAGCCACGCACGTTCGTCGCGCAGTTCGGTGCGGACGTCGTCGTCCAGCCCGGCGAGGCGCAGCCACGCCTCCTGCACGGCGTCCTCGGCGTCGGCGAGGCTGCCGGTGATGCGGTACCCCACGCGGATCAGGTGTGCCCGGTGCTGCTCGAAGCTCTCGACCCCCGTGTCCACGCCACGAGAACCTACGCGGGTCCGGCCTCCCGTTGCAGCAAAGCCACGATCATGCAATGACGTTGCCGCAACGTGGCTTTGCTGCAACGAGGGACGCGGCTGCTACCGTCGCGGCCCGGGGGGTGAACCGCGTGCTGGTGGTGGACGGCCTGGTCCGGCAGTTCGGCACAGCCGTGGTGCTGGCGGGTGTCGGCTTCTCGCTCGGCCCCGGCCGGGCGGCTGCGGTCGTCGGCCCGAACGGCGCGGGCAAGACCACGTTGCTGCGCTGTGTCGTCGGCGCCGACCGGCCCGACCACGGCGAGGTGCTCCTGGACGGCAACGAGCTGCGGGAGGACGACCCGCGCTCCAGGGCAGCGGTCGCGAGCGTGCTCGACGACGTCGAGTTCTTCCCGGACCTCTCGGTCGCCGAGCATCTCGACCTGCTCGCGCGGGCGCACGGCGTGGAGCCCGACACCGAGCCGGTGCTCGCCGAGCTGGGTCTGGAGGCGCTGGCCGACCGCACGCCGGTGGGGCTTTCCAGCGGGGAACGCAGGCGGCTGGCCCTGGCCTCCTGCTTCGTCCGCCCGCGCCGGCTGCTCGTGCTGGACGAACCCGAGCAGCGGCTCGACGCCGCGGGCCGGCAGTGGCTGGTGGAGCGGCTCGAGCGGGAGAAGGCCGCCGGCTGTGCGGTGCTGTTCGCCTCGCACGACGCTGCCGTCGTCGAGGCGGTGGCCGACGAGACGGTCGAGCTGGGCGCGTGACAACGGCCCCGCTCGTGCACGTGCCCCCAGCCAGGCAGCTGCGCGCGGAACTGGCCCGTGTCCGGCGCGCCCGGCGGGCGGCCACCAAGGACGGGCCGGGGAGCGACTGGTACACGCCGCTGCTCGCCGTGTTCGTGCTCGGTGGGTTGCTGGTGCAGGGCCTGCGCCGGGTGATGGGGGCCGAGGCATCCCCGCTGCCGCACGCGCCACACGTCGGGCTGCTGCTCGGTGCCGTCGGACTCGTGCTGGCGGGCATGGTGCTGCGGGCGGCCCTGGCCCTCGGCCCGATGCTGGCCGGCCCGGCGGTCCGGCACTGGGTGCTCTCCGGCGTCGTCGACCGCGGGGCGATGCTCAGGCCGCGGCTCGCCGCCGCTGCTGCGGGCGGGGCGGTGGTCGGAGCCGGCGTCGGAGCGCTCGCGGCGATCGTCGTGGCCGGGACGGTGCCGCCGTGGTGGATGGCGGTGTGGTGGTCGGCCACCGGGGCAGGGGTCGCGGTCGCGCTCGTCGCCGCGGCCGTCGTGTGGCAGGCCGGCAGCCCCCGTGCCGGACGCGCCACAGGCGTCGGGCTCGTGGCCGCCGGGGGCGTGCTCGCCGTGATCGCGCTGCTGGTCCCGCGCTCGACCACGGTCCCGTCCGTCCCGGCCACCGACACGGCCGTCGTCGCGTGGGCAGCGGCGGTGGTCCTGTTCGTCGTCGCGCGGCGGCGGCTCACCGTCCTGGACCGCGCGGCACTGGGCGCGGGAAGCGGCCTCGCCGCCGCCGTCCAGGCGGCGGGAACGTTCATCGAGCCGGGGCTGCTGCTCGGCCTGCTGGAGGAGCGGCGGTGGCGGTCCGCCCGCCGCGGCCGTTCACGCCGCGGCCTGGGCCACCGATCCCTCGCGCTGCTGCACTCCGACCTGCGCCGCGCACTGCGCACCCCCGGCGCGCTGACGCTCGGGGCGGGCCTGCTGGTCGTGTCCTACGCCGCGGCCGCGATCCTGCCCCACGTGGCCGTGGGACCCGTCGTCGCCATCGCCGCCTACGCGATCGCCAGCCGGGTGGCCGCGGGGCTGCGTGCCGTCACCCGCTCCGCCGCGCTACGGCGCGCACTCGGCGGCACCGACGGGACGCTGACCCTGCTGCACCTCGTCGCGCCCCTCGTGGTCGCCGCCCTGTGGACCGCGGCCGTACTGCCCGCGCTGCTCCCGGTGAACCCCCTCGCCGTGGTCCTGATCCCCATCGGGGCGGTTGCCGTGGTCGAACGGTCGGCCACCCGGCCGCCGCCCGACTACGGCGCGGCAGTGTTCGACACCGGGTTCGGCGCGGTGCCGATCGACCTGGTGCGGCAGTTGGTGCGTGGCCCCGCGTTGCTGGCAGGACTCGCCGCGATCCAGCTGCTCCTGGCGGTGTGAACGCACCCGGCGGGACCAGCTGGGTGGTCAGCAGGCGCGGCGACCCGGCGAGTCGCCCGTTTCGGGCGCGCGAGTCGCCGTTTCCTGCTGCCGCCCGACCACGGTGACAGCGATGTGGTCCCGTAATGCTGTTTTGTGGCCGCAGCTACCGCGTTATGTGTCCATGACGCGGCGGGGTCGGCCGAAGGGCCGAGGATTCTCGGCGGATCCGTACCTCCGGCCGAGGTGCTTCTCAGGTTCCCCGGCGCAGGGTGGAGGTATGAGCTTCTCGGTCGTCCTCGCCATCATCGGCGTTGTGGCGGGCATCGGGTTGATGCTGGTCATGGCCGTTGTGCCGCTGCTCACCGACCGGCACCGGCCCCACTCCGACCGGCCGGCGGCGGCGAGCACCACCGTCCCGGTCCCGGTCCCGCGTGGGTCGAACGGCTGCATGCCGATCTCCACCCGCCCGGCCGGGTTGCGCGCGGCGCCGCGCTGACCCCGCCCGGGCGCCGTTCGCGGCGCGTGGTGATCTCGGGCGGGGACGGAGCGCGGTGCTCGCGGGACGGTGCGTGGGGCGGGCCTACACTCGGCCCGTGGCAGGGCGGATCCGGGACAGCGACATCGCGGAGGTCCGCGACCGGACCCGGATCGACGAGGTCATCGGCGAGTACGTCGCCCTGCGTCGGGCCGGTGCCGGTTCGCTGAAGGGCCTGTGCCCGTTCCACGACGAGAAGTCGCCGTCGTTCAACGTCCGGCCGAGCCACGGCACGTTCCACTGCTTCGGCTGCGGCGAGGGCGGGGACGCTGTCGCGTTCATCATGAAGATCGAGGTCGTCGGGTTCGTCGAGGCCGTGGAGCGCCTCGCCGACCGTGTCGGCTACCGCCTCACCTACGAGGGCGGCGGCAGCTCCGTGCAGCGCGACCGGGGGACGCGCAGCCGGTTGCTGGAGGCCAACAAGCGGGCCGCGGAGTTCTACGCCGCGCAGCTGCGCACGCCCGAGGCCGCGCCTGCCATCCAGTTCCTCACCAGCCGCGGGTTCGACGCGGCCGCGGCGCAGACGTTCGGCTGCGGCTACGCGCCCGCCGGCTGGGACTCCCTCACCAAGCACCTGATCGCGGCCGGGTTCACCTTCGACGAGCTGGTGAAGGCCGGGCTGTCGAAGGAGGGCCGTCGCGGTCCGATCGACCGGTTCCACCGGCGGCTGCTGTGGCCGATCAAGGACCTCGGTGGGGACGTCGTGGGGTTCGGGGCGCGCCGGCTCTTCGACGACGACGGCATCGAGGCCAAGTACCTCAACACGTCCGACACGTCCGTCTACCACAAGACGAAGGTGCTGTTCGGGCTCGACCTGGCCAAGCGGGAGATCGCGAAGCGGCGCCAGGTGGTGGTCGTCGAGGGCTACACCGACGTGATGGCGATGCATCTGGCCGGGGTGCCCACGGCCGTCGCGTCCTGTGGCACGGCCTTCGGCTCCGACCACGTCGGGGTGATCCGCCGGTTGATCGGCGACGACTCGTTCGACCTCGGCGAGGTGATCTACACCTTCGACGGCGATGCGGCCGGGCAGGCGGCGGCGCTCAAGGCGTTCGAGGGTGACCAGAACTTCGCCGCCCAGACGTTCGTGGCGATCGCGCCCGACGGGCAGGACCCCTGCGAGCTGCGCCAGACCCACGGCGACACGGCCGTTCGCGACCTGGTGGCCCGGCGCGAGCCGCTGTTCGAGTTCGCCATCCGCAGCATGCTGCGTGAGCACAACCTCGACACGGCAGAGGGCCGGGTGGCGGCGTTGCAGCGTTGTGTGCCGCTCGTGGCGCAGATCCGCCGGGAGGACCTGCGCGACGAGTACGCCCGCAGGCTCGCCGGCTGGACCAGCTGGGACGACATCGGGATGGTGGTACGGCGGGTCCGGGAGTCGGCCGGCGCGCCTGCCGAGGCGGCGAAGGGGCGGGGCGGCAACAGGCGCGAGGCACCGACTCCGCCGCGCAAGGACGACCCGCGGCTGCACCGGCAGCGGGAGGCGCTCAAGGCCGCCCTGCAGATGCCCGCGATCGCCGGTCCGAGCTACGACGAGCTGCCCGAGCAGGTCTTCACCCACCCCGCGTTCGCCCTGGTGCACCGCGCGGTGCAGGCAGCGGGCGGGGTGTGCAGCGGGCGCACCGGGCAGGCCTGGTTGGAGGCCGTGCTCGTTGAGTGCACCCCGGAGACGCGTTCGCTGGTCACGGAGCTCGCGGTGGAACCGCTGCAGCTCCCGCGGCGCAACCCGGAGGAGGCCCGCTACGTCGGGAGCATCATCGCCGGGGTGCGGCTGGCGCTGGTGGAGGCGCAGGTGGCGGAGCTGAAGTCACGCCTGCAGCGCATCAACCCCGTGGAGGAGCTCGACGCGTACATGCAGGCGTTCGGCGATCTCGTGCCACTCGAGCAGTACGGAAAGGCACTGCGGGAAAGGGCACAGGTGTGAACCTGCTGAAGGCGGTGCGCCGCCTGCTGGGGCGCGACGAGCTGCCCGAGAGCTTCGCCGGCACCCTCGACGCCGACGAGCAGGTGCTCGGCTCGGCGTCGCTGCAGGGTGGGGGGCATCTGGTCGTCACCTCGCTGGGGATGTGGCTGCCCACCGCGGACGGCGCGCGTCGGCTGGGCTGGCACCTGGTCAGCAAGGCGTCGTGGCAGAACGGCTCGATCGTGCTCGTCGAGGCCGAGGAGCAGGACGTCGTCGACGGTGCGGTGCTGATCGCGGATCTCACCCCGCGGCGGTTGCGCCTAGCCGAGCCGGGCGCGGTGCCGGAGGTGGTGCACGCGCGCGTCACGTCCTCGATCAAGAGCAGGCACCACCGCGACCTGCCCGGGGGCGGCGCGTGGTTCGTGCAGCGCAAGGTGCCGGGACGCGACGGGATCGTGTTGCAGGTGCGTGCCGACCCGGGCACCGACGACGCGGCGGTGCGCCAGGTGGCTGGTGACGTGGCGCGCACGCTGAAGCTGGGCGGGGCCGGTTCGAGGCAGAGTTGAGCGCATGGCGATGAGCACCACCACCTGGGACCCAGCTCTCTACCTGCGTTTCGACGACCATCGCTCCCGTCCGTTCCACGACCTGCTCGCGCGGGTGGGCGCGGTGGACCCGCGCCGGGTGGTGGACCTCGGCTGCGGGCCGGGCCACCTCACCGCCCTGCTGGCCACGCGCTGGCCCGACGCCGAGGTGGTGGCCCTCGACTCGTCGGCGGAGATGGTGGCCGCGGCTCGGGAACGGGGGATCGCGGCGGAGCAGGCCGACGTCGCCGACTGGGTGCCGCCGCCGGACACCGACGTGGTGGTCACCAACGCGGTGCTGCAGTGGGTGCCGTCGCACCGGCAGTTGCTGCCGCGGTGGATCGAGGCCCTGCCGTCCGGTGCGTGGTTCGCGATGCAGGTGCCGGGCAACCTCGGGGCGCCGTCGCACGCCCTGATCCGCGAGCTGGCGGCGCAGGAGCCGTGGCACGGACGGGTCGATGTGCGCGGTGAGCTGGCGGTGGCCGAACCGGCCGAGTACGCCGAGCTGCTGGCCGGCGCGGGCGCCGAGGTCGACGTCTGGGAGACCACCTACCAGCAGCGGCTCACCGGCCCCGACCCCGTGCTGGAGTGGATCAGCGGCACGGCGTTGCGGCCGGTACGGGACGCGCTCTCCGCGGACGGGTACGCCGCGTTCCGGTCGGAGCTGGCCCCGCGCCTGCGCGCCGTCTACCCCGCTCGGCCGGACGGCACCACGTGGTTCCCGTTCCGGCGGATCTTCGCGGTGGCGCGCACCCGCTGAGGTAGCAGGACTGGCGCCACGGCGTGACGGCTGTCACTCTCTGCGAGTTGATCCCGTCGTCGTGGAGGGGACCATGACCGCCGAGAGCCAGCGCACCCGCACCGACGTCGACAAGGCCCTGCTGGGGCATGCGACCTATCGCAGCCTCGGGGAGCAACGGCTCTCCCCGGCGGAGGAACGGTTCGAGAAGGGCCGCCGCACGGTCGGGCTCTTCCTCGCGCCGATCGTGACCATCGTGTTCCTGGCGCTGCCGCTGAATCTCCAGCCTCAGCAACAGGTGCTGGCCGGGATCCTGCTCGGCGTGATCGTGCTGTGGGTGAGCGAGGCGGTGCCCATCCCGATCGCGGGGCTGATCGGCGTGGCGCTGATCGTGATCCTGCAGGTGGCCCCGGCCGACGACGTGCTGGCCAACTTCGGGTCGAGCACGGTGTTCACGTTCATCGGCGCGTTCATCCTCGCCCAGGCGATGCTCAAGCACGGCGTCGCGCGGCGCTTCGCGTTCCGGATACTGGCGCTGCCGCGGGTCGGGCAGTCGAGCGTCGGGGTGATCATCGCGTTCGGTGCGGTGACGTGCCTGCTCTCGGCGTTCGTGTCCAACACCGCCACGGTGGCGATGCTCCTGCCCACCGCGATGGGCATCCTCAGCGTGATCGCGAAGCTGATGCAGGACCGCGGGCTCGTGGCGGAGGACTTCGACCCGCTGCGCCTGCGCGTCGGCGCCGCGCTGATGCTGATGCTGGCGTACGGCGCGAGCGTGGGGGGCCTGCTGACGCCGGTGGGCAGCCCGCCCAACCTGATCGGCCGGGGCCTGATCGAGGAGGCCACCGGGGAGCGCATCAGCTTCGCGCAGTGGGTGGCGGTGGCGGTGCCGATCTGCCTGCTGATGTTCGTGGCGCTGGCCGTGGTGCTGCTACTGCTCAACAAGCCGGAGATCCGCCGCATCGACGGCGTCGCGGAGTACGTGGTGGAGCAGCGCGCCCAACTGGGGCCGCTGTCGCGTGCCGAGAAGAACACGTTGATCGCGTTCGGCGTCACCGTGTCGCTCTGGATCCTGCCCGGCATCGTCGCGCTCGTGGCGGGCAACGACTCGGCCGCCTACGACGCGGTGAGCGAGCGGCTCGACGAGGGCATCGTCGCGGTGTTCGGGGCGGCACTGCTCTACCTGCTCCCGACGGACTGGGGAAACCGCGAGTTCACGCTCCGCTGGAAGGACGCCCAGCAGATCGACTGGGGCACGATCCTGCTGTTCGGCACCGGCATCATCTTCGGTGCGCTGCTGGCGGACACCGGGCTCGCGCGGACGCTGGGTGAGGCCGTGTCGTCGGGGCTGGGGCTCGCGAACGTCGTCACCATCACGGTCTTCGCGGTGCTGCTGGCGATCATCGTGTCGGAGACCACGAGCAACACGGCATCGGCTGCTGTGGTGGTGCCGATCGTCATCCCCATCGCGGTGGCCGCGGGGGTCAACCCCTTCGTGCCCGCGCTGGCCGCCACGTTCGCCGCGTCGTTCGGGTTCATGCTGCCGGTGTCGACGCCGCAGAACGCCATCGTCTACGGGTCCGGCGTTGTGCCGATCACCACGATGATTCGCTCCGGCGCGGCCTTCGACGTCATCGGGGCGATACTCATCGTCGTGTTCCTTCCCGTGATGGTCGCCGTCCTCGGGCTCGGCGTCGCATGACCGCGCAGACGATCGCCGTGATCCCGGGCGACGGCATCGGAACCGAGGTGATCGACGCCGCCCGCACCGTGCTGGACGCCGCCTGCGCCCGGCACGACGTCGCCCTCGATTACACCGAGTTCGACTGGTCGTGTCAGCGCTACGAGCGTGAGGGCGCGATGATGCCGCCCGACGGGATCGACACGCTGCGCCGGTTCGACGCGATCCTGCTCGGCGCCGTGGGCTGGCCGGGCGTGCCGGACCACGTGTCGCTGTGGGGGCTGCTGATCCCGATCCGGCGCGCGTTCCGCCAGTACGTCAACCTGCGCCCGATCCGCGTGTTCGACGGCGTGCAGAGCCCGCTGCGCGGGGCCGAGGACGTCGATTTCGTCGTCGTCCGCGAGAACGTCGAGGGCGAGTACAGCGAGGTCGGTGGCCGGGTGAACCGCGGGTTCCCGGACGAGATGGCCGTGCAGGAGTCGATCTTCACCCGCGTCGGCGTGAGCCGGATCGCCGACTTCGCGTTCGACCTCGCGGCCTCCCGGCGCGGGTATCTCACGTCGGCGACGAAGTCGAACGGGATCGTGCACACCCTCCCGTTCTGGGACGAGGTGGTGGCGGAGCGCGCGGCCCTGCACCCGGACGTGCGGTGGGACAGCGAGCACATCGACGCGCTCGCCGCGAAGTTCGTGCTGCAGCCCGGGCGGTTCGACGTGGTGGTCGGCTCGAACCTGTTCGGCGACATCCTCTCCGACCTCGCCGCGGCCGTCGCCGGCTCGATCGGGATCGCGCCGTCGGCGAACCTGGACCCGACCAAGGAGTTCCCGTCCATGTTCGAGCCGGTGCACGGGTCGGCGCCGGACATCGCGGGGCGGGGCCTGGCCAACCCGGTCGGCGCGGTCTGGTCGGCGGCACTGATGCTGGAGCACCTCGGCCACGCGGCAGCGGCCGCCGACGTGCTCGCCGCGATGGAGGCCACGCTCGCGAAGCCGGAGACCCGCACCGCCGACCTCGGCGGCACGGCCACCACGGCGCAGGTGACGGCGGCGCTGGTGGAGCACCTGAGCTGATCGGTTCTCCGATCGAGGCCGCGGTCAGGGCCGGGCGTCGCCGCGGGCGAGGTACTGCGTGGCGAACCAGGTGATCCAGCGTCGCTGGCCGCGGGTCTCCACCGCGTGACGCCGGTAGTGCTGCCGGACCCACCCGACGGCGTCGTCGACCGGGTGGCCCGCGAGGATCGCCATGCAGGCGATCACCGTGCCGGTGCGCCCCGTGCCGCCGCCGCACGCCACCTCGACGCGTTCCCCGGACCGCGCCACCGAGTAGGCGTGCTCGATCTGTGCGGCCGCCGCCCTGCCGTCCCGGGGGACGCGGAAGTCGGGCCAGTCGATCCAGTCGGCGGCCCAGTCCGGATGCCAGGCGGGCTTGCGGCGCCCGAAGAACCGAAGGTCCGGCGCATCGGGGGAGCGGCCCAGGTAGAGGCCGTACGTGGGAAGCGGGCCGGGCGGAAGGGGCCGCCGACGGCCACGCCCGCGCACCTCGGTCCCGTCGGGGAGCGCGATCGCGCCGGCGAACTGCTCGGTCATCCGGAGCATTCTGCCCATTCCGGCACTTTCGGTGTGATCAACCCCTCAATCCGGTACCGCTAACGGGCGTCCCCCGGTCGCCGAGTTACTGCGCGATCGACTTCGCAACGGGAAGGACGACCGAGTGCACGCCAAGAGACTCGTGGACATCGCCCGGGAGGTCGTCGCCGCCGTGCATCCGGACGAGCTCGACGACTTCGACCGGGCCGCCGAGGCGTACGGCGCCGAACCAGGAGCGGTCGCGTACGCGCGCGGCCCCTCCTCGGAGCGCGCGCCGTCCGGGGTGCGGACGGTGACCGGCTTCTCCGAGCTGGTCCTGGACGTCACCGCCGGTGCGTGCCGCAGCGTGCTCCCGGCCGAGGGTCCCGCCCCCGTCGCGAGGAACCGCGGCTGGCTCGCCCGCAACCGGGGCTGGCTGGTCCGGTCCCGCTGCGTGGGCTCGCACCTCGGCATCGCCACCGTCCTGCCGCCGATCACGGACGCCAAGGCCGCCGAGATCGAGGTGACGGCCTGCGCCGCGGCCGTGGTGCGCGGGGCGTCGGGCGACGATGCCGCAGCGCTGGCGAAGGCGCTGAGCGACCGGTGGACGCGCCGGTAGGAAACCCGGTGCCGGGGGGCGAGGTCGCCCCGAGGGTCGAAGACCGCCGTGCTCACCGGTGATCGTTCCGTCCAGCGGCAGGGCCGAGGCCCGTCGTCGCGATCTGGGGCGGCGCCTGTCGGATCTGCGCCATAGGATCAGTTCCCGTTCGGGGGTCGCCGAGGCCCGCGCCAGGATGGGAGTGCGCACGAACATGGAGATCGTCCGCTACATCGAGCCGGGGGGCCCCGGCCCCCGTGTCGGCCTGCGAAGCGACGCCACTGTGGCGCCGTTGCCGTGGGGCAGTGTCGCCGAGCTGCTCCGCGAGTCCCGCGACGAGCTGCGTGAGCGGCTCGCGTCCGCTGCCGGCAGCGCCGTGGACGCCGCCGACGTCACGTTCCTGCCTCCCGTCGACGGTCGCACCGAGGTGTGGGCGGCCGGCGTCACCTACGAGCGCTCGCGCAGCGGTCGCGTCGAGGAGAGCAGCGAGGCCTCGGTCTACGAGAAGGTGTACGACGCGGAGCGCCCCGAGCTGTTCCTCAAGTCGGTGGCCTGGCGCGTGGTCACCGACGGCGAGCCGGTGGCGCTGCGCTCGGACTCCACCGTGGACGTCCCGGAGCCGGAGCTCGCGCTCGTCGCCAACCGGTTCGGGGAGATCGTCGGCTACACGGTCTGCAACGACATGAGCTCCCGCTCGATCGAGGGCGAGAACCCCCTGTACGTACCGCAGGCCAAGATCTTCAGCGGCTGCTGTGCCCTCGCCACCGGCATCCGGCCCGTCTGGGAGGTGCCCGACGCCACCGACCTGGCCATCACCATCCGGGTGCAGCGTGGCGCGGACACCGTCTTCACCGGCGACACCAGCACCGCTCGCCTGCACCGCACGCCGGAGGAGCTGGTCGCGGCGCTGTTCGCGCCCACCGACTTCCCCGACGGCGCGATCCTCGCCACCGGCACGGGCATCGTGCCGGAGCTGAGCTTCTCCCTCGCCGAGGGCGACCGGGTCGAGATCGAGATCGCCGAGGTCGGCACACTGACCAACCCCGTCGTCCGGGGTCGCGAGCCGATGTCCTGGCTGGTGGACGCCCTCGACCGGCCCGACGCGAGGAAGGTTCAGCTGTGAACGACACCACCCCCGAGGAGCTCGACGCCGTTCTCGCCGCGGCCGCGCGTGCAGCGGGCCCGCTGGCCGCGCTGCGCCCCGCCGAGCGCGCGGCCCTGCTGCGCGCCGCCGCCGACGCGCTCGACGCCGCCGCAGGCGAGCTCGTGCCGATCGCCATCGCCGAGTCGGCGCTGCCGGAGGCCCGGCTGACGGGCGAGGTGGCGCGTTCCAGTGGCCAGCTGCGGCTGTTCGCCGACGCGCTCGAGGAGGGCTCCTACCTCGAGGTGATCATCGATACGGCCGATCAGGACGCCGCGCCCGTCCCGCGCCCCGACCTGCGCCGCATGCTGGTGCCGCTCGGCCCGGTGCTGGTGTTCGCGGCGAGCAACTTCCCGTTCGCGTTCAGCGTGCCCGGTGGCGACACCGCGGCGGCGCTGGCGGCGGGCTCTCCCGTGGTGGTCAAGGCTCACCCCGGGCACCCGGAGCTGTCGCAGCGCACGGGCGAGGTGCTCGCCGACGCGCTGCGCGCCGTCGGCGCACCCGACGGGACGCTCGCGGTGGTGCACGGCATGGATGCCGGCACCTCGGCGATCATCGACCCGAGGATCAAGGCGGCGGCGTTCACCGGCTCGGTCCGTGGCGGGCGGGCCCTGCTCGACATCGCCTCCGCCCGCCCCGAGCCGATCCCCTTCTACGGCGAGCTGGGCAGCCTCAACCCGGTGTTCGTCACGCCTGCCGCGGTGGCCGCGCGGGGCGAGGCCATCGCCGACGGGTACGTGGGCTCGTTCACCCTCGGCACCGGGCAGTTCTGCACGAAGCCCGGGCTGCTGTTCCTCCCCGAGGGTCACAGGCTGGAGGAGCGGCTCGTCGACGCGGTCCGCGGCACGGGAGCCGCCGGGATGCTCAACGACCGTATCCGCGCCGCCCACGCGGAGGAGCGCGACCGGCTCGAAGGGCTCGGCCCGGTGCGCACGCTCGTCCACGGCGACGAGGTCCAGGCGGGGGTGGCCCCCACGCTCCTGGCCACCACCGCCAAGGAACTGCTCGCCGACCCCGATCCGCTGCTGCAGGAGTGCTTCGGGCCCACGTCGATCGTGGTCTCCTACACCGGCCCGGACGAGCTCCACGCCGCAGCGGAGGCGTTCGGCGGCAACCTCACGGCCACCGTCCACGCCGAGGACGCCGACGCGTCCACGTTGCCGCCGCTGCTCGACCTGCTGCGCGAGCGCACCGGCAGGCTCGTCTACAACGGCTGGCCCACCGGGGTGGCCGTGGCCGCGGCGATGCACCACGGCGGCCCGTACCCGGCCACCACCGCCTCGGTGCACACGTCGGTGGGCACCACCGCGGTGCGGCGGTTCCTGCGGCCCGTCTGCTACCAGAACACACCCCAGGTTCTGCTGCCCGAGGCGTTGCGCGACGACAACCCGCTGGGCCTGCCGCGGCGGATCAACGGGACGGTCACCACGGACGCGCTCTGACGCATCGCGGCCCGAGCGGGCCGCGGATCCCTGTGCACCGGCCGTCCGCTCACCCACGTGACGGTCCTGGTGCCGCCGCGCGGAGCAGCCACCGGACCAGAGCCTCGCGGCGGCGGCGGCTCCGGGGTTAGGTTCAACGGGTGTGTTCGCCGTCGGCGGACGACACCGGCACCGCGCATCGTGGCGCGGGCACTATCGAGGGAATGGCACGTCCGGCAGGAGCCTCATGACCAAGCCCGTCCTCATGACCGTCGACGATGACCCGGGAGTGAGCCGATCGGTGGCTCGCGACCTGCGTCGCCGCTACGGCCAGGACTACCGCGTCGTCCGTGCGGAGTCCGGCCGGGAGGCGCTGGAGGCACTGCGCGAGCTGACGCTGCGTGGTGAGCCCGTCGCCGCGATCCTGGCCGACTACCGGATGCCGGAGATGAACGGCATCGAGTTCCTCGAACAGGCGATGGACGTCGCGCCGCATGCGCGGCGGGCGTTGCTCACCGCCTACGCCGACACCGACGCCGCGATCCAGGCGATCAACGTCGTCGACGTCGACCACTACCTCCTGAAGCCGTGGGACCCACCGGAGGAGAAGCTCTATCCGGTGATCGACGCGCTGGTGGAGACGTGGCGTGCGGTCGGTATCCGGCCCGTCGAGGAGATCCGCGTCGTCGGGCACCGGTGGTCGGCGGAGTGTTTCGCGGCGCGCGACTTCCTGGCGCGCAACTCGGTGCCCTACCGCTACTACTCGATCGACGAGCCGGAGGGTGCGCGCCTGCTGGAGGCGGCGGGTGCCTCGCCCGACGACGTGCCCCTGGTGATCACCGCCGACGGCACGGCGTTGCGGTCCCCGTCGGACTCCGAGATCGCCTCGGCCTGCGGGCTCACCACCGACCCCGTGTCGGACTTCTACGACCTGATCGTGATCGGTGGTGGTCCTGCCGGTCTCGGTTCGGCCGTCTACGGGGCCTCGGAAGGGCTGCGCACCGTGCTGGTGGAGCGGCAGGCCACGGGCGGTCAGGCCGGGCAGAGCTCGCGGATCGAGAACTACCTCGGCTTCCCCGACGGTGTCTCCGGCGCGCAGCTCACCGACCGGGCGCGGCGCCAGGCCGCGAAGTTCGGCGCCGAGGTGCTCACCGCGCGCGACGTGGTCGCGCTCGAGGCACGGGGATCGGCCCGCGTCGTGCGGTTCGGCGACGGCAGTGAGATCGCCGCCCACGCCGTGGTGCTGGCCACCGGGGTGTCCTACCGGAACCTGAACGCGCCGGGCATCGCCGACCTCACCGGCCGCGGCGTGTTCTACGGCTCCGCGGCCACCGAGGCGCCCGGCTGCAGCGGCGAGGACGTCTACATCGTCGGCGGCGCCAACTCCGCCGGTCAGGCTGCGGTGTTCTTCTCCAGGCACGCCGCTACCGTCACGGTCCTGGTGCGCGGACCGGACCTGGAGGCGTCGATGTCGACCTACCTGATCAAGCAGCTGGACGCGATCGACAACGTCTCGGTGCGCACCAGGACAGAGGTCGTGGAGGCGCACGGCGACGGCCACCTGCAGTCCCTCACCATTTTCGACCGCCAGAGCGGGGCCGTCGAGGCGGTGAAGGCGGCGTCGATGTTCGTCTTCATCGGGGCGGCACCGCGCACCGAGTGGCTCGACGGCGTCGTCGAACGCGATGAGCGCGGTTTCGTCCGCACCGGCCCCGACCTGGTGGTCGACGGCCAACGGCCGCCGGGCTGGCCGCTGGACCGGGACCCGTACCACCTGGAGTCGAGCGTGCCCGGCGTGTTCGTGGCGGGGGACGTGCGCGCCGACTCGGTGAAGCGCGTGGCCTCAGCCGTCGGGGAGGGCGCCATGGCCGTCACACTCGTTCACCGTTACCTGGCGGAGCAGTGAGCGCGCCGGTTCGGCCGTCGCCCGACGAGCTGCGCGAGCTGTTCCTGTTCGCCGAGCTCGACGCGGACCAGCTCGCCTGGGTGGTCGGGAACAGTGACGTGGTGGAGGTGCCCCGCGGCGAGGACATCGTCGTCGAAGGAGAGCCCGCCCGGTGCTTCCACGTGCTGCTGTCGGGCACGATCGCGATGAGCCGGCTGATCTCCGGCGATGTGGTGGAGACGGGCCGCACGGAGCAGCGGGGCGTCTACTTCGGGGCCGTGCAGTTCTACCTCGAGGACGAGACGGCCAGGGACTACGCGATGACGGTGCGCGCCGTCACCGACTGCGTCGTGCTCGCCCTCCCGGCCCCGGAGTTCGCGAAGGTCTTCGCGCGGTGGTTCCCGATGGCGGTGCACCTGCTCGAGGGCATGCTGCTGGGGTTGCGCCGCAACAGCGCCCTCGTTTCGGAGCGGGAGCGGCTGCTCGCGCTGGGCAAGCTGTCGGCGGGCCTCACCCACGAGCTGAACAACCCGGCCGCCGCGGCGGGCCGGGCCGCCGACACCCTGCGCGACAAGGTCGCCGGGATGCGCGCGAAGCTCGCCATGATCGCCGACGGGAAGATCGCGGGTGACCAGCTGAAGAAGCTGGTGATGGCCCAGGACGAGTTCGTCAAGAAGGTCCGCAACGCGCCCTCGCTCTCCGCGATCGAGGCCAGCGACCGTGAGGACGAGCTGGGCGACTGGCTCGACGACCACGGCATCGACGGCAGCTGGGACCTGGCGCCGGTCTTCGTCGCCGGTGGCCTGGGCGTGGAGGACCTGGACGCCCTGCACACGGCCACCAACGAGACCACGCTGGAAGGCGCGATCCGCTGGCTCGCCTACACGGTGGAGACCGAGAGCCTGCTGCGCGAGATCCTCGACGCCACCACACGCATCTCCAACCTCGTGCTCGCGGCGAAGCAGTACTCGCAGATGGACCGGGCGCCGCACCGCTTCATCGACGTGCACGAGGGCCTCGACGCCACGCTGGTGATGTTCGGGCGGAAGCTGGGGGAGGAGAGCGGGATCGGCATCGCCAAGGACTACGACCGGACGCTGCCGTTGATCCCGGCGTACCCGGCCGAGCTCAACCAGGTCTGGACCAACATCATCGACAACGCGATCGACGCCATGGACGG
Organism: Pseudonocardia sp. OZ21; assembly: GCF_059359135.1. Lineage (NCBI taxonomy): Bacteria > Bacillati > Actinomycetota > Actinomycetes > Pseudonocardiales > Pseudonocardiaceae > Pseudonocardia > Pseudonocardia sp. OZ21. The sequence continues at coordinate 69,341 of NZ_JCADBN010000022.1, forward strand.
CGCGGGCACGCTCACCGTCCGCACCAGCAGGGTCGAGGACTGCGTGCTCATCGAGATCGGCGACACGGGCACCGGCATCCCGCCCGAGGTCCGGCAGCGGATCTTCGAGCCGTTCTTCACCACCAAGCCGGTGGGGCGCGGCACGGGGCTCGGCCTGGACGTCAGCTACCGGGTGATCGTCACCCGTCACCACGGCGACCTGCGCGTACAGTCCGAGCCGGGCGACACCCGCTTCCAGGTGCTACTGCCGATCACCGAAGAGCCGTGATACTGCCGCGATGACAATGCAGATGCCCCTCGCATCGGCGGACGCGCGGCTGGCGGCCACGGCAGGCCGGGCCGTCGACGTACAGCTCGGCTCGCACGAGGTGGTGTCCGACCACCCCGACGACGGCGAGGGGAAGGGCCCCACCCCGCTGGAGCTGCTCACGGCCTCGCTCGCGGCGTGCAGCGCGATGACGGTGCGCGCCCAGCTGGAACGCGACGGCGACCCGGGGGACATCGAGGTGGTGGTCACGCTGGACGCGGGTCCGCCCACGTTGTTCTACCGGCGGGTGGTGCTCGGGTTCCGGCTGGAGGCCGACGCGGCCCGCCGGTTGGCCGACGCGTTGGAGCGCACCGAGCTGACGATGATGCTCACGCCCGCGTTCAGCATCCGTACCCAGATCGAGCACGCGGGCTACCCGCTGGTCTGACGCGCGTCAGCCGCCGGTACTGGCCCGCACCACGAGGCTCGGGGCGAGGGCCAGCCGCACCGGCTCGGGCGGCGACACCCGGAACGCCTGCGACAGCAGGCGCACCGCCTCGGTCGCGATGGTGACCTGCGGCTGGCGCACGGTGGTCAGTGGTGGGTCGCTGAGCGCGGCGAACGGGATGTCGTCGAAGCCGGTGACCAGCACGTCCCCCGGCACGGACACCCCGGCGGCGCTGCACGCCTGCAGCACGCCGAGCGCGATGAGGTCGTCGGCGCACACCACCGCGTCGGGCAGCGGTCCGGCCGCCAGCAGCCGCTGCATGGCGGTGCGGCCCCAGTCGATCGAGTACTCGCCCAGCAGCAGCCCGCCGGGGACGACGGCGATGCCCAGCCGTGCGGTGTGCGACTGGAAGCCGGCCACCCGCAGCTCGGTGGAGGAGCTGGTCAGGCGCGAGCTGATGAATGCCGCCGTGCGCACGCCCCGGTCCGACAGGTGCTCCACCACGAGGCGCAGCGCCTCGTCGTCGTCGACGCCGACCCAGTCGCTGTCCACCCCGGTCACGTACCGGTCGACCTGCACGAGTGGCAGCTCGCCCGCGGCCCACGAGATCGCCGCGGTGCTCCCGGTGCCGTGTACGGGGCTGATCACGATCCCGTCGACCTGCCGGGCGACCAGGCTCCGCAGCCGTTGTTCCTCCAGCCGGGGGTCGGAGCGTGACGAGCAGAGGAAGAGCTGGCGTCCCTCGTCCTGCAGGGCGTGCTCCACGCTCTCCACGAGCGAGGTGAAGAACGGGTTGACGATGCTCGGTACGATCATGCCCACCGTGTCGGTGCGGCTGCGGCGCAGTGCGCTGGCGATTCCGTTGCCGGAGTAGCCGAGCTCCTGGACGGCGCGCCGGACCTGGTCCTCGACCGCAGGCGACACGCGTTTGGCGCCCGAGAGCGCTCGCGACACCGTCGCCGTCGACACGCCCGCGTGTTCGGCCACGTCGCGGATGGTCACCTTCGCCACCGGACCTCCGTTCGCTTCGTTCCGCCCGAGGACCGCGGCGGCCGCCGCAACATGAATGTAAACGATTGCCTCTTCCGGAGCGCAGGGCTACGGAGCTAGCTTCGTCGGTAGGTAATCGATTACCCAGCACCATGGACGACAGGAAGTGAACGTGACCGCACCGCTCGGGGTCTATCCGCGCAAGCCCTCGGCGATCGCCGAGCTCTTCGCCACGCGACCCGTGCTCATCGGAGCAGTCCACCTGCCTCCGCTGCCAGGTAGTCCGGCGTACCGCGGGCAGCCCGTCTCGGAGCTCTGCCGCTTCGCGGTGGAAGAGGCGCGGGCCTACGTCGACAACGGCTTCGACTCCGTCATCGTGGAGAACCACGGGGACCTGCCGTTCCTCAAGCCCGGCCAGCACGGCTACGAGGTGGCCGCCGGCATGGGCGTCGTCACCGCGGCCGTCGTGGCCGAGCTCGGGCCCCGGGTCGGGGTCAGCGTGCTCTCCAACGCGGGCGAGTGCTCCGTCGCCGCCGCCTGGTCCGCCGGGGCCGGCTGGGTGCGGGTCAACCAGTGGGTCAACGCCTACGTGGCCAACGAGGGCGTCATCGAGGGCCAGGCCGCGCGTACCACGCGATACCGGCACACGATCGGCGCCGACGAGGTCAAGGTCTTCGCCGACGTCCACGTCAAGCACGGCGCCCACGCCATCGTCGCCGACCGCACGCTGGCCGAGCAGACCGAGGACGCCGAGTTCTTCGACGCCGACGTGCTGATCGCCACCGGCTCCCGAACCGGACATGCCACGTCGGTGGCAGAGGTCGTCGGGATCCGCGGCGCCACCCAGCTGCCGGTGATCGTCGGCAGCGGTATCAGCCCCGACAACGTGGGGTCGCTGTTCGCCGAGTGCGACGGGGGCATCGTCGCGTCGGCCGCCAAGGAGAACGGCCGCTGGTGGGGGCGGGTCGCACCGGAGAAGGTGCGGGCCGTCGCGCGCGCCGCAGGCAAGTGACCGGTCGGCCCCGATGATCGTGTTCTGCGGATACGCCAACCTCGACGTGGTCGGTCGCGTCCCCCGCTTCCCCCGGCCCGACGAGCGGCTGCACGCGTCCGCCGTGGAGCACCTGCCGGGCGGGATGGCCGCCAACGCCGCGGTCGCCGCCGCGCGGGCAGGCGCACAGGTCGCCTTCGCCGGCGTCGTCGGTGCCGACCCGCTCTCCGACCGGTTCCTCGCCGAGCTGGCCGCCGACGGCGTCGACCCGAGCTGGACCGACCGATCGGCGTTCCTGTCGACCGCGATCGTGCTGGTCGACGCGCTGGGCAGGCGGTCGGTGATCAGCGAGGACGACGCGCTCGGCGCCACGCACGTCTCGGCCGTCGCCGACCGGCTGACGTCGGCGGGGCGCAACGTGCTGTACCTCGACGGCTACCGGGCCGGCGAGATCGCCGCCGCGGTCCGTCCCGCGCTGACGCTCGCGGTCGACCTCGACGGGTGCGACGACCGTGATGTTGCCCTCGAAGCGGTACGCCACGCCGGTCATGTCGTGGTGGGGCGGCGCAGGCTCGAAGGCATGCTCGACGTTCCGGAGCACCGCTGGGCCACGTTGGCCGCGGTCTCGGGCACCGTTCTGGTGGTCACCGACGGCCCGCGTGGCTGGACGCTCTGCGCTCCGGACGGAGCCACCGTGTCCGGTGCGGCGCTGGCCGTGGAGGTGGTCGACGACACCGGTGCCGGTGACTGCTTCACCGGCACGTACCTCGCCGGGGTCGAGGCCGGCCTGTCCCTGGCCACAGCGGCCACGCGGGCCGGGATCGCCGCGAGCCTGTCCTGCACCGTTCCCGGCGCGCGCGGCGCGCCTGCCTCGCACGTCGTCGACGCCGTCCTGCGTCCACCGATCACCGCCGTCCCGGGGAACCGCACGCCCTGATCCCCCCGTCCACCCATCCTGTTGGAGGCTCGATGAAGCGCGTGCTCGCCCTGGCTGCCGCCGCCTGTCTGTTCACCCTCGCCGCCTGCGACAGCGCGCCACCGGCGGGTTCGGCGTCGGCGCCGGGCTCACCGTCGAGCGCGCCTGCCGCCTCGCTGCCGCCGCCGAAGTCCCAGCCGGTGGGCTGCCAACCCGACCACCCGCTGCGCGTCGGGCTCGTGACGATCAACCTGCAGGCGCTGTTCTTCAACCAGATCAACTCGGCGGCGCAGGCGATGGCCGACCAGCACGACGTCTCGCTGCAGATCATCTCCGGCAACGACGACTCGGTGACCCAGGCCAACGCCGTCGACAACCTCGTGGCCTCGCACGTCGACGCGATCATCGTCGACGCCGTCGACACCGAGGGCATCAAGCCCGCGCTCCGGGCCGCCCACGCCGCGGGCATCCCGGTGGTCGCGGTCGACGCGGTCGTCGACGATCCCGCGGTCGACACCCAGGTGGGCACCGCGAACGCCGACGGCGGAGCCCAGGTCGGTCAGGTGCTCCTGTCGGAGTCCGGCGGCAAGGGCGAGGTCGGCGTCGTCGGGGCTCTCAACAGCACCATCCAGCTCGAACGCCAGAAGGGCTTCACGGACAAGGTGACCGCGGGAGGCATGACCGTCGGCACCGTCGTCGACGGGAAGAACGTCCAGGAGGACGCCCAGACCGCCGCCGAGAACCTGCTCACCGGCAACCCCACGCTGCCCTACGTCTACGCCACCGGTGAGCCTGCGCTGATCGGGCTGGCGGCCGCGGTGCGCAGCCAGGGAGCGCAGGACCGGGTGAAGGTGGTGGGCTGGGACCTCTCCGACCCGGCCGTCGACGGCCTCAAGGCCGGCTGGATCACCGCCGTGGTGCAGCAGGACAGCTTCGAGTTCGGGTACCGGTCGATGGCTGCGGCGATCGACCTGTCCTGCCACAACCCCGTGCCGAGGCAGAACCCCGTCGACATCCACATCGTCACGCCGCAGAACGTCGGCGACTACACCGTCTACCTCGGGAAGTGACCGGATGACCGACGATCTCCTCGTCGAACTGCGGGGAATCACCAAGTCCTTCGGGCCGGTGCGGTCGCTGCGGGGCGTCGACCTGACCCTGCGCCGCGGAGAGGTCCTCGGCCTCGTCGGTGACAACGGCGCAGGCAAGTCCACGCTGATGAAGGTGCTCGCCGGCGCCGTGCAGCACGATGACGGCGAGATCCGGGTGCGCGGCCGCGCCGTCCGGTTCGCCAACCCGTCGGACGCCAGGGCCGAGAAGATCGGCATCGTCTACCAGGACCTGGCCCTCTGCGACACGATCGACGTGGCCGGCAACCTCTTCCTCGGCCGTGAGCCGCGGCGGGGCCCGTTCATCGACCGCACCACGATGCACACCGAGGCCGCGCGGATCCTGGCCGAGCTGGACGTCAAGGTGACGAGCACCCACCAGGAGATCGGCACCCTCTCCGGCGGCCAGCGTCAGACGGTGGCCATCGCCAGGGCCGTCTCCTTCGCGCCCGACGTGCTCATCCTCGACGAGCCGACGGCGGCGCTGGCGGTGGCCGAGGTGGAGTCGGTGCTGCGGCTGATCGGCGAGGTCGCGGCGCGCGGCGTCGGGGTCATCCTCATCACCCACCGGCTGCAGGACCTGTTCCGGGTCTGCCACCGGATCACCGTGATGTACGAGGGCACGAGCGTCGACGACGTGCCGATCGGCGAGCTGGACATCGAGCGGCTCGTCGGTCTGATCACCCGGTCCGAACAGCGGGAGGCCTCGGCATGACCACCACCACGTCCACCGGTTCGCCCGCGCCCACCGCCGCGGTGCGGCTCGCCCGGCCACCGTCCTGGTGGGCCCGCACCAACAAGGCGACCCTGGTCATGGCCGGGGTGACGCTGCTGGTCTTCGTGTTCTTCTCGGTGGCCGACGCCGACTTCCTGACCTTCGCCAACGTCTCCAACCTGGCCACGCAGGTGGCGCCGACGCTGATCGTGGGCGTCGCGATGACCTTCGTGATCACCGCGGGGCAGATCGACCTGTCGGTCGGGTCGATCGTCGCGTTCGTCTCCGCTGTCTGTGCCCAACTGCTGCTGGCCGGCTGGGACTCGTCGGTCGTCCTGCTGGCCGGGCTGCTCATGGGCCTGGGCTGGGGTCTGGTCAACGGGTGGTTCACCGCCTACCAGGGCATCCCGGCGTTCATCGTCACCCTGGCGTCGCTGTCGGTGGTGCGCGGTGTCGCGCTGCTGCGCACCGAGGGCTTCTCCGTGCCCATCGCGTCGACCACCTTCTTCGCCCGGCTGGGCGAGGCCAAGTGGCTCGGCTTCTCGCTGAGCGCGTGGATCGGTCTGGTGGTGACCGCGCTCGGGCTGGTGCTGCTGCACCACACCCGCTTCGGGCAGTACGTCATCGGGATCGGCGCCGCCGAGGAGTCGGTGCGCCGGGCCGGGGTCAACGTCCGGCTGGTCAAGATGGCCGCGCTCGGCTTCTCCGGCCTGGCGGCCGGGGTCGCCGGCATCCTCATCGCCGCCCGGCTGGGCTCCGGATCGGCCAACTCCGCGCAGGGGTTCGAGCTGACCGTCATCGCCGCGGTGGTGCTGGGCGGCACGAGCCTCCTGGGTGGCCGCGGCACGATCGTCGGCACGCTGATCGGCGCGATCCTCACCGGGATGATCGCCAACGGGCTCACGCTGATGAGCGTCAGCCCGTACCTGACGCCGATCATCACCGGCGCGGTGCTGATCCTCGTGATCTGGATCAACCTGCGCGGAAAGGGCATCGGGCCGCTGCTGGGCAGGCTCATGAGCCGGCCGTGACCGCCGTCCGTACCGTCACCGGTGCCGTCGACTCCGCCGACCTCGGGCTGGTCCTGCCGCACGAGCACCTGGCGAACGACGTGGGCGTCGCGTTCCGGCAGGCGGCCGACCCGCGCGTGGCCGCTCTGCTGGCCGGCCCGGTGCGTCCCGACACGGCGTGGGTCCTCGCCGAGCACCCCTACGAGAGCAGGGACAACTGCCGCCTCGACGACGACGCCGCGATGGCCGCCGACCTGGCCGGCTTCGCGTCCGTCGGCGGCCGGACCGTGGTCGACCTGACCCCGCCCGGGATCGGGCGTGACCCCGGCCGCCTGCGGCGGCTCTCCCTGGCCACCGGCGTGCGCGTGGTGATGGGCTCGGGCTGGTACCTGGAGGCGACGCACCCGCCCGGCCTCGCGACGACGCCGGTCGACCGGCTCGCCGCCGACCTGGTGGCCGAGTTCGACCCGGCCCGGGAGCTGCGGCCGGGTGTGATCGGCGAGATCGGCGTCTCCCCGGCCTTCACCGCGGCCGAGCGTTCGGCCCTGCGCGCAGCCTGCCGGGCGCAGCGCGAGGTGGGGGTGCCGCTCTTCGTGCACCTGCCCGGCTGGCAACGCCGGGCGCACGAGGTGCTCCGGGTCGTGCTCGACGAGGAGGGGGTGGCGCCGGGCGCCGTCGTGCTCTGCCACATGGACCCCTCCGGCGCCGACCGCGAGTACCAGCGCGCCGTCGCCGACCGGGGCGTGTTCCTCGAGTTCGACATGATCGGCATGCCCTTCCACTTCCCCGGAGAGGGGCAGTCGCCGCCTCCCGCCGACACCGCCGCCGCCGTGGCCGCCCTGGCCGAGGCAGGCCACGCGGGGCGGCTGCTGCTGTCGCACGACCTGTTCCTCAAGGCCATGCTCACCCGCTTCGGCGGCAACGGCCTCGCCTACGTCCCGCTCGTGTTCGCCGACCGCCTGCGCCGCAGCGGGCTGGCCGACGACGTGGTGAGCGCCCTCATGACCGACAACCCGCGCGCCCTGTTCGACAACGCTGCAGCGGAAGGACGTTGAATTGGCCCGGATCCTCATCGCAGGCGAGAGCTGGATGACCACCTCGACGCACGTCAAGGGGGTCGACGAGTTCACCGTGCACTCCTATGTGGAGGGTGTCGGCCCGTTGCGGGACGCGCTCACGGCCCGCGGTCACGACGTGGTGCACCTTCCGGCCCACCGCGTCCCCACCGACTTCCCGGGTGACGCGACGAGCCTGGGTACCTACGACGTGGTGGTCCTCTCCGACATCGGGGCCAACTCCATCCAGCTCTCACCCGGTGTCTTCGAACGGGGTGAGCCGGGGCCGGACCGGCTCGCCGCGCTGCGCGACTGGGTGGGTGGCGGCGGGGCGGTGCTGATGATCGGCGGCTACCTGTCCTTCAGCGGGTTCCAGGCCCGGGCGGCGTTCCGGCAGACCGTGCTGGCCGACGTGCTGCCGGTGGAGATGCTCGCCGAGGACGACCGGGTGGAGTGCCCGGCAGGCGCCGTCCCGCTCGTCATGGACGCCGCGCATGCCGCGCTCGGTGGTGCCGGCGCGGCCTGGCCCCCACTGCTCGGCTACAACCGTGTGGTGGCCAAGGACGGGGCCGAGGTACCGGCTCTGATCAACGGCGACCCCCTGGTGGCGCTCGCCCCCTACGGCTCCGGCCGAGCCGCCGCGTTCACCTCCGACTGCTCCCCGCACTGGGCGCCCGCCGCATTCTGCGAGCAGTGGCCGGGTTACGCCGACCTGTTCGACGGCCTCGTCCGCTGGCTGGTCCGGGTATGAGCGAGGCCCGCTCGGTCGCACTGGTGGGGCGGCACGCCGCGCTGCTCGACGAGGCGTGCGGCGTCCGGTTCGTGCGCGAGGCGGTCGAGGGCACGCTCGACGCCGCCGACTTCGCCCGTTACCTCCTGGTGGAGGAGGCGTTCGTGCTGACGGCCGCCCGGGTGCTGGGCCGGGTGATCTGGGAGTCGGACGCCTGGGAGGTGGTGCTCCCGCATGCTCGCTCGCTCACCAACCTGGTGACCGAGCAGCGTGACTACTTCGCCGGGCTGCGCGGGCGCTGGCCCGTGCCCGTCGGCTCGGACGGGCCGACGCTGCGCCGCGCTGCGGTGCTGTCGGACGTCGTCCTCGCGCAGGTGGGGTCGGACGGCCGCGCAGCCGCGGTCGCCGGGATGTTCGCGGCCGAGACGATGTACGCGCGCTGGTGCGCCTCCGCGGGAGAGATCTCGGCCCGCCGTGCACCCGACCTGCAGGAGTGGATCGATCTCCACACGGGCCCCGCGTTCCTCGCCCAGGTGGACGCGCTGCGTGCCGACATCGACCAGCTGGACCCGGCCGATGTCGGCGACACCGAGCTGGACCGCTGGTTCAGCGGTGTGCTGCGAGCGGAGATCTCCTTCCACGATGCCGTGTACTGATGCCGTGTACTACTGAGGTGTGGCACGGGACGGATCAGTCCGGGCGGGCGGCCCGCACGGCGGTGGACATGGGCGAGTCGCCGCGTGCCTCCAGCCCCGCCATCACGCCGTCGACGTCCGCGGCGGGCCGGTTCTGGCTCATCTTCACCTTCGCCTCGATGCGGCTGATCACCACCTCGACGCCGACGATCGCGCGCAGCTGCCCGGCCACGAACGCGGCGGGTGCGTCGTCGACCGACCACGGGGCGGGTTCGCGCGACTCGTGCAGGTCGGTGAGCCTGCGCACCAGCGCATCGAGCCACGCCGGGTCCTCGTGCGTCCGGAGCTCCCCGTAGACGTGAGCGGTGAGGTAGTTCCACGTCGGCACCACGCGGCCGTGCTCGGCCTTCGAGGCGTACCAGTTCGGCGTGATGTAGGCGTCCGGGCCGTGCACGATCACCAGTGCCTCGCCGATCGGCTGTCGTCGCCACTGGTCGTTGGTGCGGGCGACGTGGCCGCGCAGGACGCCGTGGTCGCCGTCGTCCGGGTCGAAGAGGTAGGGAAGGAAGGTGGCCAGCATCCCCTCGTCGGTCATGGTGATCAGGTCGGCGGCCTGCGGGCGATGAAGCAGCTCCCGCACGGTGGCGGCATCGGCGGCGAAGTGCGTGGGGACATACACGCGGCCCAGTCTTCCGGGAGGCGGCCGCTGATGTGTGGGGTTTTGCCCCCCGACCGATCGATCGTCCCGGTCCGCGTGGTCTCAGGGACCCGACGGTCCGCACGAGATGGCATTGTTTGATCATGCAACGAGAGTCGGACCCGGCCCGTCGGCCCGGCGGATCCCTCCCGCGGGTGTGCCTCGCCCTGCTGGCGGTACTGGCCGCGCTGCTGATGATCCCCATCGCGCTCGTCGCGTGCCCCGCTTACCGCACCGAGAGTTGGGGCGCCGACGTGGCCGCCGTCGTGGAGGCCATCGAGCTCTCCGAGGCCGCCGGTCGGGGTTACTCCGCGGTGCGGTTCGCGGCGCCGCTGCCGGCGGAGGCGCTGAACGCCGCCGCCACCGGCGACCTGGTCTCCGAGATGCCGGCCGATGTGCAGGTCGGCGAGAGGGTCGTCTGCCGGGTTCGGCAGACGTTCACGATGGACACCGACTTCGACCGCGGCGCCCAGACCAGCATCGAGAGGTGTTGGCGCTAGTGCGGCCGGAAGAACGGGTCACGGTCGCCCACGGAATGACCATTCCGGTCCCGGCCGGAAATTACGACGCCCAGCGGTTGTGCTTGATCGGATTTCGTGACATGTGCTCATCGAGCACGGCGCCGAACCGCGTCTGATCGAGTAGAAGCACGAGGGGACGGGTATCTGACGAACGCGGTCGCACCATCCGTCGGGCAGTTCTGCTCGAACGGAGAGGTGGACGGAGAAGGGGGACGGGCTGATGGTCGAGACGACAGGGCGCGCGGCGCCGAGGGCTCAGGCCGATATCAGCGCCCCGCCCACGGAGCAGGCTCTCGAGGATCTGAAGGCCAGCCTCCGCAAGCTGCTCGCCACGGTGCTCGAGCGGGCGTTCGGGCTCGCGTTGGAGAAGGTCGAGACGCTGGCCAAGAGCTTCGACGAGATCGCGGCCCGCGGTGGTGTCCCCCTGAACGCGCTGCTCGGTGGCGTCAAGGCGGGGATGCAGGGCCGCAACCCGGTCTGGGGAGCGATCAAGGGTGCGTTCGGCGCACTGAGCCCGGCGATCAGGGTGGCAATCATCGTGGCGCTGGTACTCGCGCTGGTCCTGCTGCCGGTGACGGTCGTCCTGCTCCTGCTCGTGCTGATCGTCGTCGCCGTCTGGCTGGCTGTCCGGGCCGCTTCGCGGTGACGGCAGGGCGCTGACCGAGCGACCGCCCGACGGCTCGCCGAGCGCTCGTCCGCGTGCCGCCGAGCGCGGACCATCCGGGGCAACGGGCGATCGACCGGGCGGCTGCCCGCGTGGCTGTCCGGAACGTCACCGGGGTCCGGTGCTGGGCCGGGTCCCCTGGCGGTCCGGTGGACCGGTCCTCTTGGCGCCGCGGTGCGCGCGACCTGCATCGGAAGGCGAACAGCGCGCGTCGTGCCCCGATCCAGCCACCGCCGATCGTCTTGTCCGGAGCGGGAACTTCGACCGATGACGGTCATTGCAGCGAATTCGTGGCGGTCCCGACGGCTTTACTCCATCTGTGTTCCGGCACTCGGCGGCGCTCTCTGCGCCGAACGGCCTAATTTCGCGAAGATTCTTCCGTGAACGACCCACAGGTGTGTGTGCGGCCTTCACCGGGGGTAGTCGATGAGGCGGCCGTCAGGAGGCGCGCATTGCGCCGAAATGGTGTGGGCGCGATGGTTGTCGTTTCACGCGATTGCCGAAACCAATGAATACCTGACAACCGCGACTACGGACAGAGGAGATCCAGTGAAGTGTGGAGCCCGAGTAGCCCTCGGCGTGGTCGGCGGCTACTTTCTCGGACGAACCAAGAAGATGAAGCTCGCCATGATGCTGGGCGGGATGGCCGCCGGGCGGCGGGCAGGAGGTCCCGGAGAGCTACTGAAGACCGGGACGAAGCTCCTGAACAGCTCGCCCGAGTTGTCGCGGCTCACCGACGAGGTGCGCGGCCGGCTCCTGGAGGCAGGCAAGAGCGCCGCACTGGCGGTGGCCGCTCGCCAGGTCGAGTCGCTCACCGACCGGGTCGGCAAGAGGGTCGAGACCCTGGGGGACGTCGCCGCCGCCCCGCGCCGGCGGAAGGCTGATGACGAGAAGCCCGAGACGGACGAGTACGACGACGAGGACGTCGTCGACGACGACGAGCGCGCGCCCGCGGCGGAGGACGAGGACGACTACGAGGACGAGCCCGAACCCGAGCCTGAGCCCGAGCCGAAGCCCGCGGCCCGGCCGAGGACGCGTTCGGCGAAGGCGGCGCCTGCCCGTGCCGGCAAGAACGCCGCCTCCGCCACGGCGACGCTCAAGCGGACGGCGGCCCCGGCTTCGGGTGCGGGTCGCGGCGCGGCCAAGTCCACGGCTGGTCGCAAGACCGGCCGGACCGCGCGGACCCAACGGAGCGACGGCGATGGCTGAGAAGACCGACAAGCCGAGTCTCACCGACGCGCTGCCCACGGACGCGCTGAAGGACGCCGGACAGCGCCTGCTCGGCCTGCTCGTGCAGCGTGCGGCCGAGGCCGCGACCGATCGGGTGAGCGGCCTGTCCGAGCGCCTGACCGGCGTCGCCGAGAACGGCGGGCAGGGCCTGCGGACCGCGCTCGGCGGCAAGGAGCGCTCCGAGAGCGACGAGGACGACGAAGACGGCGAGGGCGAGGAGGGTGACGACGGTGAGTCGCGCCCCGGCTTCCTGAAGCGAGGCTTCACCGCCCTCAAGGACAAGATGAAGAACGCCTTCGGTGGTGGCGGCGGGGGCTCGGGCGGCCAGAAGAAGCTGAAGGTCACCGTCATCAGCGAGAGCCAGGACGTCGGCCTGCCCCTGCGCACGACCTACGACCTGTGGACCCAGTTCGCCGACTTCCCGACCTTCATGAAGAAGGTCGAGAGCGTCGAGCAGGCGTCCGACGAGAAGATGAACTGGAAGGCGCAGATCTTCCTGTCCCACCGGACGTGGGAGGCGACGGTCGTCGAGCAGGTGGCCGACTCGCACATCGTCTGGCGGTCGAAGGGGCCGAAGGGCCACGTCGACGGCGGGGTCAGCTTCACCGCTCTCGGCCCGAACCTGACCCACATCGCGCTGATCCTCGAGTACTACCCGCAGGGTCTGTTCGAGCGCACCGGCAACCTCTGGCGCGCCCAGGGCCGCCGGGCCCGGCTGGAGTTCCAGCACTTCCGCCGGCACGCGATGAGCAACGTCCTCATCCACCAGGAGGACGTCGAGGGCTGGCGTGGCGAGATCCACGACAGCGAGGTCACCAAGACCCACGAGGAGGCCATCGAGGAGGAGCAGCGCGCTCAGGAGGAGGAGGACCAGGCCGCCGAGGACACCGCCGGTAGCGAAGGCGCCGACGAGGAGACCGAGGGCGACGAGGACACCGAGCGCGCGGCCGCCGAGGACGAGACGGACGAGGGCGACGAGAGCGACGAGGACTACGCCGCCGAGGACTCCGAGGACTCCGAGGACGCCGAGGACGCCGACGGCGGTGCCGTCAACGGCCAGGCGTACGAGGAGGAGGACGAGGCCTACGACGAGGACGACGAGGACGCCGACACAGGCGACGAGGACGAGTACGCGGACGACCAGCCGGAGGAGGTCGCCGAGGCCGACGAGGACTCGGACGACGACCGGCCCGCTAAGGGCCGCCGACCGGTGGCAGCGTCGAGATCACGACGGGGGCGATGACGAATGACAGTGTCGGCACAGAGGGGCGGCGGTGGGGGTGGCGTCGTCGAGAGAGGCGGCGGCGGTCCCGGAGGCGGCCTCGCGGACGTCATCGAGCTCATCCTCGACAAGGGGCTGGTGATCGACGTGTTCGTGCGTGTGTCCCTGGTCGGGATCGAGATCCTGACCATCGACGCCCGGATCGTCGTGGCGAGCGTGGACACGTTCCTGCGCTTCGCAGAGGCCACCAACCGCGCCGACCTCTACGGCAAGGGCAAAGGCGGCAAGGACCTGGGCGAGCTGACCCAGAGCATCACCGAGGGTGGCGCCAAAGGGAAGACCTCCGGCGCGCTCGATGCGGCCGTCGACAAGGTCGGCGAGCTGCTCGGCAGTGGGCGGGAGGAACGGGAGGAGGCGCCTCGGCGGCGTCCCCGTCAGCGGGAGCGTGACGCATGAGCGACCTTGTGAGCGAGACGCAGATGCCTGAGGGCGACGAGGAACAGGTAGTCCCCGTGTACGTCTACGGGCTCGTCCGGGTGGGCACGCAGCTGCCCGCCGGTCTGGAGGGCCTCGGACCGTCGGGGCAGGTGTCGACGATGGAGCACGGTGAGGTCGCGGCGATCGTCAGCGACATCCCGTTGGACCGCCCGCTCGGCACCCGCAAGGACCTGCTCGCCCACGAGGCGGTGGTCAATGCCGTGGCGGCGGACGCCGCCGTCCTCCCGATGCGGTTCCCCGCGGTCACCGCGGAGGATGCCGTGGTCGAGGAGCTGCTGGCGCCGAACCAGGACCACTTCCTGGCCGTCCTCGACGACCTCGAGGGCAGGGTGCAGTACACCCTGAAGGGCCGTTACGTGGAGGACGCGGTGCTGGGCGAGGTGCTGCAGTCCAACGCGGAGATCCGGGCTCTGCAGGACAAGATCAGCGAGCTGCCCGAGGACGCGTCCTACTACGACCGCGTCCGGCTGGGCGAGCTGGTCGTCAACGTGCTCGAGGAGCAGCGCGAGGGCGACGCGGCCCAGATCCTGGAGCGCCTGGAACCGTTCGCCGTGTCGATGGTGGCCACACAGCCGGGCCAGCCGGAGGACGTGGTCAACGCCGCCTTCCTGGTGGAGCGCGAACGCCTGGGCGACTTCGACGAGGCGGTGGAGAACCTGGGCAGCGACCTGGACGGCCGGATCCGTCTGCGGCTGCTCGGGCCGCTGGCGCCTTACGACTTCATCCCGGCGGAGTGATCACGTGGGCCTGTTGACCGGTCTGCTCACGCTGCCGCTCGCTCCTGTTCGCGGTGTTCTGTGGATGGCTGAACAGATCCGGGAACACGCTGAGGAGCAGTACTACGACCCGAGTCGGATCCGCGCCCAGCTGGAGCGGATCGACGAGGCGCGCCAGAGCGGCGAGCTGTCCGAGGAGGAGGCCGACGAGCTCGAGAACGAGCTGTTGCAGCGGCTGATGGTACGGCGGCAGTAGGGCCGGTTCGAACCGGGTCCGTCCCGAGGCGCCGCACCGGTCGCCGTGCAGCCGGCTGGATGTCCGATGTCCGACCGACGCGCCGTGGCCAGGCGTGGGATGGAGCCGAGATGGCTGACGAGGAGCAGGTGGCGCCGCGCCGCTTGCGACAAGTGGGCAACGGCAGCGGGTGGGAAGCGAAGCACGCACCACCCGCTGCCGAGCGGGACGAGGAGCACGACGGGCAGAGCAGGCCCCGGCGGCGGGCGGCCGGCGGCCAGCCGGCCCGCCGCAGGCCTGCCCCGGCCACCGACCGGGACGATGGGCCCGACCCGCGCGACCGGCCTGCGGCCGCCATCCGGGCGGCCGCTGCCGCGCGTCTGGCCAGGGAGAACGTTGCAGAGTTCACCGGGCTCGATCCGGAGAACGTGGTCGCGATCGACCGCCGTGACGGCGACTGGTACGTCGAGGTCGAGGTCGTGGAGAGCCACCGGATCCCGGACACCACCGACGTCCTCGCGATCTACGAAGTGCGGCTCGACCGCGATGGTGATCTGCTCTCGTACCGCCGGACCCGGCGATACACGCGTGGCCAATTCGACAAGGAGAGCCGATGACAGCCGGCGGTCTACCCATGTCCAGCCGTGCTCGCCCCATGGAGCGCAAGCAGGAGGCGTCGACCAACCTGGCCGACATCCTCGAACGGGTCCTGGACAAGGGCATCGTGATCGCCGGGGACATCCGGGTGAACCTGCTCGACATCGAGCTCCTGACGATCAAGATCAGGCTGCTCGTGGCCTCGGTCGACAAGGCCCGGGAGATGGGCATCGACTGGTGGGAGCACGATCCGACGCTGAGCTCCGGCAAGAGCAGTGGTGGTCTCATCGAGGAGAACCGGCTGCTGAAGGAACGCATCGCTGCGCTCGAAGCGGGGAGCGCGGCCGAGCTCGACGGCGGCGTGGCCCCTGCGGGGCGGTCGGTCGTGGCACCGCAGGACGTGGTCGAGCCGGCGCCGGAGGTGGTCGATCCGGCCCCGGAGGAGCAGCTGGACGACGAGGAACTGGTCGACGCGGAGGACGGTGAGCCGGCGGACGAGGAGCTGGCGGACGAGGAGCTCGCCGACGAGGAGTTGGCGGACGAGGACGACGAGGAGCTCGCCGACGAGGACGCCGAGGAACAACCGGTCGACGAGGACGACGAGGAGCTGGTCGACGAGGAACCGGAGGAGGCCGAACCGGCTCCCGTGAGGAGGTCCGAGCGGAGACCACGACGTCCGGCCCAGCGGAGGAGGCGCACCGATGGCTGACTCACTCGTCTACGTCTACGGCGTCACCGACGCCGCCACCGAGGAGGTCCCGGCGGTCGCCGGTGTCGACGACGCCTCCGTGCGCCGTGTCGTCTCCGGCGAACTCGCGGCCGTGGTCAGCTCCGTCGACCCCACGCGGTTCAGCGAGGAGGCGCTGCGGCGCAGCGTGGAGGATCTGCAGTGGCTGGAGAGCACCGCCCGCGCCCACCACGGCGTGGTCGCGGCCGTGGCGCAGTCGGGTCCGGTGGCACCGGTGCGGCTGGCCACCGTGTACCTGGACGACGACAACGTCCGGACCCTCCTGGACGACAACGGCCAGGCGTTCGCCGCCGCGCTCGATCGGATCAGGGGACGCACCGAGTGGGGCGTGAAGGCCTTCGCCGCACCGGCACCAGCGCAGGGCGGTGCCGAGTCGCCTGCCGCCGACGACTCCCGGCCCGGCACGTCCTACCTGTTGCGCAGGCGCGCCCAGCGCGACCACGCTGCCCGCGGTCTGCAGGATGCGGTCGCCGCGGCGGAGGCGGTGCACAGCGAGCTCGCGGCGGTTGCGGTGGCGAGCCGCCGATACCCGCCGCAGGACCCGCGGCTCAGCGGGCACCGCGAGGAGATGGTGCTCAACGCCGCGTACCTCGTGGACGAGGCCGGTGCGGCCGCACTGCACCAGCTGATCGAGGGCCGGGCCGAGCCCACCCTGCTGCTCGATCTCACCGGCCCGTGGGCGCCGTACTCGTTCGCCACGCTGGAGGAGCCGTGACCGCCGACGTACTCGTCCCCGCGGAGGCGGCGTCATGACCGCGGCCGTGCCCAACCGTGACGTGGCGCTGGTCGACCTGCTGGACCGGCTGCTCGCAGGCGGCGTCGTGATCACCGGCGACATCACCATCTCGCTGGCCGACGTCGAGCTGGTGCACATCTCGCTACGCGCCCTGATCAGCTCCGTGCAGACCTTGGCTGACTCATGAGCGATCTTCCCTCGAAGATTCAGCTCGACCCCGAGGCGATCGGCCGTGATCTCGGCAGGCTCGTGCTCACCATCGTCGAGCTGGTCCGTCAGCTGATGGAGCGCCAGGCGATCCGCCGGGTCGAGTCGGGGGATCTCCCTGACGAGACGGTGGAGCGGCTCGGGCTCGGGCTGATGCGCCTCGAGGAGGCGATGACCGAGCTCCGGGAGCACTTCGGCCTGCAGGCCGAGGACCTCAACATCGACCTCGGTCCCCTGGGAGATCTGCTCCCGCGCTCGACCCCTCGCGACTAGCCGCACACACCTCGTGGCCACGGTGCACACGTCCCGACGTGTGCACCGTGGCCAGTACGTGTGTGCGGTCGGCGTCAGCTCACCCGCTGCGCCCCGGCCGACGGCTCCGCGGCGCGGATCTCCGGCTCCCGGTACCCCGCCTCCGAGAACGCGGCCCGCACCTCCGACGCGACCGTGTCGACGTGCTCCAGTGGCACCAGCGCGATGGCCGAGCCTCCGAACCCGCCCCCGGTCATCCTGGCTCCGAGCGCACCGGCGCGCCGGGCCGCCCAGCAGGCCAGGTCGAGCTCGTCGGCCGACACCTCGTAGTCGTGGGCGAGCGAGGCGTGCGAGGCGTCCAGCAGCGGGCCGATCTCGGACAGCCGTCCCGCGTCCAGCAGTGCCACGGCCTCGCGCACCCGGGCGATCTCGGTGACGATGTGGCGGGCGCGGGGGAGGAGTTCGGGGTCGAGCGTGGTGACCTCGGCGAGCGTGACGTCACGGAGGCTGGGCCTCCCCAGCGCGGCGGCGGCCTTCTCCACGGCTGCGCGGCGCTTCCCGTACTGGCCGTCGGCGAGCCGGTGCCGGACGCGGGTGTCGATCACGATCAGCGCGAGCCCGGAGTCGGCCGGTGCGAAGGGGACCGCGCGGTCGGTGCCGTCGCGCATGTCGAGCAGGAGCGCGTTGCCCGCCACCGCCAGCAGCGACGTGGCCTGGTCCATCCCGCCGGTGGCCGCGCCGACCACGTCGTTCTCGGCGCTGATGCACGCCGCCGCCAGCTGACGCCTGCCGGAGGGGGTGTCGCCGAGCCCGAGCCCGAACAGGTCGTCGACGGCCAGTGCCGTGGAGCACTCCAGCGCCGCGGACGACGACAGCCCCGCCCCGAGCGGCACGGTGTCGGTGACCAGCAGGTCGATCCCGCCGACCTCGTGCCCGGCCTGCCGCAGCGCCCACAGCACGCCCGCGGCGTAGCCGGCCCATCCGGCGGGGGAGGCGGGGCCGATGTCGTCGAGCGTGCCGCTCCACTCGTCGTCCTCGGCGAGGCTGCGCAGCCGCACGCGGCGGTCGTCACGGGCGGCCACCTCGACCACGGTGCGCTCGGCGATCGCGAACGGCAGGCACAGGCCCTGCGCGTAGTCGACGTGCTCGCCGATCAGGTTGACGCGTCCCGGGGCGGCCCACCGGCCGTCCGGTTCGCGCCCGAACAGCTCCCGGAACGCCCTCACGGCGCGCCCACGTCCCGCAGCCGCTGCGCGATCCGTTCCGGGGCGGCGTCGTTGATCCAGGCGCCTGCACCCGACTCCGAACCGGCCAGGTACTTGAGCTTCCCCGGCGCGCGGCGCAGCGAGAACAACCGCAGGTGCAGCCGGGTGAGGTCACGCCCGGTGTGCACGGGCGCCTGGTGCCAGCCTGCGATGTAGGGCGGCAGCTCGCCGAAGTAGCGGCTGAACCGCTGCAGCAGGTCGCGGTACATCACGGCGAGCTCGTCGCGCTCCGCGCCGTC
Source organism: Pseudonocardia sp. OZ21 (assembly GCF_059359135.1). Taxonomy (NCBI): domain Bacteria; kingdom Bacillati; phylum Actinomycetota; class Actinomycetes; order Pseudonocardiales; family Pseudonocardiaceae; genus Pseudonocardia; species Pseudonocardia sp. OZ21. Next base: position 88,014 of record NZ_JCADBN010000022.1, read on the forward strand.
CAGTTCGGCGAAGTCGGGCACGGCCCGGTGCGGGACGAGGTGCGCCTCCACGGGCCAGCGCGCCGCCGCCGGCACGAAGGCCGTGAAGTGCTCGCCCTCGAGGACGATCCGGACGCCGGCCTTGCGCTCGCTGTCGAGCACGTCGCCCAGGAGGTCGCGACCGGTGCGCTGGCGGTGCTCGGCCGAGCGCGCCAGCAACTGCGCGGTGCGTGGGGTGACGAACGGGTAGGCGTAGATCTGCCCGTGCGGGTGCTCGAGGGTGACCCCGATCTCCTTGCCGCGGTTCTCGAAGGGGAAGACCTCGTCGACCCCCGGGATCGCGGAGAGCGCGGCGGTGCGGTCGGCCCACGCCTCGATCACCGTGCGCACCCGCTCCACGGGCAGCGCCGCGAAGGACGAGTTGTGGTCGCTGGTGAACAGGACGACCTCGCAGCGCCCCACCGCCGGCCGCTGCGGCCACAGCGGGTTGCCGTCCACCTCGGGAGCGATCTCGCCGTCGATCTCCTGAGCGAAGGAGGGGAACCGGTTCTCGAACACGACCACGTCGTAGTCCGACGCCGGCACCTCCGTCGGCTCCCGGCCGGGGCGTGAGGGGTCGAGCGGGCAGTGCTCGGCAGGCGGCAGGAACGTGCGGTCCATGCGGTGCGCCGCGATCGTCACCCACTCCCCGGTGAGCACGTCGAACCGCATGATCGAGCCGTGCGTCACGGACGGGAGGTCGCGCGTGTCGGGCACCACCCGGCTCGCCCCGCCGCTCGCGTACGGCTCGGTGTCGTCGAAGTAGATGAGCTCCCGGCCGTCGGCCATCACGGTCGGGGTGCGGCGGACATGGACGTTCACGCGGCCAGCACCAACCGTCCGCAGCTGTTGTCCAGGATCTTGCGCGCGTCGGAGTCGAGGCCGTCGTCGCAGATCACGACGTCCACCTCGTCCAGAGTCGCGATCGTGCTCAGTCCCACTACTCCCCATTTCGAACTGTCGGCGACCACCGCCACCTGCCGGGCGCTCGCGACCAGCGCCCGGTTCGTCTCCGCCTCCACCAGGTTCGGTGTGGTGAACCCGGCCTCGGCGTCCATCCCGTGTACGCCCATGAGCAGCCAGTCGACGTGCAGCCTCCGCAGAGCAGCGACCGCGACCGGCCCGACCAGCGCGTCCGACGGGGTGCGCTCGCCACCGGTCAGCACCACCGTCAGATCGGATCGGGGCGACTCGTGCAGCACCTCCGCCACCCGCAGCGAGTTGGTGACGACGGTGAGGCGCGGGATGTCGAGCAGCACCGACGCCACGGCGTGCGTGGTGGTGCCGGCCGAGAGCGCCACCGACGCTCCCGGCTCGATGAGCGCCGCCGCCGCGGCCGCGATGGCCTGCTTCGCCGCGGTGTGCAGGCCCGCCTTGGCCGCGAAGCCCGGCTCCTCGACGCTGCTGCCCGCCGCGGTGGCGCCGCCGTGCACGCGCGTGACCAGCCCGCGGGTGGCGAGCACCTCGATGTCGCGGCGCACGGTCATGTCGGAGACCCCGAGCCGTTCCACGAGTTCGGAGACGCGTGCGCCACCGGTGGTGCGCACGGCGTCCAGGATCAGCTCCTGGCGCTGGCGAGCCAGCATCAGGTCTCCTCCTCCCGGACGACGGCGGCGCCTCCCGCCGGCACGTCGACGGTACCGCCGACGTGTTCCCCGGTGAGGAGGTCGAGGCCGCGTGCGGGGACCTTCACGGGATCGTGGCTGCGGTTGAGCACGAAGAGGTGGCGCCCGCGTCGCACCAGCTCCACGCCCGGTTGCGCTCCGGCGAGGCGGGTCACCCCCGCGTCGCGGGTGAGGCGGTCGGCCAGTGCCGCGGTCGCCGGGTCGTCCAGCCGGGTGGCGAGGTACCAGGCGACACCCTCGCCGACGGCGCGGCGGGTGAGCGCGGGTGTGCCCGGCAGCGGCCCGTCGGTGTAGCGGGCGACGACCTCGGCGTCGGGCGCGGTGAGCACCTCGGTCCACAGGTCGGCGGTGCTGCCGTCGTCGAGCGTGACCGTCTCCCCGGGCAGCAGCGGAGCGAACTCCTCGGCCCGCACGCCCAGCAGCTCGCGGAACGCCCCCGGGTAGCCGCCCAGCCGGATGTGGTCGCTCTCGTCGACGATTCCCGAGAAGTACGTGACGAGCAGCTGTCCGCCGCCGCGGACGTACGCGTCCAGCGCGGCGGCCGTGGCGTCGGAGGCCAGGTACAGCGTGGGGACGATCACGAGCCGGTAGCCCGAGAGGTCCGACTCCGGGTGCACCACGTCGGCCGTGGCGCCCAGCCCCGTGACCGCGCGATGCCAGCGGTGCACGGCGTCGACGTACTGCAGCTCGCCGGTGGGGTGCGAGCCGAGGTCACACGCCCACCAGGAGTTCCAGTCGAACAGCAGCGCGACGTCGGCCTCGACGCGGCTCCCGGCGACCTCGCCGATCCGCCGCAGGGCGTCGCCCAGCCCGACGACCTCCCGGAACCGCTGCGAGTCGCGGCCGGCGTGGGGGACGAGCGCGGAGTGGAACTTCTCCCCGCCCGCCCGCGAGGCCCGCCACTGGAAGAACGCGACGCCGTCGGCCCCGCGGGCGACGTGGCGCAGCGAGTCGACCAGCAGCTCCCCAGGCCGTTTCGCGACGTTGACCGGCTGCCAGTTCACCGCCGACGTGGCCGACTCCATCAGCAGCCACGGCTCGCCGCCCGCGACCCCACGCGTGAGGTCGTCGGTGAAGGCCTGCTCGGCGTGCGGGTGGGCCAGCCGCGCGTCGAGGTAGTGGTCCTGCGCGATCAGGTCCAGCTCCGGAGCCCAGCGGAAGTAGTCCTGTTCGGACTGGTGGGAGCTGACCATCAGGTTCGTGGTCACCGGGACGTCCGGCGACAGCCGCCGCAGCAGGTCCCGCTCGGCCCGGTAGTAGTCGAGCAGCTCGTCGGAGGAGAAGCGCGCGAAGTCCAGCTCGTGGGTGGGGTTGGGCACAGCCGGGGTGATCCGCGGCGGCAGCACCTCGTCGAAGCTCGTGTAGTGCTGCGACCAGAACGCGGTGCCCCAGGCGTCGTTCAGCGCGTCGACGGTGCCGTACCGGTCGGCGAGCCAGCGCCGGAACGCCGCGGCGCTGACGTCGCACCAGCACTTGCCGATGTGGCAGCCCAGCTCGTTGCTGACGTGCCAGAGCCGGACGGCGGGGTGGCTGCCGTAGCGGTCGGCCAGCTGCTCGACCAGCCGCAACGCGTGGTCGCGGAAGACCGGGGAGCTCGGGCACCAGGACTGCCTGCTGCCCGGCCAGAGCGTCCTGCCCTCGGCGTCGACGGGCAGCATCTCGGGGTGGGCGTGGGTGAGCCACGGCGGCGGGGCGGCGGTGGCCGTGGCCATGTCCACCGCGATCCCGCCGTCGTGGAGCAGTCCGAGCACCTCGTCGAACCAGCCGAAGTCGTACCGGTCGGGCTCGGGTTGCAGGAGTGCCCAGGAGAACACCCCGAGCGTCACGAACCCGACGCCGGCCTCCCGCATGAGCGCCACGTCCTCACGCCAGACGGAGGGCGGCCACTGCTCGGGGTTGTAGTCACAGCCCAGCGAGATGCCGTCGAACGGGAGTAGCGCCACATCAACCCTTCGTGGAGCCGAGCGTGAGCCCGGAGACGAACTGCTTCTGGAGGGCGAAGAACACGACGAGCACCGGCAGGGCCACCAGCACCGACCCGGCCGAGAGCAGGTTGTAGTCGACGAAGAACTGCCCCCGCAGGTTGTTCAGCGAGCTGGTGATCGGGAGCTTCTGGAAGTCCTGCATCAGGACAGTGGCCCAGAAGAACTCGTTGTAGACCCACGTCGTCTGCAGCACGGCGAGGGCGGCGAGGGCGGGCCGGCAGAGCGGCAGGGTGAGCTGCCAGTACTGGCGCCAGACGCTCGCCCCGTCGATCTCGGCCGACTCGTAGATCTCCTTGGGCACCGTCTTCATGTAGTTGCTCAGCACGAACGTGCAGAAGCCCATCTGGAACGCGACGTTGATCAGGATGAGGCCCCAGTAGCTGCCGAGCAGCGAGCCGCTGTCGCTCAGCCACTCCGGCAGCGGGATCTGCCGGTACAGCCGGAAGATCGGGATCAGCAGCGCCTGCGGCGGCAGCAGGTTCGCGGCGAGGAACACGCCGAGCAACGTGAGGTTGAACGCGTAGCTGAACCGCGCGAGGACGAACGCGGTGCACGAGGACAGGAGCAGCACCAGCACGACGGCGGGCACGGTGATGATCAGCGAGTTGAGGAAGCCCTGCGCGAAGTTCCCCCGCTCCCAGGCCTCGGCGTAGTTGGCGAACGTGTACCCGCCGAACGAGAGGTAGCCGTGCTCCGCGGTGTAGGCGTAGTCGCGGAAGGAGTTGAGCACCGCCCAGGCGAGCGGGAACACCCACGACAGCGACACGACGATGAGGAACGCGTGCAGCAGCGCCCGCGGACCGCGCCGCCGGGGCGGCCCCGCGGTCTTGCCCGGGGTGGCCTGCCGAGCAGGCGGCGCGACCGTCGTCATGCTCATGTCCGGTCCTCCCTCATGACGACGCGCAGGTAGATGGTGATGAACACCGACGAGATCAGCAGCATGATCGTCGCCATCGCCGAGCCGAAGCCGATGCGGCTCGCCTCACCAACGACGTTCGCGGTGACCAGCGCGGCGATGATCTCCAGGCCGTTGCGGCCCTGGTTCACGATCCACACCAGGTCGAACGCGCGCAGCGACTCGATCACCACGACGACGACGACGATCAGGTTGATCGGCCGCATCACCGGCAGGATGATCCGGAAGAACGTGGACACCTCCCCGGAGCCGTCGATCGCCGCCGCCTCCCGCAGCGACGGGTCCACGCCCTTCAACCCGGCCAGGTACAGCAGCATGATGTAGCCGGTGTGGCGCCAGCCGGTGGCGAACAGCACCGCCCACAGGTTGACGTCCGGGTCGCCGTACCAGTCGATCTGCGTGCCGAGCACCGCGTTGAGCAGGCCCTGGTCCCGGCTGTAGAGCAGCTGCCAGATGAAGCCGACGAGCGCCAGCGACAGCACCACCGGCATGTAGAGCGCCGTCTGGTAGATGCGGGTGCCCTTCAGCTCCTTGTCGAGCAGCACGGCGAACAGGACCCCCAGCAGCGTGGGACCGATGATCAGGAACGCCAGCCACAGGACGTTGTGCTGCACCGCGGGCCAGAAGGGCGGGTAGATCGTCGCGATGTCGACGTAGTTGTCGACCCCGACGACCTTGATCCGGTCGAGGCTCCCGATCCCGTTCCACGACGTGAACGACAGCAGCACCGAGCCGATCGCGGGCAGCCAGACCAGGCCGATCACCAGCAGGGAGGGGATCACGACCATCAGCGTGACCACCACCCGGTCGCGCGGTGCCAGCTTGCGCTGCCGTCGCGTGCGCGGCAGGGCCCGTCGCGCGGCGCGCGTATCCGACGTCATCTCCGAGCTCCCGTCAGCTCGAGAAGATCGACTGCTTCTGGGCCTCGATGCTCTTCACGAGGCCGTCGACGTCGTCGGGGTTGCCGATGAACTGCTGGAACGCGGGGATGACCACCGTGGAGGCGAAGTCGGGGCGGGTGTCGCGGTCGAGGAACTGCGCGATCTCCGTGGCCTGGCCCACCAGTTCGGCCGACTTCAGCTGCAGCTGGGAGTAGGGCTTCGTGTCGGCGTCGGAGTTGACCGAGATGATCGGCAGGCCGGTGGTCGCCGCGGCGGCCGCGGCCTGGGGCGAGGCCATGTACTTGAGGAACGCGATCGCGCCCTCCTCGTTCTCCGGGCTCGCGGACATGCAGAAGCCGTCGATCGGCGCGTCGATGGCCGTGGCGCCGATGCGGGAGTCGATCTCGGGGAACGTGAAGAAGTCGAGGTCGTCCTCGTCGTCGGGGAACTGCTCGTTGAGGAACGTCCCGAGGATGTACATCCCGGCCTGCTTCTTCTGCAGGGTCTGCGCTGCCTCCTGCCAGGTGCGGCCCAGCGCGTCGGGCTGGTGGTAGGGGAGCAGCCCGCGCCAGGTGTCGAAGACCGTCCTGACCTGGGGGGAGTCCCACGAGCCCTGACCGGCCATCAGGTCGACGTGGTACTGGTAGCCGTTGATCCGCATGTTGAGCATGTCGAACGTGCCCATCGCGGGCCAGCCGTCCTTGTCGCCGAAGGCGATCGGCACGAGCCCGTCGGCCTGCATCCGCTGGCACAGCGCGCGGAACTCGTCCAGCGTCGTGGGCACCTGGTACCCGGCCGCCTGGAACATCGACTTCCGGTAGAAGACGGCCCACGGGTAGTAGGACTGCGGGACGAAGTACTGCTTGCCGTCGTCGGCGGTGGACTGCGCCTTGAACTTGTCGGCCACGCCCGGCAGCGGCCAGGCCGAGCTGACGTCGCCGATGAGGCCCTGCTCGGCGAAGAACCGCATGCGGTAGCCGGCGAACCAGGAGAACACGTCGTCCGGGTTGCCCTGCAGGTAGGTGTTGATGTTCTCCTGGAACGTGTTGTGGTCGACCGCGTTGATCGCGATGGTCGTCCCGGTGGCCTTCAGGTAGTCGGCCGCCTGGGCGTCGCGCTGCTTGGCGAACGTCGTGCCGCTCTCGTTGGAGCCGAGCGAGACGGTGCCCGGGCCCGCCCCCGCCCCGCCCTGGTCGCCCCCTCCGCCGCAGGCCGCCAGCAGGCTGGTGAGACCGACCCCGGCGCCGACCCCGAGCGCTCCCCGCAGGAGGGCGCGCCGACCGATTCCCCGCGCCGCGACGGACGGCGGGACGGGCCGTGCGAGGTACTCGGCCTGGGTCTGCGGACGTGGCATGTCGTCTCCTTTGACGAAGGGCACAGTGAGGAGCCGTCCGAACACAACACAACAAGTTCGAACAGAACCGGAACGGAGAATGGTGTGATCACCGGCGCAAGTCAAGGTCCAGAAGGTCTCGAAACGATCGCTTCCGGTCGGAAGGACCACGAGACCCCACAACTCCGCACATCGGCCCGGTGTCTGCCATCCGTGCCAACGCGCTGCACCGAATGCACGCTTCCGCGGCACTCGTCCCGCGCGGCGAGAGCCGCTGGTGCAGGATGGCCGCCACACGGAGATCCACGAGCCGGGAGGCGTCATGCTGAAGTTTCTGCTGGGTGCAGCCGTCGGCTATGTGCTCGGTGCCAAGGCGGGCCACGAGCGCTACGAGCAGCTGCGCCGCACCTACCAGCGGGTGGCCGACCACCCCGCCGTCCAGGGAGCAGCCGGCGTCGTCCGCGCCCGCGTCGAGGAGACGATGAACGGCGGCAAGCACACCGCCGACACCCCCGTCACCACCGGCCGGCCGCTCTGACCAGCCCCCGCGGCGGCGGGGGGCCTGTGACGGTGGGTGGGAGCGGTGCGCTAAAGTTCTCCTGCCAGCGGGGGTCGCCCCCGCGCCGAACGGTCCTCCGTAGCTCAATTGGCAGAGCATGCGACTGTTAATCGCAGGGTTACTGGTTCGAGTCCAGTCGGAGGAGCTTCTCCCCAGGCCAGGCGCCTGCAGCGCTGTGGCAGTCAAGATCAACACTTGACTTATCCATCATCTATCGGTGAAGGTCCTGCCGACTGCAACTTGGAGGGCCTCAGCCGTACGGCGGCTCGTCAGCCGCCGGCCGAGGTAGTTGTCCTGAGTCATCGAGACCTTCGCGTGCCCCAACTGGTCGGCGATCTCTCGGGCTGAGAGTTCGCTCTCATCCAGGATGGTTGCGCACGTCTTACGGAAGACGTGGCTCGTGACCCAGGAGAACTCCCCGCTCCCACGGGCTTCGCGAAGGTCTCTGGACGTGTTCGACGGATCGCGCCAGCCGCCGTCCGAATCGGGAAACAGCGGCCCTCCATCCGGTGATGCGAGCTTGCGCCGCTTCAGCATGCGTACACGAAGAGCGGGAGAGGCAGCGTGCGGTGCCCGGCTGTTGACTTGGTGCGCGGAACGCGTTGGAGGCCAACCCCCTTTTACTCGCATGATCTTATGGTCGATGTTGACCAGCTCGTTGTCGAGGTCGATGTTCTCCCAGCCAACTGCGATGGCCTCGCCAATGCGCACGCCTGTGGCGAGAAACCACCGAGTCAGGTCGGGCAGGTCCCGGCGCACTGCCACCTTGTCAGCCTCGAGCTGGCGTAACCATGAGGCACATTCGTCGATAGTGAGACTGCGCGCCTTAACCTTTCCGGAAGAACCCCGGATGCGTCCGATGTCGCGGACAGAATTGCTCGGGAGTGCGCCATGTCGGACTGCAAGCCCCAGAACGCCTGACAAAACGCTACGGCAAGCCTTTGTTACGTCATCTAAGGAGGCGAACCACTCGCGAACTTCCGTCGGGTTGTAGCGGAGGTAGCGACCCACTCGCCGTGCTCGCGGTCCATAGCCGTGCGTCCGCCACTGGTAGAGGGTCTTGACCGGCACTCCGAGAAAATCGGCGACATCCTGCACCCCCCACAGACGGTCTCCTCGAGCCTCCACCGTTCCCCTCCCGACTCGTGACGACGATAGGATCATCAAGTAGCGGGATTGTGACCATGCCGATGTCTGAGACCGTGGTCGCACATCATCTGGTCCGTTGTCAGGGACACGCTGGTCGTGACCCGTCCGCGACCCACCTCTCAATGGTCCTGACCGAGCGTCCCGGGAAGAACCTGTCTGGGCAGATGGGGATGGCAGGCTCGCCGATCGCGCGCGGACGGGTGTGGATGCGGGCCTCGGCCAGGTGTCGCGGGAAGGACACAGGCTGACGGATGATGTCCGCCTTCACCGCATGACCTGAGCCGACGTGATCTGTCAATCAGTGTGGCTTCGGTGCGGTCCAGCCATGCAGACCACGTGGTCACTTTGTGGTCGCCCCGGCCCATCCGGCGAGTACGGGCGGCCTGATGACGACGGGGAACGTCACCACCGCCTACATCGACTCCACTAGATCATCCGTCTGATATGGAACGTGGTCTTCCGGCCGAGTCCCCGAGGGCCGGCCGGTACCGGCCGGCACATGGGAAGAAGGTGATGAAAGGGACGCAGGACGGACGGAGCCGGGGTTCAGGCCACGTCGCAGGGATCCGAAAGGGGGCTTGACAGTTCGAAGCGTCACGGAGATCGTTGGACTGCCTAGTCCAGAGAATCGGTTCGTCTGCCAGCAGGCCGGTCTGATAGCCGCGCACCGCTCGGACGCATGGGCGGTGGGGAGTGGCGACGGAGCCGCGCCCCTTGATCTGTTGAGGGCTCATTGGGGTGCTCCGTCTGCGGGGCGCCGGACGGCTGAGGAGGTCTATTCGTGGGAGTGCGGCAGTGGATCGAGAGTTGGCCGGTCGTCCGGCAGGTGACGGGGCCCGACCACACCGCACGGGGTGACGCCATCCGGTCCGCGCGCAGCGAGCACCTCGCACCGCGGACTGCGGAGGCCGACCGCGTCGTCCAGTCCATCTGCCCCTACTGCGCGGTCGGATGCGGGCAGCGGGTGTTCGTGAAGGATGAGCAGGTCACGCAGATCGAGGGCGACCCGGACTCGCCGATCTCGCTGGGCAAGTTGTGTCCGAAGGGCGCGGCCAGCAAGCAGCTCGTACAGCTCCCCGACCGCGTCACCACCGTCCGCTACCGGCGCCCCGGCGGCACAGAGTGGGAGGACCTCGATCTCGACACGGCGATGCAGATGATCGCCGATCGCGTGCTCGACACGCGGCGCCGGACGTGGCAGGACACCGACGAGGAGGGCCGGCCGCTGCGCCGGGCGATGGGCATCGCCCACCTCGGTGGGGCCACGCTGGACAACGAGGAGAACTACCTCATCAAGAAGCTGTACACGGCGCTCGGCGCGATCCAGGTCGAGAACCAGGCCCGTCTTTGACACTCCTCCACCGTCCCCGGTCTGGGGGCCTCGTTCGGTCGCGGCGGTGCCACGACGTTCCAGCAGGACCTCGCGAAGAGCGACTGCATCGTGATCCAGGGGTCGAACTTCGCCGAGTGCCATCCCGTCGCTTTCCAGTTCGTCATGAATGCGAAACGGCGCGGCGCGAAGATCATCCACATCGACCCCCGCTTCACGCGCACGAGCGCGCTGGCCGACCTGCACGTCCCGATCCGGGTGGGTTCCGACATCGCCCTGCTCGGCGGGCTGATCAACCACGTGCTCACCGAGGGAAAGGAGTTCCGCGAGTACGTGGTGGCGTACACCAACGCCGCGGCGATCATCAATGACGCCTACCGCGACACCGAGGACCTCGACGGGCTCTTCAGCGGCTGGGACGCGGAAAGCTCCCGCTATGACGTCGGCACCTGGGCCTATGAGAGCGCCGACCCGGCCGCCGATGACCCGGTCCAGCAAGGCGGTCACCCGCACGAGATGACCGCGGGCGGCGACAAGTACGGCTCCGGCGGCCCGTCGGTCGGCGCGAAACCGCGGCGGGACGAGACACTGCAGCACCCGCGCTGCGTCTTCCAGATCCTCAAGCGGCACTACGCCCGCTACACCCCCGAGTTCGTGGAAGAGGTCTGCGGCATCCCGCAGCACGCGTTCCTCGAGGTCGCCAGGGCGATCACCGAGAACAGCGGCCGCGACCGGACCACGAACTGGTCCTACGCCGTGGGTTGGACCCAGCACAGCGTGGGCGTGCAGTACATCCGCGCCGCGTCGATCCTGCAGACGTTGCTGGGCAACATCGGCAGGCCCGGCGGCGGGATCATGGCGCTGCGCGGGCACGCGTCGATCCAGGGCTCCACCGACATCCCCACACTGTTCAACGTCCTCCCGGGCTACCTGCCGATGCCGGCCGGATCGATCGGGACGTCACTGGCGGACTACGTCGCCCCCGACACCGGCGTTGCCGGGTTCTGGGGCGACATGCCCAACTACATGGTGAGCCTGCTCAAGGCCTGGTTCGGAGACGCGGCCACCGCCGAGAACGACTACGGTTTCGACTGGCTGCCGCGCCTGACCGGCGACCACGGCAACTACCGCACCGCGCTGGACATGGTCGACGGGAAGGTGCCCGGCTACATCGTGGTCGGGGAGAACCCCGCCGTCGGCAACGCGAACGGCCGCATGCAGCGGCTCGGCATGGCGAAGGCGGAGTGGCTGGTCGTCCGCGACTTCGTCTGCATCGAGACCGCGACCTTCTGGAAGAACTCCCCCGAGATCGAGTCCGGGGAACTGCGCACCGAGGACATCGGCACCGAGGTGTTCCTCCTGCCCGCGGCCAACCACGTGGAGAAGGACGGCACGTTCACCAACACCCAGCGACTGCTGCAATGGCGGCACAAGGCCGTCGAACCGCCCGGTGACGCGCGCAGCGACCTGTGGTTCTTCTACCATCTCGGCCGGATCATCAAGGAGCGCCTCGTCGACTCCGACGACCCGCGCGACGCCCCGCTCAAGGCGCTCACCTGGGACTACGCCACCCACGGGCCGAACGCTGAACCGTCGGCCACGGACGTTCTGAAGGAGATCAACGGTTACGGTCCCGACGGGGAGCTGCTGAGCGAGTACACGCAGCTGCGCGACGACGGTTCCACCCGGTGCGGGTGCTGGATCTACTGCGGCGTCTACGCCGACGGGGTCAACCAGGCCGCGCGCCGCAAGCCGGCGCGCCAGCAGGATTGGGTGGCCGCGGAGTGGGGCTGGGCATGGCCCGCCAACCGGCGACAGCTCTACAACCGCGCCTCCGCCGACCCGGACGGCGAACCGTGGAGCGAACGCAAGGCCCTGGTCTGGTGGGACGGGGAGAAGTGGACGGGCCACGACGTGCCCGACTTCCCGCCGGACACGGCGCCGGACTACGTCCCGCCGCCGGACGCGCGGGCGAGCAAGGCGCTCGCCGGCAACGACCCCTTCATCATGCAGACCGACGGGAAGGCGTGGCTGTTCGCACCCACCGGGTTGGTGGACGGGCCGTTGCCCACCCACTACGAACCAGTAGAGACCCCGCACAAGAACCGGCTGCACCCGCAACAGCCGCGGAACCCGGCAGCCATGCTGTACGACCGGCCAGGCAACCGGCATCACCCGGTCGGCTCTGAAGTCTTTCCGTACGTGCTCACCACCTACCGTCTCACCGAGCACCACACCGCAGGCGGTATGAGCCGGCACCTGAGCCACCTAGCCGAGCTGCAGCCGGAGGCGTTCTGCGAGGTCTCCCCCGAGCTCGCCCTCGCGCGGGGGCTCACCCATCTCGGCTGGGCCACCGTGGTGACGGCGCGCAGCGCGATCGAATTGAAGGTGCTCGTGACCAAACGGATGACACCCCTGCGCATCGAGGGCAACGAGACCCACCAGATCGGGATCCCCTGGCACTTCGGCCCCAACGGGATCGCCACCGGCGACAGCGCCAACGACCTGCTCGCGATCACACTCGACCCGAACGTCCACATCCAGGAGTCCAAGGCGCTCACCTGCGACATCCGCCCTGGACGACGCCCACGCGGCCCGGAACTGCGCACGTTCGTCGAGGACTACCAACGGCGGGCGGGCCTGGCGTGACATCCGCGGAAGAGCGGTCGGCGGTGCACAGCACCGAAGCGCCGGCCCAACCAACCACCCAGATCGGCACCCCGTACGCGCGCAGTGACAGCGATCCGGCGGCCGGTTTCGGGAGCAACGTCGGCACGGCGTACACCACTCCGATGACAGGGCAGACCGAGCGGGCGTCCTACCTGGGCATGCCGGACGAACGCCCGCCGCGGCTGGGCTTCTTCACCGACACGTCGGTCTGCATCGGGTGCAAGGCGTGCGAGGTGGCTTGCAAGGAGTGGAACGACGTACCGGCCGACGCGGGACCGACCGGCAGCGGGACGACGGAGCTGACCGGTATCGACCTGCTCGGCTGGTCCTACGACAACACCGGCGCGCTGGGCGCCAACACCTGGCGGCACGTCGCCTTCATCGAGTCCGAGCACGACAGCGGCCCACGGCAGGGCGACGTTCGGTGGCTGATGTCCTCGGACGTCTGCAAGCACTGCACGCACGCCGCCTGCCTCGACGTCTGCCCCACCGGCTCGTTGATCCGCACCGAGTTCGACACCGTCTACATCCAGCCCGACATCTGCAACGGCTGCGGCTACTGCGTCCCGGCCTGTCCGTACGGCGTGATCGACATCCGTCCCGGCGACGGGCGGGCGTTCAAGTGCACGCTCTGCTACGACCGGACGAAGGACGGGCTGACCCCGGCGTGCGCGCAGGCGTGCCCGACCGAGTCGATCCAGTTCGGCCCGCTCGACGAGCTGCGGGAGCGGGCCGACCGGCGTCTGGAGCAGCTGCACAGCGATGGCGTGACCGAGGCGCGGCTCTATGGTCACGACCCCGACGACGGCGTCGGCGGCAACGGGGCGTTCTCCCTGCTGCTCGACGAGCCGGAGGTCTACGGGCTGCCTCCGGACCCGATCGTCACCACACGGGATCTGCCGAAGATGTGGAAGCGAGCGGCACTGGCGGCGGCCGGGCTGACGGCGGCGGTCGTCGGCTCGTTCCTCGGGAGCAGGTCCAGATGACGGACGCGGCGAAGGGAACAGGCTGATGGCTGGTGGCGGTCAGTATCCGGTGGAGGTGTCGAGGAACGGCCGCGGTGACCGGCGCGAACGGCGGGGCCACAAGCGGATCAAGGGCGCGATGGTGCCGGAGGCGGAGTTCGTCTCCTACTACGGGCGCCCGATCCTCAAGAAGCCGACGTGGAAGAACCCCGACGTGCCGTTGTACCTGTGGGTGGGTGGCATGGCCGGCACCTCGGCGGTGGTGGCGGCGATCGGCGACGTCAGCGGCCGGTCGACGCTGCGCCGTGGCGGCCGGCTCGTCGCCGCGGGCGGCGCGATGGTGGGCACGGTCGCGCTGATCCACGACCTCGGGCGCCCCGAGCGGTTCCTGAACATGTTGCGGGTGTTCAAGCCCACTTCGGCGCTGTCGATCGGCTCCTGGATCCTCAGCCCGTTCGCGGCGCTGGCATCGGCGGCCGCGGCATCCGAGCTCACCGGTATCGCTCCCCCGCTCGGGCGGCTTGCCGGCTGGGGCGCCGCGGCCTTGGGCCCGCCCCTGGCCAGCTACACCGGCGTCCTACTGGCCGACACGGCGGTACCGGCCTGGCATGAGGCCCACGGCGAGCTGCCGGTGCTGTTCGCGGCCAGTGCGGCGGCCGCCGGCGCCGGTGCACAGCTCGTGATCACCGGCCTGACCGGAGCCGGACGGCACGAGCGCATGCCGATGGTCCGGCTCGCCGTGGCCGGGGCCGCGGCCGAGCTCGCCGCAGGCCAGCTCGTGGAGCGGCGCCTCGAGTCGCTCCCCGGTGGCGTGGTCGACGCCTACCGCACCGGCAAGGCGGGGCGGTGGAACCGGTGGGCCCGCATCCTCACCGCGGCCGGCGGCGCAGGCGCCCTGCTCGCCGCGCTCCGCGGTCGGCGCGGTCGGGCTGCCGCTGTCGCCTCAGGGGCGGCGCTCGTGGCGGGTTCGCTGGCCACGCGGTTCGCCGTGTTCGAGGCGGGCATGGCGTCCGCGGCCGACCCCCAGCACGTGGTAGCCCCGCAACGCACCCGACTCATGGAGAACGGCGGCCCCTCGAGTGCCGCGGGCTCGTGGCTCGCCACCGCAGCACCTTCGGTCCCGCCCACCTGAACCGTGATGGACGCTCAGTCCTGCAAGGACGGCCGTGCTAAAAGGCGCGAAGCGACGAGCGATGCGACACGGTGCGGCTGATATCGACGTGAACCCGGCGCGCGAGATCCTCCGCGACCGCATCGGGTTCAGCCTGACGAGCGGCTCGCTCGGCAGGTCTGCGGACGACGAACGCCGGGGCCAGGTGGCAAGGCGCGGGCGCTACCCGAGCGGGTCAACGACGCGCGCCGGGTGCTCTGCTCCAACACCGTCCCGGACGGGCGGCTCACGCTCCGGCTGCGTGTGCTCAGCTACCGCACCCACCGCGCACACGTCGACGAGGCCCTCGAGGTCATGAGCGCCGCAGTCCCGTGCTCGCGGGCAAGCTGAGAGCTGGCGTCTGCCCGGGCGCTTCCCGAAGACGCGACGCTGCCGCGACCACTCAACCAGGGTGGTCAATTACGGAGGATCCACCAGGTCACTCCGCTGGTGGGCCGCGCTGCCGGGCCCGCCGCGGGACCCCGTTCCCCGGGGCTCACGATACGTTTCAGCCATGCGGATCGGCTACGGGCGGATATCTCCACCCGCGACCAACACCCCGAGACCCGCAGCACCGTCCCCACGACGTGAGTCGGAACATCTAGAACACCGCATCGCGCTCGATCTATCCGAGACCGACCGAGCGCCTCGGTGGCCGTCATCCGCCGACGCCGCACCTTCGCTCACGAACGTTATGCGCTGATCGCGGTCGGTGTCACCACCTCCTCAGTGGCTGCGGGCCGTTGTGTCTGGCGGGCTTTGGTCAATACCTCGACGCCCATGTAGCGGCGCTGCTCGGCCCACTCATCGGTCTGCTCGGCCAGCACCGCCCCGACCAGCCGGATCACCGCGGCCCGGTCCGGGAAGATCCCGACCACATTGGTGCGCCGGCGGATTTCCTTGTTCAACCGCTCCTGGGGATTGTTCGACCAGATCTGCCGCCAGATCTCCCGCGGGAACGGCGTGAACGCCAACAGATCCGCCCGTGCGCTGTCCAGGTGCTGTGCCGCGGCCGGGAACTTCGCCTCCAGGCCCTCGAGGACGCGGTCGAACTGGGCATGGACCTACTGGACTGGGTCATCAGGCAGCGGCTGTCCTACCCGGTCGGGGCGAACTGTCATACCCCTGGTCCAGAACCAGCCCCCGAACATCGGCACCGACCGATGACGATCACTCGGGACCGACCCGCGAAAGAAAGATCCGGCTAGCGTGCGACGGCGTCCGCCGCACGGGCTTCCGCTGCGTGCACGACCCTGTCGGCCGCACGTGACCTGAGGCGGGCAACCGCGGCAGGAGCCTCAGCAATGCTCCAGGATTCCGGACACCAGTGTCGACGCGGTCAGGTGCTTATAGCCGACACTGGTGAAGTACACCAGGAGCTCGTGGTCGTCTTGGCTCATCATCCGTCCCTCGCCCCAGAGCCGGTGGCGCACCGGAGTGTCCCCGTTAATCGTTGGGCGCGATGGCTGGGCGGCTTTCGACGCTTGGTCGTTGTCGCAATTGCCGCAGGGTGGTGGGTAGGTCTCCCCGAAGTAGGCGAGCAGTTCCGCGCGCCGGCAGCGGGTGGTCTCCGCGTAGGTGCGGGCGGCGTCCAGGCGGCTTGCCAGCACTGCCTGGCGCCGCTTGTCCTCCATCACGAGCTGCTCGGTCAGGTCCGCCGGGCGCGGAAGGCCGCGCACCGGCTCGACCACCCTGTTGCGGCCGGTTCCGCTCAGGGCGAGAAAGCCCAGCTCGGCTAGCTCGTTGACCACACGCTCCACGGAGTGAGCGGGGACTCCGGCCGCCTGCACCAGGTCCGGAAGTGTGATGTGGCAGCCGGCGTTCTCGATGGCGTCGACCACCTGGTCCAGCG
Organism: Pseudonocardia sp. OZ21; assembly: GCF_059359135.1. NCBI lineage: Bacteria > Bacillati > Actinomycetota > Actinomycetes > Pseudonocardiales > Pseudonocardiaceae > Pseudonocardia > Pseudonocardia sp. OZ21. Next base: position 104,447 of record NZ_JCADBN010000022.1, read on the forward strand.
TCACCTCGGCCAGTTGCCTGCGGGCTGCGAGGCTGCGCGGGATGCGGATCGTACGCGGGTCGTGCACCAGGACCGCGCTGGCCGCATCTCCGTCCCGGCCCGCCCTCCCGATCTCCTGGTAGTAGTCGTCGATGCTCGCGGGCACGCCCGCGTGCACCACGGTTCGGATGTCGGGCTTGTCGATGCCCAGGCCGAAGGCGCTGGTTGCCACCACGATGTCGAGGCGCCCGGAGAAGAAGTCGTCCTGCACCTCGGACCGCGTGCGGGCGGGCAGACCACCGTGGTAGGCGGCTGCCCGGAAGGCGCCACGACGGAGCCGGTCGGCGAGCAACTCGGCCCTGGCACGCGTGAGCACGTAGACGAGAGCAGGTGTCTCCTGCCCCATCAGCACGTCGATGCAAGCGTCGTCGACCGCCTGCGCCTCCGGCTTGTCCGACCGGGTGTGCCGCATGGTCAGCGCGATGTTAGGGCGGTCGAAGTCGGCGACCACCACCTCCGGGTCCCGCATGCCCAGGCGCCGTGTGATGTCGGCCTGGACAGGCGGGGAAGCTGTAGCGGTCAACGCGAGCACGGGCGGCCTGCCGAGCTCGATCAGCGCGTCCACCAGCCGCAGGTACTCGGGGCGGAACTCCTGGCCCCACTCGCTGACGAGATGCGCCTCGTCGACGGTGAACAACCCCACGGCACGGGCTCCGGAGCGGATCGCATCCCAGGTCTCCGGATTCGCCAGCTGTTCGGGACCGACGAACAGGAAGTCGAGGTCGCCCCGTACTACCCGCTCCAGCGTGTCCTGCCGCTCCTGGGCGCGCTGCGTCGAGTTCAGCAGAGCTGCACCAACGTGCCGACCGCCGTGGCGACGCGTGCTGAGCGACCGGAGCTGGTCCCGCTGGAGCGCGATGAGCGGCGAGACGACGAGTGTCAGGCCGCCGGTCGCGATCCCCGCGACCTGGTAGATGGCGCTCTTGCCGCTCCCTGTCGGCAAGACGGCCAGCGTATCCCTCCCGTCGAGGACCGCGAGGGCGGACCGCTCCTGGCAGGGGCGCAGGGTGAAGCCGAGCAGCGAGCGTGACACCGCGGACACGGACCCTACCGGTTCGGCCGAGCCTACTGATTGTGGCGAGCCCGCCGATTCCTGAGATCCAGTCACAGTGGGAAATGTACTTTTAGCGGCCCCGCACGTCATTGTCGGACGGGCGTGACGTTGGATGCATGTCACGCCAGACGGCGAGCGACGCGAAGGAGGATCCGAGCCGTGCCGATCCGGTGTCGGGTGGCGTCATCGACGACACAAGGCTGCACTGCTCGCGCACTGGGCCCGGACGGATGAGTCGGCGCGCCAGGACGCGGAGGACATCGACCTGGCATTGCACCTGTGGGTGAAGCAGCACCGGGACCTCGTCGGCCTGCGAACTGGAGCCGACTACCTCGCCTTCATCGACAAGCTGATCAAGATGGCCGGGCACTACGCCATGCTTCTCAGAGCGGCCGGCAAGCCGGACGAGGAGTTCGGCCTCGCGGCGATCTACTACAACCACGTCAACGGCCTACGCAACCAGATGCCCCTGCTCCTCGCCGCCCTGGACCCCAACGATCAGCCTTCGGAGGGGCGTCCGAAGGCGGCCATCGTCGCCAACCTGCTCGACCTCCTCTACGTCGACCGCATCATCGCGGATGAGTCGACGGAGCCACGGAGACTGCAGCCGGCGATCGACGGCCTGATACCTGGGCTCCGCAAGTGCCGGGACCTCGACGAGGTGACCGCTGCGCTCGTCGACAGCCTGCCGACGCGGGATCCGTTCGCCGCCGTACCGATTCTCGGGATGCGTGGCAACAACGAACGCCTGATCAGATATCTGCTCGCCCGCCTGACCACGTTCGTGGAGCGCGAATGCGGGCGCGCCGCCCCGCTGGCGGAGTTCCTCGGTGAGAGCCGGCGGTGGCAAATCGAGCACGTCTTCGCGAACCATCCGGAGTGAAGCGCCCCGGGGTGTCGGGAGGCTCGATCTTGTGAGGAGATGGAGTCATGACACGCCGGTCCCAGCACTACCCA
>NZ_JCADBN010000023.1:0-98868 GCF_059359135.1 Pseudonocardia sp. OZ21
ACGATGCCGAAGAACGGCAACGCGACGATGTAGACCTCCGGGTGCCCGAAGAACCAGAACAGGTGCTGCCACAGGATGACCCCACCATTGGCCGGGTCGAACACCTGGCCGCCGAACTGCCGGTCCACCAGTAGCGCGAACAGGGCCACCGTAAGGACCGGGAACGCGATCAAGATAAGGATCGACGTGACGAAGATGTTCCACGTGAAGATCGGCATTCGGAACATGATCATTCCGGGAGCTCGCATGCACACGACCGTCGTGATCATGTTCACCGCCCCCAGGATCGTGCCGAGGCCCGACACGATCAAGCCAACGATCCACAGATCAGCACCTGCCCCCGGGGAACGGATCGCGTCGGAGAGCGGGGTGTAGGCGAACCAGCCGAAATCGGCCGCCCCACCCGGGGTCAGGAAACCCGAGACCACGGTCAACCCGCCGAACAGGAACAGCCAGTACGAGAACGCGTTGAGCCGCGGGAACGCGACGTCAGGAGCCCCGATCTGCAGCGGCAGAATGTAGTTCGCGAAGCCGAACAACACCGGTGTCGCGTACAGCAGCAACATGATCGTGCCGTGCATCGTGAACAGCTGGTTGTACTGCTCGTTGGACAGGAACTGCTGGCCAGGCACCGCCAGCTCACCGCGGATCAGTAGAGCCATGGCTCCGCCCACCAGGAAGAACCCGAACGACGTCACCAGGTACAGGATCGCGATGTCCTTGGGATCAGTGGTTCTCAACATCTTGAGCAGCGTGGATCCCTTGACCGACCGACGCGGCGGGTAGGGGTGCGTCGCGACCGGGACGGGTGCAACCGCGGTCACTGCGCTGCCACCCCGGTCAGCGCCGATCCCTGCACCGTCGCCGTCTCCCGTCCGGATCTTGCCAACGAACCACCGAAACCGACACTCAGGTCATACGCCACATAAGGGATGATAGCTCTACGCCGGGTAGAACCAGAGCTGGGGCATCTACCGCGGTGGATGTCGGCAGGACTGACGGACAGCAGCTCGTCGACAGGCCTCGACACCCAGCCGGGCGAACCTGCAGACCGCGAGTCCCTCCGCTACACGAGAAGCAGTACGTGCCGTCGGCTCGGCGCCCGCGTCTCCGCACCGCCCGTTCCGCCTTCGCCGCGGCGCCGCCGCGTGTCCCTCGCGACAGCCCACTCACCCGAGCACCGACGTACCACGACGAACCCGAATCACAACCGCCGTACGTCGCGACGCCACCCACTGGGACGAGGTCGTCGGCGAGTTCGGCCTCGAACACCTGCGACGGCACGCCCTGCGCCACACCGGCCTGACGTCGAAGGCCGACGCCGGCGTCCCGGTCCACGTGCTACGCACCATCGCTGGGCACGGATCGCTCACAACCACGCAGCGATACCTACACCCGGACCGCCACACGATCACGGCGGCAGGCGACGCCTTGAGTGCCTACCTCAGAGCCCCGCGGCCCCCAGTTGGTCCCCGGAGCCGCGCGCTCCAGATCATTCGGAGTCCGAGTCGCAGCTCCCCCGGCATCACATCCCCGCAGGTAGAAATGCTGATGGGCGGCTCCCCCGACGAAACGGAACCGCCCATCATGCCGTCGGGACGACAGGATTTGAACCTGCGACCCCTTGACCCCCAGTACAGTCACGCCAACACGCTGACCTGCAGAAACCGAGAATCCCCTGCATAATCCGGTGTAGCTCAGCGCGGTTCAGGTACCTCCAGCGCAGCCTGGCTCGATGGTGTGCTCCAGGATTGCTCCACCCGTAACGGTCAATGCCGAGGGGATTATCTACCGGTATCGGACCGGGATTCCTGGCGCGATCTGCCGCGCGAGCAGTTCGGGTCATGGAAGACGGTGTGGAAGCGGCACCGCCGTAACGCCGGTGACGGCACCTGGGACGCGGGTGGTGGCGGCGCTGCTGGCCGAAGCCGACGCACGCCTCAAGATCGAGATCATGACCGAAGACCGTCTGGCAATCCACGCTCCCAGTACTGGCCCAACTCGAAGAGGTCACCATCTCCTGGCGCGGCGGGTACGGCTACGTCAGCGCCTACCTCTCCGAAGACGACGCATCCCGGTCTGCCGGCTGCGCTACCTCGGTTCCGACACCGAGTGGGTGTAGTGCCCTCGGCCAGCCCCCACCTCGGCGTCCGAGGCGGAGCCTCTCTGGCTAGGCGACTCCCAGGATCCCGGCGAGCCGGTCCTGGGTCGCGAGGGACTCCATAGGGGGAGTGCGCCACTCCTGGGGCGACTCCTTCATCGCGCGCGCCGCCGTGTCCGCCGCGTGCTCCAGGGCGGACCGGTCGGAGAATGCGCCGTCCCACGTCGTATAGAGGTCGACCTTGGGCAGGTCGGAGAGGATGCGGCCCAGGTTGCGGGCGAGCACCTCCATGGGCTTGACGGGCCAGGCGGTGATGGAGATGTGCAGGGACCAGTCGTCGGCGCTCAGGGCTTGGTGGGGTCGCCCGGCCGGCATGTAGCAGGCGTCCCCCGGGGTGAGTGTGAGGCGGTGCTCCGGCTGGACGCCATCCGGCACGGTCACCACGCCCGGTTCGTCCTGCCCGTCGAAGTGGTCGAAGATCCGCCAGCGCTTGCACCCCGACGTCTGGAGGACAATGACGTCCACGTCGTCCTGGTGGAGCGACAGGGCGCCACGGTCGGGAGGGCTGAGGAAGGCGACGGCCTCGGCCAGGCGCCCGGTCCGACTCTGCAGCAGGCGGCAGATCCTTCTGATCTCCGGGTGGAACTCGTGTACCCGGTACAGGACCAGGCTGGCGCCGTCCGCGAGGAACCCCTCGACCCGGTCGAGGTCGAGTCGACCGATGACGCGCCCGGACACGCGCTCCACCACGGACTCGTCGCGCGCCGTGTACTCGACGGCGTCGACCTTCCGGTGGTTCGTCGTGGAGAGGGCGACGTACTCGGACGTCGTCCGGCTGTCGCAGAGCACGTCGTGCACATCGCGGAGGGTGAAGAGCCCTGCGGCCCCGGTGCCGGACGCGGTGAAGCAGTCGCGCCCCCAGTGTGCGGCGAGGTCCTCCTCCGCCGGGAGGGCGGACGGCCAGTCGTGTGCGTCGGCCATGGGAGTCGAAAGGGTCATGGGCTCGGCCCTTCGTCGAGGGGGAACAGAGTGGTCGATCGCGTCCGGGTCGGTCACACCGCATCGGACACGGAGTTGGCCCGCAGCGCCAGCAGGTAGGCGGGCAGCGCCCACGCGAGGACCACCGCGAGCCCGGGCAGCGCCTGCGCCCACTGCGCGGAGGCGACTGCGGTGGCCGCGTCGCGGATCGCCTGCACCGGCAGCAGGAACTCCACCGGGGCCAAGAGACCCGGCAGCTGCCCCGCGGTCCACACCCCAGACGACCAGGTGACGGCCAGGAAGGCCACCGTCGTCAGAGCGGAGATGCCGTTGGGGGTTGCCCACCCGCCCATGCACGCGCATACCGGGGCGAACACCATCGCCGCGAGGGGGACGGCGACGATCGCGGCGACCACCGATCTAACGTCGTACACCAACCCGAAGCTGACCGTCCCGGCGGCCATGATGAGGGCGGCGGCGAGCGTCCCCGCGATCAGCACCAGGGCCAGGCGCGCCGCGAGCTTGGCCCATGTGGGGACCGGGAGCGTCCGCACGAAGGGGCTCCACTGCTCCTTCCGCTCCAGGGCGACGCGCTGGCCGAAGTGGAGCAGCGCCACCGACAGCACCGCCAGGATGACGAACATCAGGGTCACCTCCTGCTGCATGGACACCGGCGAGAACCGGGTCAGCATGAGGAAGTAGAAGGTCGTCATCCCCACCATGAACAGAGAGATGGACCAGAACCGCACGAAGACGATCAGGTCGACCCACAGGAACGCACCGATCTGCCGTAGCCGCGTCATCGGGCACCTCGCCCGAAGACCAGGCAGACCTCTTCCACAGTCGGGCTCCGCTGGACGACCGGCACCTCGGCCAGCGAGGCGAGCCGTTCCAGCACCGCCCCGGGCCGCCGGGTGAGCAGGGACGTCCGGTCCAACTCGTGGCGCACCAGTGCCAGCTCGTCCCAGTGCTCCCCGTCGAGAGGGACCTCGGCGGCACGCGGCACCTCCAGGACCACGATGCCCGTCGACTGGGCCAGGTCGGAGACGTCGCTGTCGGCGCGCAGCCGCCCGCCGGAGATCACGAGAACCCGCTGCGCCAGTGTGGAGACCTCCCGGAAGTCGTGCGAGGCCAGCAGCAGGGTGCCGCCCGCGTCGGTGAAATCGCCGATCAGCTCCCAGGCGGCTGTCCGGCTCTGGGCGTCCAGGCTCACCGTGGGTTCGTCGAGCACCACCAGTTCCGGATCGCCGAGGAACGCGAGCAGCAGGCTGAGCCGACGCTTCTGCCCCAACGAGAGCACCCCGGCCGGGCGTCGGAGCAGGGGTTGCAGTTGCAACCGGTCGATCAGTTCGTCAGGCTCCGCCGCCGCCTTCACGTCGCGGACGAAGGAAATGATCTCGTGCACGCGCAGCCGGTCCTGGACGGCGATGATCTGCGGGGCGTAGCCGACGGACCACCGGGCCTCATGGTCGTTCGCGGGCAGGCCGAAGAGGCGGCATGTCCCGTCGCTGGGCCGGGTGAGGCCGAGCGCCATCCGCAGCAGGGTGGACTTGCCTGCGCCGTTGCGGCCGAGCAGGGCCACGCGCTCTCCGGCACCGACCTCCGCGGTGACGCCGTCCACGGCCGTCACCGCGCCGTAGCGCTTGGAGACGGCGTCGAACACCAGGGGTGCACTCACCGCGGGCGTCCCAGGAGGACGGCGTTGAGGAACGAGTGGTCGACCCCGTCGATCTCGCAGAGCTCCTCCACCTGGTCGTCGAAGAGCCCGGCGAACGGCACCGCGCCCCAGCCCAAGGCCTGGGCCGCCAGGGTCAGCTGCTGGATGACGGCGCCTGCCTCCATCAGCGCGAAGCGGTAGCCGCGCAGGCGGTACTTGAACCGGCTGCGCCAGAACAGGCCGTTGATGAACACGATCGCCGGGGCCGAGGCGAGCAGGTCGGGCTGTGTGCCCAGCAGGCGGATCCGTTCCTCGCCGACCTCACCACGTACCTCTTCGAGGGCGTGAGCGTGGACGTTGTAGTGGTAGAGGCCCTTGTGCCCGGTTCCGGTTACGTCCGCGAGGAGGTACAGCTCCAGCGGGTAGAGGGCGCCGCCGGAGGCGACCGGCCTCCGTACCGGCGGAGTGGTGGAGGGCCGCTCCGGATAGGCCCCGTAGGAGAGCCACAGTGCCCGTCCGAGCTGGTCCACGGGCAGTGCGTCGGTCGCGAAGTCCCGGCAGGACTCGTTCCTGATAAGCGTCGGGTGGTCGCCGCGTTCGCGCTCGGCGTCGATCGCTGGCAGCGGCACTCGGGGCAGGTGCGGCAGCTCCCGCGCGCCGACCGACGCGCTGCGGTTCAGCTCCGGGTGGGTCTTCAGCCAGTGGCCGTTCGTCTCGCGCGCCATCGTCGCCAAGTGGAACTTCGACGCTTCGTGGAACTCTTCGGCGAGGTCCTCCTCCGGCGGTGCGTCCTGGTCGAGGTACTCCCAGTACCGGGGTGTGAACACGGTGATGCTGGACAGTGCGTCGGGCATGGAGGGGTCAGCTCCTACGTGAAGGGGTGGGGTGCGTGGTTGAGGTCCGCGAGTCCGGGCCGGTCCGGCCGCCACCCACGCCGGGTCGGTTCGGCGAGCAGCCGCTCGATGCCGAGGTGGCGCGACCCGTGGTCGACGTCGATCGGGATCAGCTGCGGGGAGACGACCTTGTAGGTGAACAGCCCGGCCTGCGCCATCTCCGGCGGTGTGAGGTCGACCGCGTAGAGATCGATCCCCCGCGCCGTCAGCCGTTCCACCTCGCCGCGCAGGACACGCCTCGCGAGCCGGCCGGACTCGCCGAGGGGTCCGTCCTCCACGGGGCGGGCGGGACGGTCCTCGAAGAGGAAGGCGAGCTCGCCGTGGTGCTCGGCGTCCATGTAGTAGAGGGCGTGGTCGGGGAAGTTCCGCACCTCGTCGCTCCGGACCGTTCTGCGGTGCTCGGAGAACAGGCCCCGACGCTGCATCGAGTAGAAGGAGAAAGCCTCCTTGATCGCCCGCCAGACCGCCTCGGCCGTCGTCGGCGCCGTCCCGCCGCCGATCCCGTGCAGGACACCGCCCACACCGGAGCCGCGGACCGCTGCCACCACGGTCGGCACCCCGTGGACCTCGGTGAGGTCGATCAGCCGGTACTCCACCCGAGAGCCCGCCAGTGCGGCGCCGATCCGGTAGGCGAGGCGCGAGGACGGGTCCGGCACGAGGTAGGGGAACCGGAGCCGGTGGTACCACATCAGCATGAAGGCATCCCGTTCGAGCAGTTCGAACAGGCCCGACAGGCAGGCCTCGGCGGGGCCGGTGCCCGTGGCCGTCCCGTTGGACGAGGCCCAGTACCACGCGCCCTCGTCCCGCAGCGGACTTTCCGGACAGTCCTTGTAGAAGACGCAGTAGATGCTCGGCAGGAGGACCATCCCGCCCGTCCGCAGGTCCACGCCTTCGAGCCATCGGATGTCCCGGCCTGCCGCCGGTACCTCCGCGAACTCCCCCTGGCGGGTAGTGCCCGGCGGCAGGGACAGCAGGTGTGCGGGCGAGATGTGCGGGACCCCTTCCCGCTCCAGTTCCGCCACCGATGCGTACCGCGTGCCTCGGTCGTCGACGTCCATCTGGCTGTAGCGCTCGGCCGCCTCGCCGAGCGCGCTCGAGCGGAGCGCGTCGCCGTCGGCGTGGTAACCCCAGGCCCGGAACGAGGCGTCGGCGAAGTCGGGTTCCGCCGCGCTCCCCTGGACGGATAGGCAGCCCATCCGCGGTTCGCCGGGGGCCCACAACCCGTGCCTCGGTTGTCGGCACAGGGTGACCACGCGGCCGACCAGGCGTTCGAGCCGGTCGGTGGAGCGGCATGCGTGGTCGGTCGGCATTGGGCGTGCTCTCTCTAGGGGAACGGGTGGGGTGCGTGGTTGAGATCTGCGAGCGTGGGCCGGTCCGGCCTCCATCCGCGCCGGGTGGGCTCGTCGAGCAGCCGCTCGTGGCCGAGGTGGCGGTACTTGTGGAGGGAGTCCAGCGGGATCAGTTCCGGGGAGACGACCTTGTAGGAGTAGAGGTCAAGCGGCATGTCTGCGGGCATGAGGTCCACGCCGTAGGTGCGGATGCCCCGCTCGCGGAGCAGCCGGGTCAGGCGCCGCAGTTCGTCCGCCGGGGGGCGGTCTGGAGCCGCCCTCTGTGCGGGGACCGCGGAGGACTCGCGTTCCTCGAAGAGGAAGGCGAGTTCCTGGTGGTGCTCCGGGTTCGTGTAGTACCGCAGGTGGTCTGCGAGGTGGACAATCTCCTCCGTGCCGAGCGCCCCGACGCCTTCGGCGACGTCGCGTCGCGCCTGCGCGTAGAGCCCCGCCGACTCCCTGGCCGCTTTCCAGACCGCGGTCTCCGTGTCGGTCGCCGAGCCGCCGCCGACTGAGTAGACCTCCTGGCCGTGCAACCGGCCGCGGGCGACCGCGATCACCACCGGGACGTCGTGGACCGCGGTCAGATCGATGAAGCGCACATCGATCCGCGCTGCGTGGAACAGGCCGCGGACACGCTGGCCGAGGCGGCTGCACGGGTCGATGCCCAGGTGCGGGAACCGGAGCCGGTGGTACCACATGAGCATGAACGCGTCGCGTTCGATCAGTTCCAAGAGACCGAACAGGCACGCGGCCGCGGGGCCGGGCCCGGCGGCCGTCCCGGTGGAGGTGGAGATGCACCACGCGTCCTCGCTCGGCGTCCCCGCGCAGGTCGGGCACCCGGCGTCACCACAGAAGTGCTCGAAGAAGAGGCAGTACTGGGCGGGGACGAGGACCTCCTCCCCGGTGACGAGGTCCATCGAGGCAATCCATCGGATCTCGGCGTCGTCCGGAGGAGGGGGACCCAGCACCAGCGATCCACCCGCCACGCCGGGATCGTCCACGGGTGCCAGTTCGGCGGGGCGTACGAGGCCCTCCCCCTGGGCGGCCAGCGCGGTCACGGAGGCCGTGCGGGTCCGCGCCTGGTCCAGATCCCTGAGCCCGTACCTCTCGAACGCCTCGCCGAGTGCGGCCTGCGCCGCCACGTCGGCGGAGATGTCCCGCCCGGCCCCGCAGTACCAGGACTTCGCGCTTCCGAACGCCTGGGCGTGGGTCGGGTCCTTGCAGAAGACCTGGCCGATGGCGGGCTCGTCCGGATGGTACCGGCTGGCCGCCAGCCGACCGGCCAGGCTGACGAACCGCCCGGACAACGCGTCCAGCGCTGTCATGGTGCCGCCGCCTCCTCGGCCTCCGCCGCCTCGGGGGCGAAGTACTCCGTCCAGAGGGTCGGGCGCGCCACGGCAGTTCCCGGTCGGCAGGCCGGACACCGAGGGACCCGCAGGACGTACTCGGACCTGATCTCCAGGCCGCGCTCGAAGGTGACGGTGCGGACCCCGCCAGGGACGTGGGGGTTCGCCCGGCTCTCCCACTCCCGGAGCGAGGCCACGCCCAGCCCGGCGAGCACGGTCGTCAGGGCCGGGGAGACCAGCCGCTCCGGGGACAGGGGCCTCAGTTCAAGGAAATCCGCCCCGAGCGTGTGGCGCGCGGCGCGACGGCGGCGGTAGCACTCGAAGCAGGGCGGCGAGCTGGGGTGGATGTACGGGCCGACCACCGCGGTCTCGCCGTCGTAGTGGCTGATCGGCAGCCAGGGCTGGCGATTGTGGTAGGCGGTCTCGTTCCACTCGGCCAGGAGTGCGTCATTGGGGTCGCTCACCCACACCACCGTGCAGACCCCCTCCGGCGTCGCGACACCGACGATCTCGGACAGGGCCGCGAAACCCACCCTCCAGTGGGGCGGGGCCACCCGCGCGATCGCCTCCACCTCGTCGGGATCGCCCACCACGCGCAGCGCCTCGATGGGATGGCGGGGGACGTCGCCCGCGTCGTCCGGGCGGGCCCATTCGCCCAGCAGTCCGCCAGGGAGGTCGCTCAGGTCGGCGTCGGCGGTATCGATCAGCATGCCGTCGGCCACCAGGCGTTCGCAGAGCCGCAGGACGGCCGGGCGGAGGCGGTCGCCGCCCAGTTCGCCGACCAGGGCGGCGAGGTCGTGCTTGCCGTCGACCAGCGGGAGCATTCTCCGCAGGAGCCGAGTGGCGCCGCCTGTGTAGCGAAGGCTGCGCCCTCCGGAGCGGAGGGTCGCGACATTCTCCCCGAAGAATCCGGAGAGTACTGGTGCCGTACGCAGCACCGTGGCATCCGTGAGCGTCGTCACCGGGTCCCCTTTCTCGAGCTCAGGTCAATCCGAGGCATCCTCGATGCCGAGGACCTCAGCGATTTCGTCGTGGGTCCGATACGCCTCCGCGGGGCGCACATTCCAGTCATCGCTTGCTTTCATCATCGTGCGCGACAGGTTTTCCACCGCGCGGTCGATGGGGGACGGGTCTTCCATGGAGCCGTCCCATGCGGGATGGAAATCCTCTTCCGGGATGTCGGCGAGGGCGCGGTGGAACGAGTCGTCCAGGATCCGGTGCAGCCTGATCGGGGACACGCTGATGGAGATGTGCAGGGACCAGTCCTCATCACTGCGCGTCCGGTGCGGCCAGTTCGCCGGCATATAGCAGACGTCCCCGGGGGTGAGGGTGAATCGGTACGCGGGTTCGGCGCCCTGCGGCTTACGCACCGGCCCGCTCCCCTCCTGCCCGGGGAAGTGCTCGAAGATCTGCCAGTGCTTGGTCCCGGCCGTCTGGAGGACGATGACGTCCACGCGGTCCTGGTGGAGCGGCAGGGCGCCCTTCCCCGGAGGACTGAGGAAGGCCAGTGCCTCGACGGGGCGCCCGGTGCGAGCCTGCACCGCCCGGCAGATCCTTCTGACCCCGTGGTCGTATTCCTGCACATTGGGGAGGATCAGACTGGATCCGGCGCGGAGGAATTCCAGTACTCGCCGCGGCTCGATCCTTTCCGGCACAAGGTCGGGCGCATGCCCCTCGGCGTTCCGCCCCACCGTGTACTCCGAGGCGTCGACATTTCTGAAGTCGTCGCCGGTGGAAATAGTGACGTGCCCCGATGTTGTGCGGCCGTCGCACAGGACGTCGCGCACGCTCCGGAGATCGAAGAGTCGGGTCGCCTGCGGGCGTTCGACGAAAAGGCAGTCGCGCCCCCAGTGGGAGGCGAGTACCGCTTCGTCCGGAAGGGGGAGCGGCCAGTCGGAGATGCGACCGGGCCGGGCCGAGGTGTTGCTCAATTCCGCCTTCCTTCGCCGTGATGCTCCGTGTCAGGTCGTGGAGGACGGGGCTCCGGGGAGCGGGGACCGCCCGCCGAGGGTGGGGGTCACCTCCGGCAGGCGTCCGCTCCGGTGGTCGGTCGGCGGCCTTTCCGACCGCTGCCGCCGCCAGGTCTCCTCCTCGGTCAGGCGCACTTCCTGGCGCAGGCGCTGTAGCTTCCCAAGGATCCCTCGGCGATAATGGCGAACGGGGTAGCGCCCTCGCCGACCTCGGTCGCCGTCAGGTCGAAGAGCTCATCGAACTCGGTGTCCGTCAGCACCTCGTCGCTCATGTTCTTCCTACTCTCTGTTGTCCTGGGGCGGGCTTCGTTGTTCGGGGACGATAACAACCTCTGGTATACGTGGAGAACGTTCTCGGCATATGTCTCCGCCAGATACCGCGGCCCTGCCTGCCGGCCAACTACTGCCCCACTCGCGGCCGGCCAGGATCTCCGGGCCGCGCGAAGGCAGTGCTGTCTGCCGCAAGCGGCAACAGGTCGCGCTCGCGGTTCGGGAGACTTGTCGGGCGAGTTCGCCGCCCTGCACGGGCAGGCACGCTCAGCCGGCAGGGCATGCACGGATCGCATACCCTGTCGCGACCGCCGTGGTCACCAGTTCTCGTTGCAGACCCGTACTGTGCGGGTCGTGTTCACGGGGATCTGGAGGAACGCCTTCTTCGAGGCGATCCGGCCGTTCGAGAGGCGCTCCACGATGTACACCCCGGCCCGGCCCTGGAAGGTGGTCGTGTGGCTCGAGTGGCGGCCGCTGGCCTTGATGCCCGGTCCGCTGATGGTGACCGTCACGTCGCCCACGCTCGCGCAGTTCCACACCATCTTGAGATAGGCCTTGTTCGGCGCCGCCGACGCCTCAGGAGCGACCGCGACGGCGGGGATGGCAATCCCCAACGCGAGCAGAGCAGCAAGGACGGAACGACTGACGATACGGAGCATCGGTTTCCTTTTCTGGGGAGCTCGGCCGGATCGGCCGCGCGATCGCCCGGCGAGGATAACGAGCGCCGGTACATATCGAGAATATTCTCGGTACAGCCAGGACTCCCCGCCGCGCGCCCGACCCGGTCGTCATCAAACTGCCGCGGACGGGACCCCGCTCTCCGGCGGTGTCGAGGTGTTGGCGATCATGCGACTGCCGAGCGGCCGCGGGTGCAGGGGCGGAAGATCCGTGACTCCTTCACCCGGGTGGACCACCGGAGCAGGCCGTCCAAGTTACTGTGCGTCCGGTCAAGGGGGCACGATGAGATTCGGAGTACTGGGTCAGCTGACGGTGTGGCGCGAGGACGAGCAGCTCGATCTCGGCACGCCCAAGGCACGGGTACTGCTGGCGGTTCTGCTGTGCCGAGCGGGTAAGCCCGTTTCGGAGGATCAACTGGTTGCGGCGCTGTGGGGGAACACCTCTCCGAAGAGCGCCACCAAGAACGTGCAGACCTACGTCCACCGGATCCGGCGGCAGCTGGGCGACCCGGCCCGCGTCGTGCGGCAGGGCTCGGGTTACCTGGTGCCGGTGGTCCGGGACGAGCTGGATGCGGCGAGGTTCGAGAGCCTGGCCGGCTCAGGGCGGGCGGTGGAGGCTGCCGGTGAGCCGGAGGAGGCGGCCGACCGCCTGCACGAGGCGCTGAGTCTCTGGCGCGGGCCCGCATTCGTCGGTATGACCGACGTCCCGATGCTAGCCGCGGAGGCCGCACGGCTGGACGAGGTCCGCCTGTCGGTCCTGCAGTCGCGGATCGCCGTGGACCTGAGGCTGGGGCGCCACTCCGGGCTGTTGGGCGAGCTGACCGCGCTCACCCGCGAGTACCCACTGCGGGAGCGGCTGCGCGCACAGCTGATGCTGGCGCTGTACCGCTGTGGCCGGCGGGCGGACGCGCTCGCCGAATACACACAGGCCCGCAAGACCCTGATCGAGGAGACCGGTCTGGACCCGGCCGAAGAGCTGCACGACATGCATCAGCGGATCCTCACTCAGGACCCCTCACTCGACCTCGTTCCCCGCGTCATGGCGACGAACACGGGCACCACTGTGGGACTGGCCCCGCACAAGCCGGCGGACCAGCAGGCCTATCGTGAACTTGCTGCGCGCCTCTCGGATGAAGTGGGCATCGAGCCGAGTGAGAAAGTGGAGCACGCGCACATGCGTGCCCTCTCCGCCGACCGTCCAGGTCATGCCACGGCCCCGATGCCTGAACCTCAAGCGGTCCTCCCCTCCCCCGCCGAGTTGCCGCCGGACATTGCGGACTTCACGGGCAGGGACGGCGAGGTGGCAGACCTCACCGAGGTCCTCACCACACCACGGGCGGGCACGGTCGCCATGGCCAGCATCGCGGGCCTGGGGGGCCTGGGTAAGACCACGCTCGCCGTGCACGTCGCGCACCGGATCGCGGATCGCTTTCCCGACGGCCAGCTCTATGCGGACCTGCGCGGCGCCTCCGCCGACCCTGCCCGCCCGGAGGACGTGCTCAGCCGGTTCCTGTTCGCACTGGGCATCAGCGCCACCGGCATACCCGAATCCCTCGAAGAACGCGTGGCGTTCTACCGGAGCTGCCTGGCCGGACGCAGAATTCTCGTCCTGCTCGACAACGTCGCCGGGGAAGAGCAGGTGCGGCCGCTCCTGCCCGGGGCCCCCGGCACGGCCGTGCTCCTCACCGGACGTGTCCGGCTGGTCGGTCTCGAGGGCGCGAGCCTGCTGGAACTCGACGTCCTGCCGTCGGGCCAGGCCATGGACCTGCTGAGAAGGATCGTCGGCGACGAACGCGTCCAGGACGACCCGGACGCGGCACTGGAGATCACCCGGCTGTGCGGCCGGGTCCCGCTGGCGGTCCGCATCTCGGCGGCCAGGCTCCTCGGCAGAAGGCAGTGGAGTCTGTCCCACCTCGCAGGCGTCCTCGGGGAGGAACGGCACCGGCTGGACGAACTCGTGGCGGGCGACCTCGACATCCGCGCGGGATTCGAGATGAGCTACCGGACGCTTCCCCCGGCCGCGCAGCGGGCCTTCCGGCTGGCCGGGCTGCTCGACGCGCCCGATTTCGCCTCATGGGCGGTGGCGGCCCTCCTGGACGTGCCGGCGCGGCAGGCGGAACACGAGATCGAAACCCTGGTCGACGCTCATCTGCTGAACCTCACCGGGACGGACGAGACGGGCAGGCTCAGGTATCGGTTCCACGACCTGATCCGGTTGTACGCGCGTGAGCGGGCGCAGCGCGAGGATTCCGAACCCGAGCGCCAGGCCGCGCTCGGGCGGGCCCTGGGTGCATGGCTGGCGCTGGCGGAGGTCGCGGCTGAGCACGTCCCCGGCCCCTGCTACGCACTCATGCACAGCTGTGCGCCGCGCTGGCGACTGCCTGCGACGGTTTCCGGCCCGCTGCTGGCCGACCCGATGGCCTGGTTCGGCGCGGAGCACGCCGCGCTGATGGCGGGGGTCGCCCAAGCGTGCGAGGCGCGCCTGACCCAACTCGCATGGGACCTCGCGGGTTCCACCGAGACGTACCTCAACGTGCGCGGCGTGTACGACGGGTGGCAGCGCATGCACGAGCAGGCGCTCGCGCTCTGCCGTGAGACCGGCGACAAGCGCGGCGAGGCCGTACTGATGCGCGGCCTCTTGGAGGTCACCACATGGAGCTCACCGGCGGGCCCCGGACCGGCGATGACACGGATGCGGGCAGTCGCTTCGCAGCTCCTCGACCTGTTCACCATGCTGGACGATCCGGTCGGAATCTCCGACGCCTCGGCGACCCTGGCCTGGAGCATGACGGCCGACGGAAACGGTGCACAAGCGCTCGCCCTGGCGGAGCGCGCTCTGCGGACGGCCGCCGACGTGGACTACCTCGGCGGCCAGGCGCGGGCCTATCATGTGATGGCGATCATCCACGGCGAGGACGACCCTCACGGGGCGCTCACGGTCCTGGAGCGGGCGACGAAGGTCGCCGAGGCGCTCGGCAACGCTCACTACACCACGACGATCACCCAGTTTCTCGGCGCGGCGAAATCGTTCTGCGGTGACACCGCCGGCGGCCAGGAACTGCTGGAGAGCTCCCTGAGAATGGCTCGGCGGTTGAAATACCGCTATCTGGAGACGTTCTCGCTGCTCTACCTCGCAAAGCTGTTCGCCGCGGTCGGGGACGAGCGGGCCAGGGCCACCGCCGAACTGACGCTGGCCCACAGCGAGGACGGCAACTTCGGCCATTATCTCGCCGATGCGCTCAGCGTTCTCGGGCAGTTGAACCTGGCCGAAGGAGACCTGCCCGCTGCCATCGCCACCCTCGAACGCTCGGTCCGGGTGTGGCGAACCCGCGGCTCGATCCCCTACCTGGCGCGGACGCTCCGCGCCCTCGGCGATGCCCACGGTGCCGCAGGCGACCACCACACGGCCAGGGCCGTCTGGGAAGAGGCCCGCGAACTGTTCCGCGAGATCTCGCACGAGAACGGCATGAGAACGCTGGACGCCCGACTCGCGCACGAGGGGTAGCCAGGCTCCCGGTATCACGTCACCGTGGCCGACCGCTCCTGCCCCCGCCGCCGGCGTGGATCACCGAGGAAAGGCCCAGCGCCGAGGCGGCTGTAAATATACCTGTTATTCCTGTTGCCCCTGGTGCTTTGCTACCTGACCTTTCCGAAGACGATCCGCTGGGCTTGGGTGCTCTGTGCTCGACAGCCACCGGCGGCGCAGCGACCGGACAGCGTGACGCGCGACCAACCCCGCTGTGCGATCGCGCGCTGAGTGAGCAGCCGACGGAGTTCGCGGACGGCAGCGCGGTGGGACGTGCGGGCGGTGGCGGTGTCCCCGGCGATCTGGGCTCACCGCTCCCCCGGCCGAGACGAGCAGGCCCGCCGCGTTGACCGCGATCGACATCCCGTAGTTCTGCTGGATGAGGCCGATGCTGCGCCGCCCGAGGTCGCGCAGGTCGAGCAGCTTGGGGTGGGCGGCTCAGCGGTCGAAGAGATCGTCGATCGGATGTGGGCGCGTTGTGGACGCGACGCCGGTGAGGATGACGGTCAGTCCCTGTTCGAACTCCACATCGGCGAACTCGGCACCGATGGAGGCGAGTTCGGAGAGCACGGGCAGGGTGTCGTGCGCGAGTGCACCGATGCGCGCGGCCGCAGTGTCCTGGCTCTCTTCACGGGCGAGGGGGCCGGCGAGTTCGGATTGCGCGATACCCATGACGAAGGCCATCACCACGCGGAAGGCGACCAGCAGATCGGCGCCTTGCAAGCCGCCGCGTGCCAGTGCCGCCGCGAGCGCCTCGGCCGGAGCAAGACTGCCTGCGGATGAGGTTCGACGGGTGAGCACGAGCGGGACGGTCGCCGGGTGCGCCCGGACGGTGCGCCACAGTGCGGTAGCGACGGCGCGGGTATCCGCCAACCAGTCGTCGCTCGGCTCCGGCGTTTCGACACGGGCCGCCACGGCGTCGACCACGAGTTCCTCGAGCGCCTCGCGCCCGTCGACGTAGTTGTACAAGGTCATCGGGCCGGTCCCCAGGGACGCCGCGAGCGAGCGCATGGTGAGCCCCGTCAGGCCGTCCCGGTCGACGATGCCCAGTGCGTGCTGCTGGACCTCCGCAAGGGTGAAACGGGCCTTCATACTGGCGACTCCTCCTCTCACGTACGTCGTACGTATAGGTGGTACCGTACAACACGTACAACGTACGTATGCGGAGGCTTGCCATGTTCCCCACCCAGACCACCTCCTTTCGCTCCAAGGGCCAGCTCTGCGCGGCGTGGCTCACTCATCCCGAGGGCGAAGGCCCTCATCCCGCGGTGCTCCTCGTCCACGGCTTCGGTGCCACGCACGGGATGGGGCTCACCCAGTACGAGCAGGCGTTCGCCGGCGCCGGGATGGTCACGCTCTCGTTCGACTTCCGACACCTGGGCGCCTCGGAAGGCACACCGCGCCAGCTCATCTCGATCCGGCGCCAACTGACCGACATCGAAGCGGCACTGCACTTCCTGCGTCAGCGCTCGGACGTCGACGCCGACCGCGTCGCACTGTGGGGCACGTCGCTGGGGGCAACCCATGTACTGCTGACCGCCGCGGAGCACCCGGAGCTCGCGGCCGCCGTCGTGCAGTGCCCGGTGATCGACACACGCAACGCTGCGATGAGCTCCGGTCCCCGTGCAGTCGCACGGCTGGCAGCACCCATCACGAGCGACCTCGTCCGGTCCACCCTCGGCCTGCCGCGTCGATACGTCGGCATCGTCGACGAACCCGGGCGCACGGCGATCGTCACCGTCCCCGGCGCGAAGGAGGGCTGGGACGGCATGGTTCCGCCCGGTGTCGAGTTCGACAACCGGGTGACCGCGGCGATCGGGCTCGAGCTGATCCGGCTCAACGCCGCGAGCAAGGCGCCGCAGATCCGCCCGCCGTTGCTGGTGTGCGTGTCCGACCAGGAGACGCTCATGGACCCGCGCATCGCAGCGCGGGCCGCGCAGCGCGCCCCTCACGGAACGGCCATTCACTATCCAGCCGACCACTTCTCGGTCTACCACCCGCCGCAGGTCGAGCGGGTCATTGCCGACCAGGTGTCGTTCCTGAGCGCACATCTGGCACCGACGAAGGGAGCGCGTGATGCGTGATCTCGTCGCCGTCCAGGACCAGAACTTCCTCGCCTTCGCCGGCACACTGACCGAGCAGGAGTGGAACGAGTCCAGCCTGTGTCGGGGCTGGACGAACAAGGATGTGCTCGCACACCTGGTGCTCGGCCTACAGCTGCCCGTCCCCCGGCTGGCGGTCGCCATGAGCGGGCATCGGTGGTCGTTCGACGCGACCAACGACGTCCTCAGCCGCGAGTATGCCGACCGGCACACGGCCTCGGAGCTGGTTGACGCCTTCGAGCGCGTCCGGGCACGCCCGCGTGGAATCGGGCGCCTGTTGCCGACACCGCTGATGCTCGGCGACCACGCCGTGCACCACCTCGACATCGCCCTCGCCCTCGGTAGGACCGACGTCCTGCCCCCGGAAATCGCCAACGCGGTCCTCGCCGTCGAGACTCGGATCCCCAACCCGTTCATTCCGGCGGCGGCACGGGCCCGCGGCCTGACGCTGCGGACCACCGACACGACGTGGTCACGCCCCGGCGACCCGGCCCTCGACGTCGTCGGACCCGCGGACAGCCTCGTGTCCGTCCTCGCCGGCCGCCCCCATGCCCTGCCCCAGCTGACGGGCAACGGCATCGCCACATTGCAGAACCGGATGTGACGGCGGTCTGCGCGGCCAGGTCCGAACTGCGAAGCGCATCACCCGCACTGGCCGAGAAAGCGCCGATGGCGGTGGGAGGGCTGACGGCCACACCGCTCCCCGCGCGCAGCCTCTCGACGGAAACCGCCGGCGTGCGCCAGTTTCGGACACCCTCACCCTGGCCAGCTGAGGAGGCAGCCAGACATCGTGTATTCGGGCGCGGAGTATGTGCCCGCGAGCTACACATGATCACGACCGTGCAACTGCGCATTTGGCGCGGTTGCACGGTTCGGTCGGCATGCGCCGTCAGTCCGAGCTGTTCTCCGGCACCGTCGCGACGATCGATCGTGCGTTCGTGAACCCGGCCGCAGAGATATTCCGCCACGGCACCGAGCGGCGCCATGCCCCAGGACAGGGCTCGGTGGCTAGTGCCTCGTCCAGCAAGGATGGGGACGTAACCGGGTCGGTTGATCCACCGTGCCCGGCGCTGGAGGCTGTGCGGTGGAGGCGGGGCATGCCGCGACAGCCCGAGGTGTCCGTTCGCGAGCTCGCACCGGACGAGGCGGAACGTCTGGTCAAGATCACCAGGACCGCGCGGGACCGAGTCCGGCTGCGCCGGGCCGGGATCGTGCTCGCCTCGCTGCAAGGTTGCAGCGCTGCGGAGGCGGCGGCAATGTTCGCGGCCAAGCCGCAGTACGCGCGGGAGGTGATCCACGCGTTCAACGAGAAGGGGTTCGCAGCTCTGGACCCGAAATGGAGCGGGGGCCGGCCTCGGAGGTTCGACCCCCACGTCCGTGAGGTGATCTGCCGGGTCGCTCGGACCCCACTGCAGCAGGCCGGACGCCCGTTCACCATCTGGAGTCTGACGAAACTGGTCGAGCACCTGCTCGAGCGGCACCGGATCGTGATCAGCACCGAGACCGTTCGCCAGATCCTGCGCGCGGCCGGAGTGCGCTGGCAGTCCACAAAGACCTGGAAGGCCAGCCGAGACCCGGAGCTCAGCGCGAAGATGACCCGGATCCTCGACCCCTACGACCGCTACGCTGCCGGGCACATCCCCGACGGTGGCCGGGTGATCTGTGTCGATGAGTTCGGGCCGTTGAACCTGCAGCCCCGCCCGGGCCGCGGATGGTTCCCGACCACGAGTCCATTACGGCTACGCGCGACCTACAACCGCTACGGCGGGGTGCGGCACATGATCGCCGGACTAGACCTGCGGGCCGGCTGTTCTACCGGCTGCGCGACCGCAAGCGCTGGCAGGAATTCCTCGCCTTCCTGTGCGGGCTCAGCAGCGCAAGCAAATGGCCTGCGAGGCGGAGCTGGCCCGGTGGTCGATGACGTTGCCGCAGTGGGGCATGCTGCGCTCGGTGGCGGCAAATCCCGATTCGTCGACCCATGCACTGGCCCGCCTGACGGGACAATCGGACCAGGCAGCGGGCGCGGTCGTGGCACGTCTGGAGCAACGCGACCTGCTGGAGCGCCGCAGCGGTCCGGGCAAGGCGATCCGACACCGCATCACGGGCGGGAGGCGGAATGTGCTGCGCACGTGCGACGAAGCGGTGGCAGGGGTCGTGCGGGCGACCCTGCGCGAGTTCGGCACGCGGGAGCTCAAGGAGCTGCGCGGCTTCCTGGAGCGCCTCGCGGACACCTGATCGTCCGCTGAGGTCGATTCGGCCAACGCGTCCCCGTCGGATCGCCGCCGACCCAAACCAGTTCTGCGCGCTTGCCTGGTTCGACCGGCTGTGGTCAGCGAGGCTGACAGCGTCGGGGCCCTGCGACGAGCCAGGCCGACGCGGGACTCTCCCTGCGCTATCCCGGGGCGAACAAGACCTCGTTCCCCACGGCGAGACCGTGTCCCCGCTCCTGCTTAGCCAGCAGGGCCAGCCGATCCGGTCGCCCGCAGCACTCGCGCTTCGAGATCGGGCTCCGACAGCCGGGACGGCTCGTCGAGCAGGTTGAAAACTCGCAGCAACGCGGCGGTGAGCACGACGTCGTCCGCCGCCGCCTCCCGGTACCGCTGGAGGTACTCTTCCATTTCGAGCATCTCCGCGCTCGGCTCACCCTCGACATGCGCGAACTGCAGATCGCCGGCGTTCGTCAGGTTCCATGGAATGGCGAGCAGTCTGGACGCGGCCGGGAAGAAGCGGCCACTGAGATCGTCATCCTGCTCGCGCAGCAGCTGGCCCAGCAGCACGGCTTCCAGCGCGGCAACGGTCATGCCCTGCCCATAGAGAGGGTTGAAGCTGCAGAGGGCATCGCCGACGACGAGGTAGCCCTCCGGGAACCGATCGAGCTGTTCGTAGTGCCTTCGGACGCTTTCCGGGAAGCGCATGACCACTGGTTCCGTCAGTGGCATCGCGTTACGGATGATCTCGGCGATGTCGTGGCCCCCGATGCTCTCGGCGAACTCGACCATCGCCTCGTCCCGGGCAGGCAGGTCCTCACCACCGCAGGTGCTGAGAGTGACCATGAAGCGATCAGCTGCCACAGCCGCGATGGTCGCGCTGCGGGTCTGCTCGGGATAGGGGGGGTAGACCGAGCTGACGTCCCCCGCGAGATGCTCGGGCTCACGGCGGTAAGACCGCGTCTGGTAAGCGAGCTGAATGCGGACCCGCTCCTCGAATGCTCGTTCATAGCCCAGCGCCTCGAGCCACGTCGCGCTACGAGTACCACGGCCGGAGGCATCGACCACCAAGTCCGCATCCAACGCGGACTCTGATTGCACATCCGTTCGGCTCCGGGCGCGCACCCCGGTGACCCGGCGCAGGTCAGGACCAGGCAGCAGATCCGTCACCTCGCAGCGCTCCACGATCGCCACCGTGGGCAGCTGCCCGACCCGAGAACGCACGGTGAACTCGAGCAGCGCCCGGCTCACCCCGATCCCGATCAGATCAGACTGCGCCTTCCGCAAGCGGTGACCGGCAAAACTCCAGTTGATCTGGTTCTGCACGTCGGCAGTCACCGCGCCCGCCCCGACCAGTTCGTCGCTCATTCCAGGAAAGAGCTCGTCGAACGCTTCACGACCCCGAGCGAGCAAAAAATGCAGCTGACGACTCTGCGGCACACCGCGCCGCGCGACCGGTTCCAGAGGTAGCTCGTCGCGGTCGATCACCGTGACACGCTCGAAACTCTCACTCAGTGCCCGCGCTGCACACAAACCCGCGATTGAGGCACCGATCACAATAGCGTGCCGACGTGGTAATCGCAATTCCAACCTCACATCCCGACACAATCGGACTTACCCGCGATAAGCCTTCAGATGCACATCTGAAGTCGGCTATGAGACGCGCGCCGCCAGGTTAGTTCGCGTCGCGTCAGAGGAGGGCAAGACATGTCGGTGTCGGTGATCACAGCGCTGGCGGGTACCGGCCGAGCCTGCTTACACCATCGGGACGACTGGTTGCATGGTGCCCGCCCGGCCACCTCGGTCGCGGCCAGGTACAGAGCACCCATCGGCGGTGAAATCGGCGGTCGATCCAAGGCCGCCCGGTGGGCAACTCGAAACCGAGCTGAAGAAGATCCGCCGTCACAAACTGATCATCATCGACGAGGTCGGCTACGGCTGATATCGGCTGCCGGTGCGACACCGCTGCCGTCGTGACGAGCAGCGGCCAGCCGCCACCACCGCGCCCTCGTCGGAGACGACCGCGAGCCAGCGGACGTCGACGACCTCGGCGGGAGAACCCTCACCGGTCAGCACGCCGTCGAGGACGGGCGAGCTTCTTTGTTGAGCAACCCGGACGCGACCAATCGATCACCCGCGCCACCTGCCCCGGGGTGATCGGCAGCACGGCCAGCTCCACACCCCGCGCGTTGGCCCGCAGTATCAGGTACGCCACCCACCAGGATCAGGCCTCACCCGTAGGCGCACCCGACGCGACCGTGGCCTCGATCAGGTCGAGCGCCCCGGCGTTGAGCAGGTGGTGCGACTGCTAGCGGCAGCGCCGTCTTCACCCCCGGTCATGCGGAATGGATCGTGGCTGTATGGCAGCACAGGACAGGAAGCGAAGAGGGTACCCACTCTGAGCTCATCGCCACCACCGCGAGGGCCTGCAGCACGCATCTAATCAGGCATCGATCAGGAAACAATCCGAGGACGGGTGCGGGACGGGCTCCCCCGGGTGAGGAAAGGAAAGAAATGGGCAGGTTCGACGACTTGGTGCCAGCAGTTCGCTATTCGCGCGGCGAGGATCGGCGCGATCGGCGGCGGGACCACCGCGAACCATTAGCACGATGGGAGGTCGAGCACCGCGAGCACCGCAGCCACGACAAGTGACGACGGGAACTGATCTCAGGTAGGCCCCGTAGTAGCGGCCCCGCCCCTTGTGGGACGGGGCCACTACTACGTCTGGGTCGTGATGAGGCAACGTAGGCCCGAAAGGGGCGCGCAGCAGCAAATGTCGACAACGATCGCCCGGCCGCCGGGACAGCATCGGATGTTCTCCCTCGGGAGAGCGATTGCGTCAACCGGTTCAGGGAAGGCCCCGCCAGCCGGGATCCGGGAGATCTTCGGCCGGTTCTGGCCGGAGACCAGGCCGTTCCGCGTCCGTTTGTGGATCAGCCTTGTGCTCGTCGGGGTCGGCCCGGTGTTGAGCACCGCGAGCATCTGGCTGTTCAGGATCTTGATCGACGACGTGCTGGCCCCGCACGACTTCCACCTGTTCCCGGTGATCGCCGCCGCCTACATCGGGGTCGCAGTGGTCGAGTGCATGGTGTCGAGCACCGATCAGTATCTGTCGACGTGGGTCGGTGAGCGGTTCATCCTGAACCTGCGCAACCGGCTGTTCATCCACCTGCACCAGCAGTCCTCGGGGTTCTTCGAACGCCACCAACTCGGCGACATCCTGTCCCGCCTGATCGGCGACACCGAAGCCATCGAAGAGCTGGTCCTGTCCGGGGTCGCCGAGGCCGTGACCTACACGTTCCGGCTGGTGCTGTTCACCGGGGCGCTGTTGTACCTGAGCTGGCAAATGGCCATCGCCGCGTTGATCGCCGCGCCCGGCTTCCTCGTGGCCACCCGCTTTTTCTCCACCCGCCTCAAGGACGCGTCCCGGGAGCAGCGCCGCCGGGCCGGGTCGACCACCACCGTGGCCGAGGAGAGCTTCAGCAACGCCGCCCTGATCCGGGCCTACGACCGCCAAGCCGCCGAAGCCGCGCGGTTCGGCGAGGAGGACCTCGGCGGCTTCCGCGCCCAGATGGTGGCCACCCGCCTGCAGGCCCTCTTCAGACCGTTGACCGAACTGCTCGAGGTGATCGCAGTCCTGTCCGTCATGGGCCTGGCGGTGTGGGAACTCGCCAACAGCCGAATCACCCTCGGCGGGCTGCTGGTCTTCATGGTCTACCTGACTCGGCTCTACGGCCCCATCCAGGGCTTCGGCCACCTGATCAATTCCCTCCATGCCGCCAGCGCCAACGCCGAACGCGTCATCGAACTCCTCGACCAACAACCCTCGGTCACCGAAGCGCACCACCCGCGACCCTTGCTGCGAGCACGCGGCACACTCCGCGTCCACGACCTCGGCTTCACATACCCCGACACCGCGCACCCCGCACTGTCCCAGGTCAGGTTCCGCGCCGAACCAGGCGAGAAGATCGCCGTGGTCGGCGCCAGCGGCGCAGGCAAGTCGACCCTTGCCGAGTTGCTGCTGCGCTTCTACGACCCCGACTCCGGTGCCATCACCCTGGACGGTGTCGACCTGCGCGAACTGTCACTGGCCGACCTGCGGCGAAACATGGCCGTGGTGCTGCAGGAGACGCTCGTCTTCGACGGCACGATCCGGGACAACATATTGTGGGGCAAGCCGGAAGCCCGGGAGCGCGAGGTGGTCGCCGCGGCGGTCGCCGCGGACGCCCACGAATTCATCCGCGCACTGCCGGACGGCTACGACACCCGGGTCGGGCAACGCGGACGCCTGCTCTCCGGCGGCCAACGCCAACGCGTGGCCATCGCCCGAGCCATGATCCGCGACGCCCCGGTGCTGCTTCTCGACGAACCCACCACCGGCCTCGACGCCGAATCGACCCAGCGCGTCCTCAGTCCCCTGCGCAGGCTCATGGCCGGACGCACCACGATCATCATCTCGCACAACCTGCTCACCGTCACCGATGCCGACCGCATCCTGTTCCTCGAGCACGGCCGCGTCACCGGCACCGGCAGCCACACCGAGCTCCTCGCCACCACCCCCGGCTACGCCCGGGTCTGCCAACTCCACCAACAGACGTTGACCCCGGCCTGACTGACGCCAGTCACGCGGCGGCCGTACGCGGCCACTCTGATCGACTCCGTCCACCTCCATCTCGCACGCTCCGCCGAGTTCATCGGCGCGGCGGCGGCATCGGGAGCCACCCCCGGGTCCCGTCGTGGGTCGCGTCGATGCTCTCGCTTCGGTCGGCCGCCGGGAGAAGATCACGATGTCCGGCACCCGCCTGTCGTCGTTGCTCGACCGGGTGGAGCGCACCCGCGACTTCTGGCTTGCTGACCATGCGGGCGGGCGGGGCCGCTGCCGGTGAGGTGGCGCGCCCTCTTAGGAACCTGATGACCGGTGGGAACGTCTTGTCCGGATCTCTGTCAGCGAATGTCTGGTGCACCCCGCTCACGCCTCGGCGGTGGCTGGTCGGAACGCCGACCGCAGCGATCGTGGAGGAGAGACCGTGACGTTCACGCTGGGAGTGGACATCGCCTGCCGGGCGCCGCACCAGGCCAGCCCGGCGGCGGCCGATGGCGGCATCGTCTGGAGCGGGCACCGCTTCCGCAATGAGATCGGCGATCTCGAGCGGTTGTGGGCCCGGTTGCCGGAGGCGGCGCGCACGATCGCAGTGACGGTGGTGATGGAACCGACCCGCAACGCCTGGGTCGCGCTGGCCGCGCGGTTCCGCCGCCACGGCGCGACGGTGGTGCTGGACCCGCCCGAACGCTCCGCTGACCTGCGCACCTACCACGCCAAGCACATCAAGTCCGACCGGCTGGACTCCGTGCTGCTGGCCCGGCTGCCCTTGCTGCATCCCGACGGGCGGCGACCTCTCGACGCGATACCCGCTGCCAAGCACGTTCGTGACGCCCGGGCGATTCACGGCCTGTTCCGTTCATCTCGTCGCATCCGCCTCCGTCGTGTCCGCAATTGACTTCTCGGAGGAGGCGATTGCCATCAGTTTTTGTCCTGTCCGTGTCATCGCCGGCGACACCCGCGGAAAGGGCCGTGCCGCAACCGCCATCGGAGCGCCGGGGCGAGGCGAGGCGAGGCGAGGCGAGACCATCAGCACGGACGAGGACACCGGCCCTTGGCAGCACACAGGAGCTTCCTGCCCGTCCTGCAGGGCGCAGGCGCTCGTAAAGCTCTAGCCCAGCTGAAGGCTATCGATTGCTGACTTCGCTCAAACCTTGTGCACCATCAGCTTCCCCAGCGACAAAATTGCATCCACAGGAGCGAGATGAATCATCCGACAAGTGCGGCAGTAAGGACTCCAAGGACGGTACTGCGGAACCGGGCATCGTGCACATAAACGCATCCATTCGCAACACGTTGCTTTCGACCTGCCGCCTGATAAACGTTGACGTAAGTGACCAAATTCGCCGGTTCCCACTACTTCGATAGGCTTGGTGGTGGAAAGCTGGCAGTGAATCCGGTCGATCATCGGGGGTGGATCGTTGACCACAACCAGAACTCGACAACCAGCACACCAGGCTGAGATTACGGGCGTCGATGTTGTGATTGTCGGTGCGGGTTCAGCTGGCGGGGTGCTCGCCGCGCGGTTGTCACAGGACCCCTCGCGATCGGTGCTACTGCTCGATGCTGGCACCGACTTCGGTCCCATCGGTGACAGCCAGCCCCCAGCCGTGGCCAATGCCTACGACACCTCGGCAAGAACGACCTATGGCTGGGGATACACGGGAACGGCGACCGCTCTCGGCCGGTCAGTGCCCGTGCACGCCGGACGGATCGTCGGTGGCAGCTCGGCGATCAACAGCGTCATGGCGCTGCGCGGGCACCGCAACGACTACGACGGATGGGTCGCTGCGGGCTGCTCCGGGTGGTCGTTCGACGACGTACTCCCGGCCTTCCGGCGTCTTGAGCACGACCAAGACTTCCACGACAACGCCCACGGCACCCGCGGTCCGGTCCCGATCCGCCGCTATCCGGAGCTGACCAATCCTCAGCAAGCGTTCCTCGACGCCTGCGAAGCGACCGGACACACACCGGTGCCCGACCACAACGCCCCTGGCGCGGTCGGCGCGGGCCGGCTGCCGGTCAACGAACTCGACGGACTGCGGGAATCAACCGCACTGACCTATCTCGCCCAGGCTCGAGACCGGCCGAACCTGACCATCCGCGGCGAGAGCGCCGTCGACCGAGTCCTGCTCAACAACAGCGACGCCACCGGGGTGAGCCTCGCCGACGGCAAACAGATCACCGCCGACACCGTGGTCCTGGCCGCCGGCGCTGTGGGCACACCGGCGATCTTGCTGCGCTCGGGCCTCGGACCCGCCCACGACCTCTCCGCCCTGTCCATCCCGATCGAAGCGGACCTGCCCGGCATCGGCACGAACCTGCAAGACCACCCCCTGCTACGCGTAGGATTCGTTGCCCGCGACCAGCCCCAACTCCCACCGCGCCAGACGTTGCTCACCGCGCACACTCAGCCCGGCCTCACTTCGCCCGACCTACAGATATTCCCCAGCGGACCCGTCGCGGGCAACGGCGGCGCCCCCCAGCTGGCCATGCTCGTAGCGCTACTGACGCCCCACTCACGCGGCACCGTGCGCCTGAGCGGACCCGAAGCCGACAGTCCACTCCGGATCGAGCCCAGCTACCTCTCCCACCCCGACGACCTGCCCAGGCTGGTCACCGCAGTACGGCTGGCGCGGACGCTCACCGCATCCGCCCCGCTGGCCGCGCACCTCGTCGAGGAAGACTGGTCAGGCGCCGGCATCACCGACGACACCGAGCTCAGTCACGCGGTGCGCGCAAACCTCATCCCGTACCACCACTACGTCGGCACCTGCCGGATGGGACCAGCTCACGACTCCGACGCCGTGGTCGACGCCACCGGCAGGGTCCACAGCACCACCAACCTGTGGGTCATCGACGCGTCGATCATGCCGACCATCCCCACCGCCAACACCAACCTGGCCACCCTCATGGTCGCAGAACACCTCGCCCAGACCATCTAGGTTGAACCGCCCCGGCGTTCCGGAGACCTACAGGGTTGAGCGACCGGCCAAGGTGAAGGCGGCCTGTTGACGGTAGTTGGCTGCCTCGAGAGATCGGCGGGCGCGATATCGCCACAGGCCTTAAACAGCTGTCGGTGGTTGACGCAGTCGACGTACTCCAGGGTGGCTATCTCGACCTGCTCGACCGTGCGCCACGGGCCGCGCGTTTGATCAGCTCGGTCTTGAACAGCCCGATCACGGATTCAGCCAGCGCGTTGTCGAACGCGTCGCCGACCTAACCGAGGGTCGATCCCGACCTCGGCGAGGCGTTCGGAGAACGCGATCGATGTGTACTGGGACCCGGCGTCGTTGTAGTGAATCAGCCCTGGCAGGTCCCCGATCCCGTCGCGTCGGCGCAACCAGACGGCCTGCTCCAGGGCGTCGTGAACCAGCGCGGTCTTCATTGAGCTGGCCGCATGCCAGCCCAATATCCGCCGCGAGTAGGCAAGGGAGAAGGCCGAGCAGCGGCTGACCGGCAGGCCGGATTCACATGTTCCGGCGCGTGTGCTGCAACGGCTGACCGGCGCTGCGGAGCAGCCAGGGCGTCAGCCGCTGGCGGTGAACTGGGCCATGCATTTCAGCCAGGGCGCGCTGATCAGGGTGCTGCGTAGCGTCATGGCGAACGTGGAGCTGCGAGGGCCGGTCGCGTCGGTGATGTTCACCGTGGTGCGTCTGACCAACGACCAGATCCTGGAGAACACCACCGGTGTCGGTGCGCCGCCCACGACCTGGCCGCGGCCGGAACTCGGGGTGGACCTGCTGCACAAGGCGTGTACGCGTTCGCCACCGGCGCGCTCGCTGGCGCACTCGTGGCGCGCTCCGGACCCGGGCCGGTGCAGCGTCACGCCGGGCTGGGTTCCGCCCGCGAGTCGAATGTCGGGCCGCTTCCTCGCAACGCCGCGGCAGCATGACGCCGGTCTGGTGCCGTTCAGCGCGGGAGCCGCAGTGTGCGCTATGCGACGCGTCACCAGCCGAATGGCCGCAGGGTAGGGCTGCGCCGACTGCACGGCACGGGCAGCTGGCAGCCGCGAGCGGGGACAAGCAGCGTCACTGGGTGAACGCCGGCCCCTGGAAGATCGAAGGCCTCGGGATCATCGCCGCGACCCTAATCGTCGGCATGGGCCGAGGCTGACCGGCGTCTGGCACCAGCCGGGGGAGTACGCAGATCTGGGCATCCCTCCGCGAGGAGCGGCAGGAATCACCACAAAAAGGGGCCAGGCTGCTCGTCTGTGGCCCGGCCCCTGCTCGTCACAACGGCGGCAAGGTCACCACCCGTGTTCAGATAACTCCTAGTGAATGCGTCTCACCTGGGACAATTCCGGAGCTAACGTTGGGGCGTGCAGACTCACGAGTTCTCGGGTGAGGAGTTGGGAGACGTCGCCAGTGAGTTCCTCTTATCGAGGATCGCCCGGACGCGTCCCGACTTCCGCGGGTGAATGACGTTCCAGGCGCTGGGGAGGACGTCACGCTCTCTCGGTCGCACTGGGGAGGGCCCTGCGGATATTCCGGACGGACAGGATTGCTGCGAGGGCGCCGGCAGATAACCTGATGCTCTTGTGTGTACAGATGGCTGGTGAGAGCAGCCACCATCAGCACGGCCGCTTCGCCCAGCGGGCGGCCGGCACAGGAGTGCTGAAAGAGACACGTAGCCCGTACGAGCGGGGCTCGTCGACCGAGACCCGGAGCCTGACCCTGCGTCTCCCACGCGAGCTGCTCCCGCTCCGTCCCGCCGAGATCACCGAAGGCTGTGCACGCAGCGCAGACCCCGCGGCGCCGGCCATGCAGATGCTGTCCGGCTACCTCGGTCGGCTGTTCGAGGTCGCCGGCGGCCTCACCTTGTCACAGCGGCTGGACGCCGGGCGGGCTGCGATCGATCTGCTCGCGATGGTGCTGCGGGACGTCACCCCCTTCGTGCCGTACAGGGACGGCCCCGAGGGCGTGTTGCTCGAGATGATGCGGGGTCACGTGCGCCAGCACCTGGCCGGCCCGGACCTGCGGGTCGAGGAGCTGGCACGGCGGATCTATGCGTCGGTCCGCCACGCGTACATCCTGTTCGAGCGGATCGGGACCGCGCCGGGTCTTTGGAGCAGCGGCTGCTCGCGGCAGATGCTGTCGGGTTCCGCGACCTCAGGACGTTCGAGCGGGCGTTCCGGCGGGGGTTGGGGGCCGCGTCGATGTTTGATCCCTGGCCCGAGGGGGGTGGGGCCGGGACGTGCACGCGTCCCGGCCCCCGCTCATCACGGCGGTACACCCGGTACAGCACGGTCAGACCGCCGCCACCTCACGCGGCGGGCTCGACGTCCAACACTGACCATCTCAGGCCCGCGGGGCCGGAGCACCTCGAGCTACCGCCATAGCACGGCCTCTTCGATCGCCCAGACCATGTGTGCAGCGCGGCACGCCGCGCCTCAATCGGAAGCCGGCGCCCGTTGGCCAACTCCGTGGCGGCGGCGAAGAGCACATGCCCAGTCACAGCCCAGATCGGCCGCGGGATCCCCGGAATGTTGCCAGCATTCTCGGCTGCGGCCTGCATGTCACGCGCCTGCGCGGGGCCCACCCTGCCGGATGAGAATCGGCGGGCCGTCGCCTTGGTCCGACGTCGTTGATGCTTGGTGCCGGCCACGCACTGGTCACGGGGCGTGTGATGCCGGGCATGCCAGCGGAGTCCGCGGTGGTCGGGGTGCCGGACGTGGTGATGGGCGAGAAGGTCGGCGCAGTGCTGGTGCCCGTGCCGGGCAGCACGCTGGACCCGCGCGCCGTGCTGGAGTACCTGGGGGAACGGCTGGCCGATTTCAAGATCCCGCAGTACGTCGTGGTTCGCGCGGAACCGCTGCCGCGCAACCCGGGAGGCAAGATCCTCAAACGGCAGCTGCGTGAGCACATCACATGGGGTGCCCTACTGCGCGGACGCTAGTGAGTCGCGCCGACCAGGTGCCGCAGGCGATGCGGAGTATCGGTGGCGAGCACGGGCGTGTAGATCACCAGGCGCAGATGCGGATG
This sequence comes from Pseudonocardia sp. OZ21, assembly GCF_059359135.1. Taxonomy (NCBI): domain Bacteria; kingdom Bacillati; phylum Actinomycetota; class Actinomycetes; order Pseudonocardiales; family Pseudonocardiaceae; genus Pseudonocardia; species Pseudonocardia sp. OZ21. The sequence goes on from NZ_JCADBN010000023.1 coordinate 29,643, forward strand.
ATCCGACGGCGCCAGACGGTGGTGCTCCAGATGAAGGTCGCCGACGACCGGGTGGCGGAAGAGCCGTTCCCGCGAGGCGAAACCCTCGATGTCATGGCTCTCCCAACCGGCGCGAAACGCCTCACTCGCCTTCAGGAGTCGCTGCACCAGACGGGAGAATGACAGATGGCCCAGCCGGGGTCCGGCCTCGGCCCGGAACTGGGCAAGGTGACGGCGACTCATGAACTCCCAGTCCGGCATCAACTCGCGCAGGTACGGATCAGTAAAGATCAACCACAGCAAATTCCGGTCTGCCGCCGGAACTCTCGCCAGGTCCCGGTACAAGGCCGTATAGGCCGCGTTCCAGCCGCACATCGCCCAGTCCGGGGCGATCACATAGGCCGGGAAACCGTCGAGTGACTCAAGCAACCGCTGCACGTGTGGTGGGGCCGCCCGAACGCCCGACTCGGGGACCGGCTGGGGGGCGGCGTATCCCGCCAGCGACAGGATGTAGCCGTGCTCGGCCGCCGACAGGCGCAGCGTACGGGCCAGCGCGTCCAGCACCTGCCGGGACGGCTTGATCTCGCGACCCTGCTCCAGCCACGTGTACCAGGTGACACTCACCCCGGAGAGATAGGAAACCTCCTCACGGCGCACCCCGGAAACGCACCTCCCCAGGACCGGGGGCAGACCCAGCTCCCCGCGCACCAGTTGCCGACGCCGCGCCCTGAGAAACGCACCCAGCTCCTGACTACGAAACCCGCTCTGTGACGAGATCATGCTCGACGACGCGCGACAAGCACCTCGGCGAGCCGTCGGCGGTAGGCCGCGGAGACGTGCGTGTCCGAACCTGGTTCGATCTCGCAGGCGCAGGGAAACAGTTCGTGCACGGGTGCCCGATGCGGGCGATGATGGTTGAAGTGCGCTGCTGCTGGGCCGGGGTCTCCATCTCCGGATCGCGCGGGAACGGCAGGTCGACCCGCCACGTCCTCGCGGATGACCGCCGGCCCGGTGCTCATCTGCAGGATCCGGTCGGAGAGATAGAGCGCCTCGTCCAGGTGTTGCGTGACCAGCACGGCCGTCTGTTGCTGCTCGCTGACCAGCCCGCGCAACTCCTTGCGCAGCAGCTGGACGTACTGGGCGTCGATCGAGGCGAACGGCTCGTTGAAGAGGAGGACCCGCGGTTCGACTCCAGCGCCCGTGCCAGTCCCGCGCGCTGCTTCATGCCGCCCGAGATCTGGTAGGGGAACTTGCGCTCGGTGCCGCGCAGCCCGACCAGTTCCACGTAGCGCTGGGCGGCGACCCGCCGCTCGGCTTTGGGCATGGCACGACGCTGGGCCACTCCGGTCTCGTCCATGGCGGCGACCGCTGGCCCGTCGTCGGCATGGGCTGCGGCGCTGCGAGGGGGCCCGCCCGGTCGCTCTCGGTGAGCCCGAACCCGTTGCCCAACCTGGTGAGGCATCTGCACGAGACAGCGTTTCGATGATTTCGATCTGTCGGCAGATGTCAGGCTCGGGCCCGCTCCATGCGGCGGGCATGGACATTCGGAATACGCCGGTGGCCACGAGTGCGTCGGCAACTGGCGTGGTCAGGCGGCGAGCGGCTTCCACTTCGGCAGCGTGCTCCCGCAGCAGCGGTCGGATCCTGTCTGCGTTGGCGAGGATGGCGCCACCATCCAACGCCGACCCACTATCAGCCTTCATCAGCGCGAATCCCAATTCTGTCGAATGCCGTCTTCGGTAACCTTGCCACGGCCCGCTAGCGCCTCCATCGAAGACGGATGCTCACGCTATCGTAGTGTCCTTGACGGATTCGCCTAAGCGGCACCGGCGAGGTAGGGCGTCAATCCGGGCAGGGACGCTCAAGCTCGCATCCGTGCGGCTTCGCACTGATCCGACACCAAGGTGGCCAGCATGTGCGGATCCCCTTGAGTTTCGGAATCCGCGATCACGGGCGTCGACTCCTTCCGAGGAACCGTCGGGTCATCTCAGTTGACCGCGCGCAACCCTCGACGGGGCGGCGTTTCCTGCACAGCGTGGAGGCATTTCCTGCTTTAGGGTTGAGGGAGCGGGTTAGTGGCAGTGCTCACGGCGCCAGCGGCCCGGCGTCATCCCGTGCTGCCGCCGGAACGCCCGCTCGAACGTCCTGCGCCGGGTGACGTCACCCCCGGGTGTGGCGTCCGGCTCGGAGACTGCTGCCTGCTGCGCTTCCCCCAGGGCGCCACCACTAGGAGCTGTTTAGGAAGTCGCGCGTGTGGTCAGTGCCACGCGTGTCGGTGCCCGGACATGGGTGAGGTCTCCGATAGGTGATCAACGACCAAGAAGATCATCCGCCCGGAGAGCTCGTTGAGCAGCCCATCGATCGGAGCACGTAAGGACCTGACAGACCGGCAGTGGCGGATCCTGGAACCGCTGCTCCGGGCTCCGGCAGGCAGCGGGCGGCCCCGGAAGTGGAGCCGCCGCACGCTGATCGACGGGATCCGGTGGCGCACCCGGACCCGGATCGAGATGGACACGGCCCCAGCAGCCGGCGTCATCCCGAACTGGCGCCAGAACGCCCGTTCGAACGTCCTGAGTTCGAGGGGCGCGCTGCTCCTGGTGGGGCACGCCGAGCACGGCGTCGGTCACGCTGGGCACGAGTCGGCGACGGTGTCGTCGGCGTCACCCGATGGCCATGCCGACGGAGGTGGGAGGCAGCATTGAACAAGGCGTTGACTTCTTTCAGGTCCCGGATTTACGTTCCAGGCCTTTGATCCGCTGCCGTTCGGTCGAGGTAGCCCCAGGAGCCTGCTGGGCATCGACCTGCGCCTGCACCGGCCACTAACGCAGCGACTCGACACCCACGCCCCCACCTTCGGTGCGATCGCCTGGCAGGCCGCGTAGGCCGACCGGTACTCCTCGAGATGGTCGAGCGCCATCTTCACGGCCCGAGCCCGCGGCTCGAGCAGGTAGCGATTGGACAAGATCCGCATCCTCCTCAAGAAAGGAAGCGGCATCAAACCGCGGCGGTTCCGGGGGAACACATCGGCCGGATAGCCGTTTCCGCGCTGAGGTTGCACGCCGCCCCGCCTTCCTGACGGCCGGAGCTCCCCCGACTGGTCGGAGAACTCTCCCTCCGCGACGACGGCTTCCGTGTCTGGTGGTCCAGACATCTCGTCACCTCCGCCGGCCACGCAACCAAGCATTACCGCCACGCCGAGGTCGGCGACCTCACCCTCGACTGCGACACCTGGACCAGTCCCGACGACCCTGCCCAGCGACTAGTGATCCTCTCCGCCGAGCCGGGTACGACCTCCCACGACGCCCTCCAGATCCTGACCTCGTGGACCGCTCCATCGACACCGGCTCGGCGCGCCTGACGCGATGAGCAGGACAATTGATTCCGCACCGCACCGCACCGCACCTGCTCCCAGCTCCGGACAGTCCCCCACCGCGCAGAGCCCACTCGGTCAACTTGCGTGTCGAGTTGCTGATGGCGCCAGGACTGACGCAGTTCTCATCGGAGCCAGCCAGGCAAATGCAGGTCTGCCCCTCGGCCAAGACCTGGGGCTGGGGCTGGGCTGGGGCTGGGGAAGTAGCGCCGGAGCATCAATCCGCAGTGGTGAGGTAGCCATTGATCAGCGCGGTCAGGATGTTCGTGAGTCTTGGAGCAACATCGACAACGGCATGGGTCAACTCTGGGTCGCTTTCGTAGAAACGGCGCAGGCCGGTACCGATGGCCGCCATCTGCCACAGCGCTCCGGCAAGGGCGGTCGCAGTCGCTACGGCGTTGCGGGCCGATGCGGGACTGAGGCTGAGTAGATCGCTAAGTGTCAAGGCAACGGCTGCGGATGCGTCAATCGCCGCAAGTTTGAAGGTCCGGACTGATGGGAAAGAGACGTTTCTCTCGAGATTCAGCGGTGCATGCGCGAGGAGATCGCAAAAGAGCGGACGAGCAACGAGCGTACCGGCCAACACCTGCGCCGTCGCGGCCACGTCGAGGCCTTGTCTGCCATCTTGTCTTAGCGCGAGAGCGCGGAGTTGCTCCTGTGCGATCCCCGACCACTCTTGGTACCCCTCAGCCGCGAGGCGCAGGAAGATCTCTTCGCGCGTCTCGAAATAGCGCAGCATCGTCGACTTGTGCATCCCAACGCCAGCGGCGATGTCGGTGAGAGTCACGGTCCGTACGCCGCGCTCGAGGGCCAGGCGAGCGGCGGCGTCCAGGATCGCTCGCTCGCGGATGTTCTTCGCCTCGGCGGTGCGGGCGCGTTCGAACTCGAGGGTCATGCCAACGATGGTACCGCAACACAGTTGTACTAATAGCGCAACTGTGTTGTACTAACGGCATGACTACACAAACGTGGTTCATCACCGGTTCCTCTCGAGGCTTCGGCCGCTCGCTGACCACCGCCGCCCTCGAGGCTGGCGACCAGGTCGTCGCCACCGCTCGCAGGCCCGAGCAACTCACCGCGCTTGTCGAGGAGTACGGCGACCGCATCCTGCCGGTCGCCCTCGACGTGACCGATGCCGCCGCCGCGACGGCCGCGCTGCAGGCGGGCGTCGAGCGCTTCGGTCGCATCGACATCGTCGTGAACAACGCCGGCTACGCGAATATCTCGCCGGTCGAGACCGCGCCCGAGGACGACTTCCGCCGCCAGTTCGAGACGAACTTCTGGGGCGTTTACAACGTATCCAGGGCGGCGCTCCCGATTCTCCGTACGCAGAGCGGCGGGCTCATCATTCAGTTCTCCTCGATCGGCGGCCGTGTCGGCGGCAATCCGGGACTTGGCTCCTACCAGGCTGCCAAGTTCGGCATCGACGGCCTCACGCGCGTCCTCGCGGCCGAGACGGCGCCCTTCGGCGTCCGCTATCTCGTTGTCGAGCCTGGCGGCTTCGCCACCGACTGGGCGGGCGCCTCAATGGAGATCCCGGACGTCGCGGCTGAGTATCAGAGCACGGTCGGCGCATTCGCCGCCACGATCCGCACTACCAACGCCGCTGGTGACCCCGACCGCGCTGCCGGGATCCTCGTCCGCATCGCCAAGAGCGACTGCATCCCCACCCACCTGCCGCTCGGGGCCTACGCGGTGCGATCGGCGCTTGACTACTCGCAGATGCAGATCACCGAGGTCATCACCTGGCAGGCAGTCTCGACGTCCGCTGACCTCGGCGCGGAGTACCCGCTCAACCTGCCGAGGGCCAAGTAGAGCCGAGAGAGCACCAACATGACCCAGTTCGAGAACAAGGGTCGCCCTCGTCACCGACGCGGGCACCGGCTTGGGCCGCTCCACCGCGGTCCTACTCGCACAGCGCGGCGCCGCCGTCACGACCGTCGGCCGCCGGGAGAACAGGCTCCACGAAGTCGCCGCCGAGATCACCCCGAACGGCGCGCGCGTATTCACTGTCCGCCCCGACGTCAGCATAAGCGACTCTCGAGGAAACGCTGTCCGCACTCCTGACGTCGGGCTCGGCCTTCGCCAGCCCGCGCTGCTGTTCGTGCAGAAGCAGCAGCTTGCGCCAGAGTGCACGCGAGTCGGGGCCAATATTCGAGCAACGGGCACTGATCTGGGCGCCTGTCGGCGGCTAACAGATTGCTACTCGTCTAAGTCGTTCCAGGCCGGGCCGACCCAGGCCCGCCAGCTCGAAGCTCTCGGCTACAAATCACCTTTAAGGGTCCAAGCGCACCGGTTACGTGAGCACGTCGCCGTAGAGCTCATGCATGCGCAGCTTGTAGAGCATCTTGGCCGCTTCCTCTTCGCCGGCGTCTGCTCGCGGTCAACACGTCGATGTCACCCTGCTTCACGAGTAGGCGGACGTGTGCCTCTGTGGCATCCTCGTCGCCTGCATCTGCCCGCGCGGTCAGCGCATCGATGTCACCCCGCATCTGTAGTAGCTTATTCACCCCATTCTTGAGAAGGTGTCGCCAGCGGCGGTGCACGCGGTCAGCGCGTCGATGTCGACGCGGTCGACAAACATGTCGACGAGCCTGACCTTAGCGTTCGTTTCACCTCTATTGGCACGCTCCGTCAGCGCGTCAACCTCACCACCTCGTAGAGCAGATAGGCGAACCCGTGTTGTATCCAAGGTAATGGCTGCCGCCGGCAGTAGGAGTGAGCCCAGCGACGTCGCCTTTCGAGGCCATGCGACGAACGCGCCTGTCCTCGCGCAGCCGCCGCCGCTCACTCAGCCCTTGCCGCTCCTGCTGTTTTGCGCAGCCACCAACGCCAAGGCGACATATCGCAAATCTGACGATTAGGATATATATCGTAACGACTAGGAAATGAACATTCATGACTACTCAGCGCGGGCCAGTTCACGGCGATCATGGCGCCTGCATCTGAACACCGGTGGCGCCTTGCCGGCATGTCGCCGAGCCGACCACTGACCTGCAGGTGACCGACGAGTAGGCGCGTGACGTCGCGGCCCGCTGGGCCGCCCTCGTGGCCAGTTCGCCGACGAGGGCGGCCGCCTTCGATCTCGGGATGACGTCGGCGAGGCGGGAGGACCCGTGGCTGTGCGTCTCCGGGGTGATGTACAACGCGACCGCCCGGCCGGACCTCGAACTCCCCGCGGCGCTGCTCGAGGGCGTCCTTGGAGAGCCTGGTGTGTCGGTCGTCGAGGAGGAGGCGCTCGAGGTGGGTCGGTAGCCGAGCCGCCCGGCCGCCTCGTGCGACCGGTGATCCCACCAGTGGTCACGGCGGCCGAGGTCGCGGGCGTGACGGCGCAGCGGGCTCAGACGGCACGGGCTGACATGGCCGAGGCGCCGACACCCCGCATCTGTATTCACACTGAGGGTGGCCCGTTTGCTCGGAGACCGGCGATCATGGTCGAAGGGCAGTGAAGGGGGTCTCTGTGGCAGCGCGCGGGGTTGACCGTGGCGAAGATCCTGGCCGAGACCGCAGGAGTCGGACTCAGCGGCCGCGTTCGCGATGCACGCCGGGACCGCGCCGATCCCGGTCTGGACCGGCAACCGCGCCCGGTTCCGCCTCAACCGCGGCGGCAACCGACACTCAACGCCGCCCTGCACCGCATCACGGTCACCCACCTCCGGATCCACCCACCCGCCCAGGCACTCGTCCAACGACGCATCGCCGCCGACAACACGAAGACCGCAGCCCTACGGGCACTACGACGCCACCTCGCCGACGTGGTCTACCACCGGCTCCTCCAAGCAAGCATCGGGAGCCTGATCCCTTGCCACCAGGACGCCGCTTGACACAGGAGATTCACGATTCCGCCGAAGCGTTTGCGCTCGCCCCGAAACAGGTTGATGCTCCGGGTGGAGACCCATCGGGGGTCGCGGTGGCGTTGCCGAACGTCGGCCGGGCCCTGGCCATAGACGCACGCGAAGTGGGCACGCGGCGACTGCGCAAGATCAACAGCTGTCACGCCGCCTGGTACTCAACGCCCGTGTAGCCCGGCGGCGTAGTTATGCGCCTGGCGCCAGCCGCTCGGCGTCAACCCGTTCTGCCGCTTGAACGCCCGCTCGAACGTACTGAGGTCGCGGAACCCGACAGCATCCGCGATGTCAGACATCCTGCGCCAGCCGTGCCTCGGGTCGGACAACATGGCCTGTGCCGCGAGCAGCCGCTGCTCGCGAAGGTACGCGCCCGGGGTGGTCCCGATCCGCTCGAACAGGGTGTACGCGTGGCGGACCGACACATGGTGCCGCCGTGCCAGCTCCTCGACCCGCAGCTCTGGGTCGGCCAGGTGCTCGCGGACGTGCGTCCGCATCATCTCGAGCAACACCCACTCCGGGCCGTCCCCGCCCGGTACCGAAGGGGTGGCGTCCCGCAGCGCCATTGCCAGCAGATCGATCGAGGCTCGCGCGGCGTCCACCCGTTGCGCCACAGTGAGGCCGTCGGCGACCTCGAACAGCCGACGCAGGTAGCCGGATAGCATCTGCATGGCCGGCGCCGCCATGTCCACGCTGCGCGCACACGCCTCCGTGATCTCCGCGGTGCGCAGCGGGAGAAGCTCGCGGGAGAACAGCAAGGACAGGCAGCGAGCCTCGGTCGACGACGCCCGCTCGTAGCGGCTACGCGCCTCGGCCAGCACGCCGGTACCGGCCGTCAGCTCGACGCAGCGGTCGTGCTGGCGAACGCGGCCCCGGCCGGCCAGATGTAGGCAGAAGAGCATCAGTTCGTCCGCCGACGCCCTCGCTGCCATCCGGTCGGTCCGGAGCGCCGACACCTGACCCCAATGCGTCTGAGAGAGTGTCAGGGTCTCGCCAAGCTCGTGCAATGCCACCCGTCCGCTGAACTCGGGACGCGTCCGGACGATCACCGGGATAAAGGACTCACGGGCGACGTGTTCCAACTCCGCACCGGAGTACTCGAGGATCTGCACGACCCCGAGACTACGTACCTGACGGTCCGGCAAGTGAGGGAGTGCTGCCGGTCTGTCGACTTACGCAGCGTCCGGCGCAGCCGCCGAGGCGGGACTTAGACGTCATTTCAGAAGTGCTGGATCCGGTCCTGCCGTGTCGGCGGGGCTGGCAGCATCGGTGCATGCCCGCGCCTCGTGTGACTGCGAAGACGAAGATCTTCGAGATCGAGATCGTGTTGGAGGAGGTCGAGCCGCAGGTTCGGCGCCGTGTGCAGCTTCCGGGCGAGGTGAGCCTCGCGGTCCTGCACGGGGTGGTGGAGGCAGTGATGGGCTGGACGAACTCCCATCTGCACGAGTTCGAGATCGACGGGCGCCGCTACGGGATGCCGGACCCGGACGGTGGCGATCAGAACGTCACTGACGAGGCCAAAGCCAAGCTGTTCGGCCTGGTCAGCCAAGGGGACCGGTTCAGCTACGTGTACGACTTCGGCGACAACTGGGCCCACCAGCTCACGGTGGAGAACATCGTGTCTGCGGAACCGGGTGTGCGCTACCCGTGCTGTGTCGCAGGCCAGGGGGCGTGTCCGCCGGAGGACGTCGGAGGCCCAGGGGGCTACGAGGAGTTCCAGGCCGTGCTCGCCGACCCGTCGCACCCCGAACACGATGAGCGCCTCGAGTGGCTGGGTGGCCCGTTCGACCCACACCGCTTCGACCCCGACCAGGCCGACCGCGCTCTGGAGTGGCTGGCCTGGCGGCCCCTGACCTCCGTTTCCTAGAGCGCCACGGAAACGGAAACGGGAACGGTCAGGACGGTCGCGGCGGGTGCCCAGCGAGGCGACGGTGGCAGATCAGGGCGCAGGCCAGCGACAACAGCGCCGTGATCGTCGACTGGTTGCGGTCGTAGCGCAGGGCCAGGCGCCGGAAGTCCAGCAGCCAGGACATCGTGCGCTCGACGACCCAGCGGACCCGCCCGAGACGGCTGGAGTCCTCGATCCCGCGTCGAGCGATCCGTACTCCGATCCCGCGCTGGGTCAGGTAGTGGCGGCATCGCGGGTAGTCATAGCCCTTATCGGCGTGCAGCTTGCCCGGCCGGCGTCGTGGACGTCCTGGCCGGCCGTGGTGTTCGCGGACGCCAGGGTTGGTGTCCAGCAGCGGCGCAAGCATGCGACTGTCGTGGGTGTTCGCGCCGGTCACCAGGGCGTGCAGCGGTAGCCCGTTGCGGTCGCACAGCACGTGGTACTTGCTCCCCGCCTTACCGCGATCGGTCGGCGAGGGCCCGGTGGCCTCACCGCGACGCTTGGCCCGCACACTCACGCTGTCGACCGCCGCTCGTGACCAGTCCAGCAGACCCTGCTGGGCAAGTCGGTTGAGCACGACGCGGTGCAGCTGCTGCCACACCCCGAACTGCTGCCACTCGCGCAGCCGCCGCCAACAGGTCACCCCTGATCCGCAGCCGAGTTCCGGGGGTAGGTCGTTCCAGCTGATCCCGGTCTTGAGCACGAACACGATCCCGGCCAACGCCGCCCGATCCGGCACTCGCGGCCGCCCGGCCCGTCCCCGCTTCACCCGCCCAGCCTCAGAGAGCAGGAGCTCGACCAGCTCCCACAGCTCGTCACTGACCAACCGCTCCACACACGATCGTCTCCCCATCGAAAACCATGATCAGCAACACCCGCAACTCCACACAGAACCGACACGCCGACTTCTGAAACAACGTCTTAGGTGGCTGCCGCGATGGTCCTGGCCAGCTGGTCCAGGTACTCGAGGGTCTCCTTCTCGGGCGCCGTCGGCAGCCGCAAGGTCACGCGCTCGATGCCCAGGTCGTCGTAGGCGGCGATCTTGTCCGGGTCGGAGCCGGGGCTGGTTGCCGTGATGCGGACGTCGGCCCCCGCGACCTCGCGGAGCTTCTCCAGCGACGGCGCGAGGTCCTCGGCCGAGGTCGCCGTGGAGATCCAGCCAGCACCGATCTTGGCGATGCGGCGGAAAGCGGCCTCGCCGCCGCCGACGTAGATTGGGGGGTGGGGTTGCTGGACGGGCTTGGGCCAGGAGTGGATGGGGTCGAAGTTCACGAACTCGCCATGGTACTCGGCCACGTCCTGGGCCCAGATCCGCTGCATGGCCTCGAGGCGCTCGTCGGTGAGGCGCCCGCGGGTGGTGGGGTTGGTGCCGTGGTTTGCGATCTCCTCACGGTTCCAGCCGACGCCGACGCCGAACGCCAAGCGCCCGCCGGAGACCAGGTCGAGGGTGGCGACTTCCTTGGCCGTGGTGATCGGGTCGTGCTGGGGAATCAGCACGACCCCGGTGCCGACGACGAGTCGCGTCGTGACGGCGGCCGCCGCGGTCAGCGCGACGAACGGGTCCAGCGTGCGGTAGTAGATCCTCGGCAGGTCGCCGCCTCCTGGGTAGGGCGTTCGGCGCTCAACGGGGATGTGGGTGTGCTCCGCGACGAACAGCGACTCGAACCCGCGCTCCTCCAGCGCGCGGCCGAGGACGTCCGGCCTGATCCCCTCGTCGGTAACGAAAGTTAAGACCCCGTACCTCAATGGTGATCCTCCTTGCCATATTTGGGCGGATGCAGGTTATCGTGGAACATCGCTTCAGAATTCAATATTGGTCGCGGACGGCGAAAAGCGGATCTGGTCGCCGTTCGGAGGTCAGACCCCGGGGACGCCAGGAGAGAAGCGTCCTGAGATCAACACAGCCGCGCGTTCGGCGACCGCGAGGGTCGTCGCGTTCGTGTTCGCCGAGACGATCGACGGCATGACCGACGCGTCGGCGACCCGCAGGCCCTCGACACCGTGCACCCGCAGCTCCGGGTCGACGACGGACTTATCGTCGATACCGATGCGACAGGTCCCGACGGGATGGTAGAAGGTCGCGGCGTTCTGGCGGATGTAGTCGCCGCACGCTACGTCGTCGCGAACACCCGGTCCGGGGAGAATCTCCCGCCCGCGCCACGGCGAGAGGGCCGTCGCCTCCCCCACCTCGCGAGCGCGTCGCAGCCCGACGACCATGCGCTCGACATCGCGCTCGTCGGCGAGGTAGTTGGGGTCGATCAGTGGCAACCCCTGGGGGTCCGCGCCGTTCAGCCGCATGGACCCGCGGCTGAAGGGCTGCATCAGCCCGAACATCAAATTGAGCCCGTCCGCCGCTCCAGTAATCCCCGATGAAATGGGCACGAAGAGCAGATGGAAGTCGACCGGACCGGCTGGATCACTGCGGAAACGCACGTGAGGCTTGCGGGAGAAGTCGATGGCATGGGGTGACGTCAGCTCATAGGCCACCGGGCAGAGCAGGTGGTCGTGCAGGTTCTCGCCCACCCCCGGCCGGTCGGTGACGACGTCGATGCCGACCTCGCGCAGATGTCGGGCCGGTCCGATTCCGGAGAGCAGGAGCAGCCGCGGGGAGCCAACGGCGCCCGCGGCCAGTACGACCTCGCGCTCGGCGAGGGCGGATCGCAGCTGACCGTCCACGACGTACTCGACGCCGCGGCAGCAACCGCCGTCCAGCAGGAGCCGCCGTGCCTGCGCGCCGGTGAGCACGTCGAGGTTCGAGCGGTGTCGCACCGGGGTCAGATAGGCGTCCGCGGCGGTCTGCCGCGCGCTGTTTACGACATTGTGCTCCGGCCACCCCACGCCGTCGGACATCCCGTCGTTGAGATCGTCAGCGGCCGGGTGGCCGGCCTCTACGGCTGCCTCGAACCCCGCGCCCCACAGTGGGCGCGTCGCAGCGGCCCGCGACACGATCATCGGGCCGTCCGCGCCGCGGTGAGGCGATCCGGGGTGATCCACCGCGTTCTCGATGTGCTTCAGAAACGGCAACATGGACGCGTAGTCCCAGCCGGTGGCACCCGCCGCCGCCCAGGCGTCGTAGCTGTCCTGATGGCCCCGGCAGTGGATCGTTCCGTTGATCGCGCTGGAGCCGCCGAGGACTTTCCCGTGCGGCCACGCAGAGATCCGGCTGCCCGCCCCGGTCTGCGGAACGGTCTGGGAGGCCCAGTCGATCTGTGTCCCCCACAGCACCGCCCATCCGATCGGATGGGACACCGCCATCGGCCCGGTGTCGGGGCCAGCCTCAAGAAGCAGCACCCGCATCTCCGGGTCCTCCGACAACCGCGCGGCGAGCACACAACCCGCCGTACCGCCTCCAACAATGACATAGTCGTGTCGCACGAAACCACCATTTCCCCGCACCTAAGGCGACGTGTTGAACCGCTGATAAAGTATTGCGGGTATGTGACAGGATTCGCATCACGTCGAGAAGGCGGCCGTCGCGCGCGGTGCTACCCAGTCGACCGCCCTCGCTCTCACACGCAAACCGTTCCCCGACTCGGGCCAACTCGCACGCACCAATGCGTCCACGATAACCAGCCATGATTGTGCCGCCGAGACAGGGCGGACAGATCGAGCGGGGCGGTGTCCCCGGCCAGCACGTCCCTGTCGGTCACCCAATTCATGCTACGCACGCGCGCTCCTGAACCGGAACCTCGCGCTCTTGATACAGATGATCGACGCGTGATCTACCAAAGCTTTTACAATCCTCTTACCGGGATCGCCGGAGAGGGCCTACACGTCCGTGGCACCGCTCAGCCAGGACCGCATCAGGGGCTTCTGAACCTTTCCGGTCGAGTTCCGCAGCACCTCGTCAAGTCGTTCGAGCCGGGTTGGCAGATACTAGTAAGAACCGGCCCGGCTGCTCAGCAGGTCTCGATCACGCTCATCACCACCCGGCTGGAGATCTTCGTGCGGTGGCGGCCATGACCCCAGCGACGGCAACGTCGGCGGACGGTCCGGCACCGCGGCCACGAGCTGGTCGTAGTAGCTGGGCGCTGCGATCATGACCGCGACCCGCGCCTGCTCGAGGATCGCCAGGCCCGCTGCCAGTCCCGAGGAACCCGCATGCCATGTGTTCTACGTTGCCAGGACCCCCTTGGGCTGCCCCGAGGTGCCCGAGGTGAAAAGGACGATGGACACCGCGTCCGGATCCTCTTCCGCGTCGTCCAACGCCACGGGATTCCGTTCTTCCTACGGCGTTTTCTCGAAGAACTCGCCGAATTCGATCTCTGTGCCCGTTTCGGCTCTGCCGAGAACGACCAGCTTGCGCCGTCCGGGCAGATCCGGGGCGACCGATCCATTTCGGCATGGTCGAACCCCTCCCACTGGTCGATGGTCCCGAATACGTCGCCGGCCGCCCGCGCGAGAAGCCGTTCGAGCTCACGTCGCGCAGCTGCATGGCCACGACCCTGGCAAGGCCGGACACCGATCTCGTACAGCGCCGGAACCGTTCCACCATGTGCGCGTAATGGCCGTAGGTGACGGTCGTTCGCCGCCCGTCCGCCGCGAAGGCTTCGATCGCCATCGCCATCGCCATCGCGGTCGCGATTAGCGTCCCGCACGTCCGTAGATCGTTGATGAGACCAGTATCCCGCCACCGACCGCGGCTCGGTATTTCGCCGCTAATTCGGTCCTCGAAGCGCGCAGGGTGAACGTATTCTATCTGACACTCTTGCATTCGGCGCATTCCTCCTGTCGGCGCTCAGAGTCAATCGTTTCCTTGGACTGATGGGGCCACAAGCCGACTTCCGTTCCGAAAGCGCGGAGTCGCGGCTCGTCAGCGTGCATCCGCGTTGGGCGGGCAGGAACGTCCTTCCGAGAACCATCGGGTCACCCTAAGTTGACCAAATGAGACCTCAACAGGGATGGCGTTCTCTGCTAGCAGGTACGGACTTTTCTGCTCGGCTCATGCTTGACGCCCTGTGCTGCCCCAGCGTGTCCACGTGATCAAGGCGGCGAGTCGCCAGGCGTCATCAGCTCGCAAGAGCTTGGCAGCATTTCGTCCACGATGGCCTTCATCACGCGACGGACGGGCAGCACGCATACGACAAACTCGACGAAGCAGCCATCGCACCGCCTGACCGCGAGGCAGAGCCAGGTCAGGACTGACTGCCCGCTGAGAGGTAGGTCCCTCCTCCAGAGTTGGTTCGGAACGCCGAAACGCCGGCAGAGAGGCCGCCTCGTACTGGTCGAGCACGCTGTTCATAGCACGTCTCAGCAGGACGAGGCGCCGCCGTTCCTTCAGAGCCACGTCGGCCGCACGTACCACAAGGGAAGCGTCGTAGCTGGTGGCGATGCCAGACAGTGTCGTGACGCTGCACGGGGCCACGACCATGCCTGCGGTGCGGCATGAGCCGGACGAGATGGGGGCACCCAGGTCGCCGTCGGAGTGCACGACGTCGGCGAGGGCGCGCACGTCCGCCGGCCTGCGGTCAGTCTCCTGCTCGAGGGTGGTGCGGGCGGCCTTGGTCAGGACCAGGTGCGTCTCGACGTCGAGCACCTCGCGCAGCATCTCCAGCGTGCGGATCCCGTAGATCGCTCCGGACGCGCCGGTGATGGCGACGACGATTCGGCGTGGGCCGGTCATCGCAGGCCGAGCTCCGCGAGGTGGGCACGCACGCGGGCGGGGTCGGTCGGGCAGACCCGCATGCGCCGATACCTCTCGCGCTCTGCGTCAGAGCCGCCGGGCACGGTGGCGTCGATGCCGAGCTTGGCCGTCACCGGGCCACCGGCGGAGGGATCGAGGCTGGACCCCTTGGCACGAGGCACGACGAGAAGGTCGTGGTCGGCTTGCACGCGTGTGGCGAGGGCCCAGGCGATCTGCTCGTCGTCGAGTACGTCGATGTCGTCGTCGACGACGGCGACCTGCTTGATCGTCTCCGCGGCGAGGAACAGCGTCAGGATCGCCGTGGTGACGGCACCCGGTGCGGGGTTGCGGAGCGCGACAACCGCCGAGAGCCGGCAGGAGCCCGACTCCGGTAGCCGCAGGCCCGCGACGTCCAGCCCGGCCCGGCGCAGCGCGCGGGTGCAGTGCGCCTCCCGAGGTACGCCGCCGGCATACATGTGCTCGCGGCCACCGGACAGGATCGTCTGGAACAGCGCGTCGTCGCGATGCCAACCCCCCAGCAGCTCCATGACGGGCGCGGGAGCCGCGGGCCCGTACGTCTGGGGATACTCACCGAACGGCCCGTCCTCCGCGCGTCGCCCGGCCGTGAAGCGACCCTCCAGCAGGACCTCGGCGCGGGCCGGGACCAGCGCATCCACCGTCGGAGCCGCCACCAGCTCGATCGGAGCCGGGGCGAGCGCCCCGGCCACCGCGTAGTCGTCGAGATCGCGTTCGGCGGGGGCTTGGCTGGCCAGCACCAGCACCGGATGGACCCCGATGACGAGCGCGTCGTCGAGGTCCTGGCCGGCCGCTTCGGCCTCGGCCAGGATCCGCCGCAGCCGGCCGGGCAGCACCAGCACCCGCAGCTCACGCTCACCCGTGGCCAGCATCCGGTTGATCGACAGGTTCATCCGGCCGCTCGCACGGTCGCGCACCGCCAGCAGGGCCGAGGTCAGATACCGCCCCGCGTCGTGCTCGTGCTGCCGCACCAGCGGCAGCACCGACAGCAACGACTCTCCGTCGAACCGGTTCTCGAGCACCGGCGCATCCGCAGCGGCGACCTCGGGACAGGCGCGGGGCCGGTCCAGTGCCTCGGCAAAGCGCTCAGCCACGTCGCCGGGTGCGCAGCCGAGCGCGAGGCCCAGGTGATCGTGCGTGGGAACCGTGTTGCCGACCAGCGGGAACCGGGCGCCGGCCACGTCCTCGAACAGCACTGACCGGACGCCGTCGGCACGCTCCAGCACCGCGGCGACATCCTGATCGGGCTCGATCGAAGCCGCCAGGCGCACGAGGTCGCCACGGGTGCCGAGCAGATCGAGCCACGAGCGCAGGTCGCTCATCACCACACCGCCTCTGCGTCGACATTCGTATCGGTGCCCGGGACGTCGCGTCCCGCCGCCGACCTTGCGGTCATGTTTCGCGGCGTCCCCGGCCCGGCGTCAGTTCACGGCCGAGGACCGGGCTCAGCTCGTGGAGGGTGGCGGACTCGGGGATGCCCGCGTCGCGGCGGCTGATCAGGTTCGCCGCCACGAAAACGACGACCACGGCCAGCAGGAAGCCGCTGAGCCGGCCCGGCACGTCGGCCAGGGTGGGGCTGGCGAGGCTGAGGAACGTGGGCATGAGCCCACCGACCATGAACCCGGTGTTCCAGCAGACCGACGTCGCACGGGCCCGCAGCACGGTCGGGTACCGCTCGTTGAGATGGGCGATCACCGGCCCGATGGCGGCGATCGCGAAAAAAACGAGCGCCGAGGCGTACAGGATGACCGGACCGAGGTGTCCCGGATCGGTGCGCGACAGCATCCACACTAGCAGCGGCAACAACACCAGGTTGGCCACCCCGAACAGCAGCATCGTGCGCCGCCGCCCCAGCCACTGGCTCAGCTGCCCCGCCACGATCGCCGCGAACAGCACGACGACGTTGGCAACCAGCAGGACGACACCCTGCGCAGTCCGGGCCACACCGAGCACCTGGTCCAGCAGCGTCGGCAGATAGCCCGCCGTCAGGTAGTACTGGGCGCCGGCGCCGGCGACCAGGACCACATCGAGCACGAACCCTCGGCCGCGACCCGCGCCGACGAGGTCCGACAGCCGGGCCCTGGCCACCTCGTCCCGGGAACGCGCACTCCACACCGGCGACTCACGGGCACCGCGCAGCACCGCATAGCTCAGCACCGAGGCCACCAGACCGGCGAAGAACATCACCCGCCAGCCCCACACGGTGAACGCCTCCCCCGGGAACAGGTGCGACACCAGCAGGAACAGCCCGCTGGCCGCCACCCCACCGACGCAGGCCCCACCACCACTGATCAGCCCGGACATCAGCCCCCGCCACCGCGGCGCCACGCTCTCAGTGCCCAACGTGTGCGTCGCCGCGACCATCCCGCCGACGAACAGACCCTGGATCAGGCGCAACAGCAGGAACAGCGCGGGTGCCAGCACTCCGATGGCCAGGTAGCCCGGAACCGCGCCCATCGCGGCGGTGACCAGTCCCAGACCGGACAGCACCAGCGCCATGTTCTTCTTCCGGCCGTGCCGGTCGGCGATTCCACCGAAGATCACCGCGCCGGCCGGACGCAGCACCACACTCACCGCGAACGAGGCGTACACCGCCGCCAGGCTCAGAGTGGGCCGATCGGCCGGAAAGATCACCTGACCGACCGGGCCGGCCACATACAAAAGAATGAACAGGTCGAACAGATCGAACGACCACCCCGCGACGGAAACGACACAGGCATACACGGTGGCCCGCCGGGACCGTCCCGGCGCATCGTTGTCGACCACACTTACCTCCGGACAACCACGTACGATTTCGACAGGATCAAACTTTCAAGGTCGGCCGGTAGAGGTCGAGCCAGATGGCCAGGTCGATCGCGCGTTCCAGACTGCGCCGGGTGCCCGGCGCGGTCGGTGCGTCGTCGGCGACGGCACCGGTCAGTTTTTGCCGAAGATGTCGTGGACCGACTCACCGGACAGCGCAACCGCGGAGTGGGGCCGACGAGCTCGGACCGCAGCTCCGCGTAGTTGTAGGTCTCGCCGGAGTACACGAGCACCAGCGGGCCGTCGACGGTATCCACCCGCATCGGTTGCCGGCCGTCCGACAGGTCGATCACACACATGGCAACTTCCTTTGTCGAACCTCCGGGCGACAATGCAAATACCTCGAGAGGAGCGGTCGCTACGACACGTCGCATTGACATTGCGCAAGCAAATCGCAGGTCCGCTTGAATCGTGGACGCCGCACGCTCCGCACTGCAACATCTACATGGCGCAGACGTTACAACACCTGGCCGCCCGTTTCCCCGACCAGCAAGTGGATCCCGTCACATGCCGTCGAATCTATGGCGGCCAACAGCGTTCAGCGTCGTCGAATCGGCCAATCTCCGATCGATTCCAGCCAAGCTGGCCCGCGTTTCGCCGCCACCACCAGTCCTGCACACGGAACTTCGCGTCTGCCCGACTTCCGCGGTCATAGCTTGTTGCCTGGCGCTGGCACAACCGGTGACTTGATCAGGCCCAGGTGTGTCGCATTGCTCTCGCCAAGCGCCCGAAGGCCCGACCCTCGGACCAGCCAAGTGTCGATCACAACCAAGCACGCACCGACCAGCAACGACATCTGCGCACAGAACTGTCCCGCCGCGTGCCTCAAAGATTGGGGACTGAAGATCACGTCCTCGGACGAAACCCGAGTGGCACATTGGCGACTGCAGCTCCGGCTCGCCAGGCTTGCGGTGGCGATGATGGGGCATGCTCTGGCTGTCCGACGGACGGACCAGAAAACTGGGACAACTGCGCAGATCCGACGGGTCGAGATCACGTGTGACTGCTCACACATGATCAGCGGCTCCTACGAAGGAGTATAGTTGAGGTTTCAAACTAGTTTGCCGGAGGCCTCATATGCCGGACTCTCCCGCCGCGGTCTTCGAGCGGCTCAGCACTGTTATCCCGCCGACGGCCGCGACGGTCGACTTCCACACCGCTCACGTCCTGGGGGGCGGCATCGCAGGACTGCTCGCCGCGCGGGTACTCGCCGACCACACTGAACGGGTCGTGATCGTCGAACCCGACAGGCCGCAGGCGGGCTCGAACGGTGAGCCGCGCCCCGGCGTCCCGCAGGGCTATCAGGTCCACACCCTGCTACCGGGCGGACGCGCGCAGCTCGAACGTTTCTTCCCGGGAATTGTCGAGCAGGCCCTCAACGAGGGTGCCGTGCTGTGCAGTCCGCACCTCGCCGTCGGCTATCTCGACGACGTCGAGCAGATCACCACGCCCAACACGGAACTGGTCACGAGCAGTCGGCCGTTCCTCGAATCGCTAATCCGGCGCCGAACGTTGGGGCTGCCGAACGTCGAGATGGTCACCGGCCGCGTGACCGGTCTGAACTACGCGCGCGACGCCGTCGACGCCGTGCGGTACACGATCGATGGAGGCGGGACCGTCGAGGCCACCGACTTCATCGTCGATGCAACCGGCCGCAGCAGCAGGCTCTCCGACTGGCTCGAGCAGGGCGGCTGGCCAGGACCCGAGATGGAGCGCCTGGGGGTTGATGTCCGCTACCTCACGGCCCGTTTCAAGCGCTCCTCTGACTGGAACGGCCCCTACAGCGGCATCAACCGCTACAGCCCGCTCTTCCCGTCGAAGGGGCTGGCCGGGGCCGCGGTCAACGCCATCGAGAACCATCGATGGGCGATCATGATCGCCTACTTCGGCCGCGAGGGTGAACGCCTCACAGCCGACGACTTCCTCGCCCGCTGCCGTGACCTCCCGCCGATCTACCAGGAAGCGGTCGCGGGAGAGCTGATCGGCAAGGTCACGCCCTACCGCCACCCCGACAGCCGGTGGCGCCACTTCGAGGCCCTCGACCGCTTCCCGGCCCGCCTCGCGGTGGTCGGCGATGCAGTGGCGTCGTTCAACCCGGTCTACGGCCAGGGCATGTCGTCGGCGGCCTTGCACGCGTCGTGCCTGTCGGAGTATCTGCACTCCGAACCGGACCTCGATGCCTCGGCGCAACACTTCCTCGATCTGCAGAAGGTGGTGGTCGAGGCCGCCTGGCAGATCTCCACGGCAGCCGACACCGTCCGGCTGGGCGTCGCGCCCTTGCCGGCCACCGAGGCGCAGCGCCGGGGCGCGTGGGCGATGCAGCAGGTGATGGCCGCGGCCGGTCGCGACGTGGAGGTCGCTACCGCGTTCCGGGCCGTGGGCTTCATGAGGGCGCACCCAGCGACTCTGGCCGCGCCGGAACTGGTACGCCGGGCGGCGGGCGTCAACGGCCTGTCCAGCGAGCAGCTGAGCAGTCACCGACTCTAGGAGGACAACAGAATGAGCTCGACGACGGAGACGGTCCTTGACCGCTATATCGCGCTCGCCGACCGCGCCGTGCACAATCCCGAGGCGCTTGAAGAGCTCCGCTCGATCTTCGCGCCAGACGCTTTAGTGCGGATCTTCGACGCGCCGGTGCGCGGCTTCGAAGCGATCATGGAGTTCTACCGCGCCCACGTCGCGTCACAGGCCGACAGCAAGCACTTCTGGAACACCCGGGTGCTCGACGACGGTTCACTAGAAGCTGAGTGGGTGGTCGCGGCGCGCATGGCGAACGGCAGCCTCCTGACCACGGGCGGCGTCGAGCACGCCGTCGTCAACTCGGACGGGTTGATCATCGACCTGCGCAATCGGTTCACCAGGCCCGCAACCTGAGTCGGGCGGACATCAATCGCGAAGGAGTCCCGCTCCTGGACGGTGTTGAGGAACTCAAGACTGTGAATCCGAATGGCTCCTCCCTCGTCCGTCCAGCACTACGGCCACGCTCAGCGGCGAGCACTCCAGACGCAGGCGCGGCGGTGGGCAGCGGGTCCCGACGTTGTTCCTCGGACTGCTCCGACGCAAGGGAGGGCCGGCTGCGTTCGTCACGCCAGTAAGCGCCGCTCGCCCGGGACAGGCAGGACGCACATGTGCTACGAAGATCACCTGGACCTCGTCGATCACACCGATGGCAGTGCCCGTGCCAAGGCACGGCCGCGCCCCACGAGGCACTCGACGTCGAACGCTCCGAACGGCTGTGCTACTCCCCGCCGGCGAGCGCGGCGCGGTGCGGGTCGTCGTCGGGTGTCCAGCAGAGCTCGGCGGGCGCAGCGGTCCAGTGACGGCTGCGGGCGAAGGCGAGTAGGGACTCGACGGCGTGCCGGATGCCCGGGCGGTGGTCGTCGGTTCTGTGTAACAAAGACCAAGTCCACAATGGGGCGGGATCGGCGACAGGGCGAAGTCCGAGGCTAGGCGGCCTCGCAGTCCCGTGGCGCTTGGGCGAGGCAAGGACGGGTGCGTTGAGCTGCCGGACGTGGGCGTAGAACGCATCCCCGGTGATCCCGCCATCGTTGATCCTCACGACGGGGGCACCCGTGTCGGCGGCGAACTCCGTCACGAAGCCGTTCCACGACGACCAAGCCGACTCATCGCCGTCGACCAGGACGATCACACGGGAAGCGGGAAGCGGCGTGGCCGAACTCGCACCGGGGAGAACCGCGACCAGGGGCTCGACTCGAAGAAGGTGGGCGGCAAGTCCCCGCTGTTCGGCGCCATTCGCCGTCACCCAGGCTACGGCGAGGTCAAGGCTTCCTTCGGCGACCCGGTCGGCCTGAGCGTGGGACGGCAGCACCCAGTCGTCGATGCGCATAGTCGCTGCTGGGGCCACCAGTGCGTCGATGTTGTCTGGCAGCCAACTCACGTAGCCCAACCGCATCGGACTGGTCTCAGCGCCTCGACGCCGCACTCGGTTCGCGGCCCCGTCCACCAGCGCCAGAATCTGACGCGCATCCTCCAGTAGCGACCGCCCGGCCTCGGTCAGCTGAACTTCGCGCCGGTTTCTGATGAACAACTGTGCTCCCAGATCGCGCTCCAATGCGATGATCTGCTGGGACAGCGCAGGCCCCGAGATCTGAACTCGTTCGGCGGCCCGGCCGTAGTGGAGCTCCTGCGCCACGGCGATGAAGTACCGGAGCTGCCGTATCTCCATGGGCTCAGCCTACGTGGCCGGCGGCTGTGCACCGGCCCTCGTGGAAACGCCGGACTCGGAGAAGGTGGCGTCGCCGACACTCCGACATCACCGGCGAGGCGCTCACCTGCGTCGGGAAGCGGTGTCTACCAGTCCTCCGCAAAGCCTCGTGGACGTGCTCGAGCGCACCGTGTTCCCTCAAAGCAGTCGGACCCTCCCGAAGGAGCGCTGATGATATGACGGACAACCACTGCAGGCACAGCGCGACGAGCGGTGAAGGTTCTCGATTACCAGTTCGGCACGGACACGCGGCGAATCATGGACAACGCTGCTGCGCGCGGCCGGCATGGCGCGGATGTGGATCATCTGACTCAGCTCGAAGATTTTGTCGAAGAAATCTTCCGATCTGTAACGGACTCTACGGGCGGACCTTCACGAGCAAACTGGAACCATCGGTCACGCCCGATGACTCCGCTGGTATCCGCGGGTTCGACGATGTCGCGGTGTTTCCGGGCTGCGTCACATCCACACGATTCCCACGGCGGCGGCTGGACACCCCGTCCCTCGCTGCAGAGCGGCTTTCACCAGCCCACCCGACGTCAGCATAGGAACAACGATGATCACGGCCCCTAGCGGAACTATCCGCCACACCCGTGCCGCGGCTCGCGCTGCGTGGGCACATGTCTTCCAGGGCGCCTCCGCACTGGCCGCAGGCATGGGGGTGGGCAGGTTCGTATACACGCCGATCCTGCCTCTCATGACGGCACAGGCCGGGCTCAGCGCGGCGTCTGGCGCATCGCTGGCCACCGCCAACTACGTCGGGTACCTCGTGGGCTCGCTTGTGGGCATGGCGGCGCCCTCCTTCTGCCGCTCTCCGGTCGTGCATCGCGGGTCGTTCGTTCTGCTGGTCGCCACCCTGGCCGCGATGCCGTTCACGCACAGCCTTGCAATCTGGTTCCTCCTGCGGCTGCTCGCCGGGATCGCCAGCGCCGTCATCTTCGTGTTCGCCGCCAGTTCGCTGCTCGCCCACCTGCGCAACCATCCGGCGCATCTCTCCGGCTGGGGATTCAGTGGAGTCGGCGCCGGCATCGCACTCTCCGGCGTACTGGTATTGATCCTGAACTCGATCGGCGACTGGAAAGTGGCGTGGTGGGCCGCAGCCGTGCTCTGCGCGACGTTGGCCGCCGGAGCATGGACAATGCGTCCGGAACCCGGGATCGCACTGGTCTCGCCCACCTCGAACACCGGGCAGTTGCGGACCCACCGGTGGTTCTCCACGCTCTTCGTCAGCTACACGCTCGAGGGCATCGGCTACATCATCGCTGGAACCTTCCTGGTCGCCGCCATTACGCAGGGCTCGTCCCCATGGATCGGTGGTGCCGCGTGGATCCTTGTCGGGCTCGCCGCGGCGCCCTCATCGGTGGTGTGGGCATGGCTGGGCAAGCGCTGGACCCGGCCGGATCTCCTGCTGGCCGCCTTACTCGTGCAGGCAGCAGGCATCGCCCTGCCAGCCATCGTCGGCGGCGTCGCGGCCGCCCTCGTCGCAGCGCTTCTCTTCGGCGCGACATTCCTGGGCGTGACCAGCATGGCACTCGGCACAGGCACGCATCTGCAGTTTCCGCGGGCAGTCGCCCTGCTCACCGGCGGCTACTCCGTCGGGCAGATCCTCGGACCGCTCGTGGCCGCTCCGCTGCTGGCGCACAGCTATCGCCAGGCCCTCATACTGGGCGCCCTGATCGTCCTCGCGGCCGCAATCGGCGCGGTCGTGCTGCGGATCGGCTTCCCACATCGGCTGCAGGCTCCCTCGACTGTTCCAGTGGACGAGCCGTACGGGGCGTGAGCGGAGAGTCGAACGCCGAGACCAGACCGCTGCGGAGGCCCCCACTGCCGTCTCCGCGCGGGATACCCCACACCAGAAATTGGATTCGGATGCCCGGACGCGTAGAGGGCAAGGTCGCCCTGATCACCGGCGCCGCGCGGGGCCAAGGCCGGACCGACGCCGTGCGGCTAGCTGAGGAAGGCTCCGATATTATCATTGACGTGCGTGCGCCGGTGCCTGGCGCAGCCTACGACTCGGCGACTCCCGCGGACCTCGAGGAGACCGCCCGCCAAATCAAGAAGCGCGACCGCCAGGTCATCACCGACCGGCTGGACACGCGCGACCTGGCGGCACTGCGCACCGCCGTGGACGACGCCGTTGCCGAGTTCGGCAGGCTCGACATCGTGGTGGCCGATGCCGGGCTCTGCATCCCCGCCCCCTGGGACCGCGCGGCGTCGGCAATCTTTACTGACACGTTAGCAACAACGTGACCGGCGTGTGGAACACGGTTATAGCAGCTACCCCGCACCTCGTCGCGGCAGGCGGCGGCTCCATCGTCTTGATCAGCTACAGCAAGTTCGCCCTCCGCGGAATGGCCAAATCGTTCGCCGCCAAACTCGCTCACCACCACATCCGGATCAACAGCGTGCAGGCGGTACCCGGCGGGGCGATCGGCGGGGAGTGGCGGCTGGGCCGGATGTTCACGAACCTGCTGCAGGTCGAAGGCGTCCAACCCGAGGACGTCGCCGATACCGTACTCTTCCTGGCCTCCGACGAGTCGAAATACGTCACCGCCCACGAGATATCGCCCGGCCACCGGTGTCACGGGTACTGATGCCAGAAAGACGCTTTCCCTGTGAAGCAACCACGCTCCGGGCTAAGCTACACGTGCACTTTGGTGAAAGTGAGGCAAAATGTGGAGAATCGCCGACTGGGCGCGTGGTAGTCCACAGCGCCGACAATCAGACCAGAGAGATGGGCGGGAATTAATCGAAGAGACTCCCGATACGGCAATCGACATCATCACGGCATCGTCAGCGGCGACAAGCGGAATGAGGACAACTCTCGAATGGGTAAGCGAGAGTCTCATCCTCGTGACAGGCCGGGTCCACTGTGAGCCGATTTCTGACGCGGCGCGGGAGCGACCGCAGTTGACTGAAGCGCGTGACCAATGGACGGCTATCCTGCCCGAGTAGGGCGAATGCGGCATCGACGAGGGGTGGTGCCGAATTCGAGCTAATCTCCGGCATGGACGGTGTGGCGATCTTCCTTCGACTGCGCGACTAGCGTTTGCCTAGCTGCCGCAACGGGCACAGGAGGGCCAGTCGGCTCTCAGCGCGGCGGGCAGCTGGCACCGGCCCATGAGCGACCAGGACGCCAGAGTGATGGGTTCGGGCGCTGAAGAACACCGCACTGGTCGCTGGATGCCTCGTGGGCATGGTCGAAACCACACGGTTCTGTTGGTTGCGTCGTGCTGACCGTGCTGGTGCCCGGCGGAGACGATCTATCGGGGCGGGGCGAACTCGACGGGCAAGAGCCCTGTGGGTTGTTCGGACGGTGGGGACTGCAGTGAGCCCCCAGCCGCTGGGGCGGTGCACACGCGCAACGACTTCGGACCCGTGACGTCGAGAACCCCGTGGCCCTGCCAACAGGGAGATCCACAGTCTCCCGGTGCCGCCGGAGACAGGCACAGCGAACCGGAAGCGAAGTGATCAACGACGATCGAGCAAGCCGAGGCGTGAACAGTCCTCGCGCACTGGGTCGGGACCATACCATCGACATGTTAATCAATGGTAAAGTCATTACTATACAGAGGAAGGCTCGACGGGTATTGCTAGGTCAGAACTAGGCAAAATGCTGGGGCGAACCCCGTCGGTTTCCAGGATAATCGTCGCCAGATACCTATCGCACCGCTTGCACCCTGGCCGGAGGACTGACATGACTGCGACCGCCGATATGTGGCACATTCGCGAGGTTCTCGCCGACCCCGTCGTGGACGATCGTGCGGCCGGCGTACATCGTGCGAATCGTCAGATCTTCGCCGACTCGAGATTCTTTGGGCTGGGGATAACACACAGTTTCGAGCGGAACTGGATCTATCTCGCACACGAGAGTCAGGTGCCCGACTGCTTCACGACATATATGGGCGCCAGCCCGTCGTGATCACCCGGGGCAAGGACGGACGCCTGCGCTGCCTGATCAACGCCTGCGCCCATCGTGGTGCGATGCTCTGCCGCTGCGAGACCGACAACCGCCTCACCTTCACCTGTCCGTTCCACGGCTGGACGTGTTGGAACGACGGGCAACTGCTGAAGGTCAAGGACGCCGACGGAGCCGGCTATCCCGTCTCGTTCGACAAGGGCGGCTCGCACGACTTCACCGAGGCGGCGTGGTTCGATTCCTATCGCGGATTTCTCTTCGGCAACCTGAACGCTGACGTCCTCCCGCTACGGGAGCACCTCGGTGACACGTCCAAGATCACCGACATGCTGGTCGACCAGTCGCCGGAGGGCCTCGAGGTGCTGCGCGGCTCCTCGACCTACACCTCCGACGGCAACGGGAAGGTGCAGGACCGACCGCTGTGGAGCCGGATGAACGAGCTCGAGGAGCAGTTGGTCAAGGGCAGCCAGGACCTGTGCCTTTATCCGAGGATTTATTCAACGCCTGGGGCATGGCGACTCCGGACGACCCGGAGAAGTTCCGCTCCTGCCAGCTCACCTTCCGCGCGACCGCGGCGCCCTGGAACAACATGAGCTGTGGGTCCGAGCACCGGCAGACCGGCCCGGACGCGGTGGCGCAGTCCCTCGGTATGCACGGCGTCATATCCGCGGGGCAGCGCAACGAGGACGAGGGGCTCTACCCCGTCAAGCACCACCACTGGCGTGACGCCCTGCTGGCCGGAATTCAGAAGCAGGAAGGGCGATCGGCATGACGGAACTGACGACCGCGAGCACGCGACCGACGCCCGGGCGCTCGGCTCCGGATCGGGGCAGCACGCCCATCACCCAGAACATGATCGAGGAGTTCCTGGGCCGCGAGGCTCGCGACCTCGCCGATCGCGAGTTCGATGTTCGCGCCTGCGGTTCACCGGTAGGGGGCGTCGGTGAAACGTGCGTCCCTGGGGCCGACGGGGAGCATCCCGTCGGCCCCAGGGAAAGACGGTCCGTCGACGGGCACATCGGTGAACGACGAGCCCGCGCGCGCCGCACCACGCGGCAGCGGTGCCGGGGTCGAACTCTTCGGTGCTGCGGCGCAGCAGCCCCCGACGAGCAGGCCGCAGCCATCCTGTTCCTCGCCTCCCACGGGGCGTCCTACATCACCGGGAGTGTCCTGCCGGTCGGAGGCGGTGACTTAGGCTGACCAGCGAATACGGTGGGATCGGGGACGCTTACGTCGTCGGGCAGGCCGCGGAGGCCGCGCAGCTCGACGCGCTGCTCGACCGCGCCGCGTCAGGCACGCCGGTCGTCGTGGTCGTCGAGGGCGTCCCCGGAGTCGGCAAGACCACGCTGGTGCGCCGGTTCCTCGACCGCCACCCGAGCATTGCGCTCACCGCGGCGGCCGGGCTCGCCTGGGAGGCCGGCCGGGCGGGAGCGCTCGCCCGCCGCCTCGCCACCGACCCGGCCGCTGCTCTGGAGCTGGATCCCGACGACCCGGGCTGCTGGGGCGAGGCGTTCGCCCAGCGGTGGCAGGACCGGGCCACGGAGGGACCCCTGATCGTCCTCGTCGACGACGCCCACTCCGCAGACCCGCAGTCACTGCAGGTGATCGCGTCGGCGGTCACCCGCATCCGCCGAGCACGGCTGATGATCCTGCTCGTCACCGCCGTCGGGCCCGAAGTCACCGCGGACCCGGAAACCCGCGACGTCCTCGACCGGCTACCCGCCACACGCATCCGCGTACCCCCGCTCCGGGCGCACCAGATCAGGCTGCTCGCGGCCCACGCCGTGGGTGTCGACCTGGCCATCCCGGTCGCTCGGCAGCTGTGCGAGCACATCGGCGGGGTACCGCGCTACCTCCTGGAGATCCTGCGCGACACTCCCCCGCTGCGCTGGTCGGACTGGCAGATCCCGTTACCTGCACCGACATCGGTGCAGAACCGGCTCCAGGCCGCGCTCGACCGCTGCTCGCCACCGGCGCGCTCGCTCGTCGAGGCCGCCGCCGTGCTCGGTCCAGCAGCTCACCTCGCCGACGCCGCCGCCCTCGCCGACGCGGACGACCCCATCGGAGCGCTCGACGAGGCCCGCGCCGCCGGTCTCCTCACCCCCGCCAGGTACGGACTGGACACGCTGGCGTTCCCCGCGTTCGTCCGCGGCGCCGTACACGCGAGCCTCGCCCCCAGCCGCCGCCACGACCTGCACCGCAGAGCCGCCCAGATCGTGGACGACGAGACCGAGCGGCTCCGGCACCGCGTCGAGGCCCACCCGCTGCCCGACGCAGCGCTGGCCGACGAGCTGCTGGCCCTCGCCTGTCGCAAGGCCGGCGACGGCGCGTGGGCCGTGGTCGCCGAAATCCTCATCGACGCCAGCCGGATCAGTCCCGACCGGGCCGAGCGGGAGAACCTGCTCATCCGGGCGGTCGACGCCCTCGCAGGCGCCGGCCTGATCGGCCAAGCGGTCAACGCTCTCCCCGACATCGAGGCGCTGCCCCCGGGAGCCCGGCGCGACGCCGTGCTCGCCTACGTCGCCGTCCAGCGCGGACGCCGCACCGAAGCCGCCGACTACCTCGACCACGCCTGGGAACAACGGGGCAACGACCGACAGGCCGCGGCAACGGTGTCCCACCGGCACGTTCTGCACGCCCTCGCCGAGTGGGACGGCGACCAGCTCGTCCGATGGGCAGGACGCGCGCTCGAGCACGCTGAACCTGGCGCGCCCGCAGCCGTCGAGACATGGGCGATCGTCGGGCTCGGCCACGCCGCCCGCGGCGACATCGACCAGGCCTTTCACGCCTACCACGTGGCCATCGCCCAGAGCCCCGCTGGACCGCAGCACCAGCGCGCCCGGATGGGGCGAGGCTGGCTCCTCATGGCCCAGGACAGGCCGGAGGCCGCCCGTCACGATCTCGAGTACGCCGCATCCACCGTCCGACGCACCGGCTCCAACCGCATCGCACTGTGGGCGCTGATCTGGCTCGCCCGCACCCGATTCGCCCTCGGGGACTGGGCCGGGGCAGTGCGCTGTATCGACCAGGGCGAGATCCTCCTGGGCGCTACCGACCTCGAACTGCTGCGCCCGCTCGTCCACTGGACCGGCGCCCAGGTCCACGCCCTACGTGGCGAGCCCGAGGCCGCCGAGCGACACCTCGACCTCGGTGGGGCCGCGGACCACGACTACACCGTCATGATCGTGCCCGCCCTCCTCGCCCGCGCACACGTCGCCGAGGCCCGGTCCGACTACGAGGCCGTCGTCCGCCACCTCGCCCCGCTGGCCGCCCGCAGCATCCACGGCGGACTGGACGAGCCCGGGTTCTGGCCGTGGCACGACCTCTACGCCAACGCGCTGGTCCTCACCGACCGCCTCACCGAGGCCGACGAGTTCCTCATCCCGCTGGAGGCCCTCGCGAACAAGCGGGAGCACCGGTCCACTATGGCCAGGCTCGGATACGCCCGCGGCCGGCTGCTCGGGGCACGTGGAGAGTCGTCGGCCGCGGACGAGACCTTCCGGCACGCCCGGGCACAGCTCGAGAACCTGCCCTTACCGTACGAGCGTGCGCGGATCGACTTCGCACACGGGATCACCCTGCGCCGAGCCGGGCAGCGCCGGGACGCCGCAACCGTTCTGACGACCGCGCGGCAGGCGTTCGCAGCCCTCGGCGCACAGATCTACGTCCAGCAATGCGACCGGCAGCTCAAGACCGCCCGGCCCGGTGCCCGGCTGCACGAGAGCGAGATCAATACGCTGACCGAACAGGAGCGCAGCGTCGCCGAACTCGTCGCCAGAGGCATGACCAACAAGGAGACCGCCTCGACGCTGATGCTGTCGGTCAAGACCGTGCAGTTCCACCTCACCCGGACCTACGCCAAGCTCGGCGTGCGCTCCCGATCCGAGCTGGCAGCGCACTTCCCGCGCCCCTCCACCCGCTGAGGATCGTGGGCTCACCGCTGGACGCGCCTGGCAGCCCCGCAGCGGCCTGCCGAACTCCTGGGGCAGCTGACCATCAAGCTGCAGCTGCAGGCGGTGAGTGCGACGCAGCACCAACCCTTGCAGGCCGCTGGATTGGCACGCGGGCTGAGCGTGCGATCCGCAGCCGCGGCAATGCGCGACAGCTTCTCCGCCGCATCGCTGAGCGCGCCGCCGGTAGCCCGCACCTGGCCCTGACATCGAAAGGGCGCCCGGTCATGTTGCCAGCTCGCTAGCACCGCGGGCGTAGCGCAGGCGTCCCACGGACCAGGCAACGGGCCGGTCCCGGGTGACCACTGCAGTCGTGGTGGGTGGGATCGCCCCTGGGGCTGGTACGGCGTCCGCCGGCCACGATCCTCCGCGCTCGCCGCTGCGCACGTAATTCTAGAAGGGAAGCGACACTCGAACTGCTGCAGGAGACCCGGCAGGCGGTTGACATCGCCCGGGTGTGGGGAATGGCTAGGCCCGGGTGTCGTCAGTCGTCGAGATGTTCTTCGCGGCCCGGCACGGAGGCATCGAACGCATTAAGCGTGACACCGACCATTGAGAAGCAGCCGACCAGGTAAACGATCTCAGCCAGGCCGTGCTCACCGAAGGCGTTGAGCGCCGCCTCGTACGTCGTCTCGGCGAGAGTTCCACCTCGGCCAAGAGCCGCGGCCACGTCATAGGCGACGTGCTCGTCGTGGCTGAGGTCCGCTGGGCGCTCACCCGCAGCAATGGTGGCGATCACCTCCTCACGGAGGCCTGTCCGCCGCGCGAAGTACTCGTGCCCGTAGACCTCGTAGCGGGCACGGAACCTCGCCGCCGTCACCAGGATGACGAGCTGATGGATCGACGGCGGCAGGACGGTGTGCTCGTACATTGCCCGGTTGAAGGCCCAGGCTGCCTTCCCGAACTCGGGGAAGTGCAGCCACACGTTGAACGGCCCGATCAGTGCGCCATCTCTCCGGCGTGCCACGAGGTCGCCGAAGCTGTCCGTGATCACTTCCATCATGTCGTCATAAAGTGCTTTCTGCTCGGCACTCAAACTGGCGGGAGGTAGAAGCGGCAAACGCATCTGGTGCTCCTCACATCGTGGATTGACCGGTCCTGGTACACCGGAACATCGTGCAGGGACCATGGAAACCCATTGTCCACGACGTCGGGCGACAAGCCGGACGTCGGTCAACACTCACCGGCGTCCTCATCCTGGCGTGCAGTGGTGAGCAAAGCTAATAGTACGCCCAGTCCGTGAACAGTTCCCGTAGCGGCGTATCCATGCTGCACGCACATAGATGAGGGAGGCGTCTTCGACGTGAGGTTGAGGCTGTCGCCCTTCCGATCTCGCGCCTTATGCAGGTGCAGGCGTACCTGTCTACAGTTCGACTCGTTAACCACGGCAACTACGTCAGGTGATCCCGCCGGAGCGTTGGATCTTCGTCCCGGTGCTGGTGTGCTCGCCGACGGTCCTGCGGATTTATTGATCCTCTTGCGACAAGGCGCTGATGGCCGTCATGAAGAACGAGCCCGTCACGTTCGCGGTGCCGATGAGCGCGCACGTCAGCAGTGCACTCCGGTTCGTGATCCCGTTCAGGGTCTTGCTCACTCACCTCCGGTGGCACGGTCATTGTCTGACTGGCAGCCGCGGCGCTCTCGGTCGCCACCGGCAGCGCGACATGACGGTGTGTTCCGCACGCCACGGCTGGCAGCAGACCCAGCCGACGCTCCGGACGACGATAGCGGTGCCGAACCGTGTGTCCGTCAGGGGCATCCACGTGATCTCGGCCGAGCCTACGTGCTCGGCCGCCACGCACCTTCGCGCGTGGGACTCGCCGAGCATCTGAAGAAATGTTACGTCGGAGACAGTCGACATCACGGGCACGGCGCCCACCTGCGTTAGGAGGCGGTGCCTACCAGTGCTCAGCGATACGTCGTGGACGCGCTCGAGTGCGGCGAGTTCCCTCAAGGTGAACGGACCGTCCCGAAAGGAGCGCCGATGCAGTTTCGTCGGTACGTCGGCACAGGTGTCGCTGCGATGCGGGTGGCGGCCCGGGCGCGAGCCGCAGTGCTGACCAAGCCGCATCCCAGGCGGTGGCCCACGGGCACGGCCCAGGGCGGCATGTGTACGGAGCGGCCGGACGTCGACGGTGACAGCCACGAGCGGCACGCGTTCGACATCGTCGAAGGCAGTGACTACCTGTGCGTCGCCGGGCTAGGACGCCACCA
This sequence comes from Pseudonocardia sp. OZ21, assembly GCF_059359135.1. NCBI lineage: Bacteria > Bacillati > Actinomycetota > Actinomycetes > Pseudonocardiales > Pseudonocardiaceae > Pseudonocardia > Pseudonocardia sp. OZ21. The sequence goes on from NZ_JCADBN010000023.1 coordinate 61,494, forward strand.
AGGCTATGGTCGCGAAGCCATTGACGCGGCGCTGTGCAGCCTGACCACTGAAACGGAGTCCGGACCGGTCGCGTCGAGCGGTGTTCTCCTCGGCCGCGCACCCCGGGCACGAACGCAGTGCCGTCACCGTGGGCAAACGGTGGACGGGCGTGCTGCGGGAGTGCCGGACAGCCACATCCCGCAGCCGCCCGGGGCGCCGTCGAGCCTCGCGATCGATCCCGAGGTCGGACAGTTAAGCCGATCCACGCGCATCCCTCCGACCGACCTCACCACGCAACCGCGACCCCGCTCCGTCGGGCTGCCCCAGAGACCCTTATGAAAAGCCGCCGGATCGTGATCGTCGGTCATCGAAGAACGGAGGAAACTCCGTCCCGGTCGACTGAATACGACCCACTGTACTACAGGCGCATGGCCCCCTATGTACATAGGATTGAATTCCGGCGGGCGTCCTCAACATTGGTCAGCCTTGCTGGGGCGGTGCTCACCTCAACACCTCCGCTCCAGGAAGGCCTGGAACACGCACGGCGGCCCAGTCGGACGGCCGCCAGCGGACTGACCCGACCACGCGGTGACCGACGTAGGGCTGTCGTCCACTCACACGTGCCGCCAACGCGGCGATATCCGAAGCACGACCAACTGATTACATCAACCGCAAGTCCTGAGCACGGACGCGTACCGCCCACGGCAGCTAACTGTGCGCCATCGGGGCTCATGCCGGTTTACGGCAGTCGCGGCTGCAGACCCAGGACCCTTTTCGCCTGCCGGCTCCACCCATCACTAGTGCCTCTTTCTAGCCTCCGGCACCCTTCCTTCGATACAAGATATCCGTTATGTCGCGCGTCAACTACGATTCTTGGAAAACTAAACTTCTGCTCAGAGGCGATCGATTCCAGCCTTCACCCTCGGAAAGCAGGTGGTGCGGTAGTCACGTCGAGCGGGTCCGACACTCCGCTCCGATACACACGCAGGAATACGCAGGGGCGGTCAATGTGCATCCGCTCCTCATGAACGTGGACCTCGAGTTGCGTCACCTGCGCGCCTTCGAGACGGTGGCCCGCCTCAAGTCCTTCACCGCCGCGGCCAAGGAGCTCTTGATCACGCAGCCAGCACTGAGCCGGACTATCCGCCAGCTCGAAGCGGAGCTGCAGGTAACCTTGCTATACCGCAGCTCCCGCCATACCGAGCTGACCGCAGACGGGGAGTTGTTCCTCGGGCATGTCGAGAAAATCCTTGAGCAGCTGGACAGGGCTATCGGCGTTGTTCGTCAACGGATCACCATCAAGCTCGGCTTCAGTTGGCTGCTACCGGATCCATGGGCACAGAACGCTATCGAACGCTTCGAACGCCTGACCTGCGGCGAGGTTAATCTGATACGCAGCGACGATCCGCTCACCGCCCTACACGAGAACAAGATCGATGTTGCGCTCATCCGCGGACAGATACGCTCATCCTCGGTGCGCGCGGTGCATCTATTCGACGAGACACGAGTGGCGGTCTGCTCGGTGAAATCGACAGTAGCCCACCTCGAGCAGATGGACTGGCGCGAGGTCCCACTGTGGCCGCTCGTAGTGAACGTCGTCAGCGGTACCACCGGTACATGGTCGTGGCCAGAGGATGAGCGGCCCCCGAAGGTTGTCGAAACGAGAAACTTCGACGAGTGGCTGGAGTCGATCGCAGCCGACCGAGGTATTGGTGTCGTCCCGGAGGTCGCAATGCGACGGAACGTTCATCCGGCCGTGAAGTTCATCCCGCTGTGGAAGGCCCCGCCGAGCCCTGTCTTCGTGGCCTTCCAGCCTTACGCCCAGAGCGGCCTCGTTGACCCCTTCCTCAAGGCGTCGGTCGACGCCGTGGAGACCTGAACGCTTCCACCTCACTACAGCCAGACTCGCGACATTCCGAGCCGGCCAAAAAATGATAGCACTAAAGCTTCGGATGATCGGTATTCATACTGCTGCGTGCGTCAGTACAAGCTACGATGTCACTGCTGGACGAGGCAGCCCGCGCTGGTAGACCCAAGGTCTACTGAGGACCTTCCAGGGTTCACGGCAATTTATCCGTCAAGACGCCACAGCTTGACCATTCCGAACGCTCAAAAGGGAAAGGCAGAATTAACATCAGCACTCGAAGTAGGCAGCGGGAAGATGACTCACAGCAGATCGCCGCGACAACACTGATACTTCCGCGAAGGACGGGACGATCGTGGTCGCGCCGAGAAGAGGGCGGTGGCGATCTCCGGGCCCGGCGCATCGAGGCCGCGCCCGGGAATTCGCCGCGGTGCTTACGCAGACCGCTGGCCGTTGCGCGATTCTGCCCGAGGACATCGCCTGCTGCCGGCGTTCCGCCAGTCGATACGGCTGTCCCGTCCTCCCGCTGTGGGCGGCCGTAGTACGAGAGTCTAAGTGGCCTTGACAGGGAGCCTGGTCGGTGCCGGATCTGATCTTGCATTGTTCTGCAACGGATCCTTGATTCGACGCGAGTCACGATTGAGCCGGTGATACCGCTGCTCCACCAACTGACCACGGGCCAGTCGCAGCACTCGAACCGCGCAGAATGTAAGTCATCATCAATGGAGGAACGGTGAATTTCATTCACAGCCAGATCCGTCCAGCAGGACGAGGTTGGCGGCGGCCATCGGAGGCGTCCTTCCGCTGGATAAGAGCTCTCACGGCTTCGCGCCGAGTGTTCTTGACGGTGACTCTGATCGGGATCTGGATGGCGCTGCTCGGTGGATTTTCCGGAGCGAGCGCGGCCTCAAGTCCCGGGAAGCACACCATCGCCGGCCACCCGGAACCGCCCGGCTGCCTGCGCTACGCGCTGACCGAGTTGTTTTTCGGCACCAACAAACCTGGCGGGGTGGTGAGTGAACGGCAGTTTCAGGAATTTGTCGATACGAAAATTACACCACGGTTCCCTGACGGTCTGACTTTGCTGACCGGGTACGGACAATACCGAGGTTCGGACAGCAAGGTCGATCGGGAACGCAGCAAGGTACTGATCCTGCTATACCCAGAAAGCACTGGCATGGATGACAACAAAAAGATCGAGCAGATCAGGAACCTGTACAAGCAGGCGTTCAGTCAAGAGTCGGTGCTGCGAGTAGATGAGCCCGATCCCGCTTGCGTCACGTTTTGATGCGGCTCTCCTGGGCGGAGCTATCAACTACCAGGTACCGATTCTCGGCGGGTGGCTATTATTCGAATTCTCAGCCGACGAGAACTCCTCCGCCCGCTCCGGGGAGGCAGTGCACCACTCGCCCAAGGAGAGCGTCACGTGATTCGCTATACGTCTATTTCCAACCTGACTCGGGACGGCGGTCGCCAAACCATATCAGGGTGTCAAGAGTGGGACGTCGATTATCGATCCTGCTGAAGCCTGATAGCTGCGATGTGGCGCACTCCAGCCAAGGCTAAACTGGCAATGATCGATGGTTGGCGTCTTTTATTCTTCCGCTCGAGCGGATGGATGATTAGTGTCCACGCCTGTCGACGCCCTGGAGGTGCGTGATTCGTTCCGTCGGAGCGAGAGGTCGAAGGCCGACACCTACTAATGATGTCAACAAGACCTGTCTTCCACCCTGTGATCCATTCGGCCGGATGTGAGCATTAAGTGGCGATCAGTTCCAAGCAGACGACAATAAAGGAGGAATGTTGAAAGAACAGTCACGCGATTGGGGTCCGGATGGCTGGGCTGTACCACCCGACGGCGGAGAGCACGTTATTCTGAACGGTCCCCACTGGCCACAGATCCTGGTTCGAGGCGACCAGGTGGACGGGGCCCTTGGTGTCTTCCTGTTCCACCACGGAGTCATCACAGAGAACCCACCGCATGCTCACCACAAGTTCGCGAAAATCGCCTACGTCCTGAAGGGAACGTACGAGTTCCGGGTCGGAACCGCGGTCTTCTCCGGTGGGCCTGGCACGACGGTGGTGGTCCCGCGTGGCTCTCAGCACACCTTCGTGACGGCGACCGGGGGCAAGATGCTATTTGTTTCCTCGCCCGCCGGTAACGAAGAGTTGTTTTTAGAACTGGGTCGGATCGGACCTAATGCGACTGCGGCAGAGCTCGCTGAGATCAACGCCAGGTTCGCCACCACCGGACCGGAGGGCGACGCCGGCCGTCCGTGGCAACAGCTGCGAAAGTGACTTTTGTGCCACGCCTGGCCTGCCGCGTGGAACAGTCGGCCGACGACCGGTACATATTTCAGTTAGTCGGCGGGCCGGGGCGGCGCAGTGAACCGAGGGAAGCACACCTTAATCTGAGATGATCTTGATCTGAGCCTCGGCATTGCACGCTGAGGTCAAGGCTTCGCAGCGGATCCTTGCGTGTAATGCGCGACCTTCCAGGTCGCCACGGTCGCGCAGAATTCGCCGCGATCGGCGGTTCCCCGTGGATCGGCACGGCTTGCGGCGGTGCTCTTATCGGTGATGTAGGGCATGGCTGAGCAAGCGCGCTGGACGGCCGGATCACTTGCTTGTGCAGGCAATAGGCGCCGACCTGCTTGCCCTCGTCGGTGGTACCGCTGCGCGGTCGGCGTTCCTGATCCCCGACGGGACCCCGTTGTGGATCGACCGGGGCAGCCGGGGCCACGCGGCTCGGTGCCCGAACATGGGTGAGGTCTCCGCTAGGTGATCAACGACCAAGAAGACCATCCGTCCGGAGACCTCGTTGAGCAGCCTATCGATCGAAGCACGTAAGGACCTGACGGACCGGCAGTGGCGGATCCTGGAACCGCTGCTCCCGGCTGCGGCAGGCAGGCGCCCAGCCCCGGAAGTGGAGCCGCCGCACGCTGATCGACGCTATGGGCACTGGCAGTCGATCATGGGTTGTTCCGATGTTGGCAGCGGCAGAAGGTGTGGGCGCTGGTGTGGTCGACACTGCTGGCGTGGGCTGATGCCGGCGGAGTGATTCGCTGGGACATCTCGGTCGACTTCACGATCAGCCGCACCCACCAGCACGGCGCCGGGGCTCGATGTGACCCCGGCGCTGAGGTCGAGCCGCCGGGTGACGAACAGGCCGATCACAGGATGGGGCGATCCCGCGGCGGCCTGTCCACGAAGATCCACCTGGCCTGCGAACAGGGCCGCGCCCCGGTGACTGCGTCAATCACCGCGGGCCAGTGCGGCGACTCACCGCAGTTCATCCCGGTCCTACACGCGCTGCGGGTGCCTCGGCTCGGTCCGGGACGACCGCGGACCCGGCCGGAGCCGGTGTTGGCGGACAACGCCTACTCCTCGACGGCGAACCGCAACTACCTACGCCGCCGCAAGATCGCCGCGACGATTCCGGTCTAGCTCGACCAGCAGGCCCACTGACAGGCCCGAGGCTCCGCCGGTGGTCGCCCACCGGCTTTCCACGCGCAGATCTACCGGCAGCGTCACGCCGTCGAGTGCGGCATCAAGCCGGTCAAACAACACGGCCTAGCGAGCGCCACACTAAGTGGGCAGAAGTGGACGACGGGTCAAGCAAATCGAATGCCCACTCCCCCACGTAACGATGCAGGCCTAGACGATGGGCCAACCCAGACGGTGCTGGTTGAGCGGTGCGGCCACGTCCAATCTCATGCAGTTTCTGCAACATCAGATTTTCAGTGTCGGCTTGTAGAGATCGAGCCAGATGGCCATGTCGATCGTGCGTTCCAAACCGCGGCGGGTGCTCGGGCTCGCAGGCCCGTCTTCCGTGACCGCGCTGGTCAGCCATTGCCGGTCGATCACGGCGAACACGGGATGCCCGGGACCGGTGATGTAGTCGCGACATATGTGCCGCAGCTTGGTGACGTAGGTGGGGTCCTGCGTGGACGGGTAGTTGGCCTTCTTGCGTCTGAGTACCGAGGCGGGGAGAAGGTCGCGGGCGGCTCCCCGCAGCAAGGACTTCTCCCGTCCATCGTAGGTTTTGAGCGCCCACGGCACGTTGTAGACGTATTCGACCAGCCGGTGATCACAGTACGGCACCCGAACCTCCAAGCCGACGGCCATGGACAACCGGTCCTTGCGGTCCAGCAGCATGCGAAGGAACCGGGTCAGGTACAGGTTACTGATCTGGCGCATCCGGTACTCGCGCTCGTCTTCCCCGTCGTGGCGTGGCACAGCAGCGATCGCGGTGTCGTAGGTGTCCTGGACGTAGTCGTCCAGCTGCAGCAGGGCCCGCAGTGCTGGATCGAGGCTTCCGGTGTCGAGGCCCCTCATCGGAGTCACGTCCGTCATCCAGGGAAAGGTCCGGGCCTGGAGTGCCACGTCACTGAAGAACTCCCGGTAGCCGCCGAAAATCTCATCGGCCGACTCTCCGGACAATGCCACCGTGGAGCGCGCCCGGATTTCTCGGAACAGCAGATACATCGAGGTGTCCATATCACCGAGGCCCTGCGGCATGTCCCGGGAGCGCACCACCATGGCGCGAACCTCTAGGTCAGTCAGGTCGTCGGGATCTAGCAGGATGTCCTGGTGCGCCGTGCCGGCATGAACGGACACCTCGTGGGCAAACGGCGTGTCAGGAGCGTCGCGAGCACCATCGGCGATGAACCGCTCGGTCTGGCCGGCGTAGTCGACGGAGAAGCTCCGCAGGGTCTCGCCGATGGGGCCCAGCTGGGCTGCGGCGATCGTGGTGATGACAGACGAGTCGAGGCCACCGGACAGTAGGGTGCAGCGCGGCACATCGGACGCCAGCTGACGGAGAACGATGTCCTCGAGCAACTCCCGGACGTGTGCGACGGTGGTGGTCTGGCTGTCGGTGTGTTCGCGGGTGGGCAAGCTCCAGTAGCGCGTGGTGCGGATGCCACCGCGGTCCACGGTGACCACGCAGCCCGGCTCGACCTCGCGCATGCCCTCCCAGACGACCGCACCCGGCGACTTTGCTTGGCTGAACATTTCTCGAAGTCCGTCTAGACCCACGACGTGCTCAGCTAGTGGATTGGCCAGGATCGCCTTCGGCTCCGAGCCGAACAGCACACCGTCAGCGGTTTCGTAGTAGTAGAGCGGTTTGACGCCCAGCCGGTCGCGGATCATGACAAGCTGCTGGATCCGGGAGTCCCACACAACGAACGCATACATCCCATTCAGGCGCTCGGCCACCGCAGCACCCCATTCCAAATAGGCACGCAGAACGACCTCTGTGTCAGAACGGGTCACAAAATGGTGACCTCGACCGACGAGTTCGGTGTGCAGTTCCGGGAAGTTGTAGGTTTCCCCCGAATAGACGAGAACTACTGGACCATCTGGGGTCTCCGCAATCATCGGCTGCTGGCCACCCGCAAGGTCGATGATCGACAGGCGGCGATGCCCCAGGGCCGCGTGTTCACTCATCCACGTACCGTGATCGTCGGGCCCTCGACAAGCCAACGTCGCGGTCATTGCATCAACGACGCGCAGCTCTGAGCGCAGGTCGTCATCAAACGCTACCCAACCCGTGATTCCACACATCGAACCCTCCGGTTAATTGTTCCTCGGATCGATGCCGCGAGAAAATTCGCCACCGAACTTTAGAGGAAGCAGGTGCTTTCCTTACCAAACGCAACGAAGCTCAGGCCCTACGCCGAGTGGACCTGGGCACTGAACCTGCATATCGACATCCTCGCTCACAGCGCGATAGCTTTAGGGAATCTGCATGACGAAACCGATCACGCTACCCGTTCCCAGTGAACACACGCCAAGAAAAACCAATTACCCCTCCTTCCGTTATACCACCTCCACCCTGCCATCGTCGGGGTGAGGTATCTCTCTTCGTCGAAATGCACACCGGTACCTCCTACAGTCAGCTCACCTTCCCCATATGGCGCAGCTTGAACCAGCCAGATTCCGATCGATTCCGGCCGTCCCGACGCTGCCCTCCACTCGTGGAGCAGGCCCGAACCTCCACACGGCCGTCGCCAGTGGTCAGCTAGCGCGCAGGACGACGTCCGGGCGCCCGCCTCTCCCGTTCCATGCCGGTCAGGCATAGCTGTGCCACCGAAAGCATTTCTCATGGCTATCACTCGTCGCTAGTCTAGGGGGCAGCAAGGGGACCACTTCTCTCGTTGGGAGCGAGCAGATTTCCCGGCATGTACGGACATTGTTGTGTCAGGCTGCTGATCGAATTTCAACTCGCCGCACTGATGTCAGCAATGTGCGCGAATATCGAATAATATTGAGCAGTACGATCGACTGCCTAAAGCGTCGCGCCGGCCACGTCGGCCGATTTAAACCACTCACGTTGCAAGGATGTGTGCCTAGCCTCGCGGATTTCGAGGAATGTGTCCGCGGGCTTGCTGCGGGATGATCTCCGTTCCGGCCCGTCCTAGGTCCGACCTATTCGGCTTCCCGACCTGTTCGGTCCGGACAGTCCCGAGAGATGTTGTCCGGCGCGGCCCGGATCCAAGTCGGACGACGCGAGGTTGGGAGGCCTGATGACTCGCGACAAAGCCAGCATCGCGGTGGTCATGTTCGACCGGGCATCGATGTTCGAGATGTCAGTGCCGATCAGTGTCTTCGGCGTCGAGCCTACGATCAACGGACAGTTGCGGTTCAACCTCCTGTCGGTACACGGGGAGCCGGGCGTGCTCACCACCAGCGGTGGCATCCGGCTCCGGGCCCCCAATGGTCTGGAAGCGGTGCAGAACGCCGGGATCGTGATCGTCCCGTCATGGCGCAACCCCCGGGAACGCCCGCCAGAACCATCGCTACGGTCGTTACGAGAGGCACACGAGGGCGGTGCGCTGATCGTGGGCCTGGGCATGGGCGCGTTCGTCCTGGCCGCCGCCGGGCTGCTCGACAGCCGACACGCAACGACCCACTGGTATCACGCTCCGGTCCTCGCGGCCATGTATCCCCAGGTCACCGTCGACCCGACCATTCTGTACAGGGACGACGGCGACGTCGTCACCAGCGCCGGAGCGGGCGCTGGAATCGACGCCTGCCTGCATGTCGTGCGCCGCTACTGGGGAGCGGAAGCAGCTACGGCGATCGCCCACCGGATGGTCGTGCCACCCCACCGAAGCGGTAGCCAAGCCCAGTACATCAGCCAGCCTTTTCCCGAGATCCCCAGCGATGACGACCTCGGCAAGGTGATGGCCTACGCCGTGGAACACCTCGACGAGCGCCTCGGGATCGAGGCCCTGGCCGCCCGCACCCAACTCAGCCGACGCACGTTCGACCGACAGTTTCGGGCGGCGACCGGCATCTCCCCCCTGCAGTGGCTCCTGCACCAACGCATTCTCCGGGCGCAACACTTACTCGAACACACCGGCCTCTCGGTCGAGACCATCGCTCGGCAGGTCGGATTCTCCGCCGCCGTCTCCTTACGCCCCGCGTTTCGCCGAATTGTCGGGGTTAGCCCACATGAATACCGTGCAACTTTCCAAGCAAGGGAAACCAGGCACTACTGACTGCATTCATTCAGAAATCCGCCGGGTGACACTCTCAGCGCAATGCAGCTCGACTTGGATGCAAGGATTACAAGTCGCACTGGCAGGCACCGACATCTATGCTTTCCGACGCCCAAATGCCTTGACGGCAGATCATGGAATTCACCAGAGATCTGGATTCGCCACTCGATATCCGCGCTGCTGGACGCGGCAACCCCGGTCACCCTCGACACCCTCGGTGCCAAGGAGTTCGCCAGCGGCGATCACGCCATCTTCCCTGACCCTGACCCTGCCGGGCTGCCGCCGGCAACACGGATCCTGACGACGACACCGACCGCCTGCCCGACATCTCCACCCGCGCGGTGCTCACCCGCCTGGGCACGATCGTCGCCAACGGCGACGAGGAGACCGCTGACTACTTGTGCCCGCCTCCGCGGTGCGGACCCTATGGGACAAGGGGCCTCGGCATCGTGGGGTTTACACGCGTCGACTCAACCATCAGGCGTCACGCTGATCTGGATCACTGCTAGCGAGCCTTCGGGGGCGTCGCCCGTTATGCCGGTGTCGCGGCAGCTCACGGACGCTGGCCGGATGCCCCCGCCCTCGTGCTCAGCCGCTGCTTCAACGCACTCGCCCGCAACCCGGCCGGGCACCGTGCTGTTCAACGCCTTCACCTATTCGGATATCTTTGCTGCTCAACATGTTCGGCGATCCGGTGGCCCACACGTTCTACATCGACTTGCAGCACGGGGTCGCTGCGAGCACAAGACGGCAGCTGCAGCCGCGCTGCTGACAGGGTCTAGCGCATGTCAGCTCGTCATCTGCCGCGGCTCAGGACGGGCTTCCCTTCCGCCTGGAAGCGACCGCCATCTTTACGACTCGTTCCCGCGGCCGCCGGACCCGCGTCGTTCTTGTCAGCCCTCGAGAGGGTGCTGGCGGACGAAGTTCAGAACGGTTTGTGCCACCAGAGACGGGTTCTCGAGAGGCATCGCATGACTGACCCCGCGGAGACTGACACGCTCGGCTCGCTTCAGGCGCTCAGCGAGCGCCCGGTTGCGTGCCCGGTAGGGGCTGTCGAGGATCTCGCCCTCGGCTCCGTCGACGAGAAGAACCGGCTGCTCGATAGCCTCGATGCCCGCGGCGTCCGAATCCCATCCCGCTAAGGCCTGAATTTCGTGGTCGAAGAAGTAGCGACTGCTGTGCACGGCTGCCGCGAGTCCCGCCTCGCCGAGGGTCCGGACGAAGACCTGCCGATAGCCCGGGCTACACACGCTCCCGAGGAAGTGGTCGAACGCTTCGTCGAGCTTGTCCTCTTTGGCGGCCCCTATGGCGAGACGCATGGCGTTGCTCTTCGGCTCGTCGGGCGCGTACGGACGAGCCGGCTCCAGCAGGACCATCGACCGAACCAGCTGTGAATACGTCGAGGCCAACTGCAAAGCAATGCTGGCGCCACTGGAGTGACCGACTACATGTGTCCGCTCGATACCTTGAACCTGAAGCACCTCGGCAAGGTGCCGCGTGTGGTCGACCAGGGTCAGCTGTCTATTTTCGTCCCGACTCTCCCCGTAGCCTGCCCGGTGCGTACGGACAACCCGATAAGCGGGCAGTAGCCCACCAAGGGGCGCAAACCAGTCGGCCGAGAAGGAGGCGTGCACCAGGAGGATCGACTCACCGTCACCTTTGTCCCAGAAAGCGATGTTTGAGTCCCCGAGGTTGAAATAGTTGGCGATTGTCACGGATGTATTCCTCGTCTAGGTGAGATGTGAGAAGCGCGAGCGTCCTCGGCCGGATACCTGGCGGAGGAAACGCGCGAATGCGTGCGACCGCTAACGTTACCCGGTTCGGCCAGCGTATGGCGACACCTCTCCGGTCCGGACGAAGTTGCAACCTGGGTGAATATACGGCGAATCTCCCCGTTCTGCCAGAAAGTCGCCATGCGATGAAAGGCAAAATCGAGGCTCGCCGCCGTTGCTGCAGCTCCGGGGCAAGACCCTCTTCGTCGAGGTGGAGACGAACGTGCCGCCATAGGTAGACCTGATCGGCGGGCATCATCTACCAGGGGAAACCCTCTCGAGACTGGCCAAGCTCCTTGGAGTGGGCTGCGGATTCACCCTGTGACCACCTGACTATCTTCGAGTTCGGTTCGTTCTTCGAGGCGACGGTCGGGCGTCGATTGGCTGACGCAGACGGCGAGCAGCCCAGCCGCGGCGAACTGCGCGTGCAGCGGACGGGACGGCACACCGGGAAAGGCGCTCCTCGTCGAGTTCGACGGCGGCGGCCCTACGGCAATCGCGGCGTCCCAGAACCTGCTGATCATCTGCCAGCTGGCACGCGATCAACAACACTCATGGGCACTACGGTGAGGTGCTGATGGGAGACGTCGGCCTGAAGGGCGGTCGGGGTCGCTGCTCCGGTAGATCGACCCGCGCGCACAGCTCAGTGGCTGGGCCAGTCACGTTGCACGGCGGCCCGGACCACGATGTAGGCCTTTGTGCGCCAGGACTTGGCTGCGGACCGCTCCAGCGCCTCGTCCCGCAAGTGGTCGAGAAGTTTCTCCATGCGCGCCGCGCTGTCCTCGTCGCGCCATGTGGTCATGAACACGATATTGCCCGAGCTGGGGTCGACGAGCAACTCGGCGCTGGAGAGGCCGGGGACGTTCCGCACTGACGGCATCGCCTCGATCTGGAAGAACTCGATGCCGTCTGCGAGCCTGGCCGGCTCGATCTGAAACCGCGTCAGCCGGGCCGCGGCTCCTGCCATCGGCACCGACAGCCGCTCGGCGATCATGACCTCGTAGCGCTCGACGACCATGTCATCGTCGGCCGCAGCGGCGATTCTCTCCCGTGCTGTGGTCAACACGGCGCCCGAGGACTGCAGGGGCTCGTCCCAGTAGGAGATGGCGACGATGACCCCGTCCTCCCGGTTCACCAGTGTCGTCAGCCCCCAGTTTCCGCCGGCCACCTCGACAATGCCCCGTTCGGCATCCTCGATGTGAGCGATCCTGGCGTCGACCCGCTCCGCCGCACCGAAGATGAAGTTGACCCGCGCATACATCCGATCTCCCTTCCCGAACTGGCCCCCGTGCGCCACGATCGTCCTGCGCTCAGCCGCTCGGCAAGGGACGTGACCCGACAGGCACACACGTGCCTCGCCGGGTGTCACCGGGGACGTGCTGGACGCCGTGTCCGGCGCGACGCGGGGCACAGCGGACCTGTCGTTGCAGCGGAGCCGTGGTCGACATGGGGAGCGCACCGGCGGCGCGTGGCGCCCAGCAGCATGCCCGTTGATCGGGGGGCGAATCTCCGGCAGCGGATCCGCCGCCGTCCTGACCACCCGTACCAGGACGAGTCCACGGCTCCCGGCCCACCGCAGTCCCGTCCCACCACGTGTGCGCACGCGAGGCGACGCCGGCAGAGTCGCCGGCGCCTGGTTCGGAGGAGCCGTCCGCCGGCTGGTGCTCGACACCGCCGCCCCCCGGTCACCCGGTCCACCGGACGCCCGAGGGGCGGATCGGGCCTTGGGGATCGGGACTTGCTACCGCGCTCGGTTGCTCGATCGGTGGGCTGCTCGGGCGTATTTCGTCGGCCGCGCAGCCCGGGGTGCGCGGGACGCCGACGCGGGTGACATCGCCGCGACGGCGACCGAGTGCTGATGCTCGCGCTGGTCGGTTTCTCCCCGACCTATACAGCCGGCCCGATGACAAATGCGTAGCGGTCCCCCGCTACCTTCTTCGTCATTCCTGATCAAGGAGCTGTGAGCTGTGAGCTGTGGCCACCGGTCTGGATTCCCTGTCCCCCGCGCAAGTCGACCTCGTATTTGCCGGCGGTTCCGCAATGGGAAAGGACATGCCGCGCCGCCCGGCTCGAACCACCGACGGTCCGCGAGGTCACCAGCTGGATCATGACCCACCAAGACCGCATCGAGCCGTCGCCCCCGCGCAGCTCCACGTCGAAGGGCTTTCCACACCGCGGACATGTCCGGCGTGCTCGGCTCCGTGCGTCCCGCGAACGCGGGGGTGGTCCCGCGACGATCGAGTCCCAGTTGGTGACGATCAGGTGCGCCACCGCGGGCGCGGGGGATGATCCCGGATAGGGGTGTGTCGCTCTGCTCCCGTAAGTGCGCACCGCAGAAGCGGGCTCCCTCGGTGATGCTGCTGGGTCACATTGCCCGATCGATCAGCGCTGACCGGACCGTATGAATCGACTGCTCGCCGGACACCTTCGAGATCGCACTCCAGACCTCGCACCGGCCGTCTCCCGATCGTCCGGCCTGCGTGCGCAGGAGATAACCCTCAGTCCGGATGCGCCCAGAACGTCACCGGATGCGGAGGGTTGGCATCGGCAGCCCGCGCCCGTCGACGGCGAGGTGGATTTTGCTGGTCAGGTCCGCCGAGGGATCGTCCGAGGGTTTCTCCGACGACGGCGAGGGCTTCTGCCCATTCGGTGGTGCAGCCCCTCTTTCCGGGCCCCGGCGGAGTGCTGGTGGGCCCGGACGTTGCTGGAGTCGATGCTGAAGGTCCACTCGACGTTCCCGACGGAGTCGTCCTTGACGATCACGTCGTCGAGGATGCGTTGCCAGGTGCCGTCCGCGGTCCAGATCCGCAGCCGCTCATGGGCGGTTTTCCAGGGGCCGTAGCGTTCGGGTAGGTCCCGCCAGGGTGCGCCGGTGCGGAGTTTCCACAGGATCGCGTTGATCACCTGCCGGTGATCACGCCACCGGTGCCCGACTGCGAGCGGCACGGCTACGGGCTGAACGCCAGTTGCCGGGAGAAGAACGGTAGGACCTTCTCCTCGAGGCGCTGCGGGACCCCGCTGTTGTGGTCGCCCTCGTAGGTCTCGAACGTGTGCGACACGTCGAACCTGGTGAGGCGGTCGACGAAGACCTGGTTGCCGGCGAGCAGGCTGTCCTGCAGTCCGATGTCGAGCGCGATCGCCTTGTACTTCTTGAGGTTCCCGACGTACTGGTCGAGCATGACAACCGGCGAGTTCGCCGCCCACTTCTCGGCGATGTCCGGTTGCACCTCGCCGTTCTTCGTCGGCAGGTCGAAGAAGAACGGCGGATTTGCCGGATTCGGGCCCAAGCGGCGGCCCGGGCCAGCGTGCCCATCACGTCACGATTACCCTTCGCCTCTTCAGGACTCCTGATCGCCTCAGCCAGGGGGGTCACACCGCTGCCCGGCGGGCGGATGGTCCCTTCGTTCAGGCAGCAGGAACTGAGGGCGTAGACCGCGCTGAACACGTCGGGGCGCTTCATGCCGATGCGGATCGTCCCGTAGCCGCCCATCGAATGGCCCGCGAGCCCGCGGCTCTCACGCGTCGCGCATCGACCGGGGCTCGGGTGTGCGCCGGGACCACCCGAACCGTTCGGCGCCGACCGTGTAGCACTCGCGCAGCGCCTTGCTCGACCACGGCAGGCCCAGCGCCGGATGCACCTCGGCGTAGTTACGCAGTCGCAGGTCCACCGGATCCATGCGCAGCGCGTACGCCAGCTCGTCCAGCGCCGATTCCAGTGCGAAGTTGCCCTGCGCCTCGGCAGGTGCCCGCATCGAGACGGGGGGCGGGACGTTCGCCCGCACCTGCTGGTCCCTGGTGATCACGTTGGGACACGCGTAGGCGGTGGCCGAGCCTGCCGCGCACGGTTCGTAGTCGTCGTCCTCGGCGCCGAGCAGCGACCGGCTGCGGTGTTCGAGCGCCAGGAGGCGGCCGTCGGCGGTGGCGCCGAGCCGTACCCGCTGCACCCCCTTGGGTCGATGCCCGATCGAGGTGAACATCTGCGGGCGGGTCAGCACCAGCTTGACCGGCCGACCAAGGTCCCGCGCCGCGTGCACGGTCAGGATGACGTGTGGCCAGGCCCGCAGGCCGGCCCCGAACCCGCCGCCCAGGAACGGGCTGAGCACCCGCACCGACGCCTCCGGTACGTCGAAGATCAGCGCGAGGGTCTCTCGCACCATCGACGGCCACTGCGTCGCGTCGTGCACGGTGAGCCGGTCGCCGTCCCACTCGGCCAGGGTGGCGAACAGGCCGAGCGGGTTGTTCGTGTTGTCCGGCGTCGTGTAGACGGCCTCGACCGTCGCATCCGCGGCGGCCATCCCGGCCTCGACGTCGCCCCGTCCGCTGTCCTGGCCCCACGGGTTGTCGTCGGTGACTGCCCGCGGATCGTCCAGATCCAACACCGGTTCCGTGGACGCGTACTCGACGCTGACCAGGCGCGCCGCCGCGGCGGCCTGCTCACGGGTCTCCGCGACGACGAGTGCCACGTGCTAGCCGTGATGCAGAATGCGATCGTCCTGGATCGGGGCAAGCGGCGACGCCCCGAGCAGGGTCAGCGGTCCCCGCTCCAGCCGCGGCACATTCAGGTGGGTGAACACCTTGAGCACGCCCGGCGCCGCCTCCGCGGCGACGGTGTCGATCTCGACGATCCGGCCGGCCGCGACCGTCGGATTTCGACAGGCCGGGCCAGGCGCACTGTCGAGGAGACGCAGATACGGCGGCCGCACTTGCCCACCCATGGCGGGCGCCAGCGTCCGCGCCTCCGTGTGACTGCGGCCAAAGCGCACGAACTGGCTCGGACGGAAACGCGCCCGGGAGCATCGCACCCCGTTCGAAGTGAGCGTCAATCGGCTGCACCCCATTGCCCGCGGCCAGACGATGCAGTTGCCGATGCGGGTGGCGCTGCGCGACTACCGGCACGAGGCCGTCGAGGGCTTCTCGGCCGGTTGCTCCGCGTCGTCGTGCTGCCGGGCGGGGCGCAACGCAAGACCTGGTTGCTGCCCAGCCGTTGGCAACAGGCCGCAGCCGCGACACCCTGCTTGGCTGTGATCCAGGCAGGTCGCGGTCCCGCTGGACGTCAAGATGCTTCCGGCCGTCGTGGAGACCCTGCGCTACCGCTCTCGTAGGCCGTCACGGGGACTCGAGGGGCAGTGCGACCTGCACCATCGTGCCTTCGCCGCTCGGACTGTCCAGCGAGATCCAGCCACCGAGCGCCTCGACCCGGTCCTTGAGCCCGACCAGGCCGGACCCGTGGCCGAAGCCCGCGCCGCCCCGTCCATCGTCACATATCCGGATCCACAACACGCCGTCGCGGGCGGCGACCTCCACGCCGGCGGCGGAGGCGTTGGCGTGCTTCGCGATGTTGGTCAGCGCCTCGGAGACCACGTAGTAGGCAGCGGTCTCGATCGGTTCGGGCAGCCGATCAGCCGACGGGACGTCCAGGTGGACAGGTACGGCAGACCGTCGGGCCAGCGCCCTCAGCGCCGGGCGGACGCCGCCGTTGGTGAGGACGGCGGGATGGATGCCGCGGGCTACCTCGCGCACCTCGTCGAGCATGTCGTCGAGCTCGTCGGCCACCTCGTCGAGCTGGGCGTGCAGCTCGCCCGCCTCCGCCGGCACCGCGGCCTGCACGGTGCCGCGCAGGTGCAGCGCGAGGGAGACCAGCCGCTGCTGGACTCCGTCGTGGAGATCGCGTTCGATCTTGCGGCGAGCGTCGTCCGCGGCCTTCGCGATCCGCGCGCGGGAGGCCTCGACCTCACCGAGCCGCAGCCGCTCCGAGACATCGTGGAATGCGACAACCGCCCCGCGTCCGTCCGCGAGGTCGATCGGTGCGGACGAGTACGAGACGACGACCTGCGTCCCGTCCTTGCGCACCACCGTGTCCCGCTCGATGTGCACCGCCTCTCCGGTGAGACGGGGACGCAGCAGCGGGCACTCCGCGACAGGAAACGGAGAGCCGTCCGGGCGGAGATAGTGCACCGTGTCGTGGCTGACCCGGCCGAGCAGCTCCCGCTCGTCGGCGTAGCCGAGGAGCTTCAGAGCAGCAGGATTCAGGAAGAGGATGCGTCCTGCCCCATCGACCACGTACAGGGCGTCCGCGACCGACGCGACAGCTCTGACGAGGGTGTCGGCGTCCCAGTGCCAGCCCACGAACGCGGCCACACCGGACATCCTCGCCTGCTCACACCCGCGACGTCTACCTGGCTGACACTGTTCGAGAGTCGATGAACTCCATGCTGATCTGACATGTCGACCTCGTGATCGACGGACTGGGCTGCCCGCAGGTAGCGTCGTGCACGACAGGTGCCGCCGCCGGACTGCTGCGCGTCCCCCAGCCGCACGAGAGCTTCAGAGCCAAAGGACCGCCCGCGGGTCCATCTGACAGTCGATGTGAAGCTCGCCGTCGACAAAACTCGAAGCCACCCCGCTCGGCAGCGGGTTCATTGACAGCAGGTTCATCGACCTGCCGGTCGACGGGCGCGCCACGGGCTGACACGACCTTCGTCGTACAGACCGAGCAGTTGCGGCCGGGCGTTCTGCTCGGCCGGGTGCCCGCAGCTGGCGAAGCTCCCTCACCGACAGCCAGCCTGCCGGGCTCATCGCGGTATCGGCGGGTCTTCGCGCTCGGCGTCGAGGGTCCGGATCGAGGACATCTCCCGCCTGGTCGGGCACAGCGGCACCGCGGTCACCGAGCGGGTCTACCGCCATCAGCTGCAGGCCGTGCTCGACGAGGGCACCACCGCGATGGACGCCCTGTTCCCCCACAACGAGCCCGACAGTCACTCACATAGTCATTGAGCAAGAAACCATGATCGAGAACAAAGCGCCACCCGGCTTCAGCCCGAGGCGACGGGCGATCCCGTCAGCGCAGCCTTTCCGCAGGTAGAAATGCTGATGGGCGGCTCCCCCGACGAAAGGGAACCGCCCATCATGCCGTCGGGACGACAGGATTTGAACCTGCGACCCCTTGACCCCCAGTACGTGCGGCCCACTATCCGTGCACGTCACAGGCGCTCATCTGGACGCAAGACGCTCGCGTCGGCTCCGCACGCGCAGGTTCGCGGACAACGTGCAGTCCCCGCTGGTCCCCGACTTTCCTCGAAGCCACGACCGGTCGCGGAAACAGTCTCCAGTCCCGAGTGGTTCGCTCAACTGCGTCCAGCCTCCGCCCGGACGCTTTGACAAGCGGTTCGAGCACCCGACCAACAGTTCCGAACGTGGCCTTCGCGCCGAGTTCCTCAGCACTCGACGACGTTGAGAGCGAGGCCGCCCCGGGCCGTCTCCTTGTACTTGTCCTTCATGTCAGCCCCCGTCTCACGCATTGTCTTTATCGCCTTGTCCAGGGAGACGTAGTGACTGCCGTCACCGCGTACGGCTAATCGAGCAGCGGTGATTGCCTTGATAGATGCAATGGCGTTTCGCTCTATGCAGGGGATCTGCACGAGGCCGCCGACGGGGTCGCAGGTGAGTCCCAGGTTGTGCTCGATACCGATCTCGGCGGCGTTCTCGACCTGCTGCGGAGTGCCTCCGAGAACCTCGGCGAGCCCTCCGGCGGCCATCGAGCAGGCTGAGCCCACCTCACCCTGGCAGCCGACCTCGGCACCGGAGATCGAGGCGTTTTCCTTGAACAGCAGCGCGACCGCCGCAGCGGTGAGCAGAAAGCGGACCACGCCGTCTTCGGAGTAGGAGCCCACGAAGTCGCGGTAGTAGTGCAGGACGGCGGGAACGATGCCAGCGGCTCCGTTTGTGGGCGCGGTGACCACGCGGCCACCGGACGCGTTCTCCTCGTTCACGGCCAGCGCGTAGAGGGTGACCCAGTCCATCGCCCGCAGCGGGTCGTGCTCGTCGCCGCAGGCTTCCAGGTTCCCCCGCAGGGTGGCCGCCCGGCGCCGGACCCGCAGCCCGCCCGGCAGCACCCCGGTCGCCTGGGTGCCGCGCTCCACGCACTCCTGCATCACCGACCAGATATCCAGCAGCCCCGATCGGACATCATCCTCGCTGCGCCACGACACCTCGTTGGCCAGCATGATCTCGCTGATGCTCAGCCCGGTCTCCCGCGCGCGCTGCAGAAGCTGCCCAGCGGTGGTGAACGGGTATCGTACGGGCGTCGACTTCTCAACGATGACGGGACGGCCCGCCTCGTCCTGGTCGAGAACAAACCCACCACCGACCGAGTAGTACTCGCGTTCCAGGAGCGTCCGCCCGTCACCGTCCATTGCGGCAAAAAGCATTCCGTTGGTGTGGAATGGGAGCCGCTTGCGCCGGTGCAGGACGACGTCGGCGCCGACGGCGAAGGCGATGTTGTGCTTTCCGCCCAACCGCAGTGCTCCGTTGGCGCGCACGACCGCGACCCGCGGCTCGGCGGCCGTGGGGTCGATGCAGTCCGGTTGCTCGCCTTCGAGGCCGAGCACAACGGCCTTCACGGTTCCATGCCCATGCCCGGTGGCACCAAGCGAGCCGAACATCTCCGCCCGAACCCGAGCGGTGTGGGCGAGCAGGCCGTCGGATTCCAGGCGAGTGACGAACGAGTGCGCGGCCCGCATCGGTCCGACCGTGTGGGAGCTTGATGGCCCGATGCCGACCTTGTACAGGTCGAATGCGCTGATGGTCATGTCTGCCTTCCCCGAAGGAGCCAGGTTGGTGCCCGGAGCGGACTACGGTGGTTCCTCGTGGTGCTCGACGGCGGCCAGCACCGCCAGCACGTCGCGGGTGGCGGCGACGTCGTGGACGCGGAAGACGCTCGCGCCGCGCTGGGCGGCGATCATGGCGGCTGCCACCGAACCGGTCGACCGTTCTTCCACGGGACGCCCGGTGACTGCACCGATCATTCCCTTGCGGGACAGTCCGACCATGACGCGGACGCCGAGTTCCACCAGTTCGTGCAGCTCCCTGAGGAGCCGCAGATTGTGATCGAGGGTCTTGCCGAACCCGAATCCGGGATCTACCACGAGTTGCCCGCGCTCCATGCCGACGCGCTCGCAGGCCCGTAGCCGCTCGGCGAGGAACTGTTGGACATCGGCGACGACATCGTCGTATACGGGGTGGTACTGCATGCGGTCCGGCTCACCCAGCATGTGCATCAGGCAGACAGGTAAATCGAGCTCAGCGGCCGCCGCGAGGGCGCCGGGCAGACGCAGTGCCCGCACGTCGTTGATCATGGTTGCTCCAGCCCGTGCCGCTTCCCGCATCACCTCCGGCCGGGACGTATCCACCGACAGCGGGACAGCGACGGACCGGGACAGCGACTCGATGACCGGAACCACACGGGCCAGTTCGTCCTCGACGGTCGGCGGCCGGGCACCCGGTCGGGTCGACTCGCCTCCGACATCGATCAGGTCAGCTCCCTCGGCCGCGATTCGGCGGCCGTGCTCCACCGCTGCGGCTTGATCGGTGTAGCGGCCGCCGTCGTAGAAGGAATCGGGGGTGACGTTGAGAATCCCGCACACGAGAGCGCGCGACGAGGCGAGCACCGCAGCCGCCGGAGTGGACGCCGCAGCGCGGGTCGAGGGGGGCCCGGTAGCCGGCAGGGGCAGCCGGCCGCGTCCGTCGCGGTCCACACGCTCGGACTGGTTGCCGCGCAGCCCCAGCTCCGTGCGGCCCGCGCTGCCGATCACCTGTCCGGCCATCGGTGTTCATCGCTTTCTGCCGCCGCGCCTGGCTTCGAGGCGGGCGAGGGGATGCGGAACGGTGAGCAGGAGACGTAGTCGGGGCCGACGTGGTGGAGGTAGTAAATCCCGAGGTAGATCGAGAAGGGCCGGACCGGGTCACTGTCGACCGACGTCATCGCCAGGTCTCCTTCAGCATCGGGTAGAGGGGGTGGGCGGCCGCCACCGCCGCTACGCGGTCGCGCAACGCATCGAGCGCGCGCTCGCCGGTCGACGGACGTAGCGCCTCGGCGACGATGTCGGCGACCATCGCGAACGCGGGCGCATCGAGGCCCCGCGCGGCGAGCGCCGGTGTCCCGATCCGGACACCGGAACTGACCATCGGCGGCCGGGGGTCGAAGGGCACGGCGTTGCGGTTGACGGTGATGCCCACCCGCTCCAGGCGGTCCTCGGCCTGCTTGCCGTCAAGCTCCGAGGCCCGCAGGTCGACCAGGACCAGGTGCACGTCGGTCCCGCCGCTGACCACGCCGATGCCGGCCGCACGAGAGTCCTGAGCGAGCAGGCGGTCGGCGAGCAGCCTGGCGCCCTCGATCGTCCGCAACTGACGGTCGCGGAACGCGTCACCCGCGGCGAGCTTGAACGCCACGGCCTTGGCAGCGATCACGTGCTCGAGGGGGCCGCCCTGCTGCCCTGGGAAGACATTCGAATTGAGCTTCTTGCGCAGATCCGGCTCACACTCCGTGGCCAGGATGACCCCTCCGCGCGGCCCGCCGAGCGTCTTGTGCGTGGTGGAGGTGACGACGTGGGCATAGGGCAGCGGCGACGGGTGCAGACCTGCGGCAATGAGCCCGGCGAAGTGCGCCATGTCCACCATCAGATAGGCGCCGACCTCATCGGCTATCCGGCGGAAGGCGGCGAAGTCGAGGTGGCGCGGATAAGCCGACCACCCTGCGATGATCACCCTGGGCCGCTGTTCGCGGGCCAGTCGTCCCACCTCGTCCATGTCCACGAGGTGGTCGTCCTCCCGGACGTGATACGCCGCGGCCCGGTACAGCTGGCCCGAGAAGTTCAATCGCATGCCGTGCGTGAGGTGACCGCCGTGCGCGAGGTCGAGGCCGAGGATGGTGTCGCCGGGGTGTAGGAGCGCGGCCATGGTGGCAGCGTTCGCCTGAGCACCCGAGTGCGGCTGCACGTTCGCGTAGTCGGCACCGAACAACGCCTTGAGGCGGTCGATCGCCAGCTGCTCGATGACGTCGATGTGTTCGCAGCCGCCGTAGTAGCGACGCCCCGGGTAGCCCTCGGCGTACTTGTTGGTCAGGACCGAACCTTGGGCCTGCATGACGGCGAGCGGAGCGAAGTTCTCGCTCGCGATCATCTCCAGGCCTGACTCCTGGCGCGCCAGCTCTGCCGAGATCGCCGTGTGCACCTCAGGATCTGTCTCGGCAAGGCCCCGGCTCAACACCGGGTCAGCCCCGCCGCGTAGCTCGGTCGTCTGCACGGCCATGACTCTCACCCGTCCCTTCTCGGGAGTTTCGCGATCCGGATCTTGTTCGCGCCCGTGACCCGATCCGGTGGTCACCTCGGGCTACCAGCGGGTGAGCAGCAGGGCTCGCTGGGGGCGGTCGATGCGGCGGGCCCGGCCGGCGCCGGCCGGCAGAACCTTCATCGGGGCGTCGGTCCACTACGCGTGTCCGACGTGGATCGAGCTGCTGGTGACCCACCGTGGTGCTCGCCGGGCACCAACACCCCGCCGGTGGCGTACGCCCTCGAGTTGGCCGCGAGCTGGCACCGCTCGGCGGTGGCGAAGTTCTGCTCGCAACCCGGTGGATTCGATGGGTGTCGATGCGACGAGACGCCTTGGCCGTAGCGCGGCGAGAGAGGCTCCGTCGACGGTGCGGTGTTCCACATTATGCAACCAATCGCGATCAGCGCAACGCGATGGTATGTTTGTGCTGGGGCCGTGTCAAGGCTCGTGCTCGGTCGCTGTGGCTGGGTATTCGACCCGGAAGGTGGCGAACAGTGCCGTGAGCAGTGGCAGCGAGTCCGGGCCGTCGCAGGTCCAGTCGGTGGATCGGGCTATCGCGGTCTTGCATCTGCTCGCGCAGCGGGGGGGTGCGAGGGTCACCGAGGTGGCCGCCGAGCTCGGCGTGCACAAGTCGACGGCTTTCCGAGTGATCGCCGCGCTCGAGAACGGAAGCCTCGTCGAACAGGACGGCGAGCGGGGCAGGTACCGCCTCGGACGTGGCGTCCTCCGGCTGGCGGCGGCGACGGCCGCACAACTGGAGTTGCCGACCGAGAGTCGGTCCGTGTGCCGGCGCCTGGCCACGGAACTGGGCGAGGCGGTCGACGTCGCGATCCTCGATAGCGGCGAGGCGACGAGCATCCTGCAGGAGTACGCGCCGTCGGCGATCACCGGTCGCAACTGGCTCGGGCAGCGCACTCCGCTACACGCGACCGCGAGCGGTAAGGTGCTCCTGGCCTGCACGGACGCTGTGACCCTGAAGAAGATTCTGGCTTCTCAGCTGCATCGCTACACCTCGCACACCGTTACGAAGCCGACATCACTGAAGGCGGAGCTGGCGAAAGTGCGTGAGCAGGGTTGGGCCTCCACGGCCGAGGAGCTCGAGATCGGCCTCAACGCCATCGCCGCCCCGATCCGCGGCGGGACCGGGGAGGTGGTTGCTGCGGTCGGAGTGTCCGGGCCCGCCTACCGGCTCATAGCCGAGTCCTTTCCCGCCGTGGCTGTACACCTCGTCGAGGGCGCCAGGGAAATAAGCGCCCGGCTCGGTCACTTCGGGTAG
The DNA here is from genome assembly GCF_059359135.1 of Pseudonocardia sp. OZ21. Lineage (NCBI taxonomy): Bacteria > Bacillati > Actinomycetota > Actinomycetes > Pseudonocardiales > Pseudonocardiaceae > Pseudonocardia > Pseudonocardia sp. OZ21. Next base: position 85,000 of record NZ_JCADBN010000023.1, read on the forward strand.
GGGCCTTTGCAGTCGCAGTAGCGGCCCAAGCGTTCGATGCCGCTGACGGCGGCCACCTCGTGCACCCGTCACGGGCACGACGCCCGGTTGAGCCGTATCACCGGCTCGTTGCGCGCCGGGTCGTCCACGCTCGGGACCACACCGAAGGACCCAGCGCGACGACGGGCCGCGGCCCGGAACCCGGGACAGGCCCAGCACGACGAGCCACGCGCACGGCAACCCCAGTGACGGAGCATCACCAGTCGGCCGTGTCGGTCAAGTGCGTGTGCGTACTTCGTCGGGCCCGCGCGCCTTGCTTACCCGCCCCTGTCGGCCAGGTCGACGCGCAACACGGCTGTCGGGTCGTTCTCCTGCGCTGGACCCGCCGGTTACTTCGCGCCGTCCCTGGATCTGGAAGCGGACGCCCCATCCGGGTGCGGTTTGACTGGGAGGTAGAAGCGGTCGCCGTAGTTCTGCGTGCCGAACTCGACGGCCTGCTCGACGGCGGTGGTGCAGCGGTGCGTCCGGCGCATCAGTGGGTCGTTGCGCAGGTCCTTCGTCAATGCCACGCACATCAGGACCATGACGATCACGAACGGTGCCGCCATGATGATGGTGATGTTCTGAATGCCGGACAACGCGTCGTTCCCGCCGACCAGCAGCATGATCGTCGCGATGGCGCCGAGCACGGCGCCCCAGAACACGACGATGCCGCGCGAGGGATGGATGGTGCCGCCCTGCGACAGCGTGCCCATGACTACGGATGCCGCGTCGGCGCCCGACACGAAGAAAATCGCAACCAGTGTCATGGCGACGATGCCGAGCAGACCGCCGAGGGGCAGGGTGTCGAGTAGCCCGAAGAGTTGGCCCTCGATGGACTGCGACGCGAGGTCGATGCCGCCTCGCTGGGCGGCGATCGCCGCGCCGCCGAAGACCGCGAACCAGAGCAGGCTCACCGTGCTCGGGATGAGAACGACGCCCGCGACGAACTGGCGGATCGTGCGGCCGCGGCTGATGCGCGCGATGAACATGCCCACGAACGGCGTCCACGAGATCCACCAGGCCCAGTAGAAGACCGTCCAGCCGGATAGCCATTCGGCTGTGGCGTCACCGCCGGTCGCCGCGGTGCGGGCGGCCATCTGGGCAAGGTTGCCGAAGTAGTCTCCGATCATCGTGGGTAGGAGGTTGAGGATGAACACGGTCGGTCCGCCTACGAACACGACGATCGTGAGCACCGCGGCCAGCACCATGTTGATGTTCGAAAGCCATTGGATGCCTTTGGCCACCCCGGTGACGGCGGAGGCCAAGAAGGCGATAGTCAGCACCACGATGATCGCGACGAGCAGCCCGGTGCCGACCGAGGCCATGAACCCGCCCGCCACCAGGCCGCCGCCGATCTGCAGCGCCCCGAGCCCGAGCGAGGCGGCTGAGCCGAACAACGTCGCGAAGATCGCCAGGATGTCGACGGCGCGCCCGAACGCGCCGCTGGAGCCCCGCCGGCCGAACAGCGGCGCAAACGCGGAGCTGATCAGCTGGCAGCGCCCGCGTCGGAAGGTGCTGTAGGCGATAGCCAGGCCGACGACGGCATAGATCGCCCACGGGTGCACCGTCCAGTGGAACAGCGTGGTCGCCATCGCGACATCCAGCGCCTCCGGTGTTCCGGGCTGCGCCGTCCCGGGCGGGGGCGAGACGAAGTGCGCCAGGGGCTCGCCGACGCCGTAGAACATCAGGCCGATCCCCATCCCGGCGCTGAACATCATCGCGATCCAGGAGACGGTGCGAAATTCCGGCGGCTCGTTCTCGCGGCCCAGCGGGATCCGGCCGTACTTGCTGAACGCCAGCCACAGCGCGAACACGACAAAGCCGCTTGCGGCGAGCACGAAGGCCCAGCCGCAACCGGTCATCAACCCGCCGAGCACGGTGCTCGCGACCCTGCTCAGCGACTCGGTGCGGAGCGTGCCCCAGGCGATGAACGCGATGACGAGCACGGCGGCCACACTGAAGATCACTCGGTCGACTGGGTAATGCTCCTCAGCCGAGGCGGCGAGCGACGGTGGCTCGAACGGTGGCGGAACCCCAGCGTCGGCGTGCTCGTGGTGGTGGGGTAAAACCATGACAGCAGCCTCCTCGCGACGTACAGGTCGGACGGTCGGGTCGTGGGCTGAAGTGAGCTTCGTCTCGCGCTGCACGGGGAATCTGGCGTCGTCCTCGGAAGCGAACCGGGCCGCTGGCGGTCGTCAGCACAAAACTGCATTGGAGTGTGCCGGTAACGCCGATTGCAGCTGGACAGGTGAAGGCAGACGGCATACATGTCAGTGCCCCCGGCGCAATCCCCTTCACCGGGTGCGGCACCTCCGCGCTGGCCGCCGGATTCACGTGGTAGCCGTGCTCGTACGTACGCCATCCCAATCACCGGTGTCCGCCGACCCCGAGCGCGATCTTCTCGACGTCGTGCGCGGCGTCGATGACGATCCCCTCGTTGGCGTCGCCGACGATCCACATGTTGAGGTCGACGTCCCACGGGCCACTGTCGAGGGAGAAACGACGATCGCTGCCTTGAGACCCAGCGATCGGCAGGTGGCCGCGACCTCCGTCCGATGAAGCCGGCCCCGGTGGCGGGGGCCACGTGCTCGGCACCATCGGTCAGCTCGGCACGGAGAACGTCCGCATGCTCCACGGTGCGCAAGGCGTGCACGCCCAGCAGCCCGTCGGCGGCCGGCAGCCGGCGCGGTACGCCACCGGTAGCAATGACGACTCCGTCGGCGCTGAACGACGGCAGTTTCGGCAGATTAGTCATCATCTGCCGCGTGGGCCTGCGCGAACTCGGGCAGCACCGCCACCCGGCCAACGTCCTGGAAGAGCGCCGGCTGCAGGAGCGTGAATCGCGGCGGTCCTCGAACTTCGCAGCCTGCTCATGGGCCTGCTGCCAGGATTCAGGCGGTGGCGGACCGCGCGACGCCACCCCCGTGGCCCGCCGAGATGATGTTGGACAGCGCCTCGCGCAACTCATCACAGCGCAGGTCAATACCCGCCCCCCAGCCACAGGGCGCCTCACCGGAGAGGTGTCCTTCGGCTTGTACGACGTGCCGTGCAGCAAAGAGCAAGGCATGAAGACGCTGATCATCATCCGCCACGTCCTTGTGCGGGAGTGTCAGTATGCCACCGACATCGCTGTCGCAGGTTCCACGACGTGAAACCCGCGGTGGCCCGACCGACGAACGGCCGCGGGTAAGCCCGATCGGGACGACTTGTGCCTGGCATTCAGAACTCGTGTGCCGGTGTCCGAGTCGTTGATCCTCCTCGGCCAAGACGCCTCGGCAGCAGCGACTGATCGACGACCGGCTACTCGCGGAATCGGGTCAGGAGAGGTTGACGATGTTGCCCTCGGCGTCGATGTCGATCTGGTGGGCGTTCGGGTGCGCGCCGAGGCCGGGCATCGTGCGCATGTCGCCGCAGATCGGGTAGATGAAGCCTGCGCCGACCGAGGCGCGCACCTCGCGCACCGGCAGGCGCCAGGCGGTGGGCGCCCCTTTGAGCGACGCGTCGGAGGACAGCGAGAGGTGCGTTTTGGCGATGCAGACCGGGAGGTCGCCGAATCCGTTGTGCTCGTAGACAGCAAGCTGGCGGGCTGCGGCGGGGTGGTAGTCGACGCCGTCGGCGCCGTAGACCTTCGTGGCGATCGTCTCGATCTTCTCCGTGAGCGACGCCGAGTCCGGGTAGAGGAACCGGAAGTCCGACGGCTCGTCCGCGGCCTCGGCCACCGCCTCGGCGAGCTCCCGCGCCCCGCGCCCGCCCTCGGCGAAGTGGGTGCACACGGCGACCCGCGCGCCCATCTCCGCCGCGATCTCCGCAATTGCCGCGTGCTCGGACGGGTGGTCGTCCGGGAACGCGTTGATCGCCACCACCGGCGATACCCCGTGCAGCCTGATGTTCTCGATCTGCTTGCGCAGGTTGGCCCCGCCGATGTGCACCTCGTCCGGGTTCTCGATAAGCAGGCCCTCGGGCAGCGGCCTGCCTGCGATGATCTTGTGATGCCCGGAGTGCGCCTTGAGCGCGCGGACGGTCGCGACGACGACGGCGGCGTCCGGGGTGAGGCCCGACGCCCGGCACTTGATGTTGAAGAACCGCTCGGCACCCATGTCGGCGCCGAAGCCTGCCTCGGTGACGAGGAAGTCACCCCCGTGGATCCCGATGAGGTCGGCGACCACCGAAGAGTTGCCGTGCGCGATATTGCCGAACGGGCCCGCGTGCACGAGCACGGGAGTGTTCTCGAGGGTCTGCATGAGGTTGGGCTTCAACGCATCGCGCATGATCACCGTCATCGCGCCCGCGCCGCCGATGTCCTCCGCCGTCACCGGCTTGCCGTCCTCGGTGTAGCCGACGACGATCCGGCCGAAGCGCGTCCGCATCTCCTGCAGCGACGACGCGAGTGCGAAGATCGCCATCACCTCGCTGGCCGCGGTGATGTCGAACGCGGTCTGCCGGGGGATGCCATCCATGCGGCTGCCCAGTCCGACGATCACGTTGCGCAGCGCGCGGTCGTTGACGTCGAGCACCCGGCGCCAGGTGATGTTGTGATGGTCGAGACCGGCATCGTTGCCCTGGTAGAGGTGGTTGTCCAGGATCGCCGTGAGCAGGTTGTGCGCCGCGGTCACTGCGTGGAAGTCGCCGGTGAGGTGCAGGTTGAGGATCTCCATGGGCACAACCTGGCTGTAGCCACCGCCCGCGGCCCCGCCCTTGATCCCGAACGTCGGACCCATCGACGGCTGGCGGATGGCCACGGTGGCCCGTCGACCGATGTGCGCCATTGCCTGGCCGAGCCCGACGGTCGTGGTGGTCTTCCCCTCACCCAGCGGCGTCGGTGTCACCGCGGAGACCACGACGTACTTGGCCCGCGGCCGGTCGGCCAGCTCGGCGATCGCCTTGAGCTTGATCTTGGCGACGTTCTCGCCGTACGCCTCGAGCAGGTGTGGCCCGATGCCCATCCCATCGGCGATGTCACCGAGCGGCTTGAGCAACGCAGATCGGGCGATCCGGAGGTCGGGTGGGAAGGACATCAGGCGCTCCTGCTCGATCTCGGGGTGTGGCGGGTGCGCAGGCCCGTCGCCCACTCTGCGGTCGGGACCAGCGACCCGAACGGGAAGAAGTGCACGGCATGGATGAGGCTTCCGGGATCGGCGGCCACGGCGGCCGCCACGTCCAGCAGGGTCTTGTCGGGGTGGTAGGCCGATGTGGTGGCGAGCTTGAAGAGACCGCCGGTCTGTTGGCGCAGCACCTTCAGTGAGGGGCCCACCCCGCAGGACAGGCCGAACCGCAGCAGGTTGGTCGGCGAGGCGAGCCCGGGCAGGCCGACGCGGATGGGAAGCTCGTTGCCCGCCTCGCGGATCCGCCGTTCCCACGCGATGATCGGCTCCGGGGCGAAGCAGAACTGGGTGACCAGATGGACGTCGAGCCCGCGCTCGCGCGCGATCCTGTTCTTGGTGGCCAACGCGCGTGCCAGCTCGTCGTCGGCGACGTCCGGGTGCCCCTCGGGGTGGCCCGCGACGCCGATGCGGCGGATCCCGGCCTCCTCCAGGCATCCCGAGTCGAGGATCTGGGCCGACTCGTGGAACTCCCCGACGGGGTCCACCCCGCCGGCGACGACCAGCAGGTCCGCGACACCGACGACGGCGAGGTCGGCCAACATGCGGCGCAGGGAGTCGTCGTCGGGCACCGCACGGGCCGCGAGGTGCGGCACAGGCCGCATCCCGGCGTCCGCCACCCAGCGGGCGGCCGCCACCGTCTGCTGCCACCGGTTGCGCGGCAGGAACGTGAGGTATACGGCCGTGCCCGGGTCCAGGACGTCCGACAGCGGCGGCAACTTCGACGCCTCCCGTGGCGTGATCTCCACGCTGAACGGGTGCAGCAACCCGCGCAGCGCCGCATTGACGGCCGTCTCCGAGGGTGTGGTCATCGCATCCTCCCCAAGGCCTGTTTCGCCCGGTCAGCCGCGCCGTCGCCGGATCTCGGCGTTGATCGCGGGCACGACCTCGGCCATGTCGCCGATGACGACGTAAGTCGCCTTGGTGACCATGGGCGCGTTCTCGTCCGTGTTGATCGACAGGATGGTCTTGGAGCTCGAGCAGCCCGCCCAGTGCTGGATGGCGCCGCTGATCCCGCACGGGATGTAGAGCTCAGGAGAGATCCGGCTGCCCGTCTGCCCGATCTGCTCGTGGTGGGGGCGCCAGCCCAGGCTGGTCACCACCCGGGAGACGCCGAGCGCGCCGTCGAGCAGCTCCGCCAGCTCGATCACGCCGTCGAACCCGCCCGCGCCACCGGCGCCGCGCCCGGCGCCCACGACGACGCGGGCCGAGGTCAGCGCCCCCGACTTGTCCGGCTCGGCGGACTCGGTCGCCACGACCCGCGCCAGCAGGTCGGCCGCGGCCACCTCGAGGTAGTTCTCGCGCAGCGTGGCGGGGCCGGGTTCGGCGGCTTCTGCCGCCTCGACGGCGTGCCCGGCGACGGTGAGCACCGCGGGCTGCTCGGACAGAAGCATCTCCTCGAGCACGGCGCCACCGAGCACCTGCCGGGTGACCTGCATGGGCGCCGTTGCGCTGACGCCGACGACGTTGGCCGCCATCGCCACACCGAGCCGGGCGGCCACATGGGCCAGCACCTCCATGCCGCGCGGAGTGCCTGCCGCGAGCACGGCGTCTGCGCCCGTGGCCGAGGTGACGGCCTGCACGGCCGCGGCCCAGGCCGCCCCGGCGTAGGCCGAGAAGGCGTCGCCGATGACGTGGTGCACCTCGCTCACTCCGTACGCGCCGAGCTGGTCGACGAGCTTCTCCGGTCGCGCGCCGACGACGACGGCGCCCACCGGCCCACCTGCCCCTGCAGCGAGGGCGCGCGCGAACGTGACAGTCTCCAGCGACACCTCGGTCGCGCCGTCCGCGTCGGTCTCCACGAACACGAGGATCATCGGGTCACCCCCAGGCGCTGCAGCAGGTCGACCACGGCGGGCGCCGCGCCCGACCCTTCGCCGAGCACCTCGACGCTGCTCGGCTGGGCGGGCGGCAATGTGAGCCGCACGCGCCCGGAGCCGCGCGGCGCACCCCGCGGCGATACGGTCTCGATGGTCGTCTTCTTCGCCTTCATTCGGCCGGTGATCGTCGGGTAGCGCGGCTCGACGCCACCCTCCAGCACCGTGACGACCGCAGGCAGGGGGACCACGGAGGTCTCCACACCGTCGATGCCGTCGCCGCGCGCGGTCGCGACGCCGTCGCCGACCTCGACCGTCCGCACGCCGTTGACCACCGGTCGGCCCAGCTCGTAGGCGAGCCGGATGCCGACCTGGAAGTCGCCGGTGTCGGCGGCGTCGTTGCCGAGCAGGATCAGGTCGTAGGTGTGGCCCTCCGCGGCGTGCGCGTTGACGACCGCCGCGATCTCCCGGGACACGTCCGCGGGCCCGAACCCGACCGGGTCGGTTTCGATCAACACCGCCGCCGAGCAGCCGACGCCGAGCGCCGATCGCAGTTGCTCGACGGCCGCGTCGCTCCCCAGCGACAGCACGGTCGCGGTGCCGCCGCCTGCCGAGGCGACCCGCACCGCCAGCTCGACGGCGCAGTTCTCGTGAGCACTGACGGTGAACCCGACGAACCGGGCGTCGACGGCCTGCTCGTCGGCCGTCAGCAGCACCTCGCCCGCGGTGTCGGGCACCCGTTTGATGCAGACCAGCACGTTCGTCATGACGGTCAGCCCTTGATCCGCTCGTTTGCCGGGTCGAACAGCGGCGTGGCGTCGTTCGCCCGGACGGTCACCGGGTAGAGCTCCTCCATGTAGGAGACGGCGAGCGCGTTGCCCACCACGGCCTGGTCCGGCGGCAGGTAGGCCATCAGCAGGTGCTTACCCAGAGACGGGGCCGATCCGGCCGAGGTGACATACGGGTGGTGGCCGTGGCCGTCGATGAGTACGCCGCCGTCGCGGGTGAGGATCGGCTCGCCGCCGAGCATGTACCGCCTGCCGCCGCCCGCGGAGGTGTGGTCGTCCACGGTGAGCGTGCACAGCACCGCCGCCGGCTCGGCGGCCCGCTGCGCGAGGTAGGGCTCACGCCCGACGAAGTCCGCGTTCTTGACCTTCGGCCGGGCCGTCCCCGCCTCGACGATCGTCCGCTCGCCGTCGAGCTCGAACCCGAAGGCCCGGTACCCCTTCTCGAGCCGGCCTGTGGTGCCGTAGACGCCGATGCCGACCGGGACGACCCCGTCGGACCTCCCCACCTCGTGCAGGAGGTTCCACACCCGCGCGCCCTGCTCCATCGGGACGTAGAGCTCCCAGCCCAGCTCGCCGACGTACGAGATCCGCGAGGCGAGCACCCCGAGGCTGCCGAGCTCGATGCCCCGGCAGGTGAGGAACGGGAAGCCGGTGTGGCTGATGTCGTCGTCGGTGAGGCGGCCGAGGATGTCACGGGCCTTCGGGCCCCAGAGCCCGATCGTGGTGAACGCCGAGGTCTGGTCCACCACCTGGGCGCCGGGTGGAAGATGATCGACGAACCACTTCATGTCGGCCATGCCGTGGAGGCCGCCGGTGACCACGCGGTAGCGGTCGTGCGCGAGACGCATCACCGTGAGATCCGACCGGAACCCGCCCTTCGCGTCGAGCACCGGGGTGTAGATCACGCGGCCCTCTGCCACGTCGGCCTGGGCCACGACCGTCCCCTGCACCGCCTGGGCGGCGGCGGGCCCGACGACGTCGAAGATGGCAAAGGCTGACAGGTCCACCACCCCGGCGCGCTCGCGCATCGCGAGGTGCTCGGCGTTGATGATCGGCGACCACCAGCGCGAGTCCCACTCGTGCTCTCTCGGCATGACGGCGTCGCCGTACTCGCCGAGCACGGCCTCGTTGGACGCGTACCACATCGGCCGTTCCCAGCCGACGGTCTCGAAGAACACCGCGCCCGCCTCGCGCTCGGCGGCGTGCATCGGGGCCAGCCGCTTGCCGCGCTCGTGCGCCCACTGCTCGGACGGGTGCACGATGCCGTAGGTCTTGTTGAAGCTCTCGTTCGTCCGCGAGCGCACGTGCGCGCGGGTGCGCTGGTGCGGATAGAAGCGCGCGATGTCCGAGTGGTGCACGTCGATCTCGGAGTGCCCGTGGGTCATCCACTCCGCGACCGCGCGCCCGACGCCGGGGCCTTCCTTGATCCACACCGCCGCAGCCGACCAGAGACCCTTGACCTCCGGCGTCTCACCGAGAATCGGGGCGCCGTCGGGGGTCAGCGAGAGCAGGCCGTTGATGGCGTAACGGATCTCGGCGCCCTCGGCGCCCAGCGCGTCCGGCATCAGCTCGAGCGCTCGCTCCAGCTGCGGGTCGAAGTCGTCGGCCGTGAACGGCAGCTCGGTCGGGGAGAGCCTCGCCTGCTCGATGGACGGGATGTCCTGCGGGTCGTGCAGTATCGGTCGGTGGGCGTAGGAGCCGACCTCCATGTCGGCACCGTGCTGGCGCTCGTAGCAGAACGTGTCCATATCCCGGACGATCGGGAACGAGATCTCGCCCGGACGCTCGGCCAGCTGCGGGATCGGCCCCACCGAGATCATCTGGTGCACGGCGGGGGTGAGCGGGATCGCCGCGCCCGCCATCCGCGCGAGCTTCGGGCTCCACACCCCACAGGCGATCACCACGGTCTCTGCCTCGATGTCGCCGCCCGTCGTACGCACCCGCCAGATGCGCCCCTGCTCCACATCCATGCCGAGCACCTCGACGGTCGAGACGACCGTGAGCGCGCCCAGCGCCATCGCGGACTCACGCATCAGCGTGCCCGCCCGCAGCGAGTCGACCACGCCGACCGACGGCGTCCACAAGGCGCCGAGGATCCGGTCCTTGTCCAGGAACGGGATGCGCGCCACGACGTGGTCCGGTGTCACCAGCTCGGTCTCGATCCCCCACGCCCGCGCCGACGACATGCGCCGACGCAGCTCCTCCATCCGCTCCTCGGTGCGGGCGACCTCGTAGCCACCGGACTCGGTGAACACGCCCAGCTCCTTGTATTGGCGCATCGAGTCGAGCGTGAGGTCGGCCAGCTCACGGGAGTGGTCGACGGGGAAGATGAAGTTCGAAGCGTGGCCTGTGGAACCGCCCGGGTTGGGCAGCGGGCCCTTGTCGATCTGGACGATGTCCCGCCAGCCGAGCCGCGCGAGATGGTGCACCAGGCTGTTGCCGACGATGCCTGCGCCGATCACCACCACCCGTGCACCGGCCGGGGTGCTGACCATGCACCTCTCCCTCCCGTGTGCCGGGACGCCAACGCGTGGCGGCCCGTGTGACGTCCTCGTCTTGATCGAGGCCTAGGACGAACCGGCTACCGCACCGGACCGCGTCGTCCCCGACCTTCTGCCCTGGCTGCCCGAACAGCCCCGGCGTCGCGCGCCGCGCCGAACCACACGCCGATCTCCCGGACCAGCCGCCGCTGCCCCCGTCGAGGTTCGGCGGCCGGCCATGACTGTGCGGAACATGCGCGCGCTCCTCCCCTCTTGACGTGGTCCTCGACCAGCGTCACCCTAACCTCAACCAACGGAACACTGGTTCCATGTTATGGAACATTGGGGTGGATCAATGTCGACGCAGCTGGGAAGCCAGGCCGTCGAGCGCGCGAGCGCTCTGCTCAGCCTCATCGTGGAGTCCGCAGCGCCCCGCACCTTCAGCTCACTGGTCGATGAGCTCGGGTTGGCGAAGTCCACCACCTCGCGGCTGTTGCAGGCCCTCGAGCGCAGCCGGTTGGTGCATCGCGACCGGGCCGGGGCGTTCCGGCCGGGCGCGCTGTTCTTGGTGCACGCCGCCCGGCCCAACGCGCTGCACGATCTCTCCGAGCTCGCACGGCCAACCATGGAACGCCTGTCCGAGCTCTCCCGGGAGACGGTGAACCTCGCGGTGCCCCGCGGCAAGCAGGTCGTGCAGATCGACCAGGTCGAAAGCCGGTACCTGATCGGGGCCACGAGCTGGGTCGGCGTCGACGTGCCCGCGCACTGCACGGCGCTGGGCAAGGTGCTCTACGCCCACGGCGCGCTGCAACTCCCGGAGGGCAACCTGGAGCGCCGCACACCACACTCGCCGGTCGACCGCGGTCAGTTCGACCACGCCCTGGTCGAGGTGCGTCGCCGCGGCTGGGCGGCCTCGCTCGACGAACTGGAGCTCGGCCTGGCTGCGGTCGGCGCCCCGGTGCGCGCCGTCGACGGCACCGTCGTCGCGGCCGTATCGGTCTCCGGGCCCACGAGCCGCGTCAACGACTACGGCATCACCAAGCTCGGCGATCTGCTGGTGGCTGAGCTCCGCGGCCTGTCGGCGTTGCTGGGCCATCAACCCGGCCGGAAGGAAGGCGTGGCGTGAACCGCGACGACATCGTGCGGAGCTCTCTGACGAGAGCCTGGTCGGCAACGCGCCCCCCGCGTGCTCGAACCGACCCGCGAGGGCCTCGGCGCGGGTCCGGCGCCGGGACAACGCTGTTCGACGCGCTGATCCCGTCGCTGGAGCAGGTCGGCGCCGCGTTGAGCGCGGGGGTTTTCGTGATCGATCTCGCCGTGCAGGTATCGCCGGAGAAGGTGGTCGAGAAGATCCTCGAGCACGAGCCCGACATCGTCGGCTTCTCCGCGTTCATGCCGATGTTCAAGGCCGACATCGACGTGCTGCAGAAGGCGGGCCTGCGCGATCAGGTGATTGTCATGGTCGCGGCCGACGCCGCGATCGGATGTGGCGGGTTCCATGATGTGGAACCCATTGAGCACTTTACGGAATCGGAGTAGCTTCCGCGCCGCGGAAATCCGCTGATGCACGAGTGATGGAGCCGCAGAGATGTCGAACGACGCTGCCTTCGCTGTGGATGCTGCCGTTTTGGCGCATCCCAACCACCCTTCGGTCGACCAGTCGGACCGCAAGGTCCCGATCAACCTCCGTCAGACAGGCCCGACCCCGGTCGAACTGCTGATCTCCACCCGGATCCGCAAGTCGCCCTACTGGCACCTGTCCATGGCCGCGGGCTGCTGGCGGGCCGAGGTGTACAACCGGGTCTACCACCCGCGCGGCTACGTCAAGCCCGACGACGGCGGGGCCATGGTCGAGTACGACGCTCTGGTCAACCACGTCACCATGTGGAACGTCGCGGTCGAACGACAGATCCAGGTCAAGGGCCCGGACGCCGCGGCGTTCGTCAACTTCGTGATCACCCGCGACGCCACCAGGATCCCGGTGATGCGCGCCCGTTACGTGATCCTGTGCAACGCGGCGGGCGGCATCCTCAACGACCCGGTGCTGCTGCGGGTCGCCGAAGACGAGTATTGGTTCAGCTTGTCCGACTCGGATCTTCAGCTGTGGCTGCAGGGCGTGAACGTGGGTAAGCGGTTCGACGTGCGGATCGCCGAGATCGACGTGGCGCCGGTGCAGATCCAAGGGCCCAAGTCGCTAGATGTGATGGTCGACCTGTTCGGACCCGAACTGGCCGATTTGCCCTCCTACGGGCTGATGGAAGCCACCGTGGCCGGCCACCCGGTGATCATCTCCCAGACCGGGTTCACCGGGGAGAAGGGCTATGAGATCTACCTGCGCGACGCCACGCTGCACGCCGAGGACATGTGGAACGCCGTCCTGAAGGCCGGCAAGGCGCACAACCTGCAGGTGATCGCGCCTGCCCACCACCGCCGGGTGGCCGCGGGCATCCTGTCCTGGGGCCAGGACATGGACAACGAGACCCTGCCGTTCCAGGTCAATCTCGGCTACCAGGTGCCGCGAACGAAGGAGGCCGACTACATCGGCAAGGCAGCGCTGGAGCGTGCCCGGCAGCAGATCGAGGCGGGCAACCCGCCGTTCCAGCTGGTCATGGCTGGGTTGCGGCTGGGCGGCAGACCGATCGACGAGTACGCCCCGGACTTCTGGCTGATCCGCGAGACCCCGGACGGCGAGGCGGTCGGCTTCCTGACCTCGCCGTGGTGGTCACCCGAGTTGGAGACGAACATCGCCCTCGGCTACGTGCCGGTCAGACTGTCCACGATCGACACCAAGCTATTGGTCAGCCTGCCCGATCAGTTCGCCGAAATTCCCGGTGTGCCTGTCGAAGCCACCGTGGTTGAGGTGCCGTTCCGGCCCTCGCTCAACCCGAACCAACGTGAACTGCTGAAGAAGCACGGCCTCGACGCCGCAGTCTGAGCCACCGACGGCAGTCGGCGCGCGGCCTATAAACCGACCCCGCGCGTCCTCCCTGCGCAGCTCGGTGACGTTCAGCGCGACCGCGTATCCGAACGTGGGGGAAGGATTCGGATCATCGGGTCCAGCTCGGCGTCACAGGTCGCGCCCCCACCGCCCGGCCTGGCGGCACCACTGCGCGGCCGCCTCCAGCTGGCCGGCGGTGAGCGCGATCTGAGGGTGCGCGAGCTCGCGTTACCGGCCGCGCCATATCGGCACCGGCCAGCGCATTCAGCCGATCCACCGCGGCCGCGGCGGAATCCAGCCGCCCGGCCCGCAGCCCGACCGGAAAGGGCTGATCCCTTGACCACGCCCCATCCGCCCCGTCGCGGCCGCAACACCCCGCACCGTCAGGGGTCCTGAACCGGCCCAGACCGATACCCAACCGAGCCGAACTGCACCGCAACCCTGGAGCAGACCGTGATCCCATTTCGCGGTCGACGACGCCGTGCTCCAGATTTGCTCCAGCCGACCGTGCACCGACGACGGCGATGCCCGCCGCCCAGATCATCAAACATGCGACGCAAGATCGCCCACACAGCCGTTTCAGCAGGTAGAAATGCTGATGGGCGGCTCCCCCGACGAAAGGGAACCTCCCATCATGCCGTCGGGACGACAGTGTCTGAGTTCAGGACATCGTTCACACCTGTCGCGCGACATCGTGCACACCCGAGGACAAGGGGTGCACGATGG
>NZ_JCADBN010000024.1:0-87306 GCF_059359135.1 Pseudonocardia sp. OZ21
CAAACTGGCATAAAACCAATTCATGATAAAGCTCGACACACTGTTGAGTTCTCAAAAGACACCCGCACACCATCCACAACCACAAAAGGCCATGATCTGGGGCGTGTTTCCCACAGTACACCCACCCGATCTAGCGAGATCCGGGGGCCCCTGTGAGGGGCGATCAGCGAGCCCTGTTGACCGGGGCCTCTAGGGCCTTCGTTCTGTCCGGCGTCTCGCTGACTTGTAAGAGATTACACGGGCTGTCGAGGGGGTTTCACCCGGGGGGGTGTTTCGCGTTTCCCCTGGTAGGCGCCCTGCACGGCTAGATCCCCCGTTCGATGGGCAACGCGCCCCGCGCGACGGCCGCGACGAGCGCGGCGTGGTCGGCCTCGGTCTGGTCGGCGTACGCCTGGGCGAACCGGCACATCGCATCGTCCAGGTTGTCTCCGCGCCCGACGTAGCCCGCGATCATCGACGCCCCGCTGGTGCGCGCATGCCCCTTCCCGAGCAGGTGCCCGACGACGCCCCCGTAGTCGGCGAGCGCGGCAGGGTCGATCGCGTCGATCGCGACGGTGCCCTTCATGTTGCGGAACTGCCGGACGTAGTACTGGTGCACGTCGTCGTGCTGACCCGGCGCGGTGGCCCAGCCCAGCAGCGGGTCGCTGACGGTCTGCAGCGCCTGCTGGTACTCCACGACCCGCTGCCCCTGGTGGGCGTGCCAGGCCGACTCGCCGTGCACGTACCGCGCCAGTACCGATCGGCGCGCCTGCTTGAGCTGCAGGAACACCACGTCCTCCGGCGAGGAGCCCTCGAGGAGGGCCACGTACGCACGCAGGCCGACGCTTCCCACGCCCACCACCTTGTTGGCGATGTCGACCACCGTGTAGCCACCCAGCACGCGGCGCCAGTGCGGGGCGAGTGTCTCCAGGTACTCGTCGAGCGCGGCGGCCAGTACCTCGGCCTCCCCGTCGGGCACCCGCGTGATCAGCGGTGGTTCCTCGACGATCCGGCGCCTGCCCGCGATCTCCTCGGTGAAGCGCGGCAACGCGCGGTCGCTGGTGCGCTGCCGGGCCCGCTTGGCGGCCCGCTCCACCTCGGACCGCAACGGGCCCGAGCTCTCCTGCACGAGCCGGTCGACGTCGAGGCGCTCGTAGGAGCGCGCCAGCAGCGGCAGGTCGGCGAGGTAGCGCACCTCCTCGCGGTAGGCCGTCACACACGACCGCACGGCGTTCTCGCAGTCGTCCTCACGGGCGCCGTTCTGCCGGCCTGCCACCCAGATGCTCGCGACGAGGCGACGCAGGTCCCACTCCCAGCACCCCGGGTGGGCCTCGTCGAAGTCGTTGAGGTCCATCACGAGGTCGCGCTCCGGCGAGGCGTAGAAGCCGAAGTTGCCCAGGTGGGCGTCGCCGCAGACGACGGGGGTGATGCCGGTGGCCGGCAGGTGGGCGACGTCTTCGGCCATGACGACCGCCGTGCCGCGCAGGAATCCGTAGGGCGAGGCGGCCATCCGGCCGACCCGGATCGGCACCAGCCGGCCTACCCGGCCCTCGTGGCTGTCCATGATCTGTTGCACCGGGTCGGGCCGGTCGCTCGGCGCCTTCCAGTCACCCAGCGAGGAACGCGGGACGCGCTTGCGGATCGCCTTGCCGAGCGCGTACCGCTCGGCTCGAGCCACGGGCCGCTGCCGCAACGAGGCGTACGGGGTGCCGTCGGCGTCGGCGAGAACGGTGTGCGGGCGGACCCGTCCGAGGTCAGCGGGGCCGGTCACGAGATGGATGCTACGCCCGGGAGGCCGCGTCAGCCGAGTATGACGGCGACGGCGACCGCGACCAGCGCGGTCCCGGTGACGGCGTTCACGGCCCGTCGACCACGCGCGTGGCCCAGCCTGCCCCGGCTCCGCCCGGCCAGACCGATCACAAGGGTCCACCACAGCACCGCGATGACGACGACGGTGGCCGCCAGCAGCAGGATCTGCCCGATTACGCCGCGATCCGGCACCACGAACTGCGGGAGGAGGCCGAGGAACAGCAGCAGCGCCTTGGGGTTCAGCAGGTTCCCGGCCAGCCCGTCGACGTACGGACGGCCGGAGCGCTGCGGCGTGGCGTGGGCCTCGCGGGACGCCGGGAGCGCGGACCACAGGGCCTGGAGTCCGAGCAGGACCAGGTAGACCGCACCGGCCACCCGGATCCCGGTGAGGACGCCCGGGTGTGCCGCGACCAGCGCCGACAGGCCGACGGCCGCCGCCGTGGTGTGCACGGCCAGACCGGTGACGATCCCGCAAGCGGCACTGACACCGTGGCGCGGGTCCACCAGTGCGTGCCGCACCACCACGGCGAAGTCCGGCCCCGGGGTGCACACCAGCACGAGCAGGACCCCGACGAACGCGATCCACCGCTCGAACGTCATCGGACGGCCTCGGTCACGGGGTCGCCCAGTGGGCGCAGGCCACGGGTGAGCCCGCGGACGAGGCGGTCCGGGCCGAGCAGGGCCAGTCCGTGAATCTGCACCTCGGCCGCCGGGGTGGCGGCCATCTCCGCGGCGAACTCGGAGTAGGTGCCAGCCACCCTGGCGAGGTCGGGAAAGGCCAGCGCCGTCACGCCGACGGCGTGGGCGGCTGCCCGCAGCTCGACGAGCTCGGCCGCCGGAGCCGCCAGCACGGGCACGACGATCTCCGCGATGGCGGCCCAGCGGGATCCCGTGGCATCGACGAGGCCAGGGCCGAGCTCGACATCGCCCCGGGCGCCGATCGAGGCGCCCAGCACGGCCGAGGCGTTCGCGATCAGCCACCGCGGGGCAGCGGGGTCGAGGACGAGCACACAGCGTGAGGTCATGCCCGAGAATCTCGTGCTCTGTCCGCGCTACGGCAAGCTCGACCGGATAATGTCCGGGCCATGCCCCAAGAACTGTCGCTCGATCCGGTGGATTGGCGGATCCTGCACCATCTGCAGGACGACGCGTCGATCACCAACAAGGAGCTCGCCGAGCGCGTGCGCCTGCCGACGTCGTCGTGCCACGAGCGCGTCCGGCGGCTGCGCGCGCTCGGTGTCGTCACCGCCGTCCGCGCGGTCGTCGACCCGGCAGCGGTCGGCCGGGGCCTGCAGGCGTTCATCGCCGTACAGCTCCGGCCGCACCGGCGCGAGCTCGTGGAGGCCTTCACGAACGCCGTCCTCGCGCTCCCCGAGACGCTGGCGCTCTACAACGTCTCGGGACCGGAGGACTTCTTCGTGCACGTGGCCGTGGCCGACAGCGGCCACCTGCAGCGGCTCATCGTCGACCACCTCGCCACCCGGCCGGAGGTCGGGCACGCCCAGACGCACCTGATCTTCGACCGGCCACTGGTCGCGCCCGTCCGCCCGACAGCGGCCGAGCAGAGCAGGCGCAGTGGCGGGTAGCCGAGCCGGCGCAGGTTCAGGAAAGCCACTTTGCTGCCCTGTGCGGGCCGGAAAGTGGCTTTCCTGAACTTCCCCCGGGGCACCTCAGCGGAGCAGGGCCACCCGGCCGGGGGGTGGGTCGGGGACCTTCTCCGGGTGCAGCACCCACGCCAGTGTCTCGACGCCGTCCACGAGCCGCGGCCCGGCCCGCACGACGTAGGACGCGGAGTCGATCGCCACGACCGGTCGTCCCGGGAACCGGTCGCGCACGGCAGCGGCCTGCTCCACGGCCGCGTCGAGGCCGAATCCGCACGGCGCGACGACCACGACGTCGGCCGCCAGGGCGGTCACCTCGTCCCAGGTCGCCTCGGCCGACCGGCCTCCCGCGGTTCCGCCCACCGGCTCCCCTCCGGCGAGCCGCACCAGCTCCGGCACCCAGTGGCCCGGCAGGTAGGGCGGGTCGACCCACTCGAGCACGAGCACGCGCGGCCGTGGGCATCCGGCCACGGCGCGGGTCACCGCCGCGAGGCGGTCGCGCAACGAGCCGACCAGCGCCGTGGCGCGGTCCGTGGCCCCGATGCACCTGCCGACCTCGGTGATCGCGTCGAGCACGTCGTCGACGCCGTGCGGGTCGATCGAGAGCACCTCGGCGGTGCCGCCGATCGCTGCCAGCGCCTCGTTCAGGGCGCCGGCGGGCAGGGCGCACACCTGGCACAGGTCCTGGGTGAGGACGAGGGTCGGGGCCAGCGCCGCGAGCCTGCCCCGGTCGAGCTCGTAGATAGGGAGCCCGCGAGCGCTCCGGTCGCGGACCACCGCGTCGATCGTGGCGGGCGGGAGGCCCGGCGGCAGGACCGTGTCCACCACGACGGCGGCCCGGTCCCGGATGCCGGCCGGCTCGTCACACTCGAACGTCACGGCCACCAGATCGTCGACGCGGCCGAGCGCCGCCACCATCTCGGTGGCCGCCGGCAGCAGCGATGCGATCCGCATCGGCCCACCGTAAGCCGGTGCTCGCCACCCGGCTCACCGGCGCGAGCCGGGGTGTCAGACCGCCCCCTCGGGCACGGGGACGTGGGCCCGGCGCATCGCGAGGAACACGAGGGCCGCGGCCAGCGCCGTCGCGAGGATCGTCAGGGCCATCACCGCCGCCGTGACCCCGCCCAGCGACGCCAGCGGCGGCACGACCGCGGCGAAGGTGAACTGCAGCAGGCCGAGCAGCGCCGAGGCGGTGCCTGCGCGGCCGCCCTGACCGGCCAGGGCGAGCGCGGTGGCGTTCGGCAGGAGCAGCCCGGTGCACGACACCAGCACGAGGAGCGGCACCAGCAACGCCCACACCGACCGCGAGGCGAGCGCCCCCACGAGCAGCGCCACAGCGGCGACGAGGGCGATCACGACGCCGGTGCCCACCAGCCTGCGGGGCCCGACCCGGCCGACCAGCGCCGCGCTCACCCGCCCGGCGACCACGATCCCCAGCCCGTTCACGGCGAACACCACGGCGTAGGTCTGCGGGGACAACGCGCCGTCGAGCGCACCGGCGTCCTGCAGGACGAAGCTGCCCATCGCGATGTAGGTGAACATCGCGCACATCCCCAGCCCCAGCACGAGTGACGGGAGCAGGAACGTCCGGTCCCGGCTCACCTCACGGAGCACCACCGCCGTGGCGCGCAGACCGCCCGCGCGCCGGTCGGGGGGCGCCAGCGTCTCGCGTTGCGTGAGGGCCGCGACGAGCAGCACCAGTCCGATCACCGCGAGAGCAGCGAACACCCCGCGCCAGTCGGTGAACCGCAGCAGCTGCCCTCCCAGCACGGGACCGACGATGGGCGCGGTTCCGTTCACGAGCATGAGCAACGCGAACACCCGCGCGGCCGCGTCGCCGTCGTAGAGGTCGCGGACCATGGCCCGGGCGACCACCAGCCCGGCCCCACCCGCGAGGCCGGTGAGCAGTCTCAGCACCAGCAGCGTCTCGATCGACGGGGCGAGCGCGCACAACCCGGTGGCGACCACGAACAGCGCGACGCCCACGAGCAGCGGGCGGCGCCTGCCCACCCGGTCGGTCAGCGGTCCGACCAGCAGCTGCCCCAGAGCCAGACCGATCATGCACACCGACAGCGACAGCTGCGCCGACGCATCCGGCACGCCCAGCTCGTCTGCGAGCTGCGGCAGCGCCGGCAGGTACAGGTCGAGGGCGAGCGGGCCGAACGACGACAGTCCGCCGAGGGCGAGCACCCGTCCGATCGGTACCCGGATGCGGGGAACGGTGGTCATCAGTACTTCCTACGGCCTCGTCCCTCTCGTGGCGCCGTTCGGTGGTCCGGCTCACGCCGGGTGATGTTCGCCCGACGAGGAGGGCCATCGGAACCGGCCTCAGCCGGTGGCCACGCGGACGCCTCCCGATGCGGATGCCACGTCGAGCACCAGCTCCGCGATCCGCTCCCGGTGCTCCGCCGCGCTGCCCAGCAGGGCCGCGTCGGTGACGGCGCGTTTGAGGTACAGGTGCGCGGCGTGCTCCCACGTGAAGCCGATGCCACCGTGCAGCTGCACGCTCTCCTGCGCCACCCGCTGGTAGGCCTCCGAGCACGTGGCCTGCGCGACGGCGACGGCGAGATCCGGGTCGTCGATTCCGTCCTGCAGCACCCATGCCGCGTGGTAGGCCGTTGACCTGGCGTGCTCGACGAGCACCAGCATGTCGGCGCACCGGTGTTTCACGGCCTGGAACGAGCCGATCGGGCGGCCGAACTGCAGGCGGGTGCCCGCGTAGGCGACCGTGCGGTCGAGCATCCGCTGCGCGCCCCCCACCTGCTCGGCGGCCAGCAGCGCGCCGCCGACCCGGAGTGCGGTGGTGATCGCCTGCTCGGCGGCTGCTCCCACGGCGAGCGCACGCGCGGGCGTGGCCGAGAACCGCACGCCGGCCTGCCGGCGCGTCCGGTCCAGAGTGGACAGCGGGATGCGCTCGCCGCCGTCGACGAGGAAGAGCCCGACCTCCTCGCCTGTACGCGCCGCGACGAGCAGCACGTCCGCCGTGCCGTCGACGACCTGCCGCACCTCGCCGGTGAGCGCACCGTCCGCCTCGGTGACCGTCAGCAGTGCGGGGTCGAACCGGCCGCCGCGGTCGGGCACGGCGAACGCCGCCGTCCGCGTGCCCTCGACGAGCGACGCCAGCAGGTCCTCGTCGAGCCCCGACCCGGCCAGTGCCACGAGCGCGGGCACCGCGAGCCCGACGGTGCCGAGCAGCGGGCCGGGCACCAGCGCCGCCCCGAACTCCTCGGCCACCACGGCCTGGTCCACGAGGCCACCACCCGCCCCGCCCAGCTCCTCGGGCACCGCCAGCCCGAGCACCCCCAGCTCGGCGCCGAGCCGCGCCCAGAGCGCCGGGTCGTGGCCGGTGTCGGACTCCGTCAACCGCCGCACCGTGTCCTCGCCGAGGCGCTCGGCGCAGAACTGGCGGACGGCCCGCCGGAGGTCGTGCTGCTCCGGGGTGAGAACGAACTCGGCAACCGCGTCAGCCACGCGGCACCTCCTTCCACGGCTTGCCGGCATCGGCTCGCAGGTCGCCGGGCAGCCCGAGGATCCGCTCGCCCAGAATGTTGCGGAGCACCTCGGAGGTGCCGCCTTCGATCGTGTTCGCCCGCGAGCGCAGGAAGCGCTGCTGGACCGGGCCCCGGTAGTCGTCGTCCCGCTCGGCGTTGCGCTGTGTGTAGTCGCCGTACAGCGTGGCCTCCGGGCCGATCAGCTCCATGCAGAACTCGTAGACGTGCTGGTTCAGCTCGGCCGACACGAGCTTGGCGATCGAGCCCTCCGGGCCGGGCGAGCCGGACGTCGCGGAGCGCCGGGCGCGCTCGTCGGTGAGCCGCTGGGCCTCGGCGCGGGTCCACAGCGCCGCCAGCTTGTCGCGGAGCACGGGGGTGTGCCGCTCCGGGTACCGCGCCCACAGCTCGACGGCGTCGGCGATGGCCCCGGCGCCACGGACGGACGACGACCCGCCGATGGCCGACCGCTCGTTCATGAGCGTGGTCATCGCGACCCGCCAGCCGTTGCCGACCGCACCGAGCCGGTGGGTGTCGGGGATGCGGGCGTCGGTCAGGTAGACCTCGTTGAACTCGGCCTGCCCGGTCATCTGCCGCAGCGGCCGCGTCTCGACGCCGGGAGCGTGCATGTCGAGCACGAAGTAGGTGAGGCCCTTGTGCTTGGGCTGGTCGGGGTCGGTGCGGGCGATCAGCAGCGCGTAGCGGGCCCGGTGGGCGAAGCTCGTCCACACCTTCTGCCCGTTGACCACCCACTCGTCGCCGTCGAGCACCGCGGAGGTGGCGAGCCCGGCCAGGTCGGAGCCCGCACCCGGCTCGCTGAACAGCTGGCACCAGATGTGCTCACCCGTCGCCAGCGGGGGTAGCAGTTCCTGTGCCAGCTCGCGGGACCCGTGTTCGAGCACCGTGGCCGCGGCCATGCCGTGGCCGATCGGGTTGAGGAAGAACGGGTTGGGGCCCCCGGCGCCCTGCAGGATCGCGTTCGCCCGTGCCTGCAGGCCCCGCGAGACGCCGAGCCCGCCCAACCCCTCGGGGAAGTGCACCCAGGTGAGCCCGGCTGCGAAACAGGCGGCGAGGAACTCCCGGGCGTCCACTCTGCGCGGGTCGTGCTCCTCCACCACCTCGTGGGCGGCCTTCTCGACGCGCGCCCTGTCGTCCATGACACCTCCGTGCGGAGCAGCGAGACGGTCAACGCTGACCGTAACGGATGCGATCGCGCGGCACAGCGACTCCCGACCCCGACCCCGACCCCGTTGCAGCAAAGCCACTTTCATGCAACGTCGTTGCGTGAAAGTGGCTTTGCTGCAATCCCGGGCCCCGCGCCCTACTGGTGGACGCGGCGTTCGGCGGCCGCCCACGCGGACTCGTCGCCGCTCGGCTCGTGGCGGACAAGCGGCTGCGTGGCGCGCAGTAGCCTTCGCAACTCCGCGAGGCCGCCCTCCACCGCGCCGAGCGCGCGGGCCTGGACCAGGACGTTGCCCAGCGCCGTGGCCTCCACCGGCCCGGCGACCACGGGGAGACCGCACGCGTCGGCGGTCAGCCGGCAGAGCAGCGCGTTGCGCGCGCCCCCGCCCACCACGTGCACGACGTCGACGGCGCGGCCCGAGAGCTCCTGCGCGTCGCGCACCGCCCGCCGGTGCGCGAGGGCGAGGCTGTCGAGGATGCAGCGCACGATGGCCGCCCGGCCCTGCGGTGGGGTCTCGCCGCGCCGCGCGCAGGCCTCCGCGATGCGCGCCGGCATGTCCCCCGGCGGCAGGAAGGCGGGGTCGTCGGCGTCGACCAGCGCCGCGAACGCCGGGACCTGCGCCGCCTCGGCGAGGAGGGCGGCCAGGTCAGCGCCGGGCCACGCCCGCAGGCACTCCTGCAGCAGCCACAGGCCCATGACGTTGCGCAGGTAGCGCACCGAGCCGTCGATGCCCAGCTCGTTGGAGAAGTTCGCCGCGCGTCCGGCCTCCGACAGCACCGGGGCGTCGAGCTCGACGCCGACCAGCGACCAGGTGCCGCAGGAGACGTAGGCGAAGCGCTCGCCCGTGGCCGGCACCCCCACCACCGCCGACGCCGTGTCGTGCGACCCGACCGCGATCAGCGGCACCGGCCCGGCCAGCCCGGTCTCGGCGAGCACGTGTGGCGCCAGCTCCCCGACCCGCTCCCCCGGCTCGACCAGGGGTGCGAACAGCCCGGCGTCGATTCCGGTCCGGGCCATCAGGTCCGACGCCCAGGTCCGAGCCTTGACGTCGAGCAGGCCGGTGGTGGAGGCGTTGGTGAGCTCGGCCCGGCGGACCCCGGTGAGCCAGTACCCGAGCAGGTCCGGCATCAGGAGCAGGTCACGGGCCGCCGCGAGCTGCGGTGAGCCGGCCGCCGCGACGAGCTGGTAGATCGTGGTGAACGGCAGCTCCTGCACACCGTTGGTGGCGTACAGGTCGGCGGCCGGGACCGTGGCGTGCACCCGGGCCGCCACGCCGTCGGTGCGCGCGTCCCGGTAGTGCACCGGGTTGCCCAGCAACGAGCCGGAGGCGTCGAGCAGGCCGTAGTCGATGGCCCAGGAGTCGATGCCCACGGCGTCCAGCGGCGCCTGCGCCCCGGCGGCGCGCAGGCCGTCCAGGATGCCCCGGTAGAGCGCCGGCGCGTCCCAGTGCAGGGTGTCGCCGAGGCGGACGGGGCCGTTCGGGAACCGGGCCGCCTCCGTGAGCTCGAGCCGGTCGGGACCGACCTCGGCCGCCATCACCCGGCCGCTCGACGCCCCGAGGTCGACGGCGGCCACGCGTGCGTTCACCAGAGCCGCACCTCGACGAACTCCAGCCCCACCAGGTCCGCCACGGCGGCGAGGTCGGGCACCCGGTGCCCCGTGCCGAGAGCCCAGTGGTGGTCGACGCCCGAGGCGCTCCAGACGTCGGTCCACTCTCCCGGGTCGCCCCCGAAGTCGACCCGGGAGGTGGTGTTCCCGATCTGGAGCAGCGGGCCGGCCACCACCTCGCCCTCCGCTGCCACCAGTACGTACCGCCCGTCCGGGCGCTGCCCGAGCCCGCACAGGGTGACCGGCCCGTGGCGCACGTCGAACTCGACGGACACCCCCCGGCCCCGTTTGCCGTGGTACACCCCGAGCCCGCGCAGCAACGGCCGGCGCGCGCTGATCGCCAGGTGCGCCGGGCCGTCGTGGCCCATCTCCACCACGCCGTCCACGAAGTCCAGCGCCTGCAGCTCGGTGAACGAGCCGCCCGCCCCGAGGCGGTCCATGACGAGCATGGCGATCGAGTTGCGCAGCTCGTACTCCCCCGCCGTCGGCACGCCGCGAGCGGTGAGCAGCGAGGCGCCGAGGATCAGACCGGCGCCGAGCGTCTCGTGCTGCTCGCCGCCCAGGCCTCGGTGGTAGTAGGCGAGCGAGTCGAGCGCGAAGTCCTCGACGAGCCGGTCGAGACCGACCGAGACCCGCGCGCCCCACTCCAGGTCGGCGGGCTCGACGGAGGCGTCGACGTCGAACACCTCCCGGGCCAGCGCGACCCGGTCCCGGGTCTGCTCGTCGGTGACGTCCTCGACCCGTACGCGCAGGTCGTCGAGCTCCAGCACCTCGACGTGACCGCCCAGCTGCCCCGACACCGACGTGAGGTCCGTGGCGACGTCGAGCATGCCCGGGTAGAGATGGCCCATCAGCCCGTGCCGCCCGTTGCGCAGCGCCCCGCGCACCCCGGCCGCCGAGACCCAGCGGGCGATCCGCGCCCAGGCGCGCTCGTCCTCCAGGTAGCCCGACACCGACCGGAAGTCGACGCCTGCGCGGTCGAACGCGTTGGCCATCTCCGGCAACGGGCAGGCCCCGCAGTAGGCCAGCCAGGCCCCGGTGTCGAAGGTGGCGTGGTCCATCCGCGCCGTGGGCTGCAGGTTGATCAGCAGCACCGGCGCCCCGCTGCGCTGCGCGACCGGCACCAGCATGGAGGCCGTCATGTAGGTGGTCAGGAAGCCGACGATCAGATCGCAGCCGGCGACCCGCAGCTTCTCCGCGGCCACCGCGCCCTCCTGCGCGTCGGAGATGAAGCCGACGTCGACCACGTCCACCTCGTCGCCGAGCCCCCGCAGGCGCTCCGACACGCGCTCGGCCGACCTGCGTAGCTGCGGGAGCAGGTCGGGGAACTGCGGCCAGTACGCGCCGAGCCCGCCGGCCACGAGCCCGACGGTGGTGCGGCGCGAGGTGGTCCGCACGAGCCCGGTGGGGGTCTCGAGCACCGAGGTCATGACATTTCCTCCTGGGTCGGCCTGCGTCAGCGCAGGAACGCCGCGGCGACGCCGGCGTCGACGGGGACGTGCAGGCCCGTGGTGTGGGAGAGGTCGCCGCCGGTGAGCACGAACACCGCGGCGGCGACGTGCTCGGGCAGCACCTCGCGCTTGAGCAGCGTGCGCTGCGCGTAGAACTCGCCGAGTTTCTCCTCCGGCACGCCGTACACCGCGGCGCGCTTGGCGCCCCAGCCACCCGCGAAGATCCCCGAACCGCGGACGACGCCGTCCGGGTTGACGCCGTTGACCTTGATGCCGTGCTCGCCCAGCTCGGCGGCCAGCAGCCGGACCTGGTGGGCCTGGTCGGCCTTGGCCGCCCCGTAGGCCACGTTGTTGGGGCCGGCGAAGACCCCGTTCTTGCTCGCGATGTAGACGATGTCGCCGCCCATACCCTGCGCGATCATCGCGCGCGCCGCCGTGCGGGCGACGAGGAACGAGCCCTTGGCCATGACGTCGTGCTGGAGGTCCCAGTCGGCCTCGGTGGTGTCGAGCAGCGGCTTCGAGATCGACAGCCCGGCGTTGTTCACCACGAGGTCGACCCCGCCGAACGCCAGCGCGGCCGCGTCGACGGCAGCGGCCACCGCCTCGGCGGAGGTGACGTCGGCCGTCACCGGCACCGCGACGTCGGTGGTGCCGAGCTCGGCGGCCACGGTGGCGGCGGACGGGCCGTCCCGGTCGGCGACCACGACGCACGCGCCCTCCGCCGCGAGGCGCCCCGCGATGGCACGGCCGATCCCGGAGCCCGCCCCCGTCACGAACGCCACCCGGCCGGCGAGCGGCTTCGGCTTCGGTCGCCGCGCGAGCTTGGCCTCTTCCAGCGCCCAGTACTCGATGCGGAACTTCTCCGCCTCCGGGATGGGCGCGTAGGTGGAGACGGCCTCGGCGCCGCGCATCACGTTGATCGCGTTGACGTAGAACTCGCCTGCGACGCGGGCGGTCTGCTTGTCGGCGCCGAAGCTGAACATGCCGACCCCGGGCACGAGCACGATCGCGGGGTCGGCCCCGCGCATCGCCGGGCTGTCGGCGGTGGCGTGCCGCTCGTAGTAGGCGCGGTAGTCCTCGCGGTAGGAGGCGTGCAGCTCGCGCAGCCGCGCGATCGTCTCGTCCAGCGGCGCCGCCGGGGGCAGGTCCAGCACCATCGGCCGGACCTTCGTGCGCAGGAAGTGGTCGGGGCAGGACGTCCCGAGGGCGGCGAGGGGCTCCAGCTTCTCGCGCGCGAGGAAGTCGAGCACCGTGGCGCTGTCGGTGAAGTGGCCGACCTGGCGGCGGTCGGTGGAGGCGAGCCCGCGGACCACCGGGGCCAGCGCGGCGGCCCGCGCCCGGCGCTCGGCCTCGGGCAGCGGCCCGTACCCGGGGCGGATCGCTCCGAACGGCTCCGCGGCCCCGCGCTCGTCGATGTAGCGGGTGGCGGTGGCGATGATGTCGAGGGAGTTGGCCTCGCACTCCTCGCTGGTGGCACCCCATGCCGTGATGCCGTGCCCGCCGAGGATCACGCCGACCGCCTGCGGGTTGGCCCGCTTCACGGCGGCGATGTCCAGGCCGAGCTGGAAGCCCGGGCGCCGCCACGGCACCCACACGACCCGGTCGCCGAAGATCTCCTTGGTGAGCGCCTCGCCGTCGGCGGCGGTGGCGATCGCGATGCCGGCGTCGGGGTGCAGGTGGTCGACGTGGTCGGCGTCGACGAGGCCGTGCATCGCCGTGTCGATCGACGGCGCCGCGCCGCCCTTGCCGTGGGCGCAGTAGTCGAAGGCGGCGACCATCTCGTCCTCGCGCTCGACGCCGGGGTAGACGTCGACGAGCGCGCGCAGCCGGTCCAGGCGCAGCACCGAGAGCCCCGGCTCGGTGAGGGTGCCGAGGTCTCCCCCCGAGCCCTTGACCCACATGAGGTCGACCGGCGCGCCGGTGACCGGGTCCTCGGCGGTGCCCTTGGCGGAGGTGTTGCCACCGGCGTAGTTGGTGGTGGTCGGGTCGGCGCCCAGCCGGTTGCTCCGAGCGAGGAGCGCCTGGACGGTGGGGTGAGTCATGGTCCCTTCCGGGGTCGACGGGGTTGCAGCAAAGCCACTTTCACGCAACCTGGTTGCCGCAACGTGGCTTTGCTGCAACCAGGCAGGGCCTACGCGCCCCAGCCGGCCTGCCGGCCGCCGACCCGGTCACGCTCGATCTGCTGCTGGTAGCCGGAGCGGTGGTAGGCGGCGATCGGGTCGGGGTCGAGGCCGGACTCCTCGCGCAGCTGCGCGAGCAGGGGCCGGACGTCGGTGTTGTAGGCGTCCATCAGCACGGCGTTGGCCGCGAGCACGTCGCCCGAGAGCTGGGCGGCGGCGAGCGCGTCGGCGTCCACGAGCAGGGCTTTCGCGGTGGCCTCCTGCACGTTCATCACCGAGCGGATGATCGCCGGGATCTTCGTCTCGATGTTGTGGCACTGGTCGAGCATGTACGCGATCCCCAGCGCCGGATCGAGCGCGCCGCCCTGCACGATCTCGTGCAGGATCCGGAAGAGCTGGAACGGGTCGGCCGCGCCCACCATCAGGTCGTCGTCGGCGTAGAAGCGCGAGTTGAAGTCGAACGCGCCGAGCTTCCCGGCCCGCAGCAGGAACGCCACGATGAACTCGATGTTCGTGCCGGGGGCGTGGTGGCCGGTGTCGATGCAGACCTGCGCGCGCGGGCCCAGCTCGAGGCAGTGCGCGAACGCCGTGCCCCAGTCCGGCACGTCGGTGGTGTAGAACGCCGGCTCGAAGAGCTTGTACTCGAGGATGAGCCGCTGGCTCTCGCCCAGCCGGTCGTAGGTCTCCCGCAGTGCCTCGGTGAGCCGGTCCTGCCGCGCCCGGATGCTGTCCTGGCCCGGGTAGTTGGTGCCGTCGGAGAACCACAGCTTGAGGTCGCGCGAGCCCGTGGCGTCCATGATGTCGACGCACTCGAGCAGGTGGTCGATCGCCTTGCGCCGCACCCGCGGGTCGGGGTTGGTGACGCTGCCGAGCTTGTAGTCGTCGTCCTGGAAGACGTTGGCGTTGATCGTGCCGAGCGCGACTCCCTGGTCGGCGGCGTACGCGGCGAGCGCGCGGTAGTCGTCCACCCGGTCCCACGGGATGTGCAGCGCGACGCTGGGCGCGGCGCCGGTGAGGCGGTGCACCACGGCGGCGTCCGCGATCTTCTCCTCGGGCGAGCGCGGCACGCCCGCCTGCGCGAAGACCTTGAACCGGGTGCCGGAGTTGGCGTAGCCCCAGGACGGGGTCTCGATCCGGAGCTGCGCCAGCCCCTGCTTCACCCCGTCCGCGACGGCGGGACGGCTGGCGGTGCTGGTCATGGTGTGGTCTCCGATCCGGAACGGCGCGCAGGGGTGGGCGCGGGGTTGCCGTGGTGAGCGAGCTGGTCCTCGAGGTGGAAGATCTCGTCGAGCAGGAGGAAGCCCTCGTCCGGGCCGCGGCCGTCGAGCCCGGTGAAGAACTGCTGCATCTCGGCCTGCCACCGCGCGTTCACGTCGGTGGCCGCCATCGCCTGCTGGGCGGCGGTGAGGTCGTCGGCCTCGACGTAGCCGATGAGCAGCCCGTCGGGCCGCAGGAAGAGCGAGTAGTTGTGCCAGCCGGCGTCCCGCAGTGCGACGAGCATGTCCGGCCACACCGCCCGGTGGCGCTCCCGGTACTCGTCCAGCCGGTCGGGCCGGACCTGGAGCTGGAAGCAGTAGCGCGGCACCGGACGGTCCTCTCGTGGCCGGGATGCGGGTCAGAAGTTGAACTGGTCGATGTTCTGGGCGTTGAACACCGTGGGCGGGCCCAGGACGATCTCGCCGTCGGCGCCGATCGTGTACTTGCCGAGCTTGCCCGCGGTGAACGTCTCGCCCTGCTTGCCGGTGATCTGTCCCGACGCGAGGGCGGCCCCGGCGTAGCCGGCGAGGTAGCCGATGTCGGCGGGGTTCCACAGGGCGAACTGCGACACGGTGCCGTCCTTGACGAACTCCCGCATCTGGTTGGGCGTGCCCAGCCCGGTGACCGCGACCTTGCCCTTGTAGCTGGAGCTGCTGACGTACCGCGCGGTCGCGGCGATGCCGACCGTGGTGGGCGAGACGATCGCCTTCAGGTTCGGGTAGGTCTGCAGCAGGCCCTGGGCCTCCTGGAACGACTTCTGGTCGTCGTCGTTGCCGTACACGGTGGCCACCAGCTTCATGCCGGCGTTCTCGGGCTTCTTGAGCTCCTCCTGCACCACCGCGATCCAGGCGTTCTGGTTGGTGGCGTTCGGGGTGGCGGACAGGATCGCGATGTCACCCTGGCCGCCGGTGAGATCGTGGGTCATCTTGACGAGCGTCTCGCCGATGCCCTGCGTGGTGGCCTGGTTGACGAAGACGTCGCGGCACTGCTTCGCGGCGTCGGAGTCGAAGGCGACGACCTTGATGCCGGCGTCCCGGGCCTGGTTGAGCGACGGGCACACCGCGTTCGGGTCGTTGGCGGCGATGCCGATGACGTCCTGCTGCTGCTGGATGAGCGTGTTGATGTAGCTGACCTGCGACGACGCGCTCGCGTCGTTGGGGCCGACGAGCTTGTAGTCGCCCTTGAGCTCCGTGACGGCCGTCTGACCGCCGCCCGCCTCGATGTCGGAGTACGGGTTGTTCAGCTGCTTGGGCAGGAAGGCGATCTTGAGTCCCTCGCGGATCGGCGCGTCCGGGTTGGCGGTGGCCGCCGCGGCGCCGGTGGAACCGCCGGTGTCACCGGCGGACGAGTCGCGGGTGGTGCCGCCGCAGGCCGAGAGGCCGACGGCGAGCACCAGCCCGACCGCGACAGGGGCGAGCCTGCGGACGGAGCCCGGTCTGGTGGAGCGCAGGGACATGGTGGTTTCCCTTTCAGGAGGACCGGACGGCCGGCGTCGGTGACGGTGCGGGGTCGGGATTCGGGGAGGCGGGCGGCGGCGGGTCGGGCCGCCTGCGTCGCCGCAGGGCGGCTTGCGCGTTGCTCGCCAGGTTGGGCGCGAGGACGGAGACGATGAGCAGCAGACCGGTGACGACGCTGAGCGCCTCGTTGGAGACGTCGGCCAGGCGCAGCGCGTTCTGCAGCGAGGTGAGCAGGAGCGCACCGGCGATGACCCCCCAGAGGGTGCCCCGGCCGCCGAAGATCGAGACCCCGCCGAGCAGCACCGCCGCGACGACGGCCAGTTCGAGGCCGGTGCCGTTGTCGGCACGGGCGCTGGAGTAGCGCAGCGTCCACAGCACCCCGGCGAGCGCCGCGACGGCGCCGCTGACGACGTAGAGCCAGAACTTGACGCGGGTGACGCGGGTGCCGGAGAACCGGGCGGCTTCGGCGTTGGCGCCGATGGCGAACAGTGACCGGCCGAACGGGGTCACGTGCAGCACGATCGCGAAGACGAGCCCGAGCACGACGAGCGGGATGAGCAGCAGCGGGATGCCCGTGTCGCCGATGCGACCGGTGACCAGGTCGGTGTAGCTCTCGGGGAACTCGGCCACGGCGCGGTCTCCGAGTACGACGAACGCGAGGCCGCGGTAGAGGGCCAGGGTGCCGATCGTGACCGCCAGCGACGGCAGCCCGAACACGGTGACGAAGGTGCCGTTCACCGCGCCGAGCACCGCGCCGAGGAGCACGCAGACCGGGATGATCGTCTCGATCGGGAGGCCGCCCTCCCACATCGCGCCCATCACGGCGCTGGCGAGCCCGAGCGTGCTCGCCACCGAGAGGTCGATCTCCCCGGTGACGATGATCAGGGTCATCGGGAGGGCCATCAGGGCGATCGGTGCGAGGTCGAGCACCAGGAAGGAGAAGTTGCGGCTCGACGCGAAGTTGTCGACCGTGAACGACGTGATGATCACGAACAGGATCAGCACGCCGATGATCGCGGCGTCCCAGGAGGTGAGCCTGCCGAGCAGGCGCCGGGCGGACAGGTCAGGAGACGACATGGGATTCCCTCCGGCGCAGCGAGGCGGCGATGCGGGCGGCCACCACCCGGTCGGTGCCGATGGCGAGCAGGATCAGCGCCCCGACGATGGCCTGCTGCCAGAACTGGTCGATGCCGAGCACGGGTAGCGCGCTGCCGATGGTGGTGAGCAGGAGCGCGCCGATCGCGGCACCCCAGATCGTGCCGCTGCCCCCGAAGACGGCCACCCCGCCGACCACGACGGCGGCGACGACGTTGAGCTCCATGCCGGTGCCCGCGGAGGCGTCGATCGTGCCGAAGCGGGCGGCGAACAGCACCCCGGCGAGCCCGGCGAGCGCGCCGCTCACCACGAACGCGGCCAGGGTGCGGCGCCCGACCGGGATCCCGGCCAGCCGCGCGGCCTCGGGGTTCGAGCCCATGGCGTAGAGCTCCCGCCCGGCGCGGTAATTGCGCAGGTACAGCCCCGCCACCACGACCACGACGAGCGCGATGAGGATGAGCCACGGCACCCCGAGCACGCCTGCGGTGCCGAAGGCCAGGAACCCGGGCGGCAGCTTGTCGGCGTTGATCTGCTGGCCGCCCGCCCAGAAGAAGCCGATCCCGCGGTAGACGTACAGCGTGCCGAGCGTGACGACCAGCGCGGGGACGTTCCCGAACCGCACGAGCACGCCGTTGACGAGGCCGCAGACCGCCCCGAAGGCCAGCCCGACCAGCAGCGCGACCACCACCGGTACACCGGGAGCCGCCTGCAGCAGCGACCCCACCGCGAACGCGGAGAGCCCGAGCACGGAGCCGACCGAGAGGTCGATGTTGCGGGTGATCACGACGACGGCCTGCCCGACGGCGAGCACGACGATGATCGCCGCGGCCAGCACGAGGTCGCGGATGCTCTGCCCGGAGAGGAACCGGGGGTTGACCACGGCGGTCACCACCACGAGCGCGGCGAGCGCGATGACGATGCCGAGCTCGCGGGCCCGCAGGATGAGCCCGACACGCGACTCGGCGGCCTTGTCGTGCTCGACGGACGGCGCCGGGCCGGTGGACGTGGGTGGCGCGGTGGTCATGCCGCCGCCCCCTGCCCGGTGGCCGCGAACATCACGGTCTGCTCGGTGGCCTCCGCGCGCGGTAGCTCGGCCACCAGTTCTCCCTCGCGCATCACGAGCACGCGGTCGGCCATGCCGAGCACCTCGGGCAGTTCGGAGGACACCATCACGATCGCGACGCCCTCGGCCGCGAGGTCCGACAGCAGCCGGTGCACCTCGGCCTTGGTGCCGACGTCGATGCCGCGGGTGGGCTCGTCGACGATCAGCACGCGCGGCTGTGTGGAGAGCCATTTGGCCAGCACGACCTTCTGCTGGTTGCCGCCCGAGAGCCGGCCGGCGGGGTCGGTCAGGTGGGAGTACTTCGTCTGCAGGCGCGCCGCCCAGTCGCGGGCGAAGCGCCGCTCCGCTCCCCCGACGAGCAGGCCGAGCTTGGCGAGGCTGCCCAGCCGGGTGGAGGTGATGTTGCGCTCGATCGAGGCGTCGAGAACGAGGCCCTGCTGCCTGCGGTCCTCCGGCACGAGCGCGACGCCGGCGCGCATGGCCGCCGCGGGCGACCCGCCGCGCAGCGACTTCCCGTCGACCCGCACCTCGCCGGAGTCCCGCGGGTCCACCCCGAAGACGGCCTGCACCACCTCCGAGCGCCCGGCCCCGACCAGGCCCGCGAGCGCGACGATCTCGCCGGCGCGCACCTGGAACGACACGTCGGCGAAGACACCGGCGCGGGTGATGCCCTCCACCTCGAGCACGACGTCCCCTGGGACGACGTCGTGCTTGGGGAAGAGGGTGTCCAGCGGCCTGCCGACCATCCGGCGCACCATCTCGTCGACGGTCAGCTCGGCGAGCGGGTCGGTGGAGACGTGGGCCCCGTCGCGCATGATCGTGACGCGCTGGCACAGGGCCGTGATCTCCTCGAAGCGATGGGAGATGAACAGCAGCGCCGCGCCGCCCGCGCGCAGCGACTCGGCCACGGCGAACAGGCGCTGCACCTCCACGCCCGTGAGCGCGGCGGTCGGCTCGTCCATCACGATCACGCGGGCGTCGAGCGACAGCGCCTTGGCGATCTCGACGATCTGCTGGTCGGCGATGGACAGGCCGCGGGCGGGCCGGTCGGGGTCGATGGCCACCCCCAGCTGCGTGAAGTAGGCGGCGGCGCGGGCGTTCATCGCGCGGCGGTCGATCCGGCGCCCCGAGCGCAGCGGCTGGCGGCCCATGAAGATGTTCTCGGCCACCGACAGGTCGGGGAAGAGCGCCGGCTCCTGGTAGATCACCGCGATGCCGGCGGCCAGCGCGTCGGCGGGCGAGTGCAGCTCGACCGGCTGCCCGTCGAGCTCGATCGTTCCCGTGTCGGGGCGGTGCAGCCCGGCGAGCATCTTGACGATCGTCGACTTGCCTGCGCCGTTCTCGCCCACCAGCGCGTGCACCTCGCCGCCGTACAGGGGGAAGGACACGTCCCGGACGGCGGAGACGGCGCCGAAGGACTTCGCCACCGAGCGCACCGCGAGCAGTGGCCTGCCCGGCTCTGGGCTCGCCATGCGGCCCCCTTCAACGTCGTTGGTGAAACGTTTCAAAACGTGAGCCGGGCGACCGTACGACCGTCGGCAAGAGAGTGTCAAGACCGAACCGCCAGTACAAGCGCCTGCTCACATCCGGCCCGTTCTCCTCACCCGTCCGGATTACGGACCACCCCACTGACCCCGACCTGCCGCACTTGTACGTTTCAGAAGCGCACGGCATGCTGCGCGCAGCAAGGACGAGGATCGGAGCTGACAACGTGGTGGCGGGATCGAGCACGCCCAGCATGAAGGACGTGGCGGCTCACGCCCGCGTCTCGCTGGGCACGGTCTCCAACGTGCTGAACCGGCCGGAGCTGGTGAGCGAGCGCACCCGCAAGCGCGTGCTCGCGGCCATCGCCGAGCTGGGCTTCGTGCGCAACGAGTCGGCACGCCAGCTGCGGGGCGGCGGCAGCCGCACGCTGGCCTACGTCGTGCTCGACGCCACCAACCCGTTCTTCACCGACGTCGCACGCGGGGTGCAGGAGGCCGCCGACGCGGCCGGGCTCGCGCTCTTCCTGTGCAACAGCGGCGAGGACCGCGAGCGCCAGGCCGCCTACCTCGACCTGCTCGAACAGCAACGCGTCGAGGGGGTGCTCATCACCCCGGTCGACGCCGCCGACCCCCGGATCGGTGAGCTGGCCGCCCGCGGCACGCCGGTCGTGGTCGTGGACCGGGCCGCGGGGCCCGGGCACTGCTCGGTCACCGTGGACGACCTGCTCGGCGGCGATCTCGCGGTCACCCACCTGCTCGACAGCGGGCACCGCAGGATCGCCTTCGTCGGTGGCCCGCGCACGATCGGCCAGGTGCGCGACCGCATCTCCGGGGCCGAACGGGCGGTCGCCCGAGCCGGCACCGGCGAGCTGACCGTGCTCGAGACCGCCCGGCTCGACGTCGCCCAGGGCAGGCGTGCCGGGGAACGGATCGCCGGGCTGCCCGCCGCGCGCCGGCCCACGGCGGCCTTCTGTGCCAACGACCTGCTCGCCCTCGGGCTGCTGCAACAGATGGTGCGGCTCGGCCTGCGCGTGCCCGAGGACCTCGCGATCGTCGGCTACGACGACATCGAGTTCGCCGAGGCCGCCGCGGTGCCCCTGACCTCGGTGGCGCAGCCGCGCCACCGGCTCGGGCGGACCGCAGCCGAACTGCTCCTCGCCGAGGCCCGCAGCCCGGACGGGCACGAGCACCAGCAGGTGGTGTTCGCTCCGGAACTGGTGGTGCGGGCGTCCACCGGGATCGGGCCCCTGCGATCGAGCACTGTGGCCTGAGGTGGAGTAGGGAGAACGCATGAGGATCGCCCTGTTCGTGACGTGCTTGGCCGACGCCCTGTACCCGCAGGTAGGCCGGGCCACCGTCACGCTGCTCGAGCGGTTGGGCCACGAGGTCGTCTTCCCGACCGCGCAGACCTGCTGCGGGCAGATGCACGTCAACACCGGCTACCAGCGCGAGGCGCTGCCGCTGGTGCGCCACCACGTGGAGGTGTTCGAACCCTACGACGTGATCGTCGCGCCGTCCGGCTCATGCGTCGGCTCGGTGCGCCACCAGCACGCGATGGTCGCCCACGGGGGCGGTGACGACGCGCTGGCCGAGCGGGCGGAGCGGGTGGGCGCCCGCACCTACGAGCTGTCGGAGCTGCTGGTGGACG
Source organism: Pseudonocardia sp. OZ21 (assembly GCF_059359135.1). Taxonomy (NCBI): domain Bacteria; kingdom Bacillati; phylum Actinomycetota; class Actinomycetes; order Pseudonocardiales; family Pseudonocardiaceae; genus Pseudonocardia; species Pseudonocardia sp. OZ21. The sequence goes on from NZ_JCADBN010000024.1 coordinate 21,244, forward strand.
TGCTCGGCGTGGAGGACGTCGGCGCCTACTACCCGCACCGCGTCACCTACCACCCCACCTGCCACTCGCTGCGCATGTTGCGGGTGGGCGACAAGCCGCTGCGGCTCCTGCGCCACGTGCGGGGCATGACCCTGCTGGAGCTGCCCGAGGCCGAGCAGTGCTGCGGTTTCGGCGGCACGTTCGCGATCAAGAACGCCGACACGTCCACCGCCATGCTCGCCGACAAGATGCGCAACGTGCTGGACACCGGCGCCGAGGTCACCACGGCGGGCGACGCGTCGTGCCTCATGCACATCGGCGGCGGGCTGTCCCGGCTGCGCAGCGGGACGCGCACGGTGCACCTCGCCGAGATCCTCGCCGGCACCGAGGTCGGAGCCACCAGCGAGCTCGCGAGCGAGACGCTGGCACCGCGCCTGCTCGAAGCACCCGCCGCAAGCAGTGAGGGGGACCGATGAGCACGGATCTGGGCATGCCGGCCGTCGCCCCGCCAGGGGTCGGCCACCTGCGAGGCACCCAGTCGTTCCCGGACGCCGCCCGCGGCGCGCTGGCCGACTCCCAGCTGCGCCGCAACCTCGGGCACGCCACCCGCGTCATCCGCACCAAGCGCGCGTCGGTCGTGGCGGAGCTGCCCGACTGGGAGCAGCTGCGGCTGGCGGGCGAGGCACTCAAGACCGCGACCATGGCGCGTCTCGACGAGCACCTCGAGCGCCTGGAACGGGAGGTCACCGCCCGCGGCGGGGTGGTGCACTGGGCGCGCGACGCGAACGACGCCAACGCCATCGTCACCCGGCTCGTGCAGGAGACGGGCGAGACCGAGGTCGTCAAGGTCAAGTCGATGGCCACCCAGGAGATCGGGCTCAACGAGGCGCTCGAGGCCGCCGGGATCACCGCGCACGAGACCGACCTCGCCGAGCTGATCGTCCAGCTCGGGCACGACCAGCCCAGCCACATCCTGGTGCCGGCGATCCACCGCAACCGCGCGGAGATCCGGGAGATCTTCCTGCGCGAGATGCCCGGTGTCGACCCGGCGCTGACCTCCGAACCCCGCAAGCTCGCGATGGCCGCGCGGGCGTTCCTGCGGGAGCGGTTCCTGCGCGCGAAGGTGGCGATCTCCGGGGCCAACTTCGGGGTGGCCGACACCGGCACGCTCCTCGTGGTGGAGTCCGAGGGCAACGGCCGGATGTGCCTCACCCTGCCGGAGACGCTGATCACGGTGATGGGCATCGAGAAGGTCGTGCCCACCTGGCAGGACCTCGAGGTGTTCCTGCAGCTGCTCCCCCGCAGCTCCACCGGCGAGCGGATGAACCCCTACACCTCGGCGTGGACCGGGGTGACCCCCGGGGACGGGCCGCAGACCTTCCACCTCGTGCTGCTCGACAACGGGCGCACCGCCACGCTGGCCGACGAGGTGGGCCGCGCCGCACTGCACTGCATCCGGTGCTCGGCCTGCCTCAACGTGTGCCCGGTGTACGAGCGCACGGGCGGGCACGCGTACGGCTCGGTGTACCCCGGGCCCATCGGCGCGGTGCTCTCGCCGCAGCTCACGGGCGTGGAGGACAACGCGTCGCTGCCCTACGCGTCGAGCCTGTGCGGGGCCTGCTTCGACGCCTGCCCCGTGCGGATCGACATCCCCTCGCTGCTGGTGCGGCTGCGGGCCCAGCACGTCGACGCCCAGCGCGCCCGCTCGGTCCCCAGCGCGGAGGCCCTGTCGATGGCGGCCGCGTCGTGGCTGATGTCCTCGCCCGGACGGTTCGCCGCCGCCGAGAAGGCGTCCCGGCTCGGCCGCCTGCTCGGCCGGTCCGCGGGCCGGATCTCGACGCTCCCGCCACCCCTGTCCGCCTGGACGGGGAGCCGGGACGCCCCCCGTCCGCCGTCGGAGACCTTCCGCGAGTGGTGGGCCCGCGAGCGGGGCACGTCATGAGCGCCCGGGAGGACGTGCTGGCCCGCATCCGGGAGGCCAACCGCGGGGCGGGCGCCCCGCCGCCACCGGACGTCCCGCGCGACTACCACCGCAGCGGCGACCACCCGCCCGGCGCACCCGAGGTGCTCGCGCTGTTCCGCGACCGGCTCGTCGACTACAAGGCCACGGTGATCGACGCCCCCGCCGACGGCGTGCCTGCCGCGATCCGCGGCGCGCTGGCGGAGCTGACCGGACCCGTCGTGGTGCCGTCCGGCCTGCCGGGCGACTGGGTGCCGGGAGCCGTCGTCGACGGCGCCGACGGGGTGGGTACCCTCTCCCCCGCCGACCTCGACGCATCCGCCGCCGTGGTCACCGCCTGCGCGGCGGCGTGCGCCACCACCGGCACGATCGCCCTGGACGGCTCCCCCGACCAGGGGCGCCGGGCGCTCACCCTCGTGCCCGACGTGCACGTCTGCGTGGTGCGCGCCGACCAGGTGGTGCACACCGTGCCGGAACTGGTGGCGGCGCTGCATCCGCCGAGCCCGATCACGTTCATCAGCGGACCGTCGGCCACCAGCGACATCGAGTTGGAGCGCGTGGAGGGCGTGCACGGCCCCCGGACGCTGATCGTGGTGCTCACCGACGGATCGTGAGATCGCGACGAGCCGCACGTCTCGCCCCCCGGGGGGCGCCCACGTACGGCTCGCGGCGATCACCCGGATCCGGCGACGGGTCAGGCCACGGGCGCCCCGGCGGCCGCCACCAGGCGGTCGATCCGTTCTCGCCTCCCGGCGCTCACCAGCGGCGCGGGCATCCGCATGACCTCGGTGCCGATGCCCTGCCGGGTCAGCGCGTACTTGATCGCCTCCGGGCTGCCGGCGAGCGTGGCGGCCACCTCGTCGGCCTCGGCCTGGGCCGTGCGCTCGGCCTCGGCGTCCCCGCGCGCGACGGCGTCCGCGAGCGCGGCGAGCGGCGCCGGGAACGCGGAGGAGAGCCCCGAGACGACGCCCCGGCCCCCGGCCCGGACGGCCGCGGCCAGCGCGGAGTCGTGGCCCGTCCAGAGCGGGGTGCCGGTCGGCAGCGCCGCCACGAACTCGGCCAGCAGGCCGGCCGCGGCACCGCTCAGCTTCGCGCCGGCGAGCCCGGTCTCCGCGGCCGTACGCGCGAACACCTCGGCGTCCGCCGCGACGCCGGTGCGGTCGGGGAACAGGTAGCCGTACACCACGGCGTCCCCGGCGGCAGCGGTGATCGCGGCGAAGTGCCGCGTGACCGCGTCGGTGTCGACGGCCAGGTAGTACGGCGTGATCGCCGCGAGGCGGGACGCCCCGAGTGCCACGGCGTCGCGGGCGAGCGTGACAGCGTCCCGGGTGGCGGCCGCCCCGATGTGGGCCACCACGCGGTCCGGGCCGAATGCCTCGAGGGCGAGACCGACGAGGTCACGGCGCTCGGCGCGGTGCAGGGCCGGGAACTCGCCGGTCGTGCCGGCGACGAAGACGCCGTCCACACGGCCCACCAAACCGGTGAGCAAGGCCCTGTTGGCCGCGGTGTCGATCTCACCTGACTCGTCGACGAGCGTGGGGACCGCGGCCAGCACGTCGGCGCGGGGGGTGTGAGCGGGCATGCCCGCGACTGTAATCGGGAGGTGCTCCCCGGTGGCGCTACGACGGCCCGCCGGAACGGGCCGGGGCCGGCCAGGTGAGGTACCGGTAGTTCGCGGGCCGCAGCCGCATCGCGTGCAGCACGATCACGGGGTCCCCCGGCGCCACCACCACCTCGATCAGGTCGCGGGCGTCCGTCAGGCCGATGTGCAGTTCGACGTCGCCCTGCACGACCGTGCGCAGCGGCGCTGCGAGTACCCGGCGGATGTCGTCGGCAGCCACCCCGTGCTTGCGGGCGCTACGGGTCAGTCGCACTCCCGGCATGCTACGAGGACGTTCTGTCGTTCATCGGGAGCGGTCCCGCAGCACCGCGAGCAACTCCTCCTCGATGGCCGCGAACTCCGAGGAGGTGATCAGCCCGATGTCGCGGGGCCGGGGCAGGTCGACGGTCACCTCGCGCCGCACGCGGGTGGGCCGCGGCCCGAGCACCACCACGCGGTCGGACAGGAACACCGCCTCCCGGATGTCGTGCGTGATCAGCAGGACCGTCCAGCCGAAACGGCCGCGCACACCGTCGAGCCAGGTCTGCATGTCCGTGCGGGTGAGCGAGTCCAGCGCGCCGAAGGGCTCGTCGAGCAGCAGCACCGCGCGGTCCTGCACCACCGTGCGCAGCAGCGCGGCCCGCTGGCGCATCCCGCCGGACAGCTCGTACGGGTGGGCCGACTCGAACCCGTCCAGGCCGAACTCGGCGAACAGCGGCCGGGCCTGCTCCCGGGCGGTCCGCCGCGACATCCCGGCCACCTCCAGGCCCAGCGTCGTGTTGTCGAGGACGGTGCGCCACGGGAAGAGCAGATCCTGCTGAGGCATGTACGCGAACGGCTCGACGTGCCCCGTCGCGTCGTCGCCGTCGACGAGCACGCGCCCGGAGTCGGGGCGTTCCAGGCCCGCGATCACGTTGAACAGCGTGGACTTGCCGCAGCCGCTCGGCCCGATCACGGAGACGAACTCACCGGGCGCGACGTCGAAGGTGACCCCGTCGAGCACCGGTAGCCCCGGATAGACCTTGCGCAGGTCGTCGAGCAGCAGCTTGGTCTCGTGGCCCGTCTCAGGCACGGCGGCGCTCCTTCCCGTGCCAGGGGATCACCAGCCGCTGGACGACGTAGGTGAGGACGAACAGCGTGACCGACAGCAGCGCCGTCACCACCACCGCGGCGAGCACCAGGTCGGTGCGGAAGGAGTTCTTCTGCAGGCTCATGAAGATCCCGAGACCCGCCGTGGCGCCGACGTACTCGGCGAAGATCGCTCCGGTGACCGCGTAGGTGATGCCGATGCGCAACGCCGTGAAGAACGAGGGCATCGCGCCCGGCAGCCGCACGTAGCGGAACTGCTTCCAGCGCGACGCGCCCATGCTGCGCAGCAGGTTGGTGGCCTGCCGGTCGGTGGCGGCGAACCCCTCGATCAGCCCGACGGCGATCGGGAAGAACGTGACGAGCGCGATCACCAGCACCTTCGGCAGCAGCCCGAAACCGAACCAGATGATCAGCAGCGGCGCGATCGCGATGATCGGCAGGGTCTGGGACGCCACCAGCAGCGGTGTGAGGGCGCGGCGCAGCCACGGGGAGAAGTCAACGGCCACCGCCAGCACCCAGCCCAGCGCCAGCGACACCCCGAACCCGACGGCCGTGACCTGCAGGGTCGGCAGCGTGTTCGCCCAGAGCTGCTCGCGGAACGCCCAGCCCTGCGTGGCCACCCGCAGCGGCGACGGCAGGATCTGCGGCCGGACGTCGGCCGCCGTGACGTACCACTGCCAGGCCACGAGCCCGAGCGCGACGAGCACGAGCGACGGCACGACCGCCGAGGCCGTGCGCAGCCCGCCGGCCCGTCGCACGCTCACGGTTTCGCCAGGTACTGGTCGGTGAACCAGGTGGAGAAGTCGGGTCGCTGCGTGAGCGGTTTGCCGTCCGGCCCGGTCAGCGCGCCCGAGTCGAAGACCCACCCCGAGAAGCCTGCCCACTTGTCCAGCGTCTGCGTACCGACCTTGCCGGACGGGTCGCGCAGGTACTGCTCGCTGAGCATCTGCTGACTGCGCGTCACGAGCTCCGGCTCGGTGAACACGCCGGGGTTGGCGTCCATCAGCAGCTGGGCGGCCTTGGCGGGGTCGTCGGCGCCGAGCTGGTAGCCGCGCTGCGCCGCCTGCACGAACTTGGCGGCCAGGTCGGGATGGGCCTGCAGCCAGGGGCTGTTGCCGATGAGCAGCACGTTGTAGGCGTCGGGGAAGCCGTAGTCGGTGTAGGAGAAGGTCTTGAGCGGCTGGTTGTGCAGCTCGGCCTCGATGCCCTCCCACGCCATGAACGGCTCGGTGAAGTCGACCTGGCCGTTGTAGAGCGCCTCGTACGCCGAGGTGCCGAGCACCACCGTCGTGAAGTCGCCCTTGCCGCCCGCGTCGCGGATGACGGCCTTCATCTTGGGTTCCTCGCCCGGGCCGCCGAACCCGCCGTAGGTCTTGCCGTCGAGGTCCTTCGGGGAGTTGATGTCGGTCCGGTCGGCCTTCACGGCGATCCGGGTGGCCCAGTGCTGCAGGATCGCCATCACCGACGTGATGTCCGCGCCGGCCGCCTTCGAGAAGGTGAACGAGTCCTGGAAGCTGATGCCGAAGTCGGCGGCGCCTGCCGACACGAGGGTGTCGGGCGAGGTGTTGTTGTACGGGAGGAACTGCACGTCCAGCCCCGCGTCGCGGAACCAGCCCTCCTGCTGCGCCACGTAGAGGCCGGTGTGGTTGGTGTTCGGCGTCCAGTCCAGTGCGACGCGGATCGTCTGGAGGCCTGCCGGGGTCGACCCGCCGCCGCCCCCGGTGCTGGCACACCCGGCCAGCAGGACCGCCAACACGGCGAACAGGACGATGGCGGGCCGATACGGGCGTACGCCGCTCACGAGGGTTCCTCCCTACGCCGGTACTAACCGGGTCAGGTGCGAACGGTCGGCGGCCGGTCCTGCCGCCCTCTCAGCCTCGGAACGCGGGCTCCCGCGGGTCGCAGGAAGGATACGCAACCACGGCGACCGGTGCAGCGCCCCGGGGTCTGCATCCCCGCCACGGCGCGATCCCGTGTACGCCCGCTCCCACAGCCCGCTGAGCAGCCGCGCCGGGCGCAGCCGCGGGTGCGCGTTGATCACGGGGCCGGGCCAACCGGCCGATCGCGCGCCTGCGCCCGCCGAGTCGCTGCTCGGTGACCGTGATCGCCCCCGCCCGCGAGTCGCCCGGTTCGCCCCCGCGAGTCGCCCGATTTCCGTGCGCGAGTCGCCCGGAATCCGCGGGCCGGCGTGGACGACCGCGCGAACCGCACGTGAGCGCCCTTTGGCGGGCCGAGAAGCGCGGTTCACCGTGATCTTCAGCCAGCCCCGGGTCCTTGATCGCCGCGAACCGCACGTGGGCGCCCTTCGAGGGGCCGTGGCGTGCGGCTCGGAGCGGTCTCCAACCGGCCGCGCGGCGGGCGGGGAACCGGGGTGCGGACGGTCGGTTCGGTCACCACCTGCTGCCGCCCACCGACACGATCGCGCCGCCCAACTCCTCCGCAGTATGACGCGTAACACACTGATCGCTCTCTGCGAGCAGGCTCTCACTGGAGGTGACATATGACGACTGCAATGTGGCTCATCCTGGCGGTAGGGGTGTTCGCCGGGATGTTCATCGGGCGCTGGTGGGCAGAGGTCAAGAGGGCCAACTACGACATGGACAAGACCTGGCAGGCTCGCCGCAACTACCGCGACGGCTGACAACCCGACGGCTACGAGAACGACCGCGAGAACAAGAACAACCGCTACCCCTGACGCCGCGCCTGCTCCCCCCGGAAGCGCTCAGACGGTGCCGAGGATCGGTTCGAAGGCCAGCTCGGCCGCGCCGACGAGCTTCGCGTCGCGGCCGAGCGGGCTCGTCTCGATCCGGGTGCCGCCCACGGCACGGCTCACGAGGCTGCGCTCGTGCACCATCGCGCGGACCTCCGCCACCACGGCCGGTGGCAGCGCGGTGAACAGGTCTCCGAGCACCACCAGCTCCGGAGCCATCATGTTCACCACGGTGACGAGCCCGGTGGCGAGCCACTCGGCGAACTCGTCGAGCGGGCCGGGGAGCGGGACGGTGGCGAGCGACCGGAGCTCCGCCACCACCACGCCACGCGGGGTGTCCTCGGCGAGCCCGAGGGCGCGGCACAGTGCCGCCTCCCCGACCTCCGTCTCCCAGCAGCCCCGGGACCCGCAGTAACAGGGCCTGCCCCCGGGCCGGACGACGAGGTGGCCGAGCTCGCCGACGTACCCGCGCGTGCCACGCAGCGGCACCCCCGCGGAGATCACGCCGCCGCCCACGCCCTTGTCCGCCGAGATGTAGACGAGGTCGTCCACATCGCGGGCGTCGCCGCGGACGTGCTCGGCGAGCGCTCCGAGCTCGGCGTCGTTCGCCACCTGCACGGGCACCTTCAGCACCGTGACCAGCCGCGCGCCGAGCGCGATGTCGCGCCAGCCCAGGTTGGGTGCCTCGTGGACGAAGCCGTCGTCGCGCCGGACCACGCCCGGCACCGACACCCCCACGCCCAGCGCGGTCACCGCCAGCTCGTCGGCGAGCAGCTGAGCCGACTCCGCGACGTGGGTGATCACCTCGCCGGGGGTCCGGGTGCGGTTGTGCAGGTTCCAGCTGTGCCGTCCGAGCACCTGCCCGCCGATGCCGACCATCGACATCGCCACCTGCTCGACCCGGACGTCGACGGCGAGCACCACGGCCGCCTCCGGCTCGGGCAGCACCATCAGGGAGGGCCGGCCCGCGCCGTTGCGCTGGGCAGGCAGCGCCTCGGTGACGACCCCGCTCTCCGCGAGGCCGTCGACCACCGCCTTGATCGTGCTGCGGTTGAGTCCGAGCTCGCTGGCGAGGGTGGCCCGCGTACACGGGCCGTCGACGTGCAGTCGTCGCAACAGTGCTGCGCGGTTGTGCCGCCTGGCCTCGTCGGGCCGGGCACCCGCGGTGGCGGCGGACGGGCCGCCGCCACCGTCGCCACCCCAGGTGCGACTCACCTGCCGGCGACCGCCGAGCGCCGCCGCGACAGCACGTCCACCCCCGCAGCCAGGAGCAGCACGATCCCGTTGACGAGGAAGACGACGGACGCGGGCTGACCGAGCAGGCCGAGACCGTTGTTGACCATGGCCAGCACCGCACCACCGATCACGGCGTTGCTGATCCGGCCGCGGCCGCCGAACAGCGACGTGCCACCGATGACGGCGCCACCGACCGCGAACAGCAGGGTGTTGCCACCACCCGCGCTCGGCGACACCGACCCGACCTTCGACGAGTAGACGATGGCGCCGATCGCCGCGAACGCCGTGGAGATGACGAACACGGCGGCCCGGATGCGGACCACGTCGATACCGGCGCGGCGCGCGGCCTCCCGGTTGCCGCCGACGGCGTACACGTGCCGGCCGAAACGGGTGCGGTCGAGCACGTAGGTGCCTGCCACGAGGAGCACGAGCACGAGCGGCACCACGTACGGGACGCCCGAGATCGGCAGCTGGCCCGGGGAGCGGTTCACCGTGAGCAGGTAGGTCGCCACCGCGGCGAGCACCACCACGGCGATGGTCTTGATCAGCACCAGACCCGTCGGCTGGGCGACGAGCCCGAGCTTGCGCCGCGAGACCTGGCGGTTGAGCATGACCGCCGCGTAACCACCGGCGGCCACGACGAACAGGATCCAGCTGCCGAGCGTGGAGAGGTTGCCGTTGGCCACGGCGGCGATCACGGGGTCGCGCAGACCCAGCGTGCCGCCGTCACCGATCAGCTGCAGGATCACGCCCTGCCAGGCGATGAACAACGCCAGCGTCACGACGAACGACGGCATGCCGACTTTCGCGACCAGGAAGCCGGTGAGGCAGCCGATCACCACGCCGACCAGGACGGCGAGCAGCATCTCGAGCCACGGGTTCGGCGGGAACCCGATGAGCAGGAGCAGCAGCGCTCCCGCGGAGGCGATCGCGCCCGCCCAGATCCGCAGCAGCACCGCCAGCACGATCGCGACGACGATGACCGCCGCGAAGAGCAGGAAGACGGGGGTGCCCATCGCACCGAGCAGGTTGCCGCTGCTCACGAGGTGCAGCGCCATCACCGAGGCGGTGAGGCCGGACGCCGTGCCCGCCGCGAGGTCGATCTCGCCGGTGAGCAGGACGAACACCAGACCCATCGCGATGATGGTCTGCCCGGCGCCCTGCTGGAGCAGGTTGGCCAGGTTCAGCAGGCTGGGGAACGTGTCCGGCGCGAGCGCCGTGAAGAGGATGAACAGGGCCAGCAGGCCGAGCAGGGCGGGCAGGGCGCCGAGGTCGCCGCTGCGCAGGCTCATCAGGTAGCCGCGGATCGCCTCGCCCGTGGACTTCGCGGTGGTGTCGATGCCGAAGTCGGCCGAGCGCGCGGACGCCGGTGCCGCACGCTCGGCCGCGCTCGTCTCCTGGGCCTTCTGCTCCGTCTGGGCCTTCTCGGGGCCCTCGGTGGGTGCCGTCATCAGACCGTCACGCTTTCGGGTCGCTGCAGGCCGAGATCCCCGGAACGGCCCGCGGTGATCAGCTCGACGGCCTGCGTGTTGGTGATGTCCTTGGTGGGCACCTGGGCCACCATCCGGCCCAGGTACAGGGTGGCGATGCGGTCGGAGACCTCGAAGACGTCAGCCATGTTGTGGCTGATCAGCACGACACCGAGGCCCTGCTCGGCGAGTCGCCTGATGAGGTCGAGCACCTGACGGGTCTGGGCGACGCCCAGCGCAGCCGTCGGCTCGTCGAGCAGCACCACCTTGGAGTCCCAGAGCACGGCCTTGGCGATGGCGACGGTCTGCCGCTGCCCGCCGGACAGCGCCGCGACGGGCATCCGGACGGACGTCACCGTGCGCACGGACAGCGACGCGAGGGTCCGCCGGGCGGCCTGCTCCATGTCGGCCTCGTCGAGCAGCCACGACTTGCCGCGCTCCCGGCCGAGGAACATGTTCTGGACGATGTCGAGGTTGTCGGCCAGCGCGAGGTCCTGGTAGACGACCTCGATGCCGAGCTTCGCGGCGTCGGTGGGCGCGTTGAGCGTCACCGGGTTGCCGTTGAACACCACGTCGCCGCTGTCGATCGGGTGGATCCCGGCGACGCACTTCACGAGCGTCGACTTGCCGGCGCCGTTGTCCCCGACGAGTGCGGTGACCTCGCCGGCGCGGACGGTGAGGTCCACGTCGTGCAGCACCTGGACCGCGCCGAAGCTCTTGTTCACCCCGCGCAGCTGCAGGATCGGGTCAGTCATGCGGGCACCTCCGGTGCCCGTGCGCGGGTGCCGCCACCCGGTGCCACTACCGGACGACGGCACCCGCGCACGAGGGTCGAGTGTTACTTGATACCGAGCTGGTCGCAGGCGGCCTGAGTGGCGGGCACGCAGATCTCCGAGGCCTTGACGGCACCGGCGTCGACCACGGTCTTGACGTTGTCCTTGGTGATGAGCTGCGGCGTGAGCAGCACCGACTTGACGTCGCGGTTGCCCGTCGGGTCCTTCTCGGTCTGCGTCGCGATCGCGTCGGCGGCTGCCGTGTCGCCCTTCGCCAGCGCGGCGGCGAGCTTGGCGGTGGCCTCGGCCTCCTGGTCGATCGGCTTGTAGACCGTCATGTACTGGTCGCCGCGCAGGATGGCCTGGAGGCCGTCGGGGGTGGCGTCCTGGCCGGTCACCGGGACCTTGCCGTTGAGGCCGTACTTGGTGAGCACGGTGATGATGGCGCCCGCGAGGCCGTCGTTGGCGGCGACGACGCCGTCGACCTTGCCGCCGTTGCTCGTGAGGATCTGCTCGAACGTGGTGCCGCCCTGCTGGTTGTCCCAGTTGTCGATGGGCTGCGACTGCACCAGCTTGAGGGTGCCGTTGTCGTACAGCGGCTTGAGGATGTTCTCCTGGCCGTTGTGGAACAGGGTGGCGTTGTTGTCGGTGGGAGCGCCCTCGATCTCGATCACCTGGCCGCCCTGCTTGCCCGTGAGCGCCTGGGCGAGACCCTGGCCCTGCAGCTCACCGACCTTGGTGTTGTCGAACGAGACGTAGTAGTCGCTGGTGCCGCCGAGGTTGAGGCGGTCGTAGTCGATCACGGGGATGCCCTGGGCCTTGGCCTTCGCGGCGACAGCGGCACCGGAGTCGCTGCTGATCGACGCGATGACCAGCACCTTGACCCCGCTGGAGATCATGCCGTCGGCGAGGGTCGAGAACTTCTGCTCGTCACCCTGCGCGTTCTGGATGTCGGCGTCGAGGCCCTGGGCCTGCATCGCCGCCGTGAGGAGCGGCTTGTCGAAGCCCTCCCAGCGGGCGGAGCTGGCGGTCTCGGGGAGGATCACGCCGACCTTGACCCCGCCGGCCGGAGCAGAGCTCGCGGACGGCGCGGACGGGGCGGCGGCGTTCTGACCGCACGCGGCGAGCGTGAGGGCGAGCCCCAGCCCCGCGGCCGCGATCGCGGCTCTCCTGATGCGCATTGATCGTCCTTCCACAGCGTCGGGGATCCCCGCGGGTGCGGGGGAATGTTGTGACGGACAACGTATGTCCCCCAACGGAGTGGCGCCAAGCACACTGGATCGTTCAAGTCGTCACTGTGTGGTCACGATTTCGTGACGACCACCCGAGTTTGTTGTCGCGGTCACCCTGTGTGGCAGAAAACAGCTTCATCCGGGACGACGCGTCCGTCCGGATTGCGGCAAAGTCACGTTCCCGCCGACCCGTTGCGGGAAAGTGGCGTTGCTGCAATTCCGGCGCCGGCCCTCCCGGCCCGCGCCCCGGCTCAACGACGAGGAGAGCGATGACGACGACGGTCGAGCCGAGCCCGGACACCAGCCCGCCCGGCCGTGCCGCGCGGCTCGTCGACCGGATGGTCTCCGCGCTGGTGCTGCGCCGGCCCGAGGAGTCGGGGTACACGGTCACCCGCGGGCTGCGGGTCCCGATGCGCGACGGCACCCACCTCGTCGCCGACCTCTACTCGCCGACCACCACACCCGCGCTCGGCACGGTGCTCGTCCGCGGCCCGTACGGCCGGGGGTCGGTGTTCGCGCTGTTCTCCGCACGGCTGTACGCGGCACGCGGCTACCACGTGCTGCTGCAGAGCTGCCGGGGCACGTTCGGCTCCGGCGACGTGTTCACCCCGATGCGGCACGAGATCGACGACGGCCACGACACGGTGGCCTGGATGCGGGAGCAACCGTGGTTCGACGGGCAGTTCGCCACGCTCGGACCGTCCTACCTCGGGTTCACGCAGTGGGCGCTGCTCATGGATCCGCCGCCGGAACTGCGCACGGCGGTGCTGAGCGTGGCCCCGCACGACTTCCACCGCGCGGTGCACGGAGCCGGCGCGTTCTCCCTCGGCGACTTCTTCGGGTGGAGCGAGATGGTGGCCCACCAGGAGGTCGCCACCGGCGGACAGGCTCTCCTGCGCGCCGCCACGGCGGCCCGGCGCCTGCGGCCGGCCTTCCACGACCTGCCGCTGGTATCCGCCGGGCAGGCGCTGCTCTCCGGCCGCGCACCCTGGTACCCGGACTGGGCGTCACGACCGGACGCGGACGACCCGTTCTGGGAGAACATGCGCCTCGACGCCGCGCTCGACCGGGTGCAGGTCCCGGTACTGATGATCGGCGGCTGGCAGGACCTGTTCCTCGACCAGACCCTCGCCGGGTACGAGCACCTGCACCGCCGCGGCGTCGACGTCGGCCTGACCGTCGGTCCGTGGACCCACACCGACGTGGCCGGGAAGGCGAGCGGTGTCGTCGCGCGCGAGACCCTCGACTGGCTGGGCGAGCACCTCGCCGGCCGTCCCGGCACGCGCCGACCGGCCCCCGTCCGCATCCACGTCGGCGGTGCCGACGGTGGCTGGCGCGGCCTGCCGGAGTGGCCGCCACCAGCAGGCCACCAGGTGCTGCACCTGCAGCCCGGAGGCGCGCTGGGCAGCGACGCACCGGCCGCGAGCGCCGTACCCGCCATGTTCACCTACAACCCCGACCACCCGACCCCGTCGGTCGGTGGCCGGGTGCTGGCCGGCGGCAGCGGCGTGCAGGACAACCGCGCGCTCGAGGCCCGGACGGACGTCGTGACGTTCACCGGGGAGCCGCTGCCCGCGGACCTGGAGGTCGTCGGGAGCCCCGTGGTGGAGCTCGCCCACACCAGCGACAACCCGCAAGCCGACCTGTTCGTCCGCATCTGCGACGTGGACGCGAAGGGCCGTTCCCGCAACGTCTCCGACGGCTTCGTGCGCCTCGTCGACGCGGACCGGGCCGATCGGGTCGTGCGGGTGGACCTCGACGCGATGGCCCACCGGTTCGCGGCGGGGCACCGGATCCGGCTGCTCGTGGCAGGCGGCGCGCACCCGCGCTTCGCCCGCAACCTGGGCACGGACGAACCCCCCGCCAGCGGCACCCGGACGCAGCCGTCGCACCGGACGATCGCGGTGGACGGCCGCTCACGCCTCCTGCTTCCCGTGGCAGCCCCCTGACGGGGCGTCCTCGCGGCTGTAGGCGTGCTCGGCGGCGGCGGCTCCGCTCATGACGTTGAGGTACTTGCGGCCGATGCTCCGCGGCCGAGACGGGTGATCAGCTCGTCCAGCTGCGCGGTCGCCGGCGCCCTGCAGGCCGCGACGGTGGCCGCAGTGTGAGCGCCGCGTTCACCGGGCCGGCGTCCGGCCGAACCGTGTGGACAGCTCGCTGGTGAGCGCGGGCCAGACGACCGGGTCGTGGCCGGGGATCAGCGGGTAGCCCCGCTCGGCCGCGATGGCCTTCAGCCTGCGGACCTGCTCGATGCACTCCTCCGGCGTCGCGTCCACGCGCCCGCCGATCGAGACCTCCTGCTCGATGTTCTCGGTGAGGTCGGCGGCGTCGAACGCGAAGACGAAGCCGCCGCCTCCGACGCTCTCGTCCAGGTCCACGACGAAGCTCTGATGGCCCGGGGTGTGCCCGGCGGTCAGCACCGCGGTGACACCGGGAGCGATCTCCACGTCGCCGTCGGCCAGGTGCCAGTCGTGGGCCGGATCGTCGTAGTCGACCCGGCACATCGCGTGCCGCTCGGCCTCGGCGGTGAGCCCGAACTCCAGCTCGCGGCGCTGGCAGTGCACCGGCACGCCGGTGAAGTGCCGCAGGCCGCCCGCGTGGTCCACATGCAGGTGGCTGAGCCCGACCGCGCGCACCTCCGAGATCTCGATGCCGGCGTGCGCGAGCGCCTCCTCCAGCGGCTCCCCCGGCCCCGGGAGGATCGCCCGGTACGTGGGGCGGCCGTGGAAGCGCCTGCGCAGCGCGGCGTCGTGCAGGAGCGCGGTGTTGAAGCCGGTGTCGAGCAGCAGCCAGCCGCCGTCGGCGTGCAGCAGGATCCCGGGGACGGGCTCGCGCATCCGCTCCTGCGCAGGCGCGCCCTCGATCGACACGGCGCGGGGCAGGTCCTCCCAGCCGAGGGTGAGCAGGACGATCTCGCGGATTCCGGATCCACCTCGGGACATGAGTGCTCCAGGCGTTCGTGGGCGGGAGAGGACAGGTACGACGACGGGTCAGGCCGACGGGCCGGCGATGCGCGGCTCCGGGCCGTAGGCGACGCCGGTCCGGCATCCGGTGGCGCCGGCCGTCTCCCCGATCTTCGCGAACACGGGCCGGCGCGACCACGGCGTCCGGCGCTCGGTGTCCTCCCGGGCAGGGGCGCTGCCCCCACGGCTGTCCGTGCGGTCGTACACCGGCCGTCCCGGTTCGTCGACACGATGTCCTGGCGACAACCGGTGAGAGCCTGGGAGCGAGATGCGGGCGAACAACCGGCCATCGGATCGGCCGAGCAGCTGGAGCAGGCCCGCGCCCGGCACCCCGGCCCGGCCCGGGCCGCTCCCTCGCCGCCGGTTCGAGGGCCGGACGCGATCCTGATGCTGCAGCGCGCGGTGGGAACCGCGCGGTGGCCGACCTGCTCAGGGGCGACGCGACGACGCAGCAGGGCACAGCGGTGCAGCGCGTCCCCACGCTGCGGCCGGACACACACGCGTCCCGGCCCGCGCGGTGGACCAGCAGCGGATCTGGAGCGTCCACTTCGGCGCCTCCGACCCTCACCGCGGCGCGAGCAGCGTGCTCGTGGAGCTCGGTCCCGGGATCGACACTCCCGGTGTGTACGGATCCGTTCCCGGTCCGCGCGAGAACACGGCCGTCAACGACCTGAACGCCGGCGGCTCGGCGGCGGTCGACGCGCTGACCGGCCGGTACGGGACGCGCTTCATCAAGGAGCACCTGTTGAACGCCGACCTCGGCGGCCCCGGGGTGAGCGCGAACCTCACGCCGATGACGCTGCAGGGCAACGCGCAGTTCCACGTGCAGGTCGAGCGTCCGCTGAAGGCGGCACGCCGAGTTCTACCAGCGGGACGCCGACCACTGGCTCGGCGTCGGGTACACCGCATACGTGAGAGGCAGAAGTTCCCGCACGGATCCGCCGCGGAGCGGGCCGTCGCCGATGACATCGACGTCTTCGCGAACTGGATCACGAAGCCGAAGTACGGCGGGGACACCGACTTCCTCTCACCGAGCGCGCAGGACCGCCTCGGGCTTCCCGACCTGCCGAACGGCCGCTTCGACCCGGTGACCGGGGCGCGCCTGTTCTGAGCCAGGGTCACGAGGCACCGCCGGCGTGGTGCGCCTCCTGGCTCCTGGCGTGGTCGACCGGTCTCACAGACGTCATCTCCCGCGCGTGTCAGGCCGGCCGCCGGAACATGACGTTCAGGTAACGGGGACACCGTCCACCGGCGGCTCCAGGAGGCCGCAACGGGCCGCAGACGATCCTCGGGCGTGTCGCAGCCGAATCATCCATTCGGCTGCCGAACACACCATTCGGTACAAATCACTCACCGTCTGTGACCGTTCGTCGATTCACTCTCCGTAACCAGCTTTAGGGTGGCGCCGACGCCTCCGGTTCATCCCCTTCGCGGGTCCGGAGGGCGACGGCAACGATCACCGCAGCCGTCCCCACGGCCTCCAGCACGCCCGGGACCTGCCGTAACGCGATCAGACCGACCGCTGTGGCAGTGACCGGCAGGAGCGCCAGCAAGATCGCGAAACGAGCCCGGCCGACTCTCCGCAGCACGATCTGGTCCAGAACGTACGGAACCGCGCTCGACAGCACCCCCAGCCCGAGTCCGAGCGCGAGAACCGCGGGGTCGGCCAGCGCGGTCACCGCTGCCGGACCGCCGGCTACCAGGAGCGGTGACAGCACCACGGAGGCCACCACGAACCCCACCGCAAGATCGTCCAGACCGTTGCCCGCCGTCGCCAACCGCTTCCCGAGCAGGATGTAGACGGCCCACAGCGCCGCGGCCGCAAGCGCCCACAACATCCCCGCCCGGCTGCCTGACCAGCGGACATCCACGATGAGCAGCACCCCGACCGTGGCCAGCACCACCGCACAGACATCGCGCGGCCTGCGCGACGCCACCGCTGCCACCACCACCGGTCCGCAGAACTCCAACGCCACCGCCGTGCCGAGCGGGATCCGGGCGATGGCCTCGTAGAAGGCGATGTTCATCAGCGCCGTGGCCAGTCCGAATGCCACGGCCTGCACGAACCGGGGCCCCTGCCACGCACTGCGGGAGGGGCGCCGCCAGGCGATGAGCACAGCGGCGGCGCCCACCATGCGTAACACCGCCACTGCCGACGGCGACAATCGGGCGAAGAGCTCAACAGCGAGGGCTGCACCGACATACATCGAGGTGGAGCCCACGACGAACAGGGCGGGGGCCGGAACCCGGTCCCGCATACTGACCGTCATGTTGCGGAGCGTAGTCACCCTGCCGAGACTGTTAACACAAGCCATCTTGCGGTGTCACGGCGGGCGCCGCATCATTCACTCCAAGTCAACTGAATCTGCGATTGTCACCGGGGAGCACCACCGCAAGGACCACTCACCGACCACGCTCGGTCACGTGACGGTCGTTGCGGCCCGATCCGGGAACACGTGCAGGGTTCTGTACGTCTGAGAGTGTGGACGCACCGCGCGAGCGGTCGTCGCAGCAAGCGGCGCCGGAGCTATCCGGCGTCGAGACGGAGGGAGACCGCTATGCAGCCAGGAACCCTGACCCGGCCCGAGTTGACCGCCGCTGACCGCTGTGACAGGTGTGGAGCGGCCGCGAAGGTTCGTGCCGTGTTGCCGTCGGGCGGCGAGTTGCTGTTCTGCGGTCACCACGCACGGGCTCACGCAGACAAGCTCCGCGAAATGGAGATCGACGTGCAGTCGGGCAGTTGACGGGGGCCGGCGCAGCCGGCCCTTACCCCAACCGGACCCAGAGCGGGGCGGAGACCTTCGGTCTCCGCCCCGCTGTCATGTCCGGCCCTTCCCGGGCTCGTCAGCCCCAGGGACTCGTCAGCGCCAGGATCGCAGGGTGGCGATCCGCTCCTCGAGCTGTTCGATGCTGGCCATCGCGGTGGGCGGCCCGCCGCAGAGCGTGCGGAGCTCGTTGTGGATCATGCCGTGCGGCTTGTTCGTCCGGTGGTGGTGCAACGCCACCAGCGTGTTGAGCTCCTTGCGGAGTGCCCCCAGCCGCTCCCGGACCGACAGCTGCGGCCGGGCGGCAGGCGGCTCGGGTGCCACGGGAGCCTGCGCGGCGGGCGCCTTGCTCTTCGAGCGGCTCAGCCACTCCTTCTGCCGCTGGCTGAGCAGGGTGCGCACCTGGTCGGGCTCGAGCAGCCCGGGCAGCCCGAGGTAGTCCTCCTCGTCGGCGGAGAACGACCTGCCCTCGTAGATCAGCTGGTCGAGCTCGGCCTGCGCGCCCAGCGCGGTGAACGACTTCTCGTCCTCCCCCGGCTCGTCCTCCTGCCGCTGCGCCTGGGCGAGCAGTTCGTCGTCCCACTGCTCGTCGGCGCGGTGGGGCTTGCCGAGCACGTGGTCGCGCTGGGCCTCCAGCTCACTCGCCAGGCCCAGCAGCACGGGGACACTCGGCACGAACACCGAGGCCGTCTCCCCCGGCCGCCGCGACCGGACGAACCGGCCGACGGCCTGGGCGAAGAACAGCGGTGTGGACGCGCTGGTGGCGTAGACGCCGACCGCGAGCCGCGGCACGTCCACGCCCTCGCTCACCATCCGCACGGCCACCATCCAGCGGTCCTCCGAATCGGAGAACCGGGCGATCCGTGCGGACGCGCCGGGCTCGTCGGACAGCACCACGACGGGGGCGGTGCCCGTCACCTCGGTGAGGATGGCGGCGTAGGCGCGGGCGGTGGTCTGGTCGGAGGCGATCACCAGGCCGCCGGCGTCGGGCATCCCGCCGGCGCGGTGCCCGGTGAGCCGCTTGTCCGCGGCGGCCAGCACGGCGGGGATCCACTCGCCGCCGGGGTCCAGCGCGGTGCGCCACGCGCGCGCCGTCTGTTCGGCCGTCATCGGCTCGCCGAGCCGCGCGGTGATCTCCTCCCCCGCGCTGGTGCGCCAGCTCGACAGGCCCGAGTAGGCCATGAAGACCACCGGCCGCACGACGCCGTCGGCGAGCGCCTCCGCGTAGCCGTAGGAGTGGTCGGCCCGGCTGCGCAGGGCTCCCTCGGCGTCGGGCAGGTAGTCGACGAACGGGATGGGGTTGTCGTCGCTGCGGAACGGGGTGCCGGTGAGCGTCAGCCGGCGGACGGCCGGGTCGAACGCCTCTTTGACCGCGTCGCCCCACGAGCGGGCGTCGCCCGCGTGGTGCACCTCGTCGAGGATCACGAGCGTGCGGCGGTTCTCCGTGCGCGCCTGGTGCAGCAACGGCTGGGCGGCCACACCGGCGTAGGTGACGGCGATGCCGGTGTAGTCCGAGGACGTGCCGCCGGTCGAGTTGCGGAAGTCGGGGTCGATGGCCAGGCCGACCTGGGCGGCGGCCCCGGACCACTGGTGCTTGAGGTGCTCGGTGGGGGTGACGACGGTGATGGAGTCGATCACCCGGTCGGCCAGCAGCTCCGAGGCGACCCGCAGTGCGAACGCCGTCTTGCCCGCGCCGGGGGTCGCGACCGCGAGGAAATCGCGGGGCGCGCCCGCCAGGTACCGGGCGAGTGCGCTGCGCTGCCAGGCCCGGAGCGGACGCGATGAAGGAGCGATCTGCTGGGCCTGGGACACACATCTCCCTCAACGTCGCGCATGCTGGTGCTCGGGATCCGGCCCGTGCGCGAGCCCCGCGTCGGCGCGGGCCCCGGGGGCGGGATCGCGGCGGGTCCTGGGCCGCCGGCGGTCATGGTCAGGGTAACCGGGCGGGGTCGTGTGGCCCGCCATGCCCCGCACCCGCGGGAGCGGCGTGTCGGGTGGTCCATCCTGTGTGCGCGATGACCTCCGACGAACTTCGCGGACCGGGATCCGAAGGGCCCCGGTGGCCCCTCCGGACACTGCGCCGGCGGCGTGCGGACACCCGACTTGCCCTCGGAGCCCCGGCCCGCCCATGCTGCCGGGAGCCGCTCGAGGGACCCGGCGGGCAGAGTGCCGGAGCAGCCCGGGTGACAGGGTGCAGAGTGGGCGGTGTGGTTCAGGACGGCGGAGCCACGGAGGAGTGCAGATGACGAGCGGGCACCCGGGCGGTCGCGGCTCAGGCGGCGCAGGCCTCGATGCCGCCGAGGCCGCACTCGGGCTCGAGCTACTGCTCACCGGCAGCCCCATCGGCCCGCTGGGCCGGGTGCTCCCGCTCGCGCCCGCGGCGCGGCTGGCGGCGGCGCTGGCCGGCAGGCCACTGACCGTGGCCCGGCGGGGCACGGGCCTCGCCGTCGAGCTGGCCCGGATCGGGCTGGGCCGCTCGTCGCTGGCCCCCGCTCCGCAGGACCTGCGGTACACCGATCCCGGGTGGGACCACCCCCTGCTGCGCCGGATCGTGCAGACCCACCTGGCGGCAGGCGCCACGGTGTCCGAGCTCATCGCCGACGCCGAGCTCGACGGCCCCGACGACGAGCGCGTCCGCTCGGCCGTCGGCACCCTCGCCGACGCACTCGCCCCCAGCAACACACCGCTCAACCCGCTCGCGTGGCGCTCCGCGCTCGGCACCGGTGGGGCGAGCATCGTCCGCGGGGCGGCGCGTTTCGTCGGCGATCTCGGCTCGCCACCACGGCTGCCGGCCACCGCCGAGCCCGGCGCGTTCGAGGTCGGCACCGACGTCGCCGCGACGCCGGGCGCGGTCGTGCTCCGCACGCCCGTGTTCGAGCTGATCCAGTACCTGCCGCAGACGGAGGAGGTACGCGACCTCCCGCTGCTCGTGGTGCCGCCGATGGCCACCCGGTACTACCTGGCCGACCTCGCGCCCGACCACAGCGTCGTCGAGCACCTCGTCCGCGGCGGCCAGCAGGTGTTCCTCCTGTCCTGGCGCAACCCCGGCCCCGAGCACTCCTCCTGGGATCTCGACACCTACGGGCAGGCCGTCCTCGACGCGATGGACGCGTGCGAGCACATCACCCGCACCCACCGCACGTCGCTGATGGCCTTCAGCTCATCGGGCGGGACGGTCACGGCGATGCTGCTGGCGCATCTCGCCGCGATCGGCGCGCAGGAGCGGGTGGCGTCGGTGACCTTCGTGGTCGCCGCGCTCGACCGGGAGGAGGCCGACGCCCCGCCCTCCCCGGCCGCCCGACAGGCGGCCGAGGCGGCTGTGGCCGCGTCGCAGCGCCGGGGTCATCTCGACGGCGCCGCGCTGGTCGAGGCCCACGCCTGGGCGCACCCGAACGACCTCGTCTGGCCGTACTGGGTGCACAACTACCTGTGCGGCCAGGCGCCCCCGGCGTCCGAGGACCTGTTCTGGCTCGCCGACACCGTGCGCCTGCCCGCGGGCCTGCATCGCGATCTGGTGGCCGTCGCCCTGGGCAACGCCCTCGCCACCCCGGGGGTGGCCGGCATGCTCGGCACGGCCGTCGACCTCTCGAAGGTCGACAGCGACGCGTACGTGGTGGCCGCCCTGGGTGGCCACTCGGCGGTGTGGAGATCCTGCTACCGCACCACCGGGCTGCTCGGGGGCACCACCCGGTTCGTGCTGGCCACGAGCGGCTCCACCGCCTCGGTGATCGGCCCGCCCGGCACGCCCGCCGCGGGGTTCCGCGTCGCGGACACCACACCGCCTGCCGCCGAACGCTGGCTCGCCGCTGCGCGGCCGGTGCCCGGCTCCTGGTGGTCCGACCACCTGGCGTGGCTCGGCGAGCGCAGCGGCCCGGTCCGGGACGCTCCACCCGAGCTCGGCGGGCGCGGGCTGCACGCGGTGGCCCCCGCCCCCGGGGAGTACGTGTTGCAGCGCTGACCCGGGACCCGCTCTAGCCCTGCCGGCGAGCGGGCAGGGCGAGTTCGAGCGCGAGGGCGGCCCGGATGAGGGGGCCGACCTTGCCCGACGCGCCCCTGCGCGGGAGTGCCGCGATCCGGGGCGTGAGATCCGGCAGCCGTTCCAGACCGCCCGCGGCCAGGACGTGGGCGACGTTGAGCGCGGCGAGCTGGTGGGTGTCCATCGCGCTGTGCCCGAGATCCGGGAGCGGCACGAGCACGGCGCCCGGGATCAGCTCGACGATCCGCTCGGCGATCGGCCGGGGTGTGCGCAGGTCGCGCTCGCCCGACACGATCGCCGTGGGCCAGGCGAAGTGCGGCAGCGCCGCCGGCAGGTCGACGCGCTCGCCCGTGAACGGCGGCGTGTCGGCCGTGTAGTGGGCGAACAGTTCCTGCGGGTCGAGCGGGAGGCCGTCCGGGGCCTCGCCGTAGCCGAGCTCGCCGTGGGTGATGCCCGCGACGAGATCCGGCTCCATCACGAACCGCGTGCCCGGCCCCTCGATCTCCCCGGCCCCCAGCTCGGCGATGCGCCGCCAGGTGCGCAGGGCCCGCCCCGCCAGCCGGGCGGCGAGCAGCCGTTCGAGGACCTCGGGCCCGGCGAACTCGTACACGACCTGCACGACGTGGCTCGCTTCCGGGACCGGGACCTGCTCCGCGTCGAGCAGCTCGCGGAACAGCCCGGCGGCCCGGCCGGTGCCCTTCCACAGGAGGTCGCGGCGGAAGGCACGGATCGTTGCGACGTCGTCCACCGCGGACAGCATCGGGGAGTCGAGCACCATCCCCGCGATCCGTCCGGGATGCCGCACGCCGAACAGCTGCGCGAGGTGGGTGCCGTAGGAGCTGCCGTAGACGACGGCCTGGTCGACGCCGGTCGCGTCGAGTACGGCCGCGAGGTCGTCGGCCGCCGCTTCGGCGGTGACGGCCTCGATCGCCAGGTCGGCGCCGGTGATGTCGCTGCGGGAGAGCCCGACCCCCCGGTGCTCCATCATGATCACATCGAGGCCGCGCTTCACGGCTCGGCGGCGCAGCGCCCGGTAGGGCAGGGCGGACGCCACCCCGGGGCCGCCGGGCACGAGCACGATCGGTGTCCCGCCCTGCCGTCGCGGGCGAAGGTAGGCGATGTCGACCTCACCGTTCCCCGCCGGGCGGCGGACCCAGCCGCCTGCCCCCGCACGCACCTGCTGCTCGGCCAGCGCGCGCACGCCCCTTTTCTCCCCCATGTCCGGACCACGAACGGAAGCCGCGCAGAGTTCCCGGCCGGGCGCGCGACGGGGCCACCACCCCTCAGGGGTTCCCCTTCTCGCGCGCCGCCAGCCACTCCTCGAAGTCGCGGGCGACGATCCGCTGGTCGTGGACCCCGGCGGCGTCCGGGGACGCGAGCCACACGATCGGCGCCCCCATGACCGACGGGTCGAGCAGGTGGCCCCGGAGCTCGTCCGCCGTCCCGGCGGGGATCATCCCGGTGGCGGTCGCCCCACCGGGCAGCAGCATGTTGGACGTGACCGCGGTGCCGGCCAGGTCGGCGGCCATCACCCTGGCCAGCGCCTCCACGGCGGCACCGGAGGGGCCGTAGGGCACGAAGCCGCGGCGGGTCATCGTCTGCTCGTTCATGGAGATCGTGACGATCCGGCCGGCGCCGGCGTCCAGCATCCGCGGCACCACCGCCCGGGCGACCAGAAACGTTCCGGTCGCCTTGGTCTCCAGCACGTCGCGGAAGCCGGCGGGGGTCACGTCCCAGAACGGCTGCGGATCGGTGACGAACCGCGGGTTGACGGTCCGCATCCCGATCCCGGCGTTGTTGACCAGCAGGTCCAGCCCGTTCAGCACCGCATAGGCGCGATCGACCGCCGCCGACACCGAGCCGGGGTCGCGGACGTCGAGCCCGACCCCCGCGGCGCCGGCGCCCAGCTCCGCGGCGGTGGCCTGGGCCCGTTGCGCGTCGCGGCTGGTCACCGCCACCCGGGCACCCGCCTGCACGAGCGCCTGAGCCATCGCCCGGCCCAGGCCGCTCGTGCCACCGGTCACCAGGACCCGGGTGCCGCTCAGCGCGGCCGTCGACTGCTCCGAAGCACTCATGGAACCAACGCTAGGCCGAGCCCTACGCCGCCGAGCAGCCCCGCCCGTCGCCGTGGTCGCCGACCCGGGCCACCGCCAGCCGGTACGACGAGCGCCGCGTGCCACTCATGGTGGTGAGCTCCATCAGCTCGACCCCGGCATCCGCGAACGCCCGGCGGAACTCGTCCTCGTAGGTCACCCGCCCGAACTCGATCGTCGTGAAGTGCCGGACGAGCGGCTTCGCCCGCTCCAGCAGCGCCGAGCGGCGGTGGTGGAAGGTCTGGGTGGCGAACACCCGCCCCTCCGGCGTGAGCTGCGCCGCCACGTGCGCGATGGCCGCCACGGGGTCGGGCAGCAGCATCAGGCTGGCGCTGAAGTACGCCGCGTCGTACGGACCGCCCTCGTGGTCGTAGACCGACGACAGCACCGGCGCCACCTGAGCCGTCAGGTTCGCGTTGGCCATCTCGGTGCGACACCGCTCGAGGTAGTCGGCGTCGATGTCGAGGCCGACGATGTCGAGCCGCTTGGCGCGTACGACATCGGCGCAGCGGGCGAGCGCGGCACCCGTGCCGATCCCGACGTCGAGGAGACGTGCCCCGTCCGGCAGCCGGACCAGTACCTCGCGGTACCAGTCCGTGGTCATCCCGGCCACCAGGCGGTCGTACAGCCATCCGCGCAGGACCCTGCGCACCGGCACCTTGCCCACTGGTCAGCCGCTCAGGCGTCGCTACCGGGGCGCAGCCCCTCGTAGATCTTCTTGCAGTCCGGGCAGACGGGCGAACCAGGCTTCGGGGATCGCGTGACCGGGAACGTCTCGCCGCAGAGCGCCACCACCATGTTGCCCAGCACGGCGCTCTCCGCGATCTTGTTCTTCTTCACGTAGTGGAACATCTTGGGCTCGTCGTTGCCCGTGGTGTCGGTGCCCTCTGGGCGGGTCTCGACGTCGGGCAGCACCTGGGTGGCCATGTCGTCCATGATGCCGCACGTGCCCGTTCCCGTCTCCTCGCACGCCCAGCTCCCTCCCGCACCGACCGTGATGTCCGAGGAGGTCGCCACCGCCGTGGCGGCCGGGCGTCCCGTCGTCGCGCTGGAGAGCACCCTGCTCGCGCACGGGTTGCCCAGTCCACAGAACCGTGCCGCCGCCGACGATCTGGAGGCCGCCGTCCGGGCCCACGGTGCGGTGCCGGCCACCGTCGCCGTCCTCGACGGGGTGCCCCGGGTCGGGCTCTCCCCCGCCGAGCTGGACCGGGTCTGCGGCGGCGGCCTGGTCAAGCTGTCGGTGCGCGACCTCGGAGTGGCCGTCGGCCTCGGCCGCGACGGCGCGACGACCGTGGCGGCGACGGCCGCGCTGGCCCGCGCGGTCGGGGTGCCGCTGTTCGCCACCGGAGGCCTCGGGGGCGTGCACCGCGGGGCCCGCGACAGCTGGGACGTCTCCGCCGACCTCGCCGCGCTCGCGGTCACCGGCGTGCTCGTCGTGTGCTCCGGGGTGAAGTCGATCCTCGACGTGCCCGCGACGCTCGAGGTGCTCGAGACCGGATCGGTACCGGTGCTCGGCTACCGCACCGATGCGTTTCCCGGCTTCTACCGGCGCGACTCCGGGCATCCCGTGCCGTGGCGGGTGGAGACCCCGGTGGAGGCCGCCGCCGTGTGGCGGGCCCACCGCTCGCTCGGCTCCCCCGCGGGAATGGTGCTGGCGCAGCCGGTCCCGGCCGCCGACGAGCTCGACGCCGTGGTGCACGACCGGCTGCTCGACGAGGGCATGGCGCTGGTGGCCCGGCGCGGCATCACCGGCAAGGACGTCACACCGGCGCTGCTGGAGCACTTCCACGCCGCCAGCGGCGGGGCGAGCCTG
Source organism: Pseudonocardia sp. OZ21 (assembly GCF_059359135.1). Lineage (NCBI taxonomy): Bacteria > Bacillati > Actinomycetota > Actinomycetes > Pseudonocardiales > Pseudonocardiaceae > Pseudonocardia > Pseudonocardia sp. OZ21. The sequence goes on from NZ_JCADBN010000024.1 coordinate 46,902, forward strand.
CGCACCAACCTCGCGCTCGTGCGGGCCAACGCCGAACTGGCCGCGCAGGTCGCCGTGGCGCTCGCCGACGCGGCCCAGCCATCGTGAGCGGCGGGCGCAGGCCGCGCGTGGTGGTGGTCGGCGACGTCGCGGTCGACGTGCTCGTCGCACCGTCCGAGCCCGCGGTTCGCGGCGCTGACGTCGTGGCCCGGATCCGGACGGCCGCCGGGGGCGCCGGGGCCAACACCGCCGCGTGGCTCGCGTACCTCGGTGCGGAGGTCACACTGGTGGCGCGGGTGGGCGACGACGCACCGGGCCGCGCCGCCGCGGCCGACCTGGCCACGGCGGGGGTGCTCCCGGCGCTGACCGTCGACCCCGACGAGCCGACCTGCACCGTCGTGGTGCTCCTGGACGGTGCCGAGCGCACGATGCTGTCCGACCGGGGCGCGGCGGGCCGGCTCGAACCCGCCGACCTGCCCGCGCTCGACGGCGCCGACCACCTGCACCTGTCCGGCTACGTGCTGCTGGGGCCGTCCTCCCGGGGCGCCGGGCTCGCGGCGCTCGCCGCGGCCCGCGAGGCCGGGCTGAGCACGTCGGTCGACCCGCAGGCGGCGCCCGCGCTCACCGAGGAGTTCCGGCACTGGGTGCGCGGCGTCGACCTGCTCCTGCCCAACGCCGACGAGCTCGCCGCCCTCGGCGGTTCGGAGCCGGACCTGCTGGCGGAGACCGGCCCGGACGGCGCGGTGGCCGTCACGGACGGACCCCGCGGAGCCCGCTGGGTGGATCGCCACGGTCGCGTCGACGCTCCCGCACCGGCGGTCGACGTGGTCGACCCGACCGGGGCGGGCGACGCGTTCGATGCCGGCCTGCTCGTCGCCCGGCTGCGCGGGGCGAGCCCGGCGGAGGCCTTGCGCGCGGGGTGCGCGGCGGCCGCCACCGCGGTGGGCCGCCTGGGCGGGCGGCCGCCCGGGCCGGCCGCGGTCAGCCCTCGATGACCGGGTGGTCGCGTGGCTCGATCTGGGGCCGCTCGGCCTGGTAGCGGTTGACGGGCTCGGCCTTGAGAGGCAGTCGGTCGTTGGCGATCAGGACGGCGATCCATGGCAGCGGGATGGACAGCACGAGCAGTGTCACCGCCAGCCACGGGATCGAGTAGAAGACGGCTGCGAGCACCATGCAGGGGATGCGCAACCCCATCATGATCTTGTAGCGACGTTTGCGCGTGGCCAGCTCTTCCTCGTAGGAACGAGCGGCATCGGTGATGAGAACAGGCTCCTCCGCGCGGTGCGGATCTGCCACGGGAACTCCCTCGTTGGCCGCGACGGCGCCGGCACCCGGCGGTGCTGACGCTGAGCGGTGGCCCGGCCGTTGGCCCTTCGTCCGCCTCCGTGGTCATCGTGCCACTGCCGGGGCACCCGCGCCTGTCGACCCCACGGGCGCAGCCGGACGTCAGTCCTGCGGCACGGCCACGACGTCGAGATGCGCTCCCGCGCGGCCGTGCGCGTGCAGCACGACGTCGCCCACGACGCCCTCGGACACCACGTCGAGCAGCCGCGTGGTGAGCCCGACGACCACGTGGTACCGGACGAGCCTGCCCTCACGATGCGCGGCGACCATCCCGTGCGCCCGCAGCAGCCGCAGGGCGTGCGACACCGCGCTGTCGCTCATCCCGACCGCGAACGCCAGGTCGGAGACGCACAGGTCACCGGCATGGTGCAGCGCGAGCAGGATGCTCAGGCGGTGCACGTCGCCGAGCGCGTCGAGCACGACTGCTGCCTGCTGGAGCTGCTCGCCGTCGGCGAGGACGGCGGTGGCGTCGCACACCTGGTCGGGGTCGACGACGCGGACGCCACGACGCGCGGAAGGCACCTGGTGCACGAGGTCGATGTTAGTGCCCTGGGCCGTGGGCGCCGTGGAACGTGGCCGGGCTCAGCCCTTCGGTGATCCGGCGGCAGGCTTGCCCGCTCTGGCTTCGGCCTTCTTCGCCTGCTTGTACTCCCGGACGCGCACGAGCGAGCCGGCGTCGACGACGTCGGCGACCGAGCGGAAGGAGCCGTGCTCGCCGTAACCGCCTGCGGCCTCGCGCCAGCCCTGCGGTGTCACCCCGCGCTGCTTGCCGAGCAGCGCGGTGAAGATCTGCGCCTTCTGCGTGCCGAAGCCGGGCAGGGCGGCGAGCCTGCGGAACAGCTCACGGCCGTCCTCGACATCGCGCCAGATGAGCCCGGTGTCGCCGTCGTACTGCCCCACGACGGCGGCGGCCAGCGCCTGTACGCGCGCGGCCATCGAACCCGGGTAGCGGTGGATCGCGGGCGGCCCGCGGAAGATCTGGACCAACGCGTCGGGGTCGTAGGACGCGAGCTCGCGGGGGTCGAGCTCGGCGCGGCCGAGGCGCTGCGCGAGCACCGCGGGCCCGGCGAACGCCCGCTCCATCGGGAACTGCTGGTCGAGCAGCATCCCGACCAGCAGCGCGAACGGGTCGCGGTCGAGCAGCGCGTCGGCGTCGGCGTCCTGGCTCAGACAGAGGGGCACACCGGAAAGGGTAGCGCCGCGGCAGCGGCCGACGGGCCTCTTGGGAGGATCGACGCCGTGCTGCCCCACCTCTCCCCCGCCACCGCCGACGCGCTGCGCACCGCCCTGCTCCGGGCCGGCTACACCACCGACGGCGTCCGGGCCCTGCTCGGGCAGTCGGCACACGCCGCGCTCGGGCGCGGCGAGGTGGAGCCCGCGTTCCGCTCGACCCGCGACGGCGGGGAGCTCGGCGTGCTGGTGCGGCTGCTGCTGCTCGGCGCCGTCGCGCCGGACGCGGCGGTGGTCGCCGCTCTCGCCCCGCTCGCCCCCGCCGACGCGGCCGCGGCCGGTCTGCTCCGGGCGGTGCCCGGGGGCTGGGCGGCCGCCCTCGACCTGCGCCCCTACGGCGACACCTCCGACTCCGACATCTCCGGCGGGACGCACTCCGACGGCGCCGCGGACGGGGGCGCCGACTGGTGGGTGCTCTCCGACCTCGACCAGCGGCGCCAGGAGCGCGACCACGTCACGGGGGTCGGTGCGGCGTCGCTGACCCTGGCGGCCGCGACGCCCCGCCGCGCAGTCGGGTCCCTGCTGGATCTGGGCACCGGCTGCGGCGTGCAGGCCCTGCACGCCACCCGGCATGCGCGCGCCGTCACCGGCACGGACCTCGCGCCGCGCGCCCTCGCGATGGCCCGCGCCACGTTCGCACTGAACGGTCTCGACGTGGAACTGCTGGAGGGGCCGTGGCTGGAGCCCGTGGCGGGGCGCCGGTTCGACCAGATCGTGTCGAACCCGCCGTTCGTGCCGGGCCCCGCGCGGGTGGACTACGTCTACCGCGACTCCGGCCAGGACGGGGACGCCGCGCTCGCCGCGCTCCTGCGGGCGCTGCCCGAGCACCTCGAACCGGGCGGGGTGGCGCAGCTGCTCGGCTCCTGGCTGCACGTGCGCGGCGAGGACTGGCCCGACCGGGTGCGGTCGTGGCTGCCCGCCGGTGTCGACGCCTGGGTCGTGCAACGGGAGGTGGCCGATCCCGCGCTGCACGTCGGCACCTGGCAGCGCGACGCCGGGCTCGACCTCACCTCGCCCGCGGCCCGCGAGCAGGCCTCGGCGTGGCTCGACTGGATGGAGCGCGCGCGGGTGGAGGCCGTCGGCTTCGGATTCGTGACCCTGCGCCGACCGGGTGGGGGCCGACCGGACGGGGCACGCCGGAGCGGCGAGTCGACCGTGGTGTTCGAGGACCTGCCCGGCGACGTCGAGGATCCGCTGGGCCCTGAGGTCGAGGGCTGGCTGGACCGGGTGGACTGGCTGCACGCCCACGCCGGTGACCGCGCGCTGTTGGGCGCGCGCCTCGCGGTGGCGCCGTCGGTGGTGCTGGAGACCTACGCCGAACCCGGCTCGGACGGCTGGACCGAGGTCGGGTCCGCGGTGGCGAGGCTGGACGGTCCGCGCTGGCGCCACGAGGTGGACGGACCGGCCGCCGCCCTGTTGGCCGGATGCCAGGGCGCATTGCCGCTCGGCGAGCTGGTGGAGCTGCTGTCGTTCGCCCACGACCGGCCCACCGACGAGCTTGTCGCGGCCGCACTGCCCGCGGTGCGCGAGTTCGTCCGCCACGGCGTGCTGCTGCCCGCGCCGGAGCCGGGCCGGTGAGAGCGGTGGTGTCGCGGGTGAGCCGGGCCGCGGTGCGGGTGGACGGCGAGGTCGTCGGCCGGATCGACGGGCCGGGGCTGCTGGTGCTGCTCGGGGTGGGCCGTGACGACGGCCCGGACGCCGTGCCCGTGATGGCCCGCAAGCTCCACGAGCTGCGCATCCTCGCGGGCGAGCGGTCCTGCGCCGAGCTGGGGGCGCCGTTGCTGGTGATCAGCCAGTTCACCTTGTACGGCGACACGCGCAAGGGCAGGCGGCCCTCCTGGTCGGCGGCGGCTCCGCCGGCGCAGGCCGAGCCGCTGGTCGAGGCCGTGGTGGACGCGCTGCGGGAGCGCGGCGCCGAGGTTGCCACCGGCGTGTTCGGGGCCGAGATGGCCGTGGAGTCGGTGAACGACGGCCCGTTCACCGTGCTCGTGGAGGTCTGAGCGGGCCCAGGTCAGGTGACGCTGCCGGTCCGGGAACGGCAGAAGCCCCGGCCGGCGGTACCGGGCGGGGCTCCTTCGTCGCCGGGCTGCTGCGACCCGGTGGGGTCGTGGCTGCTCCGAGCTGTTCTGTCGTCGCTACTGCGGTGAGCCCGGAACGGGCTCACATCACTTGCCGGTGGCCTTCGCGGCGCGGGCGTTGGCTGCGGTCTGCTCGCCTGCGGCCTTGGTGACGTCGGCGGCCTTGTTCACCGCGGTCTCGGTGACGTTCACGGTGCGCGCGGCGACGGACTCGGCGGTGCGGGCGGCCTGCTCCGTGACGGTCTCGGCGGCCTGGGCGCCTGCGGTCAGGACGGTCTTGGCGAGGCGGCGCTGGTTCTCGAGCACCTGCTCGGCGAAGTCGAAGTACCGGTCGACGGCGACCTGGGCGTCGGGCAGCGCGGGGCGCGAGCCGGTGACGCTGCCGGTGAAGGTGGTGACGGTGTCGGCCCACGTGCGGACGGCGCTGGTGAGGGCGTCCTGCGTGCGCGAAGCGATCTCGAGGAACTGGTCGGTCGGGGCGCTCATGTTCGGCCTCTCTCCTACTGGTTGTTGCGTGCCTGTGCTACCTAGACTGCGCAACAGCGTTAAGTATGTCAAGCAGACCGGGTGTGATCCCGCCCTCTCACTCCGTGGCGCCCCCGACGAAGCTGCGGTACACCCCCAGCAGCGCGGTCCGCTGCTCCGGGGACAGCCGGGGGTCCTTGCGGATCGCGTCCTCGGTGCTGGTCGTCTCCGCCGCGGGGGAGCCCCCCGAGGTGGCCCCGGCGGTGGAACCCGTCGCGGTGGCCCAGCCGGCCTGGGAGAGCAACTGCTCGGTGGACAGCTGCAGCGCGTCGGCGATCGAGCGCAGCACCTTCAGCGACGGCTGGTGCAGCCCGCGCTCCACCTGGCTCAGGTACGCGTTGGACACGCTCGTCATCGACGCCATCTCGCGCAGCGACAGGTTGGCGAGCTGACGTTGGGCCCGGATGAAGTCGCCCAGCATGTTCATCTGGGCCGTCCACGCCGTGGCGGGAGGGCCGTCGCCCGTCGGGCCGTCACCCGTGGACTCATGGGACGTGGGCCGCGCTGCACTCATGGCGTCCATCATCGCGCGTGCCGCTACGCCGGGCGAGAATCGCCCATCTGCCGCTTGGTTTACCAGACCGGACGTGCGTGTTGCCGGGGATGACAAGCAGGAGCTACCGTCGGGTAACCGATTGTCCGATCAACCGACAGTCGGGAACCGTCACTGCCGATGGGAGTCCGACTTGACTGCGGCGTCGCAATCCGTGCCCTCGAACCCTGTGATGTCGACCACGCGAGGCGCGAACGCCGCCCCGCCACGGATGCCCGACATGGCGGCCGCACTGGCCCATCTCGCCGGCTACAGCACGGCGGCGGCCGCCAACAGCCTGGCCGAACTGACCCGGGCTAGCGGTGCCGTGTGGGCGGACGCGATCACCCGCACCACCACCCCGCTCGGCATGGCGGACCGCGGGCTGCGGTGGTGGCGGGAGATGCGCCGACGCAGTGAGCCGAGCTGGCACCTACCCAACGAGATCGTGCTCAGCACACCGTTCGCACACCTGCGCGACTTCACCGCGCCGGTCGACCGGGCGGCGGACGTCGTGCCGACGCTGGTGCTGCCGCCACAGGCCGGGCACTCCTCGAGCGTGGTCGACTTCTCGCCGACGCAGAGCCAGCTGGCCGTGATCAGGGCGGCGGGCCTCGCCCGGCTCTTCGTGCTCGACTGGCGCGCCGCGACCCCCCGGACCGCAGGCGTCACCATCACCGACTACCTCGACGTCATCGACCGGTCGATCGAGCAGATGGGCGGGCGGGCCAACCTCGTCGGGGACTGCCAGGGCGGCTGGCTCGCGGCGATCTACGCCGCACTGCACCCCGAGCGCGTCCACACCCTGACGCTGGCGGGAGCACCGATCGACTTCCACGCCGGAGAGTCGGTGATCGCGTCCTCCACACGTACGCTGACCAGCGCATTCGGTCTCGCCCCCTACCGCGCGCTCGTCGCTATGGGTGGCGGCAACATGCCGGGCCGAGCGGTCCTCACCAACTTCATCGCGATCCAGCCGCAGTCGGAGATCGCCCGCCAGATGCAGCTGCTCGAGAACATCGACGACCGGGCCCACGTGGAGCGCTACCGCGTCTTCGAGGACTGGTTCAAGCACACCCAGGACATCCCCGGCGCGTTCTACCTCTGGCTCGTGGAGCACCTGTTCTGGCGCAACGAGCTGATCTCGGGAGAGCTCGTCGTCGACGGTCGCCGGGCCCACCTGGCGAACATCACGTGCCCCCTGTTCCTCCTCGCCGGATCGACCGACCACATCACCCCGCCCCCGCAGCTGTTCGCCGCGGCCGAGGCCGTCGGCACCCCACGGGACCGGATCCACCGGCGCACCGCGAACGGTGGACATCTGGGTCTGTTCATGGGCCGGGAGGCGCTGCGGACCGACTGGCCGCCGTTGATGGAGGCCGTCCGCGCGCTCTCGGTGGCGGGTCCGGAGGGAGGGGGCGCGGACCGTCGCGAAACGCACGCGGGTGACGTTGTTGCTGATCCAGGCGGTACGCCGGAGGTGCCCGCGCCCTGATGCCCGGTCTGAGGGCCCGCTGAGAATGAAGCGCCGACCACATTTCAGCGGGAACGTTCTGCCGCATGCAGGCGTTCAACCCCATGAGAACCCCGGCGGCGGCGCTCCGACACCGCCCCGCCGGGTTGCGGCAGGGGAGGAAAGATGACAGCGCCCACCATGAACGGGCCGACGAACGCGGCCGGTCCTGGCATCCCAACACAGCGTACCGACTTTGACCACTCGGAGGCCACCTCCGAGCGTCCGGAGCTGTCCGCCGAGGACCTCGACGCGCAGAGCCCTGCGGCGGACCTGGTGCGCGTGTACCTCAACGGCATCGGTAAGACCGCGCTGCTCTCCGCAGCGCAGGAGGTCGAACTGGCGAAGCGGATCGAGGCTGGCGTCTTCGCCCAGCACGTACTCGATGCGGCCGCCGAAGAGGGCACCGAGCTGGAGCACCGGTACGCGGCCGATCTGCGGGCAGTCGTCCGCGACGGCATGCGGGCCCGCAACCACCTGCTGGAGGCCAACCTCCGGCTCGTGGTGTCGCTCGCCAAGCGCTACACGGGCCGTGGGATGCCGCTGCTGGACCTGATCCAGGAGGGCAACCTGGGTCTGATCCGCGCGGTCGAGAAGTTCGACTACGCCAAGGGCTTCAAGTTCTCCACCTACGCCACCTGGTGGATCCGGCAGGCGATCACGCGCGGCATGGCCGACCAGGCCCGCACGATCCGGCTGCCCGTGCATCTCGTGGAGCAGGTCAACAAGCTGGCCCGCATCAAGCGCGATCTGCACCAGAAGCTCGGACGCGACGCCACTCACGAGGAGCTGGCCACCGAGTCCGGTATCGCCGAGGAGAAGATCGCCGACCTGCTCGACCACGCACGCGACCCGGTGAGCCTGGACATGCCGGTGGGGTCCGAGGAGGAGGCGCCGCTCGGCGACTTCATCGAGGACGGCGAGGCCACCGACGCCGAGACCACGGTGATCTCCCACCTGCTGCACGACGACCTGCGCCGGGTGCTGGCCACGCTGGACGACCGCGAGCAGCAGGTCATCCGGATGCGGTACGGCCTCGACGACGGACAGCCGTGCACGCTCGACCAGATCGGCCGCCGCTTCGGGCTCTCCCGCGAGCGCGTCCGCCAGATCGAGCGCGAGGTCATGGCCAAGCTGCGCATCGGGGAGCGGGCTGACCGCCTGCGCGCCTACGCCAGCTGACCAGCGGTGATGCTCGCCGCGAGCCGTACCGGCCGCCCTCCCCGGGGCTTTGACGTACGGCTCGCAGCGATCAAGGGGGGTTAGGCGAGCGCTACCTCGACTGCGGCCGCCACCCGCAACAGCCCGGCGTCATCGCCGTAGCGCGCCGCCAGCTGCAGACCGACCGGCAGCCCGTCGGCGGTGAGCCCGCACGGCACGACGATCGCCGGCTGCCCGGAGACGTTGTACGGAGCGCTGAAGATCCGCTCGATCTCCCCCTCCGGGGTGTCGATCGGCGGGGTCCGCTCGGGCGCCGCGTACGGGGTGGCCGGGCCGACCAGTACGTCCACCCCGTCGAGGAGCCGGTCGGCCGCTTGACGCAACTCGGCCCGGCGGGCCAGTGCGGCGTCTCGGCGCCGGGGCTCGACCTTCGCGGCGCTGCGGAGCAGGCGCAGGGTCGTGGCTCCGAAGCGGTCGGGGTCGGCGGTGGGCCCGGTGATCGCCGGTGCGTGCACCTGCCAGGCCTCGACCAGCAGGATGTCCGCCAGGCACGATTCCAGTTCTCTGAGCACCGTGCCGTCGCGGTCGGCCAGCACCATGCCGGCGACGAGGAGCCGATCCAGGGCCATCCGGGTGATCGCCGCGAGCTCGGGATCGAGCCGTGGGTCGGACAGCTGGTCGGCCACCACCCCGAGCCGGGCGGGCCGCGCCGGGGTCTCCTCCGGTGCCGCTCCGATTCCCGTGAGCGCCGCCATCACCGCGGCGGCGTCCGCCACGGACGCCGCCAGCACCCCGACGTGGTCCAGCGTGGGCGAGAGCGGGGTGACCCCCTCGGTGCTGACCAGGCCGGCGGTCGGCTTCAGGCCGACGACCCCGCAGTAGGCCGCCGGGATGCGGACCGAGCCGCCGGTGTCGGTGCCCAGCGCGGCCGGGCACACGCCCGCGGCGACCAGTGCGGCCGACCCACCGCTGGACCCGCCCGCGGTCCGCTCCGGACGCACCGGGTTCATCGCCTCCGGCAGGTCCGGGTGGGGGGCGCCCGCCGCGTACTCGAGCAACGAGGCCAGTGCGAAGACATCGGCGCCCGCCGCCCGCAGCGCGGCCACCACCGGCGCGTCCGACGCGGCAGGCGCCCCCGCCATGTCGTGCGGGTTGCCGTTGCCGCGCGGGCTCCCCGCGACCTCGACGATGTCCTTCACCGCCACTGGCGTGCCGTGCAGCGGCCCGGCCTTCGCCCGCCGCGGCGCCGGAAGCGCGGCCACCACGGCGTGCAGCGGACGGCCGAGCCGTTCCAGCCGCTCGTAGGCGGCGAGCAGTTCGAGGTTGGCCACCTCGCACACGCGCTCGCCGCGTTCGATCGCGCGGATCAGCTCGGCGACGTAGCCGGTGAGCGGTCCGGTGAGGGGCCCGAGCTGGGCGTCGACCTCGGTTCTGCGGTTGCGCACGGCGAGGTCCTGGTAGATGCCGCTGTGGCTCTTCGCGCTGCCGCGGTTGAAGGCGACGAGCCGGCGCACCGACCCCGGCAGGTCCGCCGGATCGAACCCGTCGAAGGGCATCGGCGTGGCCGGCGACTGGGCGAGCACCTCGCGAGCGATCGCCAGCATCAACGGCCGGAACTGCGGGTCCTCCAGGGAGTCGGCGATCGACAGATCCGACACGGCGCCGGCGAACAGCATGGCGCCGTAGGCCTCCTTGGCCCAGAGGTAGCCGCGGATGTTGCCGGTCGCCTCGGCGTAGGGCAGGACGTCGGCGATCTCGCGCAGCCGGTCGGTCAGCCGGCCGTCCAGCTCGCCGATCCGGACCGTCGCGACGTTGCCCTGCATCACGACGCCGGGCCCCATCACGTCGGCTCCGACGTTGACGAAGCAGGCGAGCGGCCGGTCGCGGCCGACCACGTCGGACAACAGGTCCGCGGTCAGACCGTTCTGCATCGACACGACGACCGCGCCGGGGGCCAGCCTGCCGCGCAGCACCTCGGCGGCCGCCGCGGTGTGGTGCCCCTTCACGGCCACGAGCACCACGCCGTCGATCAGCTCAGGGAGATCGCCCGGAAGCACCGCGGGTGACCGCACCGTGAACTCGTCCACCGGCCCGGTGATCCGCAGTCCGTCAGCCTCGATCGCGGCGACGTGCACCGGGTCCGCGTCACAGAAGAGGACGTCGTGACCGGCGCGGGACAAATGGGCGCCGACCGTCCCGCCGATCGCGCCGGAACCGAGAACGGTGAACTTCATGCGAGCTCCTGCTTGTCTGGTCCGACCCGGCGCCGTACATTCTCTCCAACTGTATACAGCGCATCGGCGCAGTTCGATGCAGAGAGGACGGCAGCCCTCGCAGGTCCTGGTGTCACATTTCTGTTGCTCAGTTGCCGGCGCCGGCGAGTGTCTCCGTTACCTACGGTCGACCAGCTCACAGGCATGCCTGACGTGCCGGTCACGCTGTTTCCGTGACCCACACCGACTACGTTCCGATGAACGCGTACGAGAATTCCGCACCAGCGCTGTGCGATTCTTCTCCGCGATCCACCGTGAAATACGCGTGAACGCCGGACCCTCCGGCAATGGAACTCTGCCGTTCGGGCCGACCGTTCCTTTCTCCGGCCAGAACGCTCCCCGACCAGACGTTCGACATGTGCAGCGGGGAATGATGCGAGGAGACCGGCCGCCGGCTCCGGTGCTCACGTTGCCTGACAACCTGGAGCGGGCGACGCCTACCGGCACGCCACCGAACGACCGACCCCCGCGAAAGGACATCACTCGTGACCGACCCGGTGATCATCGGCAGTGAGCGCAGCGAGGCGGGCCTGCCCGCCGGAATGGCCGTGCTTCGGGCCGGTGGGAGCGCGCTCGACGCGGTGGAGGCGGCCCTGCTGCTGTGCGAGGACAACCTGGCCGACCATTACGTCGGCACCGGAGGGCTGCCCAACGCGCGCGGCGAGGTGGAGCTGGACGCGTCGGTGATGGTCGGCTCCACCCGGGCCTTCGGTGCGGTGGCCGCGGTGCGCGGCTACCCGCACCCGATCTCGGTGGCTCGGGCCGTCATGGAACGCCTCCCCCAGCACGCGTTGCTGGTGGGCGAGGGGGCCGAGCTGTTCGCCGCCGAGTGCGGCTTCACCACGGCCGAGCTCCTCACCGAGGAGGCCCGCAAGGCCTGGCACGACGCCCTGTCGGTCACCGACGAGTCGGTGGAGGGCGAGAACACCCGGGCGGGCTCGGGTGACATCGCCTACCGGCTCGCGGCGCTGGAGCTGGTGAAGCGGCTGGCCCCGCACGAGGGACCGTGGGGCACGATCAACGTCCTGGCCCTCGACGAGAGCGGCGAGCTGGTGGTCGGCGTGTCCACCAGCGGCTACCCGTGGAAGTACCCCGGCCGGGTCGGGGACTCCGCGATCGCCGGGGCGGGCAACTACTGCGACCTGCGCTACGGCGGTGCGGCCTGCACCGGGCGCGGAGAGCTGAGCATCCGCGCCACCGGCGCCCGTGTCGTGGTCGACCGGCTCGCCGCCGGGGACGACCCGGAGTCGGCGTGCGCCGCGATGCTGGCCGACGCGGCGACGCTGCCCGACACCTTCCGGGCCGAGCTGCGCACGCTCGCCCTCACCCCCGACGGGCGCCACGGCGGCGCCGCGGGCCAGGAGGGCTCCACCTACTCGGTCATGACCGCGGCCGACCAGGAGGTCCGGTTCCTCCCGCGGCGGGCCGTCAGCCCAGCGTGAACGGGTCGCGGGTGCCGCCGGTGAGCTCGACCCACACCGACTTGTTCTCGAGGTACTCGTCGAGCCCGGCCGCTCCGTTCTCGCGGCCGAGCCCGCTCGCGCCGTAGCCGCCGAACGGCACGCCCGGTGCCACCACGCGGTAGGCGTTGATCCAGACGGTGCCTGCCCGCAGCCGCGCGGCCACCCGGTGGGCGCGGTGCACGTCCTTCGTCCAGACGGCACCGGCGAGGCCGTAGGGGGTGTCGTTGGCGAGCTTCAGCGCCTCGTCCTCCTCGGTGAAGGTGAGCGCGGCGAGCACGGGGCCGAACACCTCCTCCCGCACCACGGTGGAGGTGGCGGTCACGCCGGTGAGCACCGTCGGCCGGACGAACAGCCCGCCCAGCCCCTCGTCGGCGGCGCCGCCGCCGTAGGCGATCGTGGCGCCCTCGGCGCGGGCCGTGTCCAGGTAGGCCAGGACCTTCTCGTACTGCGGCCGGTTCGCCACCGGGCCCATCTCGGTGCCGGGGTCGTTCGGGTCGCCCAGCCGGATCCGCGCGGCGCGTTCGGCGACGAGTGCCACCAGCTCGTCGTGGACGTCGGCGTGCACGATCAGCCGCGACCCGGCCATGCACGTCTGCCCGGTGGCGGCGAACACCCCGGCGACCAGGCCGTTGGCCGCAGCCTTCAGATCGGCGTCCGGGAAGACGATCTGCGGGGACTTGCCACCGAGCTCGAGGGTGACCTTGTTGATGTTCTCGGCCGCCGCCTTCGCGACGGCCCGCCCGGTGGCTGTCGACCCGGTGAACGCCACCTTGTCCACGCCGGGATGCGCGGCGAGCGCTGCCCCCACCTCCCGGGAGAGCCCGGTGACGACGTTGACCACGCCCGGCGGGAACCCGGCCTGCTCGGCGAGCTCGACGAACGAGAGCGTGGACGCCGGCGCGTGCTCGGACGGCTTCACGACGACCGTGCACCCCGCCGCCAGTGCGGGGGCCAGCTTCCAGGTCAGCAGCAGCAGCGGGGAGTTCCACGGGGTGATCGCCGCGACCACGCCCACGGGTTCGCGCCGGGTGTACACGAGGTAGTTCGGGTTGCCCGGCGGGATCTGCCTGCCCTCGATCTTGTCGGCGAGCCCCGCGTAGTAGTGGTACCAGGCGCCCATGCCGGAGAGCTGGCCGATCATCTCGCGGTAGAGCTTCCCGGAGTCGTTGACCTCGAGCCGGGCGAGCCGCTCGGCGTTCTCGCCGATGAGGTCACCGAGGCGGCGGAGGAGGGTGGCGCGCGCGAACCCGGTGAGCGCCGACCACTCCCCCTCGAAGGCCGCCCGCGCGGCAGCCACCGCCGCATCGACGTCCTCGGGGCCGCCGTCGGGCACCACGGCCCACGGCTGCCCGGTGTACGGGTTCTGGGACTCGAAGGTCCGGCCGGACAGCGCGTCGACGGCCTTCCCACCGACGGTCATCCGGAACCGCTCGAGCTCGGTAGCCATGGCCCGACCGTACGAGGCGGCCGACGTCACGGTCCACCGCCGGTGTGGGCTGCCTCACGCCGAGCCCACCGCGGGCGCCTCCGCCGTCCTACGCTCGGAGTTATGAGCGCACCACCCGGCCCGGTCTCGCCGGCCGTCATGCGGGAGGTGCTGGGTCATTTCGTCTCCGGCATCGTGGTGGTCACCGCGACGGGCCAGGACGGCCCGATCGGTTTCACCTGCCAGTCCTTCGCCTCCCTGTCGCTCGATCCCCCGCTGGTCACCTTCGCGCCGGCCCGTTCGTCGTCGACGTGGCCCCGGATCCGCGACGTCGGCGCGTTCTGTGTCAACGTCCTCGCCGCCGACCACCAGGAGCTCAGCGGCGGGTTCGCGCGTTCCGGGGTCGACAAGTTCGCCGGGGTGCCGTGGCGACCGGCGCCGTCCGGCGCACCGATCCTCGACGGTGTGAGCGCCTGGATCGACTGCTCGCTGTGGAACGAGTACGACGGTGGCGACCACACGATCGCCATCGGGCTCGTGCGTGACCTCGGCGCCGACCCTGCTCGCCTGCCCCTGCTGTACTACCGCGGACGCTACGGCGTGACGGCCGATCCCGAGGAGAGCCGATGACCGAGTCCTTGTCCGTGCTGGGGATCGCGGGCGGGCCGGAGGCGGGCGGGCGCACCAGCACCGCGATCGCCGGGGTCCTCGCCGGTGCCGCCGCCGCGGGAGCCGCCACCACGCTGGTGGAACTCGGCTCCACCGACCTCCCCGAGGTGGTCGCCGCGATCAATGCCGCCGACGCCGTGGTGCTCGGTAGCCCCGTCTACCGCGCCACCTACAGCGCCCTGCTCAAGGGCCTGCTCGAGGGCACCGAGCGCGGCAAGTGGGGCGAGAGCACCGCACCGCTGCAGGGCAAGGCCGCGGCCATCGTCCTGACCGGGGCCAGCGGCCACCACTTCCTCGCGCTCGGCGACCTGCGCAACGTCCTGGCGAGCTTCTTCGCGGTGCAGGTGCTGTCCCCGGGGCTCTACTTCGACCACGGCGGTTACGTCGACCGCAACACGCTCACCGAGGACAGCGCCGCCCTGGCCGCGGCGCACGGCACCGCACTGGTCGACCTGACCGCCGCGATCCGCTCCTCGAAGGCGCTCAGCGCGATCACACCGCAGGTCTAGCCCGGCGCCCGAAGGGCCTGTCCGAACGTGCAACCGCCCTTCCCCCGTCACCGATCGCCCGACCGTGATACCGGCGGGACGAGCGTCCTAGCCTGGAACGAGTCCGGGCCACGGACCACCAGCGGGGCGGGAAGGCGTGGGATGAGGTTGTCCGACGGGACGCGGGACCGGCCACGACCGGATCACTCAGCGGCACACCGCGCGTCCGCGAAAGCCGCTGAGGAACGCGACGCCCGTGCGCCGTTGCTCCGGCTGCAGGGCGCCATCGGCAACGCCGCGGTCACCCAGCTGATGCAGCGGGCCGTTCCGGTGCAACGCTTCGGCGGGCAGCAGGTGACCAGCGGAACCGGACCAGGGCCGAACTTCGTCTCGCAGACGCCCAACACGTGGCTGCGGACGCGACCTCCGGCCGAGACGCCCGCCGGTCAGCTGCCCTGGGCGCTCAGCCACGACGCTCCGTCGCTCAGCCCCTCGGCGGAGCAACCGGTTCCCGTCCGGGTCTCGGCGAAGGCCGACCTCGCCGTGCACGATGCTCCGAACCTCGAGCCGAAGGAGTTCTACAGCAGCTCGTCCGTGTTCGAGGAGTCGGTGGCCGCACTGCGGGCCACCGGCAGTTTCTACCGGCTGAAGCAGCGGTCCGAGACCATCAAGGTCGCCGATCCGAACGGCCGCCGGAGAACCCTGAACCGCGTGGTGGCGGCTCCCGCGCCGTCGTCGGCCCGGCGCTTCGGGCAGCGCACCGAAGACGAGTGCATCGAGGTCGCCGGGCTGCTGATGGGCATTCCCCGGCGCAGGCGGCGCGGGGAGATCATCGGGGACGACGGCAGGCGATACTCCGAGCAGCGCGCCCTCGAGCTCGGCCACCGGATGACGCCGGCAGGCCCCGGACGTCCTGCTTCCGGCGACGGCACGTTCGACGAGCGAGCGGCCGTCGAGGCCTACGGGGCGGCCCATCGCGGGGGAACCCTGGTGGGTGCTCAGGAGCTGGGCCTCAACCAGTACGCGAACCCCGGCGTCGGGCAGTCCTTCGCGATCACCTCGCTGGGCAGCGATGGGCCCGACTTCGCGGCACCCGGCGGTGCGCGGTCGCCCGACGACCCGCCCTGGAACTTCCACTTCGGAGGCGTGGTGGCCCGCTCGGGGAACGACCGGGTCACCATGGAGAACTACACCCGCTCCGCGGTGAGCGCGGTCGCCGAGCTCCACGCGGTGCTGATGCAGCGCTACCGGCAACGGACGAATCCGCTGGTCCAGCAGTGGCAGCGGCTCCGCCACCCCGACCGCTACACCGCACCGTTCGCCCCCGTGGGTCCGGCCATGGAGGCCGTGCGGAAGCTGATCGACAAGGAGGCCGCCCAGGTGGGGGGCGACGGGGAGAAGGAGTACCTGCGCCTCGTCGACGACGCCATCAAGCACGAGCGCTGGTACTTCCGGATGTACGGCGGTGGACCGGGTCAGAGCTTCCACGAGCAGGTGTACGGGGGTGGCGCCGCCAACTCGGTGATCAACCCGGTCACGGTCGCGGTCCAGCGGCCCGCGCAGGACCTGTCGGGGATCTACGGACCACCGGTGCCACCCGCCGGGCCACAGGTGCCGTACCTGCACCCGCAGGCCCCCTACGCCGCGCCGCAGATGCCGTACCCGTACGGGGGCCACCCGGGCCGCCCGTTCGGGTAGCCGCTCCGCCGCGGTCACGCCGCAGGCCTACGAGGGCAGCACCACCGCGAAGCCGTCGAGCAGTCGCTGCAGGCCGAACTCGAAGAGCGCGTCCAGGTCGAAGTCGTACGGGGTGGAGAGCACCCGTTCGAACGTGGGGAAGCGGCCGTCGCCGAGGACCGAGCGTATGGCTGCTTCCTGGGTGTCCATCCATTCGTCCGGGTTCAACCCGGTGGCCGCCTCGGCCTCGGCCTCGGGTTCGAGGTTCACCGCCGTACCGCGCACGTAGTTGACGAGCGTGAGGTAGGTGGTCATCACTGTCGCGTGGTCGGCACCGCAACCGTCGAGCGCGGCCAGCGTCCACTCGGACAGGGCCAGCCCTCCCGCGACGGCCTGCGGCCGCGTCATCGACATCACCGGGGCGAGCCAGGGGTGGCGGCGGAACAACGCCCAGAGCGTGCGGCCCGCGATCTCGAGCCGGGGCCGCCACCCGTCCGGCGCGACCGCCGGCGATCGCCACTCGCCCAGTGCGGCGTCCAACATCCGCAGCACGAGGTCGTCCTTGTCGACGACGTGCCGGTAGAGGGCCATGGTGGCCGCTCCGAGCTCGGCGGCCACCCGTCGCATCGACAGGCCGTCGAGCCCTTCGGCGTCGGCGATGGCGATGGCGACGGCCACGATCCGCTCGGGGGTCAGGGCGGCGTCGGGCGCGGGGCGGACGCGGGGCCGCGCCGGCTCGAGCGCCGGTTCCGATGCTGCCGGAGGCACGACCGTCCGGGGCGGCGTCGTCCCCGGGCGGGTCTCCACCACGGTGCCCGAACCGGGCACAGCGCGCACCAGCCCTTCCTGGCGCAGCACTCCCAGCACCTTGGTGGCGGTGGCCATGGCGACGCCCCAGTGCCGGGTGATCTCCCGCGTGGAGGGCACCCGGTCACCGGGCGCGAGATCACCCGTCTCGATCCGCCGGCGCAGCTCGGCGACGATCCGCGCATACGGCGGACTGCTCTCCACGACCCCTCCGTACTAGTGCACTTCAGATCCGGACGAGAGTAGCGACTCCGTGGCGACCCGTCGAGGCAGGTCGACCCCAGAATGCCTGCACTAGTGCACCTCGTCCCGGTATTTATGCAGCTAGATGGCTTGATTCGAAGTGTTTGTACGTCGTACGCTAGTGCACATGCAGAACACGAACATCCTCATCTCCGGGGCGAGCATCGCCGGGCCCGCACTGGCGTACTGGCTACGCAAGAACGGCTTCACCCCCACCGTCATCGAGCGGGCGCCCGCACTACGGCCCGGCGGCCAGGCCGTCGACCTGCGCGGCGCCGGCCGCACGGTCGTCGAGCGCATGGGCCTGATGGACGACGTGCGGGCGGTCGCCCTCGACCAGCGCGGGCTCGCCTACGTCGACGACACCGGCCACATCAAGGCGCGGCTCGGGGCCGACGCGTTCGGCGGCGAAGGCATCGTCTCCGAGATCGAGGTCCTGCGCGGCGACCTGGCCGAGGTCCTCCACCGCGCGACCCTCCCGGGCACCGAGTACCTGTTCGACGACACGATCACCGGGATCGACCAGGACGACGACGGCGTCACCGTCACGTTCGAGAAGGCAGCACCCCGCCGCTTCGGCCTCGTCATCGGTGCCGACGGGCTGCACTCGGCGGTCCGGGGCCTCGCGTTCGGCCCGGAGGCGGACTCGGTCCGCCCGATCGGCTGCTACACCGCCTGGTTCACCGCACCGGCCGACATCGATCTCGACGGCTGGTACCTCATGCACAACGCCCCCGGCGGGCTCGTCGCCTCGGCCCGGCCGGGCCGGCTCCCCCACGAGATCAAGGCCGGTCTCAGCTTCCGCTCGGAGCCGATCGCGTACGACCGCTGGAACATCGCCCAGCAGCGCGACATCGTGGCCCGGCGCCTCGCCGGCGTCGGGTGGGAGGCCCCGCGACTCCTCAAGGCCATGCGGGAGGCGCCCGACTTCGCGTTCGACTCCATGGGCCAGGTGCACCTCGACCGCTGGTCGGCAGGCCGGGTCGGGCTGCTCGGCGACGCGGGCTACTGCCCGAGCCCGCTGACCGGCCTGGGCACGAGCCTCGCCCTCGTCGGCGCCTACGTGCTCGCCGGTGAGCTCGCCGCCGCCGACGGCGACCACCGGGCCGCGTTCGCGCGCTACGAGCAGGTGATGCGGCCCTACGTCACGGAAGGCCAGAAGCTGCCGCCCGGCGGCGTGAGCGGGTACGCGCCGCGGGGCCGGTTCGAGATCCGCATGCGGACGGCATCGATGAACTGGATGACGCGCTGGCCGTTGCGTCCCTTGATCGCCGCGCAGTTCGCTAAGGCCGGCAACATCGCGCTGCCGGACTACGGGCAGCGGGTCGAGCCGCGGGTCTCGTGATCGCCGCGAGATCCGGGTTTCGGCCCGTCGGAGGGCGACGAGCCGGATCTCGCGACGATCATGCGACTCAGCCCGCGCTTGTGCCGCGCACGTCGGCCGGGCCGCTCGCGGTCAGGGCGGCCGCGGCGCGGGTGGCCGACTGAGCCACGTCCACGTCGCGCACGGTCTGCTTCACCCCGGCCACCGCAGGCGGCGCCACGCTCAGCTCCCGCACCCCGAGCCCGACCAGCAGCTCGGCGGCGAGCGGATCCGCCGCCGCCTCGCCGCAGACGGCCACCAGCACCCGTTCCCCCGCCGCCCGGCACACGGCGTCGACGAGCCGGAGCACGCCGGGGTCGAGGGGGTCGGCCAGTGCGGCGACAGCCGGGTTGCCCCGCTCGGCGGCCAGCGCGTACTGGGTGAGGTCGTTGGTGCCGATGCTGAAGAAGTCGACGTGGGGCGCGAACGCCGCCGCCTTCAGCGCCGCCGCCGGGACCTCGACCATGATCCCCACCTCCAGGCCGGGGGGTGTGCCGCGGCCCTCGCGGGCGAACGCGGCGTCCAGCGCGCGGCGGGCGACGACCAGCTCGTCGAGCGTGGTGACCATCGGGAACATCAGGCTCACCGGCGCGTCGTGGGCCACCCGCACCGCGGCCAGCAGCTGGTCGGCGAACAGCTCGGGGAACGCCGTGGCCAGCCGGATCCCGCGCAGGCCGAGGAACGGGTTGGCCTCGGCGGGCAGCGGCAGGTAGGGCAGCGGCTTGTCGCCACCGACGTCGAGGGTGCGCAGGGTGATCCGCTTGCCGCCGAGTGCGACGGCGACGGCGCGGTAGGCCGCCTCCTGCTCGTCGACGTCCGGAGCGGCCGCCCGCCCGAGGAACAGGAACTCGGTGCGCACCAGCCCGACCAGGTCGGCACCGGCTGCCGCGGCCGCCGTCGCCTCGGCGGGGGAACCGACGTTCGCCCCGACGAGCACGGTGACGCGGTCCCGCGTCACGGCCGGTGCGGCGGACCGTTCGCGCGCCTCCCGGTCCCGGACGGCCTCCGCGGCGGCGCGGTCACGGAACACCGCAACGGCGTCGGGGGCGGGGTCGACGAGGAGCTCCCCCGTGGTCCCGTCCAGCGCGATCAGCGTGCCGTCGGGCACCTGCAACACCTGCGCTCCGGCCCCGAGCACCGCGGGCACTCCGCGCGCCCGGAGCAGGATCGCGCTGTGGGCGGTGGGGCTCCCGCCTGCGAGCACCACACCCGCCACGCGCGCCGGGTCCAGCGCCGCGGCCCGGGCCGGGGTGAGGTCGGCAGCGACGAGTACGGCAGGCGGGCCGTCCGCGTGATCGTCCGTGGTGTCGGCCAGGTCCCCGACGAGAGCGCGGAGCACCTGGTCCGCGACCGCACGGACGTCGGCGGCGCGGGCCGCGAGGTACGGGTCGGGCAGCGCGTCGAAGGCGGACGCTGCGCGTTCCGCGGCGTCGGACCAGGCCCGCTCCGCCGACACCCCGTTCCCGATGCCCGTCCCGGCGTCCTCCACCAGCTCGGGGTCGTCGAGGAGCAGCAGGTGCGCGTCGAAGATCGCCGCCTCGGCGGGGCCCAGCTCCGCGGCGGCGGCCGCGCGGCCGGCCCGGATGTCGGACGTGACCGTGGCGATGGCGGTGGCGAGGCGTGCCCGCTCGTCGGCCGGCGCGCCCGCGGGTTCGTCGGACACGACCACGGGCGCGGCCGCGTCGGACCGTGCGGGCCCGACCGCGATCCCGGGGGACGCCGGGAGCGGCGCGCCCGATCCGGGCGACTCGCGCGCCAAAATCGGGCGACTCGCGGGAGTGGGGGGTGCGCCGGTGAGCGACTCGGGCGCCGGAACCGGGCGACTCGCGGGGGGAGTTGGCGCCGCGGCGGGGGCGGTCGACTCGTCGAAGCCGCGGGCGGCGAGCGCGACCACCGCGTCCACCGCGGCCCGGGCCTCCGCACCGGAGGCGGCGACCTCGATGCGGTGCCCACGCAGCGCCGCCAGCGTGGCCACCCGGGCGAGGCTTCCTGCGGGCGCCCACGGTGAGTCGGTGGTGGTGTTGCGCAGCCGCACCCGGGCGCCGTCCAGCTCGCGGACGAGCGCGACCAGCCGGGCGGCGGGGCGGGCGTGCAGGCCGTGCGGGTTGGACACCGTGAAGCTCTCGACGATCTCCGACCCGGCCGGCGGCTCGGGAGCCTCCGGTGTCGCGGTCGGCGGGGCCGGCTCGGGCGGGGCCAGCTGCGCGAGCTTCCCGCTGAGCGCGCCGGTCGCCTCCGCCGCCACCTCCGCCCGGTCGGCGCCACCCGCCGCGGCCACCGCGGCCACGACGAGGCCCTCCACCAGCGGAGCGGGGCACAGCAGCACGCGGTCGCGGGCGTCCGGGTCGTCGAGCAGTTCCAGCGCCAGCTCGGCGGAGAGCACGGCGCTGCCGAGGTCCATCAGCACGACCACGCCGGACCCGGTGTCGGCCGTCCCGATGGCCGTGGCGATGGCCACCGCGTCGGTGCCGAGCGCGCCGTCGTCCACCCCGGCGGCCACCTCGATCGGCAGGCCGCCCGGGGCCATCTCCCTGGCCAGCTCGACGGCCGCGTCGGCCAGCGCCCTGCTGTGCGAGACGACCACGAGCCCGACCGGAGGCGTCACCGGCCCTCCCGATGCCGCGGACCGGACCTGCTCATCCCAGCGTGTCCGCCGCCGCGGCGATCAGCAGCGCCGCCGAGGTGGCGCCGGGATCCTGGTGCCCGATGCTGCGCTCCCCGAGGTAGCTGGCCCGGCCCTTGCGGGCCTGCAACGGGGTGGTGGCGTCGCGCCCGGCGGCCGCCGCGTCGGCCGCGGCCCGCAGCGCGCCCGC
Organism: Pseudonocardia sp. OZ21; assembly: GCF_059359135.1. Lineage (NCBI taxonomy): Bacteria > Bacillati > Actinomycetota > Actinomycetes > Pseudonocardiales > Pseudonocardiaceae > Pseudonocardia > Pseudonocardia sp. OZ21. Next base: position 68,486 of record NZ_JCADBN010000024.1, read on the forward strand.
GAAGTTCTCCTGGCCCAGTGCGGCGTCGAGCGCGTCGACAGCGGGCGCGAGGGCGTCGTACATCGTCTTGTCGCCCGCCTCAGCCTTGCCCCGCGCGACGATCCCGTTCACACCGGCGCGGAGAGCGGCCGCGAACCCGGCCTGGTCGAGCGGGTCGGTGGCCCCGGCAGCGGTGGCCATCCGCAGGAAGAACGTGCCGTAGAGCGCCCCGCTGGCACCGCCGACCGAGCTCACGAGCGTCATGCCGGTCTGCTTCAGCAGCGCGGCGGGGCCGTCCGGCGGGCTCCCGTCGAGCTTCGCGAGGACGGCCTTCAGCCCGCGGGCGAGGTTGGACCCGTGGTCGGCGTCGCCGATCGCGGAGTCGAGCCGGGTGAGCATCCCCTCGTTCTCGGCCACCGCGGTGGCGAACGCCCGGATCCAGCGATCGATCCCGGCGGTGTCGATCGTCGCGGTCGAGTCGGCCATCACGCTCTCCAGCCCATCAGACGTCCCTGTCCCCTCGCTCGCCTACACGCCCCAGCGCAGCCCCGGGGTGCGCACGGGCGCGTCCCAGAGCCGCAGCATGTCCTCGTCCAGCTTCAGCAAGGTCACCGAGCAGCCCGCCATCTCCAGGCTCGTGATGTAGGGCCCCACCAGCGACCGGACGACGGTCACCCCGGACTTCGCGAGGATCGTCGCCACTTCGTTGTACATGAGGTAGAGCTCGATGAGGGGGGTGCCGCCCATCCCGTTGACGAACGCGAGCACGCCGTCACCACCGGTGAAGTCCAGGTCGGACAGGATCGGCTCGACGAGCATCTCGGCCACCTCGCGGGCGGGCGCGGTGGGCACCCGGCGGCGTCCGGGCTCGCCGTGGATCCCGATACCGATCTCGATCTCGTCGTCGGGCAGGTCGAAGGTGGGGCGCCCGGCAGCGGGCACGGTGCACGACGTGAGCGCCATGCCCATGCTGCGGCCGGCTGCGTCGACCCGGCGGGCGACGTCGGCCACCGCGGCCAGGTCCCGTCCCTCGGCCGCGGCCGCTCCGGCGATCTTCTCGACCAGCACGGTGACCCCGACGCCCCGCCGACCGGCCGTGTAGAGGCTGTCCTGCACCGCGACGTCGTCGTCGGTGACGACGGCCACCACCTCGACGCCGGACTCGGCGGCGGCGAGTTCGGCCGCCATGTCGAAGTTCATCACGTCGCCGGTGTAGTTCTTCACGATGTGCAACACGCCGGCGCCACCGTCCACGCCGCGGGTGGCCGCCATCACCTGTTCGGGCACGGGCGAGGTGAAGATCTCACCCGCGCAGGCGGCGTCGAGCATGCCGGGGCCGACGAACCCGCCGTGCAGGGGTTCGTGACCCGAACCGCCGCCGGACACCAGCGCGACCTTCCCCTGGACCGGTGCGTCGGCCCGGTAGATGATCTTGTTCTCGTGGTCGATCCGCAGCTCGGGATGCACAGCGGACATCCCGAGGAGCGCTTCCGAGACGACGTCGGCCGGATCGTTGATCAGCTTTTTCACAGCGGTCCCTCTTCGACAGATCATCAGTGAAAGTCGAACTACCTGCGGCGTAAGCTACGCCGCTGTGGGTGCAGGCACTACAGCTCCGATCGGCGTGGGCATCGGTTTGGCCGCTGTGGCCCGCCCCGCGTACATCACCTCCGGGCGCGGCTCCGACCTGGGCGGACACCGGAGTGTCGACGAGCTACGGGCCCGCACCACAGCGGTACTCGACGCCGCGTACGCCGCAGGCATGCGCTACCTGGACGCTGCGCGCTCCTACGGCCGCGCGGAGGAGTTCCTCGCCGGCTGGCTGGCCGCCCACCCCGAGATCGACGACGTGGTGATCGGGTCGAAGTGGGGCTACCGGTACGTCGGCGGATGGCAGGTCGATGCGCCCGTCCACGAGGTGAAGGACCATTCGCTCGCCGCCTTCACCGAACAGTTGGCCGAGACCGCGGCGCTGCTCGGGCCACGGCTGGACGTTTACCACGTGCACTCCGCCACGCTCGACACCGGCGTGCTGGACGACACCGCGCTGCACCGGGCGCTGGCCGCGCTGCGCGACCGCGGGGTGCGGATCGGCGTGTCGACCTCGGGCCCTGGCCAGCCGGAGGCGGTGCTGAAGGCCCTGGACGTGGAGGTGGACGGCGCCCCGCTGTTCACCTCGATCCAGTCCACCTGGAACCTGCTGGAGCAGTCCGTCGGCCCCGCACTGGCCGAGGCAGCAGCCCGCGGCGCCCGGGTGATCGTCAAGGAGGGGGTCGCGAACGGGCGGCTCACCCCGGGCGCGTCGGACACCCCGCCCCGCGTCGCGAAGATCGCCGAGCAGCTCGGCGTCCCCCTCGACCAGCTCGCGCTCGGCGCCGCACTGGCCCAGCCGTGGGCCTGGTCCGTGCTCTCCGGCGGGGTCACCCCCGAGCAGGTGGAGAGCAACGCGGCGGCCGCCGCGGTGCAGCTGCCCGAGGACGTGCTGGGAGAGCTGAGCGAGCTGACGGAAGACCCGAAGACCTACTGGTCGGCGAGAGCATCGCGATCCTGGAGCTGAGCTCGCCCCCCGGGGGTTCAGGAAAGCCACTTTCCTGCCCTCTGCGGGCCTGAAAGTGGCTTTCCTGAACTTCGGCGCGGCCCCGCCAGCGCCGCCAGGAGGTCCCCCAGCGCGTCGAGGCTGTGGGCGCTGACCACCTCGTCGCAGTACGGCCACGCGACCGCCATGCCTCCGGCCAGCGGCCGGTAGTCCGGGTGGCGGGTGCGGGGGTTGGCCCAGACGATCCGGTACGCGACCTGCCGCAGGCGGGCCATCTCCCGGCGCAGCTGCTCGGGGTCACCGGTCTCCCACCCGTCGGACAGGATGAGCACCACCGCGCCGCGGGCCATCCCGCGGCGTCCGTGCTCGTCGTTGAAGCGGGCCAGTGCCTCGCCGATGCGGGTGCCGCCGGACCAGTCGGGGGCGAGGAGCGCCGCCCGGTGCAGTGCGACCGCGGGGGTGGAGCGGGCCAGCGCTCTGGTCAGCCTGGTCAGCCGGGTGGCGAAGGTGAACACCTCGGCGCGCTCGGTGCCCGCAGCGCAGTAGAGCAGCTGGATCAGGGCCCGGGCGTAGGGCTCCATCGAGCCGGAGATGTCGCAGAGCACCACCAGCCGGCGCGGGCGGGTGCGGGCGCGGCGGCGGGCGAGACGCACGGGATCGCCCCCGGTGCGCGCGGCCGCGCGCAGCGTGGACCGCAGGTCGATGCGGTCCCCGTGCGACGCGCTGCGGGTGCGGCGCGAGCGGCGGACCGGCGTGGCCACGCGCAGCGCCCGCATCGCGCCGATGAGCCGGGCGAGCTCCTCGGCCGAGAGCGCCTCGAACTCCCGCCCCGCGAGACGGTCCGTCGCCGCCGCCGTGGCCCGGACGGGCGCCTCGCGCTGCGCCCGGTCACCGGGTGGGCCCGCCGCACTCGGCACGCTGACGCCCCCGGCCTCCCGACCCTGCGGGTCGCCCCCGGCGAGCGGGGTCGCCGGTGACGCGGCCGGCGGTGGCGCGTTCGGGTCGCCACGCGGTCCGGCGTCGTCGGTCGCGCCCTCGAAGACCGCGGCGAACACGCGGTCGAGCAGCGCGAGCTGCTCCGGGTGGGAGACGAGAGTCGCCACGGCGCAGTGCCGCAGCCGCCGCGTCGTCGTCGGGGCGACCTCGACGACGGCACGGGCGAACCGCGCCGCCCGGTCCGGCCCGACGGGCAGCCCGGCGTCGTGGCAGGCCGCGGTGAACCGGGCCACGAGCGCGGGGAGATCGCCGCGGCTCATCCGGCGCCGCCGGGTGGTCGACCGGGTTGCAGCAAAGCCACTTTCACGCAACCTCGTTGCATCAAAGTGGCTTTGCTGCAATGCGAGCAGCCCCGCGCGTCAGGCACCGGACACCAGCGAGCCCAGGCCCGTCGCGCGGGCCAGCCGGGCGTCCTCGTCGTACTTCAGCACGGTGCCGAGCGTGCGTTCGGCACCCGCCTCGTCGAGGGTGGTGATCCCCAGGACGTGCAACGCGGTCGTCCAGCTGATCGCCTCCGCGACGCCCGGCTTCTTCTGCAGGTCCAGCCCGCGCAGCCGCTGTACGGCCGCCGCGACCTGCCCGGCGAGCCAGCCGGCCGCCTCGGGCACCCGGCGCCGCACGATCTCCTCCACGCGCTGCTCGTCGGGGTAGCCGATCCAGTGGTAGAGGCAGCGGCGCGTCAGCGCGTCGTGCAGGTCGCGCGTGCGGTTGGACGTGAGCACGACGACGGGGGCGATGGTCGCGCGGCGCGTCCCCAGCTCCGGGATCGTCACGGCGGAGTCGGCCAGCGCCTCGAACAGGAACGCCTCGAACTCGTCGTCGGCGCGGTCGATCTCGTCGACGAGCAGCACCGCGGGACCGGGCCCCGGGTGCGTGATCGCGGCGAGCAGCGGGCGGGGCATGAGGAAGGCCTCGGTGAACAGGTCCGTGTCGGCGAGGTCGTCCTCGCCGCGCGCCTCGGCGAGCCGGATGGCCAGCAGCTGGCGGGGGTAGTTCCACTCGTAGAGCGCCTCGGACGCGGTGAGGCCCTCGTAGCACTGCAGCCGCAGCAGCGGCGTGTCCAGCACGGCCGCGAGCGCGGTGGCCGCGGCCGTCTTGCCGACGCCCGGCTCGCCCTCCAGCAGGATCGGCTGGCGCATCCGGACGGCGAGGAACAGCGCAGTGGCCAGGGCGTCGTCGGCGAGGTAGCCGGCGCCGTCGAGCGCGGCGGCGAGCGCGTCGACGCCCTCGCCCGCGGCCCCGCCGCTGTCGGTCACCGGGCGAACCGCTGCGGATCGTCGAGGAACGCCTGCCGGCACCCGGTGCCGCAGAAGTACGTGGTGACGCCGCCGTGCTGGGCGGAGATGCTCGCGGCCGTCACCGCCACCTGCATCCCGCACACCGGGTCGAGAGCCACCGCGGACACCGGGCGCGCGGTCGCGGTGCCGTCCTCCGGCCGGGCGACCTCAGGCCGGTGTCTGACGATCTCGGCGAACACCGAGAGCGCGATCTCCGGAGCGGTCCGCGCCCCGATGTCGAGCCCGGCGGGGGCGTGGATCCGCTCCCGCAGCGCGGGCGACACCCCCAGCGCGGCGAGCTCATCGAGCACCCCGGCCGCTCGGCGCCTGCTCGCCACCAGCGCCACGTAGGAGACGCCGGCGTCGAGCGCCGCCCGCAGCACCGCGGCCTCGTCGCGCCCGTGGGAGGCCACGACCACGGCCGAGGTGTCCGGCGCGATCGGGGTGGTGGGGTCGACGCTCGCGCGCACGTCCCAGTCCAGGGCGTGCCCGACCCGTACCAGCGCCCTGGCCACCGGCGCCTCACCGTGCACCGACACCAGCGCGGGCGGGATCATCGCCTCCAGGAAGATCTCCAGCGTGCCGCCGGACAGGCACGGGTTGCCGACGGTGCGCACGCCCTCCTCGGCGGCCTCGTCGTCATCGTCGGCGCGCGGGGTGATCCGCAGCAGCCCCGACTCCCCCGCCTGCAGCAGCCGCAGGCTCTCCAGCCGCACGGTGGACTCGGCGCAGGCACCGCCCACGAAACCGTCGATCGTGCCGTCGGCCAGCACCAGGGCGCAGTCACCCGGTTTCGCGCTCGTCGGGCGCTCGGCCCGCACCACCGTGGCCAGCACGAAGGGGGTGCGCCCGGACCGCAGCCCGTCCACCCGTGACAGCAGGTCGGCTCTCATGATCGCTCTCCGATCGCCAGGTCCGTGCGCAGCGGCGTGCCCTGCAGGGCTCGCCACACCTGCGCCGGGGTGAGCGGCATGTCGGCGTGCCGCACCCCGATCGCGTCCAGCACCGCGTTGACCACCGCGGCGGGCGAGCCGACGGTGGCCGACTCCCCCACACCCTTGGCACCGATGGGGTGGTGCGGCGACGGCGTGACCGTCTCCCCCAGCTCCCACGACGGGCACTCCATCGACGTCGGCAGCAGGTAGTCCATGAACGACGCCCCGAGGTGGTTGCCGTCGCGGTCGAACGCCATGAGCTCCATCAGCGCCATCCCGATCCCGTCGGCTAGACCGCCGTGCACCTGCCCCTCGACGATCATCGGGTTGATCCGGACGCCGCAGTCGTCCACCGCGACGAACCGGCGGACCTGCACCTGCCCGGTGCCCGGATCGACGTCGACCACGCAGATGTAGGCGCCGCACGGGAACGTCAGGTTCGGCGGGTTGTAGACGCAGGTGGCGTCCAGGTGGCCCTCGACGGCGTCGGGGAGATCGAGGTCGGAGTGGGCCGCCAGCGCGATCTCGCGCATCGTGATGCCGGCGGTGCGGTCGCCGCGCACGTGGAACCGGCCCTTCTCCCACACCAGGTCGTCGGCCGAGACCTCCAGCACCGCCGCGGCCACCAGCCGGGCACGCTCGCGCACCTTGCGCGCGGCCAGCACCGCAGCCGCCCCGGACACCGGCGTCGACCGCGAGCCGTAGGTGCCCAGCCCGAACGGTGTGCGGTCGGTGTCGCCCTGCACGACCTCCACCTCGTCCGGCGGGATCCCCAGCTCCTCGGACACCATCTGCGCGAACGTGGTCTCGTGGCCCTGGCCCTGCGACATGCACGACAGCCGCAGCACCGCCGAGCCCGTGGGGTGCACCCGCAGCTCGGCGCCGTCGGCCATCCCGAACCCGGCGATGTCCATCTGCCCCCGCGGACCCGCCCCGACCGCCTCGGTGAAGAAGCTGATCCCGACGCCCATCAGCGTGCCGCTACCGGTCTCCGCGTACTCGCGGCGCCGCTGCGCCTGCTCGCGGCGCAGCTCGTCGTAGCCGGCCATCTCCAGCGCCAGCTCCAGCGTGCGCGGGTAGTCGCCGGAGTCGTACTCCCAGCCGGTGGCGCACCGGTACGGGAACTGGTCGGGACGCAGCAGGTTGCGCCGCCGGACGTCGGCCGGGTCGAGCCCGAGGTCGTGGGCCAGCACGTCGGTCAGGCGTTCGACCAGGTAGGACGCCTCCGTCACGCGGAACGAGCACGCGTAGGCGACGCCGCCGGGAGCCTTGTTCGTGTACACGCCGGTGACCCGGCAGTGCGCAGCCGGCACGTCGTAGGAGCCGGTGAAGATGTGGAAGAACCCGGCCGGGAACTTCGACGGCTGGGCGGTGCCGTTGAAGGCCCCGTGGTCGGCCAGCACCCGCACCCGCAGGGCCAGGATCCGTCCGTCGGCGGTGGCCGCGATCTCGCCGCGCATGTGGTAGTCGCGGGCGAACGAGGTGGTCATGAGGTTCTCGGAGCGGTCCTCGGTCCACTTCACCGGCGCGCCGGTGAGGATCGAGCCGACCACGGCGCACAGGTAGCCGGGGTACATCCCGACCTTGTTGCCGAACCCGCCGCCGATGTCCGGGGCGATGATCTGGATCTTGTGCTCCGGGATCCCGGCGATCGTCGCGTAGAGCACGCGGTGCGCGTGCGGCGCCTGCGTGGTGGCGTACACGGTGAGCTTGCCGCTCACCCGGTCGACGCTCGCGACGGTGCCGCAGGTCTCCAGCGGCGCGGGATGGACCCGGGGGTAGAGCAGGTCGCACGCGCTCACGTGGTCGGCCGCGGCGAAGGCGGCGTCGGTGGCCGCGGCGTCGCCCGACTCCCAGTCGAACACGCGGTTGTCGGTGCGCCCGTCGATCTCGTCGCGCACCAGTGCCGCGTCCGGGTCGAGCGCCTGCCGGGCGTCGATCACCGGTGGCAGCGGCTCGTACTCGACGTCGATCAGGGCCAGGGCGTCCCGTGCGGCGTACCGGCTCTCGGCGACGACGAACGCCACCTCCTGCCCCTGGTAGCGCACCTTGTCGGTGGCGAGCACGGCGGCCACGTCGTGGGAGAGCGTCGGCATCCAGGCCAGGCCCCGCTCGGCGAGCATGTCCCCGGTGATCACCGCCCGCACCTTCGGGTGCGACTCCGCGGCACTCACGTCGACCGACAGGATCCGCGCGTGCGCGTACGGGCTGCGCAGCACCGCGCCGTGCAGCATGCCCGGCAGCTGGATGTCGTCGACGAACCGGCCGCGGCCGCGGATGAACCGGGCGTCCTCCTTGCGGAGCATCCGCCCGTGCCCCATCGGCACGGCGGGCTCGGACTCGACGGGCAGCGCGCTCACGGCGCCCGCTCCGACTCGGCCGCGTGCCGCACCGACCGCACGATGTTCTCGTAGCCCGTGCACCGGCAGGTCTGGCCGGAGATGGCCTCCCGGATCTCGGTCTCGGACGGATCGGGGCAGTGGTCGAGCAGCCAGCGCGCGGTCATCAGCATCCCGGGCGTGCAGAACCCGCACTGCAACCCGTGGCACTCGGTGAACGAGACCTGCAGCTGGTCGAGCCCGAACGGCGTCTCCAGGCCCTCGACGGTGTGCACGTCACGCCCGTCGGCCATCGCGGCGAGCACGGTGCAGGACTTGACGGGTATCCGGTCCATCCACACCGTGCACGCCCCGCAGTTGGACGTGTCACAGCCCCAGTGGGTGCCGGTCAGCCCGAGCTCGTCGCGCAGCAGGTGCACGAGCAGCAGCCGTGGCTCGACCTCCCGCGTGTACTCCTGGCCGTTCACCGTGACGGTGATCTCCACGGCACCTCCCGTCCCGCCCTGGCGGCTGCCCGCGCCAGTGCGCGGCCGGTCAGCTCGCCCGCGAGGTGCCGCTTGTAGTCGGCGGGGCCGCGCTGGTCGTCGGACGGCGAGCAGTGCACGGCGGCGATCCGGGCCGCCTCCCGGAAGGCCTCCGGGGTGGCCCGCCGCCCGCGCAGGTACTGCTCGGCCTCCTCGGCGACGAAGTTCCGCGCCCCGACGGCGGTGAGGCCCAGCCCGACCTCGGTGACCACGTCGCCGTCGAGCCACAGGGCGGCGGCCGCGGCCGCGACGGCCCAGTCGCCCGACCGGCGGTCGACCTTGACGTAGGCGCTGCTCCCGCCCGGCCGGATCGGGAGCCGCAGCTCCACCAGCAGCTCGGCGTCGGCCACCACCGTCTGGTACGGGCCGGTGAAGAACTCGCGCATCGGCACCGTGCGGGTGTAGGGCTCGCCCGCGCTCGAACACCCCTGGACGACGGCCACGGCACGCAGCGCGCAGAAGGCGCCCGACAGGTCCTCGGACGGATCGGCCTGGCACACCGATCCCCCGACGGTGCCCCGGTTGCGCACGACGGGGTCGGCGATCACGCGCTCGGCGTCGTGCAGCATCGGGTAGAGCACCCCGACCTCGGGTGAGGCCAGCAGCTCGGAGTGGCGCAGCATCGCCCCGAGCCGCAGCGTCTCCTCCTCGAGGTGGATCGAGCCCAGCTCGGTGAGGTCGTTGATGTCGATCAGCATCTCGGGCTGCGCGAGGCGCAGCTTCATCATGGGGATGAGACTGTGACCACCCGCCACCAACCGCGACTCGGGCCCGTGCCGGGTCAGCAGCGCGATGGCGTGCTCGACGCTCGTGGCGCGCTGGTACTCGAACTGCGCAGGTACCTGCATCTCGCTCCCGACGCTGGGTGCGGGCCATCGTGTCCCTCACCGATCCGGCCCGGCAAGACCTCTTAAGCCATCGCTTAGGCCAGGAAGACCGGATGCACCGATCGGGTGCAGCATGTCGGCACTTGACACGCCAGCCCGATCGCTGTGAGCTTCCGCACCATCCTGACAGCGATCAGCCGATAGCAGTCGGTGACGGCCGGCACGCACCGCAACGAGGCGAGTGAGGACGGATGGCGATCGAGTCGAGTGGGCACAGCCAGGACAACCCCCGAATGTACGAGCTGATCGAAGGGGCTCCGAAGACCGGAAAGAGCCCGACGATCTGGGCGTGGCCCCAGATCACCGAGTACCTCAAGATCGCGAGCCAGCCCGTCGCCGGGCCGTGGCCGCCGCACCAGGAGCCGCGCCCCGACCCCGAGGACGAGTCGCTCCCCGTGGCCGTCGCCGAACCGGAACGCGACCCCGGCGGGCGTCCCCGGCCGGGCACCCGCCCGTAGACCGGCAGGAGATCCGGATGTATCCGTCCCGCTTTCGCTTCGAGGCCCCCCGCTCCCTGGACGAGGCACTCGCACTGCTGCGGCAGTTCGGTGACGAGGCCAAGGTGCTGGCAGGCGGCCAGAGCCTCGTCCCGCTGCTGAAGCTGCGGTTCGCCGCGCCCGAACTGCTCGTCGACATCAACGGCATCCCCGGGCTCGACCACCACCGGGAGGACCCCGACGGCACGCTGCACGTCGGCGCCCTGTGCCGGCACGCCACGCTGGAGCGCTCCGCGCTGCTCGCGGCGAAGCACCCGTTGATGGCCTCGGCGGCCCCGATGATCGCCGACCCGATCGTCCGCAACCGCGGCACGCTGGTCGGCTCGCTGTGCCACTCCGACCCCCAGGGCGACTGGGCGTCCGTGCTGCTCGCGCTCGGCGGGCACGTCGTGGCCGAGGGCCCGTCCGGGCGGCGCACGATCCCGGCGGCCGAGTTCAGCGTCGGGCCGTTCCAGAACGCGCTGCTGCCCGGCGAGATCGCGGTGGAGGCCGTCGTGCCCGCGCCGACCGGCGAGGTGTCGGGCACCTATCTCAAGCTCGAGCGCCGCGTCGGCGACTTCGCCACGGCCGGTGTGGCGGTCGCGCTGCAGACCGCGGGCGGCCGGGTCACCAGAGCAGGCATCGCGCTCACCGGTGTCGGCCCAAACAACATCCAGGCCACCGCCGCCGAGCAGGCGCTCGTCGGGCGGCCCTTGAGCTCCGAGTCGATCGAGGAGGCCGCGGCGCTCGCCGCCGAGGCCGCGAAGCCCAGGAGCGACCACCGCGGCAGTGCCGCCTACAAGCGCCACGTGGTGGCGACCTTCGTCCGGCGCGGGCTCGCCCGCAGTGAGGCGGTTGCAGCATGAGGTACGGCGAGTCGAGCGAGGTCAGGGAGCTCGGCGCGGACGAGCGGCGGGTCGCTCTCACGGTCAACGGCACGCGCCGGGTGGTGGAGGTGGAGCCCCGGCTGCTCCTGGTGCACCTGCTCCGCGAGGGCCTGGCGCTCACCGGCACCCACCTCGGGTGCGACACCACGAGCTGCGGCGCGTGCACCGTGCTCGTCGACGGCGAACCGGTGAAGTCCTGCACGATGCTCGCCGTCCAGGCCGACGGGCACGAGGTCACCACGGTGGAGGGCCTGGGCACTCCCAGCGAGCTCGACCCCGTGCAGGAGGGGTTCTCGATCGAGCACGGGCTCCAGTGCGGCTTCTGCACCCCCGGGATGATGTTGTCCTCGAAGGCCCTGCTGGAACGCAACCCCGACCCGTCGGAGGACGAGGTGCGCTGGGCGCTGTCGGGCAACCTCTGCCGCTGCACGGGCTACCAGAACATCGTCAAGGCCGTGCTGTGGGCGGCGCGCAAGCAGGCTCCCGCGAACAACGGGGCCGGCACCAACGGGTCGGGCAGCGGGGAGGGGTCATGACAGCGCTCGACGAGGTCAAGATCGGCGGGCTTGGTGCGAGCCGGCGCCGGGTGGAGGACAGCCGCTTCGTCCGCGGCCGCGGCAACTACACCGACGACATCAAGCTGCCCGGCATGCTGCACATGGAGATCCTGCGCAGCCCGCTGGCCCACGCCCGGATCACGTCCATCGACACGAGCAAGGCCTGGGAGATCCCGGGCGTCCGTCTGGTGCTGACCGGCGAGATGATGGCCCAGCGCAACCTCGCCTGGATGCCCACGCTGTCGTACGACACCCAGGCGGTGCTGGCCACCGACAAGGTGCGGTTCCAGGGCCAGGAGGTGTGCGTCGTCGTGGCCGACGACCCGTACATCGCCAAGGACGGCTGCGAGGCGATCGTCGTCGAGTACGAGCCGCTGCCGCCGATCGTCAACCCGGAGCAGGCGCAGGCACCGGGCGCGCCGATCATCCGGGATGACAAGGAGGGCCAGACCGACAACACCTGCTACCGGTGGGAGGTCGGCGACCGCGAGGCCACCGAGCGCGCGTTCGCCGAGGCGGACCACGTGTCCCGGATGAAGCTGCACTACCCGCGCAGCCATCCCTCGCCGATCGAGTGCTGCGGGTCGATCGCCGACTTCGACCCGGGCACGCAGAAGCTCACCGTCTACATGACCACCCAGGCGCCGCACATCATCCGGGCCGCCGTGGCACTGGTGGCGGAGCTGCCCGAGCACATGATCCGGATCGTCTCCCCCGACATCGGGGGCGGGTTCGGCAACAAGGTGCCGGTCTACCCGGGCTACGTCGCGTCGATCCTCTGCTCGATCCTGCTCGGCAAGCCCGTCAAGTGGATCGAGGACAAGTCCGGGAACCTGAGCTCCACCGGGTTCGGCCGCGACATGTACCTCGACAGCGAGATGGCGCTGCGCGCCGACGGCACGATCCTCGCCGTCCGCTTCCGCGCCGACACCGACCAGGGCGCGTTCTTCGCCGACGCCCAGCCCAGCAAGTTCAAGATCGGGCTGCTGCACTCGGCGTTCGCCTGTTACAACGTGCCCACCGGCCTCATCACCGCGCAGGGCCACTACACCAACAAGGCTCCCGGCGGCGTCGCGTACCGGTGCTCGTTCCGGGTGACCGAGGCGATGTACTTCCAGGAGCGCATGGTGGCGGCGGCCGCCGCCGACCTGGGCATCGACCAGGCCGAGTTCCGGCGCCGTAACCTGTTGCGTGACGACCAGTTCCCGCACCGCACGGCGTTCGGGTTCCTCGTCGACTCCGGGCAGTACGGGAAGTGCCTGCAGCTCGGGCTCGACGCCATCGGCTACGACGACTTCCGCAAGGACCAGGAGATCGCCCGCTCGCGGGGGCGCCGGCTCGGCATCGGGATCTCCACGATGACCGAGCCGCTCGGGGCGGGCAACAGCCGCGAGTACGACATCCTCGGCATCAAGATGTTCGACTCCGCCGAGCTGCGGGTGCACATGACCGGCAAGGCGATCCTGCGGACGGGCGCGAAGACCCAGGGCCAGGGGCACGAGACCACCTGGGCGCAGATCGTGAGCCACGAGCTGGGCATCCCGGCGGCCGACGTGATCGTCGAGGAGGGCGACACCGACACGGCGCCGTTCGGGATGGGCACCTACGCCTCCCGCAGCACGCCGGTCGCGGGCGCCGCGGTCTCGATGGTCTCCCGCAAGGTCCGCGCCAAGGCACGCAAGCTCGCCGCGCACCTGTTGGAGGTGTCCGAAGAGGACATCGAGTGGGAGCTCGGCCGGTTCTTCGTGCGCGGCGCGCCGCAGCGGGGCGCCACCATCCAGGAGTGCGCGATGGCCGCGTACTCCAACATGCCCGACGCCATGGAGCCCGGCCTGGAGTTCAACGCCTACTACGACCCACCCAACCTGACCTGGCCGTTCGCCTGTTACATCGCAACCGTCGAGGTCGACCCGGAGACGGGCGTGTGGGACGTCCTGCGGGTGGTCGCCGTCGACGACTGCGGGGTGCGGATCAATCCCATGGTCGTCGAGGGGCAGATCATGGGCGGGCTCACCGAGGCCTACGCGATGGCCAACATGCAGTTCCAGACCTACGACGCCGAGGGCAACATCGTCGGCTCGAACTACATGGACTACCTGCTGCCGACGTCGTGGGAGACCCCGGGCTTCGAGCTGCACGAGGTGGTCACCCCGTGCCCGCACCACCCGATCGGCGCCAAGGGCGTCGGCGAGTGCGCCGCGGTCGGCGGGCCGGCCGCGTTCGTCAACGCCGTACTGGACGCCCTGTCCGACACGGGCGTGCGCAACATCGACATGCCGCTGCTGCCGGACCGCGTCTGGCAGGCCGTCCAGGACGGGCAGGACGTGTCCGGGGCACCCCCGATCCGCAGTGCCGAGGAAGAAGTGACGAATGCTTATCGATAACGAGTTCGAGGTCGCCGCTCCCGTCGACAAGGTCTGGGCCTACCTGCTCGACGTCCCCAACCTCGTGCCGTGCCTGCCCGGCGCGGAACTGGTCGGCGACGACGGGGACGGCACCTACCAGGGCAAGGTCACCACCCGGCTGGGTCCGGTCAAGCTCAACTTCAGCGGCACGGCCCGGATCGTCGAGACCGACGAGCGAGCCCACCGGATGGTGCTCGACGCGGCAGGCTCCGAGGACAAGGGCAAGGGCACGGCGGCCATGACGGTGACCGCCACCCTCGTGGCCGCAGGCCGGGGCACCCGGGTGCAGGTCGCCCAGGACCTCACCGTCTCCGGGGCGGCCGCCCAGTTCGGGCGCGGGATGATCTCCGACGTCACCAGCGTGCTGATGAACAACTTCGCCGAGTGCCTGCAGTACAACATCGACAACCAGGGCGCGGGCGGCGGCACGGCCACTGCCGTGCGCACCGCGAAGCCGGCCAGCGGGCTCGCCATCGGGCTACGGGCCGCCGTGATGGCCCTCGAGCGCATCTTCGCCCGGTTCGTCCTGCCCTACGACCGCGCGCGGCTGCGCTGAGAGGAGATCGGCATGGTGCTCTGGTGGATCGGCAACGCACTGCTGCTGTTCGTCGTGCTCCCCGTGGTGATCGCCCTGCTCAACCGGGTGCTCGCCGCGGTGGAACGGATCCGGGCCGCGGCCGACGACCTCCTCGTCCACGGCGTGGAGTTGGTGGGCGAGGTGCAGGACGTCCCCGAACTGCTCGCGACCACCGACGCCACGGTCGAGCAGATCGCGGTGGGCGCCACGAGGTACGCGGGCAGCGTCGCGACGCTGCTCCCGGCGAAGTAGGGGGGACGGGACCATGCCTGTGGTCGCCTGGGTCACGATCGTGATCGCCGTACTGATCATCGCCGTCACGGCGGTCGGCCTGCTGCGGGTGATCCTGCACCTGCGCCACGTGCACACCACGCTCGGAGCCCTGCTCGGCGGTGTGCGCACGGTCGCCGACCGCACCAGCACGGTGCCCGAGGTGGTGCCGTCCGTGAACGCGAACCTCGCCCCCGTGCGGGCCTGGACCGAGACGGTGTGAGGAGCGGAGTTGTGATGGTTCCCTTCGGATGGACCCTCGGCCTGGTCATCGGGCTGGTGGTGGTCGTGGTGGTCGTCGCGCTGGTGACGCCGATCCTGGTGCTGGCCTACAAGATCGGCACGCAGGCGCAGGAACTCGACGCGGAGCTGAACCGGGCCCGCGTCCACACGGCAGGCCTGGCCGGCCTGCACCAGACCATCGACCACGCCACCGCGATCATCGGTGGCCTGCAGCGCGGCCGCGCGCGGCTGGGAGGCTGACCGTGTCCACTTCTCCTGGGCCGCTCTCCTCGGGTGAGATCACGTACTGGACGGTGATCCTGGTGATCGGCCTGGTCGTCATCATCGCGGTGGTCGTGCTGCTCAGCATGCTCATCGCGTACGTCAAGCGGATCGACCGGCACACCACCGCGATCGGCGGCACCCTCACCGCGATCACCGCCAACACCGCCGACACCACGCTCATCCCCACCACCGGGGACGGGCTCGACCTCGTGCTCGCGGAGGGTCTGCAGCACCACCTGTTCCTCGGGCGCGCTGTCGGCGCCATCCCCACCCCGGCCGGAAGCACCGCCGGCTCCGAAGGGAGCGTCTAGCCATGTCGGAGTCGACGCTGATCGTCCTGACCGTCGTTGAGATCGTCGTGCTGATCGCCGGGCTGGCGTTCTTCCTGTACTGGACGGGCTCGCTGCTGGCCCGGATCGCCACCACCCTCGAAGCCGGTGACGAACTGGTGCAGAAGGTCGTCGAGGACGCCGCGGTGATCCGGCCCGGCCTGAAGCACATCAACCGCTCGGGCGGTGTCGTGGCGGGCGCACTCCCCCTGCTCTACGGCTTCGCCGAACAGATCATCGGGAAGGTCTCGCCCAACCCCGAGCGCCCGAGGGTCGCCACGCCCGCCACCGGACAACGTCGCTCCCGCCTGCTCGAGGCCGTCGGGTACGGGGGTCCGGCCCGCCACTGAAGAGGGCTTCGCGGTCCCGCCGGAACGCCACGTTCACGTCACGAGGGGTGTGAACGTGGCGTTCTCGTGTGCGGGGCCACCCCTGGTCAGGGCTGCGGGGCGGTCGCCCAGGCCTCGAGCTCGTCGCGGGTCCATCGCGCCGACCCGTCGCGCAGGTCGTCGAGGTACTCGCCCACCCAGCGCAGCTCGGCGGCGGTGACGGCGCGGACGTACTCCCCCTCCGCCACGGTGACGCGGGGCAGCCCGGCGTCGGTCGCCACGGCGATCCCCGCGTCCAGCTCCGCGAGCCGCTGCACCAGCCGTTCGCGGCGCTGTTCGAGCAGTTCGGCTGCCTCGTCGGGGGTGAGCATCGGGAGGAACGACAGCGCGGCGGGGAACTCGGGGAACTCGTTGCGCGGCGTCGAGAGGATCTCGGCGAGCCACTCCCGGCCGACCGCCCGCCCCTCCGGCGTGACCTGGTAGATCGTTCGCTCCGGGTACTGCTCGTCGCGCCCGGTGCCCTGCACCTCGATCAGTCCCGCGTCGCGGAGCCTGATGATCATCTTGTAGAGGCTCGCCCGCTGACCGACGTTGATGACCTGGTCCTTGCCCCACTGCCGGACGAGCTGCTGGATGCCGTACGGGTGCAGCGGCGCGGCCTCGAGCAGCCCGAGGACGGCCAGCGCGAGCGGAGAGCGGCGGAACGTCGACGCCATACGGTCACGCTAACACTAGTTGCCTCGACACTAGTGTTGATGCGACTATCACGGCGTCGTCATGGCCGATCAGCAAGGAGCAACGACATGCGGGTACTCGTCATCGGCGCCGGCGCCGGAGGGCTGTGCCTGGCCCAGGCACTCCACCGGGCGGCCGTCGAGGTGGAGGTCTTCGAACGCGACCGGACCAGGACCGACGGGCTCTTCGGCCACCGGGTGGGGATCTCCCCGGACGGTGCCGGCGCCTTGCGCGCCTGCCTGCCCGGCCCGCTCTACGACACCTTCCGGGCGACCGTCGCCATCACGCCCACCTACTTCACGATGTACGACGAGCGGATGAAGGAGCTGCTCGGCATGAGCACCGGTGACTTCGGCACCGGTGCCGACGACGAGTGCTCGGTCAGCCGGATCACCCTGCGCCAGGTGCTGCTCACCGGACTCGAGGACGTCGTGTCGTTCGACCGGAAGTTCGTCCGGTACGAGCAGCACGACGACGGCACGGTCACCGCGTTCTTCGCCGACGGCAGCCACACGACCGGCGATCTGCTCGTGGGCGCCGACGGCACGTCGTCGGCGGTGCGCCGGCAGTACCTCCCCCGGGCCCGGCTCGTGGAGACCGGCCTCTTCGCCGTCACCGGCAAGCTCCCGCTGACCGACGAGACCCGCGCGCTGCTACCGCCGAGAGTGCTCCGCGGCGTCTCGATGGTGCACGCGCCGCACGGCAACGGCGCCATCCTGCACGTGATGGAGTTCCCCTGGGACCACGACGGGACGGTGAAGCGGGGCATCGGCGGCAACGACGCCGAACTGCTGCGCGCGTGGCCCGGGTTGGCCTTCGACAACACCCGCGACTACATCAGCTGGGGCTTCAGCGCGCACCGCCGCCGCCTGCCCGCCGACTTCATGCGACTCGACGGAGCCGCGCTGCACCGCATCGTGCTCGACACGACGACCACCTGGCACCCCGACCTCCGCGAACTGTTCCGGCTCACGGATCCCTCGACCTGCTTCCCCGTCAACGTCCGCACCTCGGAGCCGGTGGAGCCGTGGCCGTCCAGCTCGGTCACGCTGATCGGCGACGCGATCCACACGATGACCCCAGGGCTCGGCGTGGGCGCCAACACCGCGTTGCGCGACGCCCGGATCCTGGCCGCCGCCCTCATCGCGGCCGACGGTGACGGCGCCCCGGAACTCGACGCGGTCGCCGACTACGAACGGCAGATGCACGACTACGCCTGGCCGCTCGTGGCGAAGTCCCTGGAACGCTTCGACGGCGACGCCGCCCTGTACAAGCCGGTGGTCGGACGCCTCGCCCTGGCCGGGATGCGCATGGGCATGCGGGTGGTGAACCACCTCCCCGCCGTCAAGCGGCGGATGGCCGCGGCACAGGGGGCGGACCGGGGGCATGGTCGGCGGGAGGGGTGAAGGCGGCAGTGACGGGGCGAAGGGGTCGGAGAGCCTGGCTGCGGCGCTCAAGTCCGAGCGCCGGCCACCCATCCCTGGAGCCCTGATGGCGAAGGCACAGAAGTACCTAGCGGTCGACGGGACTCTGACCTGCGAGTTTCATCATATGATCCTCTGCGATTACGAGCACCCCGACAGGGCCGATGGCCGACGAACGATCGGCAGTGATGAGATCGCCACTTCAGGAACTGGCATGATCCAGCTCCATTGTGGCCGCGGGAATCGTCGCAGCCGCGTTCACGTGGAACTCTGGAGCGCGGCCCCCGAGCACGTTCCCGGCTATGAAGATTCGTTCGAAGGAGCGCTGGAGGCAACCCAGGCGTCTCTCACCCTGGATGGCGTCACGGCAACTCCTGACGAGCTGAGGATCGAACTGCCCGAGGCTGGGACATACGTTGTTCGAGGCTATCGGCGCGGACCCGTACTCGTCGGAGGGGACGAGAACGAACCAGACAGAGATCCAGAAGAGTGGCTCCTTCAGTTGTGGAGCCCCGATGGCGAGCACCTCAATCGGACTTCGTGACCTTCCAGAGTTGCATGATCAGGCTCCTCTCGACCTCAGCGGCACCGGACCGGCTTGGCGGCGGGGCGTTCCGCGCCGCACGTCGAGCAGGCTGCCCGCGAAGTGCGCCCATCGACTGCGCCGGCCCACCTCTGCAAGGGCGTGGAACTGCTCGCGCCCGTGGAGAACTCGCCGGGCGGCCCGTGAGGACGAGGAGCGGAACTGTCGGTGCCGGACCGTATCATCGAACATATGTTCGAGATCGACACTCACCGGCTGGTGCCGCGCTCCGCGCCACTGGCGTGGAGTGATGTCGCTCCCGACGGTAT
>NZ_JCADBN010000025.1:0-85635 GCF_059359135.1 Pseudonocardia sp. OZ21
ACTTCCCATTCGGAGTGGTGCTGCAGGCGGTGACACGCCCGGCAGAGCATCACGCAGTTGTGCAGGGCGGTGTCGCCACCGTCGTGCCAGGCCGTGATGTGGTGGACCTCGCACCAGGATGGTGGCCGGCCGCAGCCGGCGCAGCCACGGTCGCGGGCGGCGATCGCCCGGCGCAGCCCGTCGGGAATGGTGCGGGTGGCCCGCCCGACGTCGAGGGGCTGGCCCGTCCCGTTGAGCACGACCGGGACGACCGCGGCATCGCAGGCCAGCATCCGCAATGACTCCGGCGAGAGGGTGCCGCCGAAGTCGAGGCAGGCGGCGCGGGCCCGGTTCTCCAGGTCTTCGAGGCGGATCAGCACGCTCAGGTGCGGGCGGCGCCCGCCGCACTCGGGCACCTCACCGTGGTCGAGCACATACCCGCACACATCCGCGAGCGCTTCGGCCTGGCGTTGAGCGGCGCTGCGCTGCTCGTCGCCGCTGACCGGTCGGGCGTGGGCGTCGATCACGGTGGCGATGGCGTCGAACATGGCCGCGTCATCGAACCGGGCTTTGAGGGTGCCGCCCGCCTTCCCGCGGTGACGGACCAGGTGCAACTCGTTCACCGGGGCAGGAGGCCGGTCGTCGGGCTCCGGCCCGTCCGCATCGAGAGCTTCGACGAGCGCGATACCCCAGGTCTGCAGCTCCGACGGGCTGTAGACGGCCGCCTTCTCCGCGAGTTGCGTCTCAGCGCCGGCCCACACCTCCGGCGTGAGCCGCGCCGCGGCCGGGCTCGCGAGCACCCGCGCGATCACCGTGACATGCCGCAGCCCGGTGGCGCCGGCGGCGAACACTGTGGCGGTGGCGGGCAGT
The DNA here is from genome assembly GCF_059359135.1 of Pseudonocardia sp. OZ21. Taxonomy (NCBI): domain Bacteria; kingdom Bacillati; phylum Actinomycetota; class Actinomycetes; order Pseudonocardiales; family Pseudonocardiaceae; genus Pseudonocardia; species Pseudonocardia sp. OZ21. Next base: position 850 of record NZ_JCADBN010000025.1, read on the forward strand.
CGGGCGGGTAGCGCGGTGCCGTCGAGGCTCACCCGCGGACACACCTGTTCGGCGGCGACCACCCGGGTGCGGGCTTCGAACCGCTCCCACCCGAGCAGATCCCCCAACGCCGCCGGAGTGGATTTGTAGCCCCGCTCGGCGAACGTCCCGCGCCGCTCCAGCGTGGACACGGCGGCCAGGACGACCCGGTCCAGCCGCCTGCTGGTGCCTTCGCACAGGGTGAGCACGGACAGCAGGTCGTCATCGGTGGCGCCGGCGTCAGCGGCCGCGGACAGCGCGTCGATCGCCTCGACCAGGAGGCGATGCGCGGTGGTGAGCGGGCTGTCCGACACCCCTCCATCATACTCGAACGTATGTTCGAACAGATGCTCGTCGTCGCAGGTCATCGGGCCGTTCAGCGCTCGTGGCGGTGGCCTGCCGGACTCGCCTCGCTCCACGCCGTCCGACCCGCCACGGACTCGCCCGGCCGGCCTGGCTCGACCGCCCCACCGGCACGGTGATCTGCCGCTGCGAACGCGCCCGCCCGGGCGAGCTGGTGCACGTGGATGTGAAGAAGCTCGGCCGGCTCCGCGACAGCGACCGGTCCCGCCAGACCCGCACCGGCCCACGAGTCGGGTTCAACTCCGTCCACGCCGCCGTCGACGGCCACGCCCGCCTGGCCTACGCCGAGATCCACCCCGACGAGAAAGCCCACCACGGCCACACCCCGCTCGGCGGCCACCCACTCATCAGCCGAGTCAACAACCCGGCTGGGCATTACAGCTAGCGGCGGTCAGGGGGCGCGGCGCAGGGGTGGGCGCTGTGCCCACGTCGCCCAGCGCCAGAGCCATTCGAGCGGGCCCTGCTGGTATCGGCGCAGCCACAGCGTGGAGAACAGCCACTCGGCGGTGAGGACGGCGCCGGCGATCATGAACACCGTCGCCCGCGACCAGGCCTCCGGAGGTCCGCCGAGCGTGTGGGCGGCCGCCAGCACGAGGACCGTGGCGGCCAGGTAGTTGGTGAGCGCCATCCGGCCCAGCGGCGCGAACACCGCCTGCAGCGCCGGTCGCAGCGGTGTCCTGAGCACGACCAGGAGGGTGCAGACGTAGACGCCCGCGATCAGCACCCCGGCCAGGGTCATCGAGCGGCTGAAGTCCGAGCTGCCCATGTCACCGAGCTGCCGGGTCTGCCACCACAGGGCGGGCGCCGCCCCCGTCACGAGGACCAGGCCCAGCACGGCCGGTACCCGGGTGGAGCTCTCCAGCCGGTCGACCACCCCGTACCGGACCAGCGCCGAGCCCAGCAGGAACAGCCCGGGGACCAGCGAGACCTGGCCGCCGGCGACGATCACCGATGCCGGGATGAGCAGGGCGGCGAGAGCGGCCACGGTCCACCGCGGCAACCAGGTCGACGGCAGCAGCACCACCAGGCCGACGACGGCGTAGATGGTCAGGATGTCGCCCTGCCACAGCAGCACGTGGTGCGCCAGGCCCACCACGAGCAGCGCCAGCAGCCGGCGGAGCAGGAGCAGCCGCGGCCGCGCGGCGCGGTTCGACGCCGAGTGCAGCAGCAACTGGAACCCGATACCGAAGAGCAGCGCGAAGATCGGGAAGAAGCGCAGCTCGGTGAACAGCCCCAGCCAGGCGAACCCGTCGTCCACGCCCGCCGGTGACGGCGGCAGGAAGCCGCCCATGGCGGCGATCGGTCTGATGTTGACCAGCACGATCCCGCACAGCGCGAACCCGCGGATGACGTCGAGCGCGGCGATGCGCGCTCGAGGGGGGACGAGGGGCGGTCCGGGTTCGGCGTGCCGTCCGGGAGAGTCCGGGGTGCGATGGGGAGCGTCATGAGGCATCGGCTCAGCGTCGACATCGCGGTCGGTGCCGGCACCCGTGCAAAGGCTGGTTCGCGTCCGTGGTGACCGTACTTTCGACCGGTTCGGGGCCCGCGTCACGTTCTCTAGTCTGAGCGGCGTGAGCATGGGGGACCGGCTGCCGCGGACGGCTCGGGCCGTGGCCGACGTCGGGCTCGGCGTGGTCTTCGCCGCTGCGCTCGTCGTCCAGGCGACCGCCGTGGTGACCAGTTGGGGCGGGGGCTACTGGGTGTTCGGCTGCCTGGCCGGCGTCGTGGTGTGCGCGGTCGCCCTGGCGCGCAGGCACCTCCGGACCTGGGGGACGGTCGCGGGCCTGGCGGTCGCCGCCGTCGCCATCCTCGTCGCCCGGGGCGCCCAGCTACCGGCCGAGCCCGGTCCCGCCGTGGCCCTGGGTCTGTCCGTGCTGGTCGGATCGTCGATCAGAGCACTTCCGGCCGCGTCGGCTGCCGCGATCGCGGCCTGCGGGTTCGCGGTGGTCGCCGGCACCTGGCTCGCCGACCTGCCGCCCACCTCCGGAGTCGCGGGAGTGACGGTGCTGAACGGCGCGGGATGGGCCGCCGCCCTGGCGGTCGGGCTGGGCCTGCGGCTGCTCGACGTGCGCCGTCGGGCCGTCGCCGAGTCGGTGCGCCGCGACGAGCGGATGAAACTGGCCAGGGAACTGCACGACGTCGCGGCCCATCACCTCACCGGCATCATCCTGCAGGCCCAGGCGGCCCAACTCGTCACTCGCAAGCAGCCCGGGTGCCTCGACGGGCCGCTGGCCGGCGTCCAGGCGTCGCTGGCCGGCATCGAGGCCGCCGGCTCCGAAGGGTTGGACGCGATGCGTCGCGTCGTCGGGCTCCTGCGTGACACGGGGGACGCGGACCCTGCCACGTCGGGACCGGAACAGCTCAGCGACCTGGTCGAACGCTTCGAAGAGCAGGGCCCGGCGGTGTGCCTGCGCGTGCCCGACGACCGGACCGCGTGGCCACCCGAGGTGGCCGGCACCGTCTACCGGGTGGTGCAGGAGTCGCTCACCAACATCGCACGCCACGCGTCCCAGGCTCGTGCGGTCACGGTCGACGTCGATCAGGATCACCAGTGCGTCACCGTCGCCGTCGTCGACGACGGGCCGCAGGCGACGCACCGCCACCACGGCGGCTACGGCCTGATCGGGATGCGTGAGCGCGTCGAGGCCCTCGGTGGCACGTTGTGCGCCGGCCCGTGCCCCGGCGCCGGCTGGGCCGTACGTGCCACGCTGCCGGTCTCCGAGCGGGTGCGCCGATGAGCATCACGGTGCTGCTGGCGGACGACCAGGCGCTGGTACGCAGCGGCTTGCGGCTCATACTCGAGGACCAGCCCGACATCACCGTCGTGGGGGAGGCCGCGGACGGCGCCGAGGCGGTGGCTCTCGCCCGGCGACTCCGTCCGGACGTCTGCCTCGTCGACATCCGCATGCCGCGCCTCGACGGCATCGAGGTCACCCGCGCGCTGGCGGGCCCCGGCGTCGCCAACCCGATGCGGGTGGTCGTGGTCACCACCTTCGACCTCGACGACTACGTGTACCGCGCGTTGCGGGGCGGGGCGGTCGGCTTCCTCCTGAAGGACGCAGGCCCCGCGCTGCTCGTCGAGGCCGTCCGGGCGGCGAGTGCCGGGGACGCGCTGGTCTCGCCGTCGATCACCGTGCGGTTGCTCCGCCACCTGATGGGTGCCGGGGTGAACCCGCCCGGCAGGCCGGTCCAGGTGCTGTCGGACCGGGAGATCGAGGTCGTTCGTGCGGTGGCCGGAGGTCGTACCAACCAGGAGATCGCCGCCGAGTTGTTCATCTCGTTGAGCACGGTGAAGAGCCATCTGTCGGGGATCCAGGCCAAGCTCGGGGTGCGCAACCGGGTCGGGATCGCAGCCTGGGCCTGGGAGAACGGCATCGTCCACTGTGCTGCGGGCCGGGTCTCCGGCCACGACCCACGGCGTCGCAGATAGCACCCGGCGCCCGTCGACCGCGTCCGTAACGATCAGCTCACTCAGGCGAATGGGAGACCTGGTGCCGGTCAGGTCGATCTAGTGGCTGACATTCCTGGTGTCAAGGCGATGATGCTCACGTTTGACGATTTCGAGAACGGCGTCCACGCTTTTGGTACGCGGGTGATGCCGCTGCTGGGCCGGTCGCGCCGGATACGGATGGTTCGACAATCAGGACATTCCCGCAATAGTGGGAACGACGAAGAGGAAAACGCTGGACGTGTTGATTCAGGTGATGGGGTTCGTAGCCGCCGCGCTGGCTGGTACCGGCGGTGCGTTGTTCGGAGTCCGGCTGGCCGATGCCGTGAACCGCCGGCTGGGCCGAGGGGTGTCCGAAGACTCTCCGTAGTAGCTACCCCCGCGCCCCGGTCCAACCGCCCACACCTGCCGACAAGAGCGGCAACCCGATGAACATCCCGATCGGAGCACTAACCTCTGATCACGTGGACTTCGACATCGGGCGGGCCCGGCGCGACACCCCCGGCGCGCACGGCGTGGCGCATCTGGACAACGCCGGGGCGGCGCTTCCGCCGCGGCAGGTGACCGAGGCGGTGGTCGGCCACCTTCGCCGGGAGGCGGAGGTGGGTGGTTACGAGGCGGCCGCCGTCGCGGCCGACCAGATCGACAGCACCTACGCGGCCGTGGCGCGGCTCCTGGGCTGCGGGCAGGACGAGGTCGCACTCGTCGAGAACGCCACGCGCGCGTGGGACATGGCCTTCTACGCCCTGCCGTTCCGGCCCGGCGACCGGATCCTGACCGCTCGCGCGGAGTACGCCAGCAACGTCATCGCCTTCCTGCAGGTCGCCGCGCGCACCGGCGCGGTGGTGGAGGTCGTCGACGACGACGAGCACGGTCAGCTGTCGGTGGCCGACCTGTGCAGGCGCCTGCAGGACGGCGGGGGGCGCGTCGGGCTCATCGCGATGACGCACGTCCCGACGCACGGCGGGCTGGTCAACCCCGCCGAGGAGGTCGGCGCTGTCGCCCGCGCGGCCGGCGTGCCGTTCCTGCTCGACGCCTGCCAGTCGGTGGGGCAGCTGAGTGTCGACGTCGAGCGGATCGGGTGCGACCTGCTCTCCGCCACCGGCCGCAAGTTCCTGCGCGGGCCGCGCGGGACGGGTTTCCTGTACGTCCGCCGCGCGCTGGTCGAGCGCCTGGACCCGCCGTTCCTGGACCTGCACGCCGCCACGTTGACGGCTCCGGACCGCTACGAGATGCGGCCCGACGCCCGGCGCTTCGAGAACTGGGAGAGCGACGTCGCCGCCCGGATCGGGTTGGGCGTCGCCGTCGACTACGCCCTGGACTGGGGGCTGGAGGCGATCGAGGCCCGCGTCACGGCACTGGCCGAGATGCTGCGCGACCGGCTGCGGGCGGTGGACGGGGTCCGGGTCCACGACCTGGGCGTCCGGCGCAGCGGCATCGTCAGCTTCACCGTCGAGGGCGTCCCCTGCGAGCAGGTGCAGCAGGTGCTGCGCGAGCGCGGGGTGCGCACCACGGTCTCCCGGGCCAGGTCGGCCCAGCTGGACATGCCCCGCCGCGGGCTGACCGAACTGGTGCGCGCCTCGGTGCACTACTACAACACCGAGGACGAGCTCGACCGGCTCGTGGCCGCGCTGCCCGCGCGGGGCACGCCCGGCTGAGCCCCGGCCACGGGGGAGCGCCCGCCTGTTTGCGGGCGCTCCCGTCGTCGCGGTGCCGGTCAGGCCATCTCGGGCACCCGCAGGTGCGCGAGCGCCAGTTCGAACTCACCGACCTCGACGATTTCGGAGCCGGTCTCACCGGAGGCCCGTTCCCGCAACGCGGCGCCCGCTTCGCGGTTGCGCATCATGGCGTCGCGGCTGTCGAAGGTCACCGAGGAGACGGCATACCCGGAGGTGCGGTCGACCATCAGGCTGGCGCTGCAGAACCCGCCGAAGGCCTGGATCTCCGGCAGCAGCCCCATCCGGTAGACGTCGACGAGGTGGTTGGTGCCCTGCAGGTCCGTCCGCACCCAGGTGGCGCGGACGCACGCGCCCGGCTCCGAGGTGTGGTCCCGGTGCAGGACGGCGATCTCCCACTCGTCGACCTGCGGCCTGCCGCCGAGCATCTCGGCGGCGTGTTCGCGGACGGGGCGCAGCCGGTCCTCGCTGGCGCGCATGGCCGCCTCGTCCTGCCAGGCGGTCGTGATGATGCAGTGACCCGACGTGCGGTCGACCAGCATGGACAGGCCGATGCACCCTTCGGTCTCCAGACACATCGGCATGACCTCGTCGCGGATGTGTGCGACTCCCGCGTCGATCGACTCGGGATGTGCGCGGACTGTGGTGGAGCGTGCGTACACGATCCACCCCCTTCCGATCGGGGTGGCGCCCCGGCGGCGCCGCCGGTCGCCGAACACACTTCCCGCGCGGTCCTGGTGTGGCAATCCCCGCGCGTCCATCCGTGAAGATCGACCTGCAACCCCGCTGCAACCGTTGCCCCGCGCCGACGTGGTGGGTTGACTCGACGCACGGCTCGCCCTGTTCCGCGGCTCCACCACAGGAGGTCACGTGCGCGCTGCACGGTTCCACGGTCCCGGCGACATCCGCATCGACGACGTGCCGGATCCGCAGGTCCGGGACGGCCAGGTGGAGGTGTCGGTCGACTGGTGCGGCATCTGCGGCACCGACCTCCACGAGTTCCTCGAAGGCCCGATCTTCATCCCGGGGAAGGGCGCGCCGCACCCGATCACCGGCGTCGAGATGCCGGTCGTCCTCGGTCACGAGTTCGCCGGCGTGGTCTCGGCGGTGGGACCCGGCGTCACGGGCGTCTCCGAGGGGGACCGGGTGGCCGTCGAGCCGTACTGGGTGTGCGGGACGTGCGCGGCCTGCGCGGCCGGGCGCTACAACATCTGCCGCAGCCTGGGCTTCGTCGGGCTGAGCGGGGACCAGGGCGGCTTCGCCGAGCGGTGCGTCGTCGACTCCCGCTGGGTCCACCCGCTCGGTGACCTGCCGACGGGCATCGGCGCGCTGGTCGAGCCGCTGGCCGTCGGCTACCACGCCGTGCGGCTCTCCGGCCTGCGGGAGGGTGGCACCGCCGCGGTGTTCGGCGCCGGGCCGATCGGGCTGGTCACGACCGCAGCGCTGCGGGCAGCAGGGGCGGCCACGGTGATCGTGGTCGAGCCCGCGGCCGCCCGTAAGGCGAAGGCGGCGGGTGCGGGTGCGGGCGCGGACGTCGTCGTCGACCCGACCACCGACGACGCGGCGACGGCCATCCGCGACGTCACCGGCGGAGCGGGAGTGGACGTCGCGTTCGAGTGCGCCGGGATCGACGCCGTGCTCGCGTCGGCGATCGGGTCCGTCCGGCCGGGCGGAACCGTCGTGAACGTCGCGATCTGGGGCCACGTGCCGCGGGTCGCGGTGAACGATCTGGTGATGAGCGAGGTGACGCTCATCGGCTCGCTCGCCTACTGCGGCGACCATCCCGACGTCATCGCCCTGCTCCGCGACGGGAAGGTCGACGCCGAGCAGTTCATCACCGGCCGGATCGGGCTCGACGACCTGGTCAGCGGCGGCTTCCGGCAGCTGATCGACAACAAGGAGGAGAACGTGAAGATCCTCGTCTCGCCGAAGACGCTGCCGGCCTGAGCTCAGGCGGCTACTCCGCTGTCGCTGCTGCGGAGCCGGGCCGGGTGCTGCCCAGCTCGCCCAGATCCCAGAAGAGCCCGGACATCATCCGGATCCCTTCGCGGGCCACCGAACCGAGGAGGTGCTCGTCGGGCCCGTGCTGGGCGCACGCCGGGTACGAGTGCGGCACCCAGACCGTCGGCATGCCGATGACCTCGGCGAAGACGTCGTTGGGCAGCGACCCGCCCAGGTTGGGCAGCACGACGGGGGCCTTCTGCGTGCTCCGCTCGATCGACGCGACGGCCCACCGCACCCACGGGTCGTCGGGGCTCAGCCGGGTGGCCGCCATGGTGCTGTCCACCTGGACGTCGACCATGGGGTAGCCCTGCGCGTCGAGGTGCTCGCGCACGAGCCGGCCCAGGTCCTGCCACGGGGTGCCCACCACGAACCGCAGCTGGCAGTGGGCCCGTGCCGTCGCCGGGATCGCGTTGACCGGCGCGTCCGGCGTGCCGGCGACGAACGCCAGCACCTCGAGTGCGTTGCCGCCCATCACGCGTTCGGCGGGGGTCAGCCCCGGCTCGCCCCAGCCGTCGTCGATGTCCGGGTCGGTCGGCCCGCCACCGGGGGAGACGTCCGCGAGTGCCCGGCGCACCGCGTCCGGGATCTCCGGTGCGCGTAGGCCGTCGACCAGGATGACGCCGCGCCCGTCGACCATGCCGGCGAGTGCGTTGGCGAGCACGGTGGCGGGGTTGCGCAGCAGGCCGCCCCAGTTGCCGGAGTGGTGGGTGCCCTCGCGCAGGTTCAGGCTGAGCGTGAACGCGACCGAACCGCGGGAACCGAGGAACACCGTGGGCCGGTCGGCGGCCAGCCGGGGCCCGTCGGAGGCCAGCAGCAGGTCGGCGGCGAGGTCGTCGGCCCGTTGCTCGCACATCTCGCGCAGGCCGGGTGAGCCTGCCTCCTCGCCGGTCTCGATCAGCACCGTGAGGTTGAACCCGAGCCGGCCACCCCGGGCCGCCATCACGTGCTCGAGCGCGGCGATGTTGAGGGTGTGCTGGCCCTTGTTGTCGGCGGTTCCCCGTCCGTACCAGCGGTCTCCCTCGATGTGGATCTCCCAGGGGGAGAGCCCGCCGCGCCACCGCTCGGGCTGGCCGAGCACGACGTCTCCGTGGCCGTAGACCAGCACGGTCGGCAGGGAGGCACCCTCGTGGCGGTGCCCGATCAGGAACGGACCACCGCCTGCCACCGGGTTCTCGACGATGGTGCAGTCGGCTCCGAGCCGGTGGAGAGCGGAGGTCATCTCGCCGGCGAGGTAGCGGTGCAGCACCGGGAGGGAGCCGGGGTCCTGGCTCTCGGTGCGCAGCGCCACCCGCCTGCTCAGGTCGTCGAGAAAGGCGCCGGAGTCGATGTAGGACGTGGACTGCTCGACGGCGTCGGCGCGGGTCATCGTCATCCCTCCTGCCGGGCGGCTCGCCCGGCGCTGACCGTCTCGGTGATCCTGGCCAGCGGGACCAGGCCCAGCAGGCAGATTGCGGCGAGCACCACGTAGTGCACGGTGAACCCGAAGCTGTCGATGATCCACCCGGACACGGCGGCGGCGAGCACCCCGGACACCCCGAGGGCCAGGCCGATCATGATGCCCATCGCCGTGCCCGCCGCCCGTGGCACCGAGTCGATGAGCAGCGCGTAGACCACGGGGAAGGGCGCGTTGCGGAACAGGCCCCACGCCAACAGCACGATCCAGGCACTCGCCGGGCCCGAGATGAGGATCATGGCGAGCAGGGTGACGGCCCAGCCGATGACGAGGAAGCGGATGGCGAACTTGCGCCCGGCGTGGTCGGACCACGCGCCCCACACCACCTGACCGATCCAGCCCGTCAGCCCGGACGCGCCCGAGAGCAGGGCCGCCGTGGGGAGGCTCATGCCCTGGCCCACCAACTGCCCGGTCAGGAACGTCACGGCCCCGGCCTCCGCCCAGAGGAAGAGGAAGATCAGGGCGATCGACCAGCGGACGTTGGCGCTGCTCAACGCCTCTTTGACGGGCGCGAGGGCGGACCCGGTGTGCCGCACGGAGAGCTCCGGCAGCGGCCGGGTGAGACCGTGGCGGTCGATCCAGTCGTAGACCCGCTGCTGGTTGCGCCGCGTGCCGACGATGGTCTGCGCCACGATGATCGGAATACCGAGCAGCGGGATGAGCAGGAAGGCCTCCCGCCAGCCCGCCACCCCGAGGACGAGTGCGATCAGCGCGCCGGTGAGGAACTGCCCGAGCGGGAAGCCGGTGTGGTGCGTGCCCACCGCGAACCCGCGGTGCTCCCTCGGCCACCACTCGCTGACGAGCGCCACGTTCACCGGCTCGGAGCCACCCCGGCTGATTCCCATCGGGATGCGCAGCAGGAGGAACGCCACGAAGCTGCCCGCGAAGCCGAATGTGAGGGCGCCCCCGAGAATGCCGATCAGCATCGCGATGTTCCAGGCCCAGGTGCGGCGGTATCCCGTGCCAATCCGGTCCGAGAGCCACCCGAACAGCAGGGCACCCACGATCAGCCCGGCGAAGAACACCGAGTTGATCAGCCCGGCCTGCGTCGAGTTGAGCCCGAACTCCTCCTGGATCGCGGGCAGAACCGCCGGGAGGATCCCGCCGTCGACCGCCGTCATGAGAATCGCGCAGGTGGTGATCGCGAGCGTCACCCACGACAGCGGATGCGCGCGGGGCAGCCACGCCGACCGAGGAATGGACGCTTCGAATCCGGACAATTCGACCTCGCTGAGGGTGGGCGCGGGGAGTCTTCCGGGTGATCGGCCGTCAGGGCGGAGGTCGCGTCAGCACGATCACCCCGTCATTCTCAGCATCGTGATCGACGTCCGTCAACGAGTCCGGCAGGCCCACCGGAATTCACCCCTGGATTCAGGACAATCGCCGCGTAGGACGCGTAGCATTTGCGCCGCAGAGCGCCGGGGCAGGCCGAGCGGGCTCGCGTCGCTCCCCAGGGAATCCATGCCGGACGTCTCCTCGTCCGGGAGATTGGAGGACCCGACATGAGGTGGACACCCCGCACCCGGCGACCGGGTTCTTCCGCCGCCTCCACAGCGCGGCGACACCCAGGCCCCGTCCGCTGGCTGTGGTACGCCGTCGGCGGTCGGCTGCCCGCGGCGTACCGCCAGTGGGTGCTCTACGACGTCACCTGCCGCACGTGGCCGCTGCGCCACCTGGTGCGGTTGCTCGTTCAGGTGGTACCGGTCGGGATCGCGCTGGTGGTGCTCATCCCGGGACCGCTGTGGGTGCGGCTGATGGCCGTGGTGGGCGGGTCGCTGGTCGGGCTGTCCTACTCCTTCGGGTTCCTCTACGAGGCCACCGAGAACCGCGCGTGGAAGGCCGGTTACGACCACGGCACCGCGGCGCGGGTCCGGGAGGAACGCCACGCGGCCCGGGCGCTCGCCGCGGCCCTGTGGGAGTTCGAACGCACCCAACGCCGGAAGTCCCACGGATGAGCCCGGTTCGGGGAGAATGCGCCGGTGGAGTGCACATGATCAGCAAGGGGGACGGCAATGGCTGACGGCTCCCGCCGGCTGGTGATCCTCCGGCACGCGAAGTCGGCGTGGCCGGACGGCGTACCCGACGCGGAGCGGCCGCTGAACGCACGGGGGCGCCGGGACGCGCCCGCGGCGGGCCGGTGGCTGCGGGAACGGGGCGAGCACGTCGATGTCGTCGTGTGCTCGCCCGCCGTCCGCACCCGTCAGACCTGGAACCTGGCCGCCGCCGTGATCAGTGGCCTGCCCGCCCCGGTCTTCGACGAACGCATCTACGAGGCGACGGCCGACGCGCTGCTCGCCGTCGTCTCGCAGCTTCCCGACAGCGCCGGGCAGGCGGTACTGGTCGGGCACAACCCCGGCGTGACCGAACTCGTCGCCCTGCTGACCGGTGAGTCGCCGCAGATGCGGACGTCGGCGATCGCCGTGCTGGACCTCGCCCGATCCTGGGAGAACACGGCCGCGGGCGGCGCCACGCTGGTCGCCCACGCCACGCCCCGCGGCTGACCGGCTGCCCCCCGCCCGCCGCGTCTTGCGAGAGGGGGGCGCGGCGAGGACCATGAGTCCACCCGCAGGGCATCGATGCCCGAGCGGAGCTTCGGACCTCCGGAGCAGGGTGGCAGTTCGATGACGGTCGTTGCCGCGCGTCGATCGCCTCGTCCTTCGCCGCCGCCGAGGTCGTTCCCGGCGGGTCGGCGGAGTCGGTGACCATGCGGCGATCGCCGCCATGGCGCGACACACGTCAGCGCACGATCGCGGCCTCGCGCCCGCTGACGACCGCAGCCGATGCCCGCGGAGCGGCAGCCCCGGCGGGTGGATCGAGAGGGGACGTGAGAGATGGCCGACCTGACGGGTACGGCGACCCGCGCCACCGGTAGCGCCCTGCGTGCCGGCCGGGAGTTGCCTGATCGCGCTGTGAGCGGAGCCGCCCGCAAGGCGATGAGCGAGGCGGGCAACGTGATGCTGGGGGCCGTGGTCGACATGGCCATCGGGCGCGTCGACCGGGTCGCCGACCGGCTCGACGGGGTGGTGCAGAGCGGCGGCACCGGCCTGCGGGAGGCGTTGACCGGCAAGGCCGCCCGGCCGCCGTCCGACCGGACGGGTCCCGGGGTCCTCGCCAGGAGCGGGACGGCGGTGCGCGTACGTACGGGCGCCGCGTTCAACCTCGTCATCGCGCGCGCCCTCGCGGTGTTGCGGTTCCTGCAGCGCCTGGCCCAACAGGTGCTCGCGACACTGCAGCGCCTCACGCGCAGGCCCCGCACGGCGCCGGCGGAGCCGCCACCGGCCCCGGCAGCCGATCACGGGAACGAGCGGGCCGCCGGGGACGGCGACCGGGAGCCGGGGGAGCGCAGGCGACGCCCCGGCCCTCGCCCGCAGCAGCGCGAGCGGCCTGCTCCCGCCGAACCCGCGGCCCGGCGGACCCGCCCGGCCCCCCGCCCCGACAGGCGGCGGTAGCCGGCCACCGGCGACCGCGTCCCGGCCGGGCACGACAGCTTCCAGGAGGAGGAGCGATGACCAGTTCGCAGGATCAGCTGACCGAGCTGACCCGCCGTACCCAGGAGAGCTTCAGGAACCTGTGGCAGCAGTGGGCCGAGAAGAGCACCGAGCTGATGAAGGGGATGACGGGCCGGACCCACGCGGGGGCGCCGGCAGGCGCCAACCCGGAGGAGGTCCTCGACGCGGTCTTCGACTTCGCCGAGCACCTCATCGCCCAGCAGCGCATCTTCGCCAAGCAGATGCTCGCCGCCGCCACCACGGGCCAGCAGGCTGCCGCGCAAGCCACCGGTGCCCCGTCGTCGCCGCCGTCGACGGAGGGGGGCGCGGGACCGGCGGGTCCCGGTCACCGGAGCACACCCGGCGCGGGCTGATCCTTCGGTCTCCGGCACCGGCACCCGGGCGGCGGCTCAGAGCAGGGGGATGAGGCGCCTGGCGATGTCGTTCGCCGCCTGGGTGCCGTCAGGTGCGTTCTGCAGGTTGGTGAGCACGATGAGGGTGTTGCCCGCGGCCGGGTCGTAGCCCATGAACGACTGGTAGCCGGGCAGTGCGCCGTCGTGGCCGATCATCGGCCCGAACCGGGCCAGTGCCAGTCCGTAGGAGGCGCTGTTCGGGTCGGCCGGGTTGGTGGGGGCCAGGCTGTCGAGCCGTTGCTTCTGCACCGCCGGGTCGAGCAGCCCTCCGGCCACGAGCGGCTTGACGTAGGTCGCGAGGTCCTCGGCGGTGGAGATCGCGGCGCCGGCCGCCCAGGCCCACGACGGGTTGAGCTCGGTGACGTCGTTGGGCTGCAGGGTCCTGTTGCGAGCGGCGGCCTGCTGGTCGGGCGGGAGTGCGGGATCGGTCATCGTCGAGACGTTCGTGCCGAACAGGTAGCCCTGCGGGTGGGTGTCGGGAATGGCGTTGGACGTGGTGGCGGGCAGCAGCGTGTTCCTCAGGCCGAGGGGGGTGAAGATCCGTTGCTGGAACACCGTCCCGAGCTGCTGCCCGGTGAGCTGCTCGACGATCAGGCCGAGCAGCACCGTGTTGGTGTTCGAGTAGTGGAAGCCCTGCCCTGGTGGGAAGTAGGGCGGCCGGGACAGGCCGAGAGCCACGAGCTCCTCGGGGCGCCAGGCCTTGGTGGGGTCCTCGTCGAGGGTCCGGTTGACCGACTCGAGTTCGGTGTAGTTGAACAGCCCGCTGCGCATGTCGAGCATCTGCTCGATGGTGATGCCGGCACCCCCCGGCACCTCCGGCCGGTACTTCGACACCGGGTCCGACAGGGCGATTCGGCCCTCCTGCACCAACTGCAGCACCACGGTGCCGGTCATCGTCTTGGTGTTGGAGCCGACCCGGAAGTAGTCGCCGACCTGGACCGGGTCGTCGGCCCGGACCCGGCGGGTGCCGAACGCCTCCCGGTACTCCCCGGTCGGGGTACGGATCAGGACCACCGCACCCGGGACGGACAGGTCCGCCATCGCCGCGGTGACCACGGGCCGCAGCCGCGTTGCGAGATCGGAGGCCGCCGCAGTGGGGCTCGGCCCACCGGTGCTCGCGGGGCCGCCGCTGCTGCCGCCCCCGCAGGCCGCCGCGACCAGTGCGACCGCCACGGCCAGCCCCGCTGCTGCGCTCCGGCGCGGGAATCCGGACCGGCCCGGCGGGCGCGGCGGATCAATCGTCGAAGAAGGGTGATCGATGATTGATCCTTCGTGCGGCTCCACGTCGCCATCATGCCGCAGAATCGCGATAACGGAATGTCATTGGTGTCGCCATCACTCGTTGTGACATGCGCTCGAACAGATGAACATCAGCTGCTCGAAACATGGTCGCCGGTGATCGGGAAAGGCGGTCGCCCAGGGATCTTTCGGCTCCGGATCCCCGCTGCTGCCTACAACCGGCTCGTCGTGCCCTCGTCCGGCCCACCCCCGAAGTACCGGTCGAGCACATCGCGGAAGACCTGTTCGGCAGGCGCGGCGCGCGTGAACAACGTCATCGACGAGTGCAGTTTCTGGGCGTCGACCGGCCCGAACACCGCCACCGCGTCGGTGCCGTCGAGCGTCGTAGCGGATTCGACGAGGCGTGGCCCGAGCACCGGGTGGGCGAGGTAGGCCTGTGCCTCCTCGAGGCCGGAGACGGCGAAGTGCCGGGAGGTCTCGCTGTAGCCGAGCCCGGTGATCTGCGGAAAGACGAACCACATCCAGTGGCCGCGCTTGCGGCCGGCCCGCAGTTCTCGCAGCGCCCGGTCGTAGGTGCCCCCGGCGTCCTGCGCGTCGACGAAGCGGCTGAGGTGGAACCGATCGCTCACCCGAGCAGGCTCGCCGGTGCCGCCGATGGCGTCAACCCGGGCCGGGTCGCGCCGTCGTCCCGGCCATGAGCGCGCGTCTTATCCGTCGATGCGCACCGATCGCAGAGCGTGAGCCGGGCCCTTTCGGGTGTAGCCATTGGTGCTCCTTCCCACCCCGTCGTCCGAATCGGCGAACGGATTTGTGGCGCGGTCGGGGAGCGGCTCCTCCGGTAAGCGGGTTTTCCGTCCGCGGACTGCCCGCAACTGCCCTGACGTGGTGTGATGACGTACGGGGGTGCGAGGCGCAGGGGGCCGAATGAACCGAAAACCCGAACGAGACGAGACCCGTCGAGCCGGGCGGGGACATCATTTCCGGGCACGAAGACCCTCCCTCTCGCCGGTCTGATCCGGAACAGCGGGAAGTATTCGATTCACCTCGAAGTGGCCGGTACGTGCATGCACGGCAGGCCCCGGTTGTGACGTCCCGAGTCCGAGGGTGGCAGATCGATGGTGCGAGTTGGTTCGGGTCGGAGTCGAGCATCGGACAGGGGCTTCCACCCCCTGCTGCGGCGGTACCTGGGGCGGTCGCGCCACGCCCCCGGGGAGGCCCGTGCCACGGGGAGGAGCATCGCCCCAGAGGGCGGGCTCGCCCTCTTCCGGCTGCTCTCCAGCGCGCGCCTGACCCCCGCCCAGGCCGTCGCGCTGGGCGCCGACGTGCTCGCCTGGCTGGAGGAGCAGCGGGGCGCCGGCATCGGCCCGTCGCGGGTCCGGCTCGGCCTGGACACGGTGCGCATCGGTGGGGACGGCTGCGGCTTCCTCGTCGACGACGGGCCAGGACGCGACCCGGTTCCCGACGAGAGCAGGGCCGATCTCGACGCCGCCGCGCGCCTGCTCGGCGACCTGGCGGCCGCGTCGTCGCGCCCGGGTGCGGCATCGGGCGATCCCGCCGGCGGCCCGCTCGCGGCGCTCGGCCGGGCTGCCGCGGAGGCGCGGGCGCCGGGGGCCGGCATGGGGGCCGTCGTGGCGATCCTGGGCGAGGCCGATGCGCCGGGCGGCGCCGACGCGCGGGCCGAGCTGGCCCGGCTGGTCTCAGCGGTGAGTGGCGGTGAGTTCTCCCCGTCGCCGCCGGCGCGCGTCCCCCCGCTCCCGGCCACCCCACGTCCGTGGCCGCAGGACCGGCCCCGGTCGCTCGTACGCACGGTGGTGGCCCGCACCTGGAAGTGGGTGCTCTCCCTCGTGGTGCTGGTCGCGGCGATCATGATCGAGATCAGCTTTCTGCGCGACGGCATCACCCGCAACATCGAGACCGTGCTCGAGGCCGGCCGGTCGGGGTCGCCGGCCTCGACCAGCGCGCCGGGCCTTCCACCCGTGGTTCCCCCGGAGCCGCCTGCCGCGGGCACGATCACGGGAGTCGACCTCCGTGCGGTCAACCGATGCGCACCGGACGCGACGTGCGGGGTCCGGCTGCAGGTCGTGGTGGCGCCGCGGGCCGAACCCCAGACGGTCACGTGGGCCTTCCAGGTGGTCGACCGGTGCACCGACGTGAGGTCGACCGTCCCCGGTGGCACCGTCACGGTTCCGGCCGACGGCGACCGGGCCGATGCGGTCGTCACCGTCGCGCTGCCCCACGGCGACGCCCTCGCCGTGCTGGCCGTGACGGAACTGCCTGCCATCGCGGCCAGCGCTCCCCTGCTCGTCCCGGCCGACGCGGACTGCGGGTCACCCGCGGCCGAACCGTCGCGCTGACCACCGATGAGGAGGCGATGTCGTGCTGATCGTGGAGCATGGTGACCACCCGGCGTCGGGCGAGCCCAACGGTCATGAGCCGGCGAAACGCAAGGACACCGGCGGTGTCGCGCTGGACGTGCTGGCCATCATCGCGGCGCTCGTGCTGGTGGGCATCGGGCTGGCCAACCTCGACGCCGTCGACGGTTTCGAGATGGCCGCGCGGCAGGCAGCCATCGCTGCGGGCGGGGTCGTCCTGCTGGCGGCCTTCTGGCGGTTCCGCTCGACGCTGCTGACGGCGCTGGGGTGGGTGACCTACGTCGCCGCCGTCGCCCTCCTGGCCGCCGTGCAGGTGGCCGGCTCCACGTTCAACGGCGCGACGCGGTGGATCGGGATCGGCAGCTTCACCTTCCAGCCCTCCGAGCTGGCAAAACTCGGGTTGCTGCTCGTGCTCGCGGCCGTGCTCGGTTCGCAGCGGTCGGCGTGGCAGCGCTTCGTCCTCGCGATCGGGCTCGCGCTGGTCCCGATCGGCTTCACGGCGATGCAGCCGGACCTCAGCACCACCATGCTGCTGATCGTCCTCACCGTCGCGATGCTGATCATCGGCCGGATCCCCGCCCGGATCATCCTGCCCCTGTTCGCGGCTGCCCTCGTCGTGGCGCCGCTGGCTGTCGGGTTCCTCCACCCCTACCAGCTGGAGCGGCTCGGCAGCTTCCTCGTCGGCTCCCACGAGTCACCGACGGGCGCCGGGTGGGCGGTGCGCCAGGCCCACATCGCCGTCGGCTCGGGATCGCTCTTCGGCCGCTCGGGCGACCCGCTCTCGGGCCTGCTCGCCCAGTACCTGCCCGAGAAGGAGACCGACCTCGCGCTGGCCAGCACCGTCGAGCAGTTCGGCCTGGTCGCGGGCGCGGTGGTGATCGTCGCGGCGATCGTGCTGGTGTGGCGGCTCGCGCTCGCCAGCCGGGTGCCGCGCCAGCCGCACGGCGCCCTCGTCGCGGGCGGCCTCGCGGTGCTGCTCGGCGTCGAGATCATCGTGTCGGTCGGCGGCAACCTGGGCCTCCTCCCGCTGGCCGGCGTGCCGTTCCCGCTGCTCAGCTACGGTGGCACGGCCCTGCTGGTGCACCTCGCCGCGCTCGGCGTCGCCCTCGGGATCCGTCGCGAAGGAGCACGTCGGCGGCTGTGGACGGTGCCGGGCTGGCGTCGCCGCCGCCCGCGGCTCATGCGGGTGATCGCCCTCGCGTCCACCGCGCTGCTCGTGTCGTTCGGGCTCTACGGATGGAACCTGCAGACCGAGCGCGGCCACGAGTTGGCGGCGGCAGGGCAGGACCAGATGACGCGCTGCATCCGGCTCCCCGCAGAGCGGGGGACCATCACCGACCGCCACGGCGCACCGCTCGCGGTGAGCTCATCGAACGCGGAGAACGCCGTCGTCGAGGTCGTCGCCGTGCCGGCGCTGGTGCGGTCCCGTCCGGACGACGTCGCCCGCCTCGCCTCCCTCGTCGGGCAGCCCACCGACGCGGTGCGCGCCGCCCTCGACGCCGCGCCCGACACCACCCTCTCCCTCCCGGTGGCGGAGGTCCCCCGGCCGGTGGGAGACACGGTCACGGCGGCCGGGATCACCGGCGTGCTCGTGATCCCGGAGGCGAGGCGCACGTACCCCACCGGCGCCGTCCTCGGCCCCGTGATCGGGTTCGCCGGCATCGCGACCCCGACCGACACCCAGCGGTGGCCGAACCTGCCACCCGGCGAGATCGTCGGCCGGGCCGGTCTGGAGCAGCAGTACGACTCGGTGCTGCGGGGCGTGAACGGGCGGCAGTGCGTGTACGTGACGCCGACCGGCGTCCCCGTCGTGATGGGTGAGCGGGTGGAGCCCGTGCCCGGGGCCGACCTGCGGCTCTCCCTCGACCTCGGGCTGCAGCAGCGGCTCACCACCGGCCTCGAAGCCGCGCTCCGGGCCCAGCGCAGCCCGCGCGCGGTGGGGGCGGCACTGGCCATGGACCCGCGCAACGGGCAGGTCCTCGCGCTCGCGAGCGTCCCGTCCTACGACAACAACGTGTACGGCCCGCCGGTCGACGCGGGCGGGCTGCGGGCGCTGGCGAACGCCCCCGGCCACCCCATGCTCGAGCACTCGAGCCAGGCGGCGCTCCCGCCGGGTTCGACGTTCAAGCTGGTGGTGGCGGCGGCTTCGATGGTCAACCCCGTGATCCCGCCCGAGCGCGTGATCCCGACCGGAGGCAGCTTCACGCTGGGGGACCACACCTTCGGCAACTGGAAGCCGATGGGCCCCATGAACCTGGTCGACTCCATCGCCTGGTCCAACGACGTCTACTTCTACAAGCTCGCCCACGCACTCGGGCCGGGCCCGATCATCGAGGCGGCGCACGCACTCGGAGTGGGCAAACGGACCGGCATCGACCTGCCCGGCGAGTCACCGGGCTACATCGGCACCCCGGAGAGCGTGGCCGCCGACGGCGGCACCTGGTACGGGGGTTCGACGGTGATCCTCGGTATCGGACAGGGCTACCTGCAGGTCACACCCCTGCAGAACGCCCTGTGGACCGCAGGGGTGGCCACCGGCCAACTGGTCACGCCGCGGCTGGGCATGGCCACGGGCACCAGCGGCGGCGTCTTCGCGGCGCTGCCCGTCCCGGCGCCGACCGCGGTGCCGTTCGCCGACAAGCTCGGCCCCGTCCGTGACGGGATGCGCGCCGTGGTGACCGGCGGTACCGCCACCGGCCTCTCCGGCCTGCCCTTCGCGGTGGGAGCCAAGACCGGAACGGCGCAGGACGGGAGCCTGTCCGATGACAGCTACGACAACTGGCTGTCGGCGGCGGCGCCGATGCCCGACCCGAGGGTGGTCATGACGGCGGTCGTCCAGGGGCCGGGCACCGGCGGCAACAACGTGAAGGGCCTCATCACCGAGGGACTGCGCTACTTCCACGACCACGAGGCCGAGGTGCTCGCCACCGACCCCGTGCAGGACCCCGCCGCCGGGGGGTGATCCCGGCCGAGCCGGCGGCGAGCACCCCGGCTGGCCGCAGCAAAGCCACTTTCATGCAACCACGTTGCGTGAAAGTGGCTTTGCTGCAAGTCGGGTGGGCCGCGGGCGTCAGTTCCAGCCGAAGGCCGCGGTCACGCTCGGGCTGCGCAGGCACCGCGCCGCACCCTCGGCCACGCAGGTCAGCGGGTTCTCGGCCAGCTTCACGGGGAACCCGAAGGCCCGTTCGAGCCGCTGGGCGAACCCGCGCGTGAGCGAGGCCCCACCGATCAGGAGCATGCCGTCGGCCAGCACGTCCCGCGACGCCTCCGGCGGCAGGTCGTCCAGGCACGCCGCGAGCGTCTCGACGATCGAGTCCGTGATGGGTTCGATCACCTTCACGATCTCGGCGAGTGGCACCGTCGCCAGCCTGGCGTGCCCCGTCGCGGCGTCGCGCCCCGGCACGACCACGCTGGGCTCCGTCTCGTACCCGATCCGGATCTTGAGGTCCTCCGCGGTGTGCTCGCCCACGACGAGGTGATGGTGCTCGCGCAGGTACCGGTAGACCGCCACGGTCATCTCGTCGCCCGCCACCCGGCAGGACCGGGAGGTGAGCACGCCGCCGAAGCAGAACGCCGTGACCTCGGCCGTGCCGCCACCGACGTCCACCACCAGGTGCACGCGTCGCTCCATGGGGTCGACCCCGCAGCCGACGGCACCGGCGATCGGCTCGTCGACGGTGATCGCGCCCCTGATCCCGGCCTCGTCGGCGGCCTCGAGCAGCGCGAGGCGTTCCAGTTCCGTCGCTCCCGACGGCACGCCGATGGCCACCCGCGCGTAGGGGCGCTGCCATGGATGCCGGGCGGCCCGCCTTACAACCGCGTGCAGAAACGTCCGCGCGGTGTCCAGGTCGGTGATGACGCCGTCCTGTAGCGGGCGCAGTGCGGTCATCCCCGCCGGGACCCGCCCGAGCAGCTCGGAGGCCTCCTGCCCGATCGCGATCGGACGCCCTCGACGTTTCACGCCGTTGCGCCGCAGGAGCACTGACGGCTCGTCGAACACGACGCCGTGCGACTCGTTGCACACCACGGTGTTCGCAGTTCCGAGATCAATCCCGAACTGAGCCACGGATCCTCCCCATGCGAGTGGACCCCCCGACCTCAGAGTCTGTGTCCCGGCGGCCATTTGGTCCAGCCACTGATCGGCTGCCTTACTGCGAGTAAGTGCGCCGGCCGGGACCCCGTCGTCGGTCAGGCGACTGCCGACCCCCCGGGCGCGTGCGCCGGCCGGCCCGACTCTCCGGATGCCTGGGAGGTGGCTCCGGTGCGGGGCATGAACAGCAGAGCGACGAAGGAGACGACGCAACAGCCCACGATGTAGAGGGCGATCCCGGTGCTCGATCCGGTGTTCTGGAGGATGGCCGCCGCGATCAGCGGGGCCGGGCCGCCCGCCACCACCGACGCCAGCTGGTAGCCGATGCCGGCGCCGCTGTAGCGGATGTTGGCGCCGAAGCTCTCGGCGATCAGAGCGCCCTGTGGGCCGTACTGCATGTCGTGGAAGATCAACGACAGCACGATCGCGAGCAGCACGAGACCCGCCACCCGCGTGTTCAGCAGGCCGAAGTAGGGGAAGGCGAAGACCCCCGTGCACACGATCCCGATCCCGTACATCACCCGGCGTCCGATGAGGTCGGACAGGTAACCGAACAGCGGAACGCTGATGAACCCGATGGCGGCCGCTATGAGCGTGTCGGTGAGCAGGCCCGCGCGCGACAGCTGGAGCTGCTGGGTGCCGTAGGTGAGCACGAACGTCACGAAGAGGTAGAAGGGCGCCTGCTCCGACATCCGGACGAAGGCGGACGTCAGGATCTCCCGCCACTGGTGCCGGAACGCCTCCACGACGGGTACCCGCACCACCGAGCGGGTCTCCTTCACCCGGGTGAAGGCCGGGCTCTCCAGCACCTGCAGCCGGACGTAGAGCCCGATGGCCACGAGCACCAGGCTGACCAGGAACGGCACCCGCCAGCCCCACGTCAGGAAGTCCGGGCCCGTGGTCGCCGACATCAGCTGCACCATCGCGGTGGAGAGCAGCAGCCCGATCGGGACGCCGAGCTGCGGCCAGCTCGCCATGAACCCGCGGCGCTTCTCGGATCCCCACTCCATGGCCAGCAGCACGGACCCGCCCCACTCGCCGCCGACCGCGATGCCCTGCAGCAGGCGCAGCACGGTCAGCAGGATCGGCGCGGCGATCCCGATGGTCGCCTCCGCGGGCAGCACCCCGATCAGCGCCGTGCACACCCCCATGATCATCAATGTCGTGACGAGGGTGGCCTTGCGGCCGATCCGGTCGCCGTAGTGCCCGAAGATCGCCGCTCCGATCGGCCGGGCCGCAAAACCGACGAACTGGGTGCCGAACGAGGCGAGGATGCCGATATAGGGACTCTGCCCCGGAAAGAAGACATGCGGGAACACCAGTGCCGCGGCGGTTCCGTAGAGGAAGAAGTCGTACCACTCGATCGACGTGCCGACCGTACTGGCGACCACGGCCCGTCGGCGCTGCGACCTGAACAGCGTCGTTGGCGTGTCGGTGCTCATCGCAGACTCCTGTGTCCATCGAAACCGTGCTGTGGAGAAATAGTCCGATCATTGGATGACGGTGTCAAGAAAAGCGCGCGAAAGGTTAGTCCATTCCGGCAATACCGGCGTAACAGGTAATTCCCGCATCAATGCGACGACTTCTGGTGGGTAGTAGGCGAATAGGAGACGAGCAGCGCCCACCCGCCTCGGGCGACTCGCGGGTGCGAACCGGGCGACTCGCGGGTACGGAACGGGCGACTCGCGGGCACGGAACGGGCGACTCGCGGGGGCCCCGCGAGTCGCCCGGTTGTGCTGCGCGAGTCGCCCGGTTGTGCTGCGCGAGTCGCCCGGTTTCGTCCGGCGAGTCGCCCCTGGCCCTCGGTCCGACGTTCAGGTCGGCGGAGCGTGCTCCCGGGAGACGGTGAGGATGGCGATGTCGTCGTGGACCTGCTCGCGGCCGACCATCTGGAGCATGATCGCGGCGCAGGCCGTCTCGGCCCGATCGGGACCCATGGCCTCCCGGAGCCGGTCGAACCCGGCGTCGAGCGACGCGTCCCGGCGTTCGACGAGCCCGTCGGTGTAGAAGCAGATGCTGCTCCCCGGGGCCAGGTCGACCTCGGTGGTGTGCCGCGGTCGCGCGGTGGCGACGCCGAGCGGGAGGTCGTGGTAGAGCTCGACGAGCTCGGTGTCCCCGTCGGGCCTCGCCAGTACCGGCGGGGGATGGCCGGCGGTGGAGATCACCAGGGTTCGGTGGTCGGGATCGAGCATCGCGCAGAGAACCGTGGTCATCGTGGTCGGCTCGAAATGCCGGACGTGCTCGTCGACCTTGGACAGCAGCTCGGCCGGATCCTCGAGATCCAGCGCGCAGGTTCGGACGACGGTGCGCAGCCGGCCCATCGTGACGGCCGCCGGGAGTCCCCGGCCTGCGACGTCCCCCATGACGATGCACAAGCGGCCGGACGGGAGCAGGAAGACGTCGTACCAGTCGCCGCCGACCTCGCCGTCGCCCGGCACGTAGCGGGCGGCGAACTCCAGACCGGGCACCTTGGGCAGCTCGGCGGGCAGGAGGCTGCGCTGCAGCGCGTTGGCAGCGGTGCGATCGGCGTGCGAGATGCGCGCCCGGGTGGCCAGCGCGACGCGGTCGGCGACGAGCTGCAGCAGGCTGCGGTCGTCGTCGGTGAACTGCCGTGGGGTCAGGGTCCCGACGTGGAGGACGCCCAGGACGTTGCCCCCGCTGAGCAGCGGCACTCCGAGCATCGAGCGGATGCCCCGCTTCAGCAGGAGCGGGTTGTGCACGTTGGTGGGGCTGACCTCGTCGAGGACTACCGGTTGTTTCTCGGCCGCGATGCGACCGGCGAAGCCCTTTCCGAGGGGGATGCGCACCCCTTGCTGGACCTCTTCCTCAATGCCCTGAGCGGCCGTGGCGACGAGCTGGCTGCCGGAGGAGTCGAGCAGGAGTACAGCGGCGGTGTCGACGTCGAGGAGTGCTCGTACGCGCTGGAGAAGGGCGTTGAGGAGATCCTCGACGTCGAGATGTGCGAGATCGGCCGCGGTGACCGCCTCTATGCGGCGCAACCGCTCCTCCGACGCATCGGGCGCCGTATCTCCTGTCGACACCTGACGACCTTAGCGGTCGGTGTGGGAGCCGTGATCGCTGCTTCGAGGGACTCCGCAGTGCCGGCGTCCAGTGGTCCGAAGGAACGAACGTCGGCACCCATTTGCGAAAACGTGTGGAAACGAGACGACATCGCTGCAACAGCGGCCCTGTTGCGCTCTCCCTGGTCATCGGGTCGACGCCGGCTGCGCGCGCCCAGCACGGGGAGGGTTCATGGGACATTCGGAACGAATCAGGCGTTGCATCCGGCGGGTGCTGCTGGGCGGGATCGCTGCGGTGCTGCTCGCCCCGCTGCTCGCGTTCGTCGTCGGCTGGCTGGTGTTTCCGGTGCCCGACGTGGACGAGGCGGTGAACAACCAGGTCGCCCTGATCTCCTACTCCGACGGCAGTGAGCTCACCCGGCTGGTGCCGGAGGCGGGCAACCGCACCAAGGTCCAGGTCGCGCAGATCCCGGTGCCGGTGCGCAACGCCGTGCTCGCGGCGGAGGACCGTTCGTTCTACTCGAACCCGGGCTTCGACCTCACCGGCATCCTGCGTGCGGTGTGGAACCAGCTCCGGGGTGGTGAGGGCGGCGGTTCGACGATCACCCAGCAGTACGTGAAGAACGCGCTGGTGGGCAACGACATCTCGCTGTGGCGGAAGTACCGGGAGCTGATCGTCTCGGTGAAGCTCGGGCAGCAGCGGTCGAAGGACGACATCCTCACCGACTACCTCAACACGATCTACTTCGGTCGCGGCGCGTACGGCATCGAGGCCGCCGCCCAGGCCTACTTCGGCAAGCACGTCACCGACCTGGGGGCGGCGGAGGGTGCTCTTCTCGCCGGGGTGATCCAGGGGCCGTCGCGCTGGGACCCGGCGCTCAACCTGGAGAAGGCGACGCAGCGGTGGGAGTTCGTCATGGACGGGATGGCCGCGCAGGGTTGGCTCTCCGCGGCCGAGCGGAGCAGCAGCCGGTTCCCAGTCACCCTGCCGCGGCGGCTGCCGTCCAGCGGATCCTTCGGTGACGAGCGCGGGCACATCATCGACTCCGTGAGGTCCGAACTCGAGTCGTTGGGCATCACGGACCGGGAGGTCGCCCAGGATGGCCTGCGGATCACCACGACGATCGACCGGGGTCAGCAGGGCGCGGCGGTGGCCGCGGTGCGGCGGGCTTTCGCCGGCCAGCCGAACGAGCTACGCGCCGCGGTGGTCGCCGTCGACGCGGCGACCGGCGGGATCCGGGCCTACTACGGCGGGGACGACGGGGTCGGGCTGGACTACGCGCAGGTCCGCAAGCAGGCGGGGTCGACGTTCAAGCCGTTCGCGGTGCTGGCGGGGCTGCTCCACGACCCGCCTGCCGCGATCGGACGGATCTACAACGGCACCGAACCGTCGGGTCGCCCCGGCGC
This sequence comes from Pseudonocardia sp. OZ21, assembly GCF_059359135.1. NCBI lineage: Bacteria > Bacillati > Actinomycetota > Actinomycetes > Pseudonocardiales > Pseudonocardiaceae > Pseudonocardia > Pseudonocardia sp. OZ21. Next base: position 25,841 of record NZ_JCADBN010000025.1, read on the forward strand.
GGACGGCGCCGACTGCCCGCGCTGTGACGTCACGCAGGCCATGACGATCTCCAACAACGCCGTGTTCCTGAAGCTGGCCCTGCAACTGGGACCCGAGCAGGTCGCGGCCGCGGCGCGCGCCGCCGGGATCACCTCTCCGCTCGACCACCCCGACGAGCGAATCGCGCTGGGGAACAAGGAGGTGACCCCGCTCGAGCTGGCGTCGGCCTACGCGACCATCGCCGACGGCGGGGTCTGGCACGCGCCGCACGTCGTGGCGCGGGTGGTCGACGGCGACGGGCGGTTGCTCTACGACGCGGCGGCGTACGGCGGCTCGGCTGGCGATCGGCGGTTCGGCGAGCAGGTGGCGCGCAACGTCGCCGAGACGATGCTCGACGTGGCGGCGTACCGAGGTCTGGGCATCGGTACCCGGGTCGCGGCGGCGCCGGGCACCGTGCCGTCCCGCATCGCGGGTGAGACCAACGACGCCTGGTTCGGCGGGTTCACCCCGGCCATGGCCACGGCGGTGTGGATCGGGACGGACCGCAACTCGCCCCTGCGCACGGCGTCGGCCACCTCGATCACCGGCGTCACGCTGCCGGGCAGGGTGTGGCGCGACGTCATGACGACGGCCCCACGGCTGCCCTTCGGGCCCTTCCGGCCGATCGGTGAACCGGCGTCGGTTCCTCCCGCCGACACCCCGACCCGGCAGAAGCCGACGGAAGGCCCCTGATCCGCGGCTCGCCGGACGCTCAGAAGGGCAGGAGCAGCTTCTCGAGGTCGTCGGGCGCGGCGACCAGCGCCAGTCCGATCGCGGACGCGGGCACGGAGAGCACGAGGATGCACAGGAACCGGCGCCAGGTCGGCCTGCTGATCGCGAGAACCGTGCCGGTGGACAGGAGCGCGAAGAGGTACAGCGTCACGACCGACCCGAACCTGTCGAACTCGTTGAGGACGTCGCCGATCAGCAGACCGAGCGCGCAGGCGGCTCCGACTGCGGCCAGCGGCCCGCGTTCCCCGATCCGGTGGAAGAGGAGGCCGAGGACGGGCCCGCCGAGCATCGCCAGCACGCTCCACAGTGCCAACTGACCTACGCGCAGCGAGGACGCCTGGCCGGTGCCGACGTAGAACGCGACGACGGCCGCCACCAGGCCGAGCGCGCTCCGCACCGCAGCCCGTTCCGGGCGCTGCCCCGCGCTGACCACCACGGCCAGCAGGATCCAGGGACCGATCAGATGGGCCAGCGGCCGTAGCGTCTCGTTGTCACGAGCGAAGGCGCCGAGTACGCCCGAGAGCAGTCCGGCGCTCGCGACACCGAGCAGCGGGCGAATCGTCGACGCGGGCGGCGCGAATGCCGTTTCCATGTGTGCATCCCTCGGTCGGGCGGACTGTTCCGAGGGGCAGTGTCGAAGCCGGGATGTTGTCACGATGTCTGCGGATCAGCAGACAACGATGTCCCGCCGATCCCCGGATCGGTAGGGCGTTCCTGTGGTGGCCCTGCCGCCACCCGCTGCGCCATGATGATCATCCTGTTCACCGCGGCGAGGAGGGCGTGTGGGGCGAACGACGAGGTCCGCCCGGCGACGGGTGCGGGGGTGACCGCCACGGTGAACATCGGCGTCCGGATCCCCTCGGCCGACGCGCCCGATCCGGCGGAGCTGCGTGGTTTCGTGCAGCGCGCCGAAGCGCTCGGCTTCGAGTCGATCTGGGTCGGCGACCACGTCTTCCACCACACCGACGTCCTGCAACCGCTGGACCTGCTGAGCTGGGTCGCAGGCCAGACGCACCGGGTGCGGCTGGGAACGGCGGTGGTGCTGGCCGCCTACCTCCATCCGGTGCACCTCGCGAAGAGCGCTGCCACTGTCGACCGTCTCTCCGACGGACGGCTGGTGCTGGGGGTGTCGCTCGGCGGCACGCCCGACGAGTTCGCCAGCCTCGGCGTGCCCGTGCAGCAGCGGTTGGGACGGCTGCTGGAGAACGTCACGCTCGCCCGCAGGCTCTGGCGCGAGGACGGCGTCGACCACGACGGGCGCTACCACCGTCTGACGGGTGCGAGCGTCCGGCCGAAGCCGCTCCAGGACTCGTTGCCGGTGTACTTCGGCGCCCGCAGCGAGGCGATGCTGAACCGCCTCGCCCTGGTGGCCGACGGCTGGGTCGCCAGCGGCCACTTCGGCACCGCCGAGTTCCTCGCCGGCATCCGGACGATCCGGAAGCGGGCGGAGGCGAGCGGCCGCGACCCGGACCGCCTCGGCATCACCAAGGTGCAGGGCGTGAGCGTCCACCGCGACAGCCGGGTGGCCCTGGAGCGTGCCCGCCGCCACTGGCAGCGCTACTACGGCCCGGCGGTCGACGTCGAACGCTCGGTCATCCACGGCACGCCCGAGCAGTGCGCCGACCGCCTCGCCGAGTTCGCCGCGGCCGACGGGCGCGAGGTCACGCTCATCCTGGAACCGACGAGTCTCGACGTCGACGAGCTGGACCTGCTCCACGCCGCCGCCACGGGCCTGGGCTGAGACCTCTGGATCAGGTCGATCGGACGAGCGCCGCGTACACGACGATGTTGTCGCGGTAGCTGCGCGCCGCGCGGTCCAGTTCGCCGCCGCAGGTGATCAGGCGCAGCTCGGCGCCCTGGACGTCGCCGTACACCGTCTGGGTGGGGAACTTGTCCTTCGGGTACTGCTCCACCCGCTGCACCTCGAAGACCGCGGAGGACCCGTCGGCCCGGTCGATGGTGATCGGGTCACCGGGCTCGAGGCGGTGGATGTCGTAGAAGACGCCCTTCTCGTGGTTCCAGTCGACGTGCGCGGCGAGCACGGCGGGCCCGAGCTCGCCCGGGGTCGGTGACCCGGTGTACCAGCCGACCGTGGTGCCGTCGGCGGGAACCTCCATCGTCCGGTCGGCCTGGAGCCCGAGGTCGATCACGCCGCGGGCATCGACGTCGATCGCCGGGATCTGCAGCCGCGTGGGATGGGACGCGGGGAGCACGGCCGCCCCGGAGCCGGGAGCGGGAGCCGGAGCGGGCGCGGCCGGCGCAGGTGCGGGGGCCGGTGCGCTGCCCGTGTCGACAGGGCCGGCGCACCCGGCCAGCAGCGCCAGGCTCACCGCCACCACCCCCGCCAGGGCGTGTGCGATCCGGCGGGGGTGGTGGTGCGTGCGGTCGGCCATGGCTCAGCTGGACCGGCGTCCGGACCAGGTGGTGGCCGCGGCCGCGGCGCTGACCGCGGCCAGACCCGCGAGGGCGACGAGGGCGGGGCCGGTCATCGGGTCGCCGACGGTCGAGCCGTCGCCGGTGTCGACGGCACCCTCGGGCACCCCGTGCACCTGGCCGCTGTCGTCGCTGGGGGCGGTGGTGGGCGGCGCGGGGGTGGTGGAGGGGACGGGTTCGGCGCTGGTGGTGGACTCGCCGAACTCGCTCTCGCAGGCGATGCCGTTGTTGTCGGCGTCGAGGCGTTCGGGGTCGCCGGGGCGGGAGTCGAACGCGGCCTGCGCCTCGGCCTGAGTGGCGAAGTCGGAGCAGTCGCGGTCGGGCTGCTGGGCGTTCGCGATACCGGCGAAGGGGAGCGTGGCGCCGGCTGCGAGGACGGCGGCAACGGTGATGTTGCGGATGCGCATGGAGTTGAGGCCTCACTCGGTCGGGGGACGAACCTGCACGATTCGGGGTCGCGCGGGAGGACCATCGGGACAATCCGGACCGCTGTTACAAACAGCCTGTAGAGGCCTCGCTGCGCAGAGTGATCATGGTCGGTCCGAAAGGCGGGTGCGTTTCTTACAGCTGCTCGACCAGCACCCCGGCGACAGCCAGACGTGCGAGCCCTGCGTCCGAGCGGTACGGCAGCGCGTAGACCACGGCCACGACACCGGCGTTGATGATCAGGCCGGCGCAGGCCTTGCACGGGGAATGCGTGCAGTACAACGTCGTCCCACGCGACGACACCCCGTGATACGCCGCGTTGAGCAGCGCATTCTCCTCCGCGTGCAGGCTGTCGGTGCACGGCTCGTCATCCACGTGCACGCAGTGGGGGAGGCCTCGAGGGGAGCCGTTGTACCCACCGCTCAGGTCTCGGCCATCGCGAGCCAGCACTGCGCCCACCGACAGCCGCGGACAGGTCGAACGTCGGGACCAGACACGGGCGATATCCATGAGCGTCTCGTCGATCGTCGGTCGCGCAGTCCTGTGCATGGCTGGCGATGATCCAGGAAGTGCTGGCCACCCCGCTTACCGTGCTGGCCGGCCACGATCGATGAACGGCCCTTGACCTGCGACGAGGCGCATATATTCGAACATCTGTTCGCGTATGATGATGGGGTGTCGGACAGCCCGCTCACCACCGCGCATCGCCTCCTGGTCGAGGCGATCGACGCGCTGTCCGCGGCCGCTGAGTCCGGTGCCACCGATGACGAGCTGCTGTCGGTGCTCACCCTGTGCGAGGGCACGAGCAGGAGGCTGGACCGGCTTACCGTCGCCACCGTGTCCGCGCTGGAGCGGCGCGGGACGTTCGCGGAGCGGGGCTACAAGTCCACTCCGGCCGCGCTGGGCGATCTGCTCGGCTGGGAACGGTTCGAGGCCCGTCACCGGGTGGTCGCCGCCGAGCAGGTGTGCCCGCGGGTGAGCCTCGACGGCACCGCACTGCCCGCGAAGCTGCCTGCCACCGCCGGGGTGTTCGCCTCCGGGCACACCGGGTTGCGGCACGTCGCGGTGATCGCGCGGGTGCTCGCGAGCCCGGCCGCGGCGCGGCTCAGCCCGCAGGTGTGGGCCGGCGCCGAAGCCCAACTTGCGGAGAAAGCCGCCGTCTACACCCCCTCGGAGCTGCAGACCTGGGGCATCGCGCTCGTCGAAGCCCTCGACGCCGACGGCGCCGAACCCGATGACCGCCCACCCGCCGCGGTCAACGAGGTGCACCTGGTCCGTCACCGCGGCAAAGCGGGCGGCACCCTGAAGGGCCGGTTCGATGACGCGGCCATGTTCGACGCCATCGCCACCGTGATCGACGCCCACGCCCGGCCGGTCCGCGGCGACGAGCAGCGCAGCGCCGCGCAGCGGCAGGCCGAGGCGCTGGCTGATGTGTGCGGGTACGTGCTCGACCACGGTGACGTCCCCGAGTGCGGCGGGCGCCGCCCGCACCTGAGCGTGTTGATCCGGCTGGAGGACCTGGAGAACCGGGCCCGCGCCGCCTGCCTGGACTTCGGTGGCACGCTGTCGCCGGAGTCGCTGCGGATGCTGGCCTGTGATGCCGCGGTCGTCCCGGTCGTGCTCAACGGGACGGGCCAGCCCCTCGACGTCGGGCGGGTCACCCGCACCATTCCCGACGGGCTGCGCCGCGCGATCGCCGCCCGCGACCGCGGCTGCGCCGGCTGCGGGCGGCCACCGTTGTGGTGCGAGGTCCACCACATCAAGGCCTGGCAGGACGGTGGCGACACGGCCCTGCACAACTGCGTGATGCTCTGCCGGGCGTGTCACCGCCTGCAGCACCACTCCGAGTGGGAAGTCCGTATCCGCGATGGGCTCCCCGAGCTGATCCCACCGGCCTGGATCGACCCGCAGCGAAGACCCCGCCGGAAACCGCTTCTGCACCTCGCCGCATGAGCGACGACTTCGGAAAACACGCGGCACGGTCGTGTGCACGTCTGGGAGGGTGGGCCGATGATCGACGTGCCGCGGGCGCTCGCCGACAACGCGGTGCAGGTCTGGGGCGACGAGGGCCGCCGCTGGCTCGCCGAACTGCCCGCTGTGCTGGACGCGGTCTCCCGCGAATGGGGCGTCGAGGCCGGGGAGATCTACGGGCTGAGCTTCAACTGGGTCGCGCGCGCCCGTCGTGCCGACGGGACACCCGCCGTGCTCAAGCTCGGACCGCCCGGGCCGGGGCACCTGGCCCAGGAGGCGGCGGCCCTTGCGGCGTACGGGGGTGACGGTGCGGTCCGCCTGCTCGCTCACGACCGGGCGCGCGGCGCGCTGCTCCTGGAGCGGGCCGAGCCGGGCACCATGGCCCGGGACCTCGTCCCCGGCCGCGACGAGGACGCGACGGCCGCGGCGCTCGGGGTGCTCCGCCGCCTGCACGCCGCGCCGGTGCCCGAGGCGGGCCTCCCCGACCTGCACACGCTGCGCCGCGCCTTCGTCGATTACCTGGCCCGGTACCCCGGCGACGACCCGTTGCCGCGGGGGTTCGTGGTCGCCGCACTGGCCCTGTTCGACGAGCTGTGCGCCTCGGCGCCGCGCCGGGTCGTGCTGCACGGCGACCTCCACCACGACAACATCCTGCGGTCCGGCGAGAAGGGCTGGCTCGCCATCGACCCGCACGGCTACGTGGGCGACCCCGGCTTCGAGGCCGGCCCGCTGCTCTACAACCCCGATCCCGACCGCCACGACGCCACCCTGCTGGCGCTGGTGCCGCGCCGCGTCGAGCAGTTGGCCGACGGGCTCGGCCTGCCCGTCGAGCGGATCACGCGCTGGGGCTTCGTCGCCGCGATGCTGTCGGAGGTGTGGGACGCCGGCGACGGGCGGACCGACGGCCGTGCGCTCGCGGTGGCGCGCCTGCTGGCCACGAACCTCCCCCTACGCGTGTCGGCCGAGCATGATGGATCCCCGTGAGCGAAGCCATCACCGCTGAGCGGCGGAATCTCGGTATCGGAGTGGTCGGCGGACCGACCACCGTCATCGACATCGGCGGCCTGCGGTTCGTGGCCGACCCGACCTTCGACCCGCCGGGCGACAAGGGATATCTCACCAAGCTGCGCGGGCCTGCGGTCGAGGAAACCGACCTGGGCAGCGTCGACGCGGTGCTGGTCAGCCACGACGTGCACCCCGACAACCTCGACGAGCGGGGCCGGGCCTTCGCGCTCGCGGCCCCGCTCGTCGTGTGCGGGCCGCAGGCCGCCCGCCGGCTCGGGGCGCCTGCCACCGGACTGGAGCCCTGGGCGTCGGTCACCCTCGCCCGCCCCGGCGGCGCGGGGGACCTGACCGTCCAGGTGGTGCCTGCCGTGCACGGTCCGGCCGACGGCGACCGCGACGAGGACGGGAACGTCAACTGCGAGGTCACCGGCTTCGTCCTGGCGGGCGACGGGCTGCCGACGGTGTACGTCAGCGGCGACAACGCGTCGGTCGCCGTGGTCGCGGAGGTCGCCCGGCGTGTGGGGTCCGTCGACGTGGCGGTGCTGTTCACCGGCGCGGCCCGGGTCCCGCGGCGGGAACGCGGGCGCCCGCTCACGCTGACCGCCGAGCGGGCCGCGGCGGCGGCCGCCGTGCTCGGTGCTCCCGTTGTCGTGCCCGCCCACTACGAGGGCTGGGCGCACTTCAGCGAAGGGCTCGACCGCGTCGTCGAGGCGTTCGACGACGCCGGGCTCTCCCAGGTCCTGCAGGTCGAACCCGCCGGCTCGTGGTCCGTGCCCAGATGACCTCGACGGCACGGGCCGCCGACCATGTCCGCGAGGCCGCCCGCGAGAACGCCGAGTGGTGCGACGCGGTGTGCCGCTCACATGGGGTCCCGGGTGAGTTCCACGCCGACGCGTGGACGAACCCGCGCCGGACACCGCCCCTGTACCCGGACGCGGTGACCCTCACCGCCACCGCGTCCGCCGCCGAGGCGCTGGCCCGGATCGACACCTCGTCACCCGGCGCGTCGGTCAAGGACAGCTTCGCGTGCCTGGATCTCGCCCCCGCAGGCTTCGAGGTGCTCATCGACGCCCAGTGGGTGCGCCGCGCCGCGGACGGCCCGGTGGCCGGGGTGCCGCAGACCGTCCGGTGGGTCCTGGTGCGTACCACCGAGATGCTGAAGGCGTGGGAGGCCGCATGGGCGGGCGGCTCCGGCCCGAGCGGAGTGTTCCGCGCCGGGCTGCTCGACGACCCCGCCGTGCTTGTCCTCGCCGGCCACCTCGGCACCCGGATCGTCTCCGGCGCGGTCGCGCACCGCAGCGCCGAGGTGGTCGGGCTGTCCAACGTCTTCGACGTGGACGAGGACCTCGACCGGGCCTGGACGGGCACCTTGGACGCCCTCGATCGGTACGTCCCGGGTCTCCCGGTGGTCGGCTACGAACACGGCCCTGCGCTGGACGCGGCGCTCCGGCACGGCTGCGCCCCGCTCGGACCCCTGCGGATCTGGGTGTCGACCCGGTAGGTGCTCCGGGTTGTCAGCGGTAGCAGTAGGAGTCCGACGACGCGTCGCCGCCCTGCAGCCGGATCTGGTGCACGCGCAGGCCACGGAAGTCGTCGCCGTGGGGGAAGAAGCTCTCGTCGATGCTGAGCCCGCCGTTCGGGTCGGCGTCGAGTTTGGCCATCCAGGCCCCGACGCCGTCGGGGTAGAACTGGTCGTCCCATGCGCCGTAGAGGGAGTTGGTGAAGTAGACGCGGCGCCCGTCGCGGCTGACCTCGACCATCTGCGGGGCGCCCGCGAGCGGCATGTCCGGCCGAGCCGGGTGGGGGGTGCGCCCGACGATGCCACCGAGCCGCACCGACCCGGTCTGCCGCGGCCGGGCGGGGTCGCTGACGTCGAACTGCTTCATCTCGCCGGTGCCCCAACAGGAGACGTAGAGGAAGCGGTCGTCGACGGAGAGATCGATGTCGGTGACCAGCGGCGGCACCGCGCCGAAGGGCTTCAGCGCAGGCGGCAACAGGTCGGGGTCGGCGGGTTCGGCCGGGATGGTGATGACCTTCTCGATCTTCCAGTGCTCCCCGTCGCGGTGCCAGCGCCACACCGAGGCCGACAGGTCCTCGGTGGAGACCACCACCCCGACGAATCCCCAGGTGGCCTCCGGGTCGTGGGAGGGGCGGACCTCCAGCACCATCTGGTGCTGGGCGCCCAGGTCGACGCTCTGCTGGTGGCGGCCGGTGGCCAGGTCCCAGAAGTGCAGGTGGTGGCCGTACTTCTGGCCCAGCAGCAGTTCGGGCACGAGCCCGTTCTCGATCATCGAGGGGCTGCCCCACTCGCTGGAGATCAGCACGTTCTGGTTGAGGTGCCACCACGCGTCGTAGTGGAAATGCTGGGGCCCGCGGTCGGTCTCCCAGGCGCGCAGGACGTCGAAGGTCTCGTGGTCGAGCAGCGCGATGCCGCCCGGGCCGTCCTCGTCTCCCGGCGGCCCACCGAGGCAGGTGAGGAAGACACCGTCGGGGCCGCAGTGCAGGGTGTGCGGACGTGAGTAGCCGGCCTTGGCCGCGAGCTCCTTGCCGTCGATGGTCTTGACCAGGGTCGGTTCGCGGGGGTCCGGGCCGGTGTCGAGGACGTAGATGTTGGACGACCGCAGGCCGGGTACGAGCAGGTAACGGCGTGCGAGGCCGTCCATGTCGTGGCCCTCGTGCTTGAGCGCGCTGCTGCAGGCGTTCCAGCCGAAGTGGTGCAACTCGTCGCCCACGGCGGGCATGTCGGTCCAGCCGATGACCGTGCCGTAGTCATCCGACTCCGGGTCGAGGCCGACCACGGTCATCGCATCGCTCGTCGTGGCGCCGCGGTCGAAGGCGGCCACGTACGCGAGCTCCTCGCCGGGGGCAGCTGCGGCGTCGGCTGCGGTCCTGTAGAAGGTCGGATCCATCGTGGGCTCCTCGTTACCGGAAATGGTGATATCAGCTGATCCGTACGTTTCCTCCACGGTTCTGATGCCGCAGCCGACTAGTGATCACATGCGGAACTGAAGGACGACCTCGCCGGGATATCGGAACCGCGTGGGCGCGACGGTAGGCGCGTTACCTGCCCGGTGTGAAGTGTCGCGCGCCCGAATCGTGCCGACCGATCATCATCCGGTACAGGAGTGTCATCAACGGTGAGCTACCGGCTACGGCCGGCCCGCCCACGCCTGTTGGACGGTGCCGTAGTCGATGACGACGATCCCTTCCTGCTCGACGATTCGACGCGCTTCCGGCGAGGTGAGGAACTCGTGGTCGGTGCGGCGCACCCGCCAGCCGTCGGGATCGATCGCCTGGGACTCCTCGTTGCCGAGTCCGGGATGCACCGCCCACTCGCTGAGGCCCACCGGCACGTCGTGGAGCAACTGGGCGTACCGGGCGTGCTTGCCGCGGAGGTCGAGGCTGAAGCTGTCGAGAAACCCGTGGTCGACGACGGGCAGCCCGCGCCGTCGCAGCGTGCTGCGCCCCGGCTCGAGCCAGACCCGCGCCGCGAGGCGGTACTCCTCGGCCAGCGCCACGGTCAGTTCGAGGATGTCGTCGCGACCGCCGTCGGCGAGGCAGTGCCAGTCGAGATGGGTCGGTGTCAGCCCGGCGTCGACCACCGCGTCGATCTGCGCACGGAACTCGAGTTCCACCTCGCCGATACGCGCCTGCGCGAGCAGTTCGGGGATCCGGCCAGGAGGGAAGAAGCGGGCTCTCTCGTCGAGCAGGGAGGGCACTTTCTCCCGGGCGCTCACCGGCCCCCAGCGGTAGTGGGTGGTGTCGCAGACCAGGGTGAGGTGGATCCCGAAGGAAATCTCCGGCTGCCGGCGGAGCAGGTGCATGGCGTGCAATGCCCACGGACACGGCACCATCAAGCTGCACGACGAGGCGATCCCTTCCTGGATGGAACTGACGATCGCCACGTTGATCGCGTGGTACATCCCGAGGTCGTCGCAGTTGACGATGAGCACCCGCGCGTCGGACGGGAAGCCGAGCAGCTCACTGGAACGGACCGGTGCGGCGTCGGGTGCGTGTGACGGTGTCTCCATGATCCAAGTCTCGAAGGACTGTCCACTCGATAGAAACGCGCCGGTGCTGCTCAGCCCGTCATCGCCCCGGGGTGAGCCCGGCGACGCGGGGGATGGGTCAGATCGTGGGAATCCAGACCCGCATCGGACCAGCACCGCGGTTGGCCCACGCGAAGTACGGGACGAGGGTCAGGTCGAGCTCGCCGCCGGCGTCGGTGCGCTCCCGCGCGGTGACGACGGTGACGCCGCCCAGCAGGTCGGGCCGGTGCTCGATCGTGGCCGTTGCGGCGGGGTCGATGCGCAGGTCGTCGACGGGTGCGGTGTGGTCGGCCTGCTCGGCCGCGTAGACCAGCGGCCCTCGTTCGACGGCGACGCAGCCGCGCACGGCGTCGACCCGGGGGTGCGCGACGGTGGTGCGGACGTCCATCGGCAACCGCAGCTCCACGACGTCCCCGGCGCTCCAGTCGCGCTCCAGTCGCGCGTAGCCGGGCCGGGCCTCCTGCGTCGCACCGCCTGCGGTGACGGTGGCGCCCTCCGCCCACCGCGGCACGCGCAGGGAGAGTGCGAAGGGGCCCGGCGTGGCGACAACGCGCACCCGCACCAGGCCGTCCCACGGGTACTCGGTCTCCACCGCCAGCTCGATGTCGCCGCTGGTCAGCGTGCCCGGCGTGTACTGGTGCAGCTGCACGCCCCTGGCGTCGCGCGTGGCGACGTAGCTGTCGAGGCCGGCGAGTGTGCGCATCACGTTGGGCGGGCAGCACGCGCAGTCGAACCAGCCACGGCGGCCGTGGGCGGGGGAGCGGTTCTCGTCCGCGTGGGCGTCGCCGCGCAGCTGCAGCGGGTTGACGTAGAAGAACTCGGTGCCGGTCAGCGAGATCCCGCCGAGGAACCCGTTGAACAGCATGCGCTCGATGGCGTCGGCGTAGTGCGCGTCGCCGGTGGCCAGCAGCATGCGCCACGCCCACTGCACGCCGCCGATCGCGGCGCACGTCTCCGCGTAGGCGCGGTCGGTCGGCAGCTCGTACGGGTCGCCGAAGGACTCGCGGTCCCAGCGCGAACCCAGGCCGCCGGTGACGTACGACTTGGTGGCGATCATGTGGTCGAACTGCCTGCGCAGCGCACCCAGCAGCTCGCCGTCGCCCAGCTCGGCCGCCACGTCGGCGGCTCCTGCGGCGAGGTAGACCGCGCGCACCGCATGCCCCTCCACCGTGGTGGCCTCGCGTACCGGGACGCGGTCGGAGAAGTAGGTGGGCTCCTGCCCGTAGGCGGCGATCAGGCCGTGGCCGCGAGCCTCCACGAAGTAGCGCGCCAGCTCCAGGTGGCTGACCTCGCCCGTCTCGCGGTACAGCTCCACGAGCGCCGTCTCGATCACCGGGTGGCCGTCGACGTCGTGGCGGCGGTCCTCGCCGAACGTGTCGGCGAGGTGGTCGGCGAGCTTCACCGCGACGTCCAGCAGCGCGGTGTCGCCGGTGCACCGGACCTGCGCGACGGCGGCCTGGATGAGGTGCCCGGCGCAGTAGTGCTCGTGGCTCCACGGCAGGTCGGCGTAGCGGCCCTGGTCGCGGTGGCGGACCTGGACGACGGAGTTGAGATAGCCGTCGTCTGCCTGGGCGGCCGCGACGACCGCGGTGACCTCCCGCTGCACGGCGAGCAGCTCGTCGGACGGGTTACGGGCGTACTCCCAGGCCGCCGCCTCGAGCCACTTGTACACGTCGGAGTCGGCGAAGATCGGGCCGACGACCTCGCCGGAGGAGACACCGGCCGCGATCCGCAGGTTCTCCAGGTTGCCTGCCTCGTCGAGCCGCCGGCGGCCCAGCGGGATGGCCGCGGCGCCGTTGGCCCGCTGCCGCTGCGCCCAGAAGCCGCCGGTGATCCTCGACTCCCCGAGGCCCAGGGGCTGCAACCGCACACTGGCCGTGTTGGTGGGGTGGGCGGGGCCGCGTGCGGTGCCGAGGGTGCGGGGCGAGGTCGTCGTCATGCCGCTCCTGTGCGCGCTGTCGAGCCGGACGGAAATCCGGAATTCCTTTTCCGCCAGACGTTAGGTCGCTCATCCCGATCGGGTCAACCCTTGGCCTCGGGTTTCTCGGCGGCGGGCCGGTAGGCTGCGCACGACACGGAACAAGCGGAAAGGAGCTGTCTGCTGACCAGCAGTTCAGCCGGCCAGGCCGACGTCGTGCGTATCACCGACGTCGCCGCACTGGCCGGTGTCTCGCCGGGCACGGCGTCCAAGGCGCTCAACGACACCGGGCAACTGCGCCAGGAGACCCGCGAGCGCGTGCGGCGCGCCGCGGAACAGCTCGGCTTCACCCCGGACGGACGGGCGCGCGCCCTGTCGTCCGGGCGCAGCTACACGGTCGGCCTGGTCACCACCGACAGCTCCGGGCGATTCAGCATCCCGATCATGCTCGGCGCGGAGGACGCACTGAGCGCAGGCGAGATGGCGCTGTTGCTGTGCGACACCCGCGACGACCCGCTGCGCGAGCAGCACTACCTGCGCACGCTGCTCGCCCGTCGCGTCGACGGCATCATCGTCACCGGCCGCCGCACCGAGCCGCGGCCGCCGATCGCCGTCCCCATCCCCGTCGTCTACGCGTTCAACGGGTCGACGGACCCGGCGGACGCGTCCGTCCTCGTCGACGACAGGGGCGGTGCGGCGTCCGCCGTCGCGCATCTCGCGGGCACCGGACGGGCGGCGATCGCGCACGTCACCGGGCCGGAGCGGCACCGCAGCGCCGTCGAGCGAGCGACCGCGGCCACCGAGACGGCCGGTGCGGCGTTCCGCGGCCCCCCGCTCTACGGGGAGTGGAGCGAGCGGTGGGGCCGCCAGGCGGTCGACCTGTTGCTGCGCGCGCACCCCGACCTGGACGCGATCTCCTGCGGGAGCGACCAGATCGCGCGCGGTGTCTGCGACCGGCTCCGCGGGCTGGGCAGCCGCATCCCGGAGGACGTCGCGGTCACCGGCTTCGACAACTGGGACGTGATGGCGCTGGCCTGCCGCCCTCCGCTGACCACTGTGGACCTGGAGCTGGAGGAGCTGGGCAGGCGTGCCGCGCGGATGCTGCTCGACGCCGTGGGGGGCCACCCGCACTCCGGCGCGCTGGAGCTGCCCACCCGGCTGGTCGTCCGGGGCTCGACGTTGCCCGACTGATCGCCGCGAGATCTGCGTGTTCGCCCTCTCGGGGGCGGAAAGGGAGATCTCGCAGCGGTTATCGGGCTGCGGGGCCCGAGCTTCGGCGCACCACCAGTTCCGTGGGGACGAGGGGTGGCGGGGTCGTGTCGGCGAGCGACTCCTCCGGCCGGATCAGGTCGAGCAGGAGGTGTACCGCCCGCTGCCCGGCCTCGGCGAAGTGCTGGCGCACCGTGGTGAGGGGCGGCCGGAAGAACTCGGCCTCCGGCACGTCGTCGAACCCGACGACGCTGACGTCCTCGGGAACGCGGCGGCCGGCCTCGTCGAGCGCGCGCAGCGCGCCGAGGGCCATCTGGTCGTTGGCGGCGAAGACGGCCGTGAGACCGGGGTCGGCGGCGAGCATCGCCCGCATGCCTGCGTAACCGGACCGGGCGCTCCAGTCCCCTTCGACGAGCGGGGCCTCCGGGGCCTCCGCCGCCTCCAGTGCGGCCCGCCAGCCCTCGACGCGCCAGCGGCTGTCGAGCCAGTCCTGCGGGCCTGCCAGGTGGTGCACGGTGCGGTGGCCGAACTCGAGCAGGTGCCGGGTGGCCGCCTGCGCGCCGTCCAGCTGGTCGGTGCCCACGGCGGTCGCACCGGCCCCCGCCGCGCCGGCCAGGCCGCCGACGAAGATCGCGGGCAGTGCCCGCAGGCCCGCGGTGAGGGCCCGGACGGCGTCCTCCTGGGTGGCCAGCGCGATCACGCCCTCGACGGACTGGTCCTCCAGGCGGGTCAGCGCGCGCATGACCGCGTCGGAGCTCACCCGGTCGACGACCGCGATGCTCACCCCCAGCCCGAGGGCGCCCGCGGCCTGCTCGACGCCGTACAGCGTGGTGACCGGGCCGTGCAGCACCGTGTCGAAGGTGATCACGCCGAGTGTGCCGGACCGGCGCGTAGCCAGTGCCCGCGCCACCGCGTTGCGCCGGTAGCCGAGTTGCTCCATCGCCGCCAGCACCTTGGTCCGGGTGGGCGTGCTGACGTGCGGGGACCCGTTGACGACGCGTGACACGGTCTGGTGGGAGACCCCCGCCAGCCGCGCCACGTCCGTCATGACGGGGGCGGGCGCCGAGTCGTGCATGCGTGCATGCTGCCCCAAACCGGGCCGTCGAGTGAGCGGCGTCGATCACGGTGCCCCCGGCCGGGTGACGCAGGTGGGCGAGACCTGATCAGCGGAGCAGGCAACTCTTGACAAACCGTGTTAGCGCTAACAATGTGAGCGTTCACACCGTCGTGAGAAGGAGTGGGCTTCGTGAGCAGTCCCGGGGAGCGCGCCGTTGACCCGCGCCGTGCCGTGGTCGTGGGCATCGACTTCGGCACCTTGTCCGGCCGGGCCGTGGTGGTCCGTGTGGCGGACGGGGAGGAGCTCGCCGACGCCGTCCATCCGTACCCGCACGGGTCGGTGGAGCGGACCCTGCCCGCCACCGGCGCCGTCCTCCCGCCCGACTGGGCGCTGCAGGTGCCAGCCGACTGGGTGGAGGTGCTCCGGACCGCCGTGCCGAAGGCCGTGGCGGCGTCCGGGGTGGACCCGCGTGACGTCGTCGGCATCGGCACCGACTTCACGGCGTGCACGGTGCTGCCGACCCTCGCCGACGGCACGCCGCTGTGCGAGCTGCCGGAGTTGGCCGGCCGTCCGCACGCCTACCCGAAGCTGTGGAAGCACCACGCCGCGCAGGCCCAGGCCGACCGGATCACCGCCCTCGCCGAGGAACGCGGTGAACCGTGGCTCGCCCGGTACGGCGGCCGGATCTCCTCGGAGTGGGAGTTCGCCAAGGCGCTGCAGCTGCTGGAGGAGGACCCGGAGGTCTACGCCAGCACGCAGCGCTGGGTGGAGGCGGCCGACTGGATCGTGTGGCAGCTGTGCGGGACGTACCTGCGCAACGCCTGCACCGCGGGCTACAAGGGCATCCACCAGGACGGGCGCTACCCGGGCCGGGACTACCTCGCCGCGCTGAACCCCGCATTCGCCGACTTCGTCGAGGCGAAGCTGGAGCACCCGATCGGCCGGCTCGGTGACCGCGCGGGCGGGCTCACGGCGCAGGCGGCCGCGTGGACCGGGCTGCCCGAGGGCATCGCGGTCGCCGTCGGCAACGTGGACGCACACGTGACGGTGCCTGCGGCGCAGGCCGTCGAGCCCGGCCAGATGGTGGCGATCATGGGTACCTCGACGTGCCACGTGATGGTGTCCGACCGGCTCGGCGAGGTGCCGGGGATGTGCGGCGTGGTCGACGGCGGCATCCTGCCGGGGCTCTGGGGCTACGAGGCCGGGCAGAGCGGGGTCGGTGACATCTTCGGCTGGTTCGTCGACACGAGCGTGCCGCCGAGCTACCACGAGCGCGCGGCCGAGCGCGGCCTCGACGTGCACGGCCTGCTCTCCGAGCTGGCGGCCGGGCAGGCCGTGGGCGAGCACGGCCTGATCGCGCTCGACTGGCACTCCGGCAACCGCTCGGTGCTCGTCGACCACGAGCTGTCCGGGCTGGTGGTGGGGCAGACGCTGGCCACCCGGCCGGAGGACACCTACCGCGCGCTGCTCGAGGCCACCGCCTTCGGCACCCGCACGATCATCGAGGCGTTCGAACGCTCGGGCGTGCCGGTCGCGGAGCTCGTGGTGGCGGGCGGGCTGCTGAAGAACGCGCTGCTCATGCAGATCTACGCCGATGTCTGCGACCGCCCGCTCTCCACGATCGGCTCCGACCAGGGCCCCGCGCTCGGCTCGGCCATCCACGCCGCCGTCGCCGCAGGTGCGCACCCGGACGTCCACGCCGCGTCGGCGGCGATGGGCAAGGTCAACAAGGCCGTCTACCGCCCCGACCCCGCGCGGGCGCGCGCCTACGACGACCTCTACGCGGAGTACGTCCGCCTCCACGAGCACTTCGGCCGCCGCGGCACAGGCGGCGGCAACGACGTGATGCACCGCCTGCGTGCCCTGCGCGCGCGGGCCCTCCGTCAGGACCAGGAACAGGAGAACGCACGGTGATCCCCGAGTCCGCAAAGGATGTCGTCGACGAGCTGCGCGAGCAGGTCGCGGCACTGCACGCCGAGCTGGTGCGCTACCAACTCGTCGTGTGGACGGCGGGCAACGTCTCGGCCCGGGTGCCCGGGCACGACCTGTTCGTGATCAAGCCCAGCGGGGTGTCCTACGACGACCTCACCGCCGACGCCATCGTCGTGTGCGACCTCGACGGTGCGCTCGTGGACGGTGAGCTCTCCCCGTCCAGCGACACCGCGGCGCACGCGTACGTGTACCGGCACATGCCCGCGGTCGGGGGAGTGGTGCACACCCACTCGACGTACGCGAGCGCGTGGTCGGCGCGCGCCGAGCCGATCCCGTGCGCGTTGACGGCGATGGCCGACGAGTTCGGCGGCCCGATCCCGCTCGGCCCGTTCGCCCGCATCGGCGACGACTCGATCGGCCGCGGCATCGTCGAGACGCTGTCGGGCCACCGCTCCCGCGCCGTGCTCATGCAGAACCACGGCGTGTTCTCGATCGGCCCCGACGCGAAGGCCGCGGTGAAGGCGGCGGTGATGTGCGAGGACGTGGCCCGTTCCACGCACATCGCGCGTCAGCTCGGGCCGCTCGTCCCGATCCCACCCGACGACGTGGACGCGTTGTTCGACCGCTACCAGAACGTGTACGGCCAGACGGGAGCGAAGCTGTGACGGCGTCGGCGAGCGGGGACCGCGAGATCTGGTTCCTCACCGGGAGCCAGGGGCTCTACGGCGAGGAGACGCTGGCGCAGGTCGCCGCCCAGTCGCAGGAGATCGCCCGTGCGCTCGACGCTTCGGGCGCCGCGCCGGTGCGGATCGTCTGGAAGCCGGTGCTGACCAGCTCCGACGGCATCCACCGGATGGCCCTGGACGCCAACGCCGACCCGCGCTGCGTCGGGGTCACCGCCTGGATGCACACGTTCTCCCCGGCCCGGATGTGGATCGCCGGGCTGGACGCGCTGCGCAAGCCGCTGCTGCACCTGCACACCCAGGCCAACCGGTCGCTGCCGTGGGCGACGATCGACATGGACTTCATGAACCTCAACCAGGCCGCGCACGGCGACCGGGAGTTCGGCTACATCCAGGCGCGGCTCGGGGTCGTCCGCAAGATCGTCGCGGGTCACGTGGACGACCCCGAGGTGCAGCGGCGGGTCGGGGCGTGGGCGCGGGCGGCGCTGGGCTGGGCCGAGGTCCGGTCGCTGCGGCTGGCCCGCTTCGGCGACACGATGCGGGACGTCGCCGTCACCGAAGGGGACCGCACCGAGGCACAGTGGCGCTGGGGCGTCACGGTCAACGGCTACGCCGTCACCGACCTCGCCGAGGCCGTGCACGCGAGCCTCGACGCCGACGTCGACAAGCTCGTGGCGGAGTACGAGGACCGCTACGACGTCGCCCCGGAGCTGCGCGCGGGCGGCGACCGGCACGACTCGCTGCGCTACGCGGCCCGGATCGAGCTGGGGCTGCGCGAGCTGCTCGCGGCGTCCGGCTCGATGGCGTTCACCACCAACTTCGAGGATCTCGGCGCCCTGCGTCAGCTCCCCGGGCTCGCCGTGCAGCGGCTGATGGCCGACGGCTACGGCTTCGCGGGGGAGGGCGACTGGAAGACCGCGATGCTGCTGCGCACGCTGAAGGTGGCCGCGTCCGGGCTGCCCGGCGGCACCTCGTTCATGGAGGACTACACCTACCACCTGGGCCCGGGGCGCCCTCGGGTGCTCGGCGCGCACATGCTGGAGGTCTGCCCGACCGTCGCCGCCGCCACGCCGCGGGTGGAGGTCCACCCGCTCGGCATCGGGGGCCGAGAAGACCCGGTGCGGATGGTCTTCGACGCCGCCCCCGGCCCCGGGGTCGTCGTCGGCATGTCGGACATGGGCGACCGGTTCCGGCTGGTGGCCAACGAGATCGAGGTCGTCCCCGCCGACGAGCCGCTGCCCAACCTGCCCGTCGCGCGGGCGGTCTGGGAGCCCGCGCCGGACCTCCGCACGTCGGCGGAGACCTGGATCATGGCCGGTGGTCCGCACCACACCGTCCTGTCCACCGCGCTCGGCGTCGAGGAGCTCGACGACCTCTCCGAGCTGGCCCGCACCGAGCTCGTGGTGATCGACGCGGACACCACGCCGCGCCGCTTCGCCCGCGAGCTGCGGTGGAACCAGGCGTACTACCGCCTGGCCGGAGCGCTCTAGTAAGCCAGTCAGGCCCACCGCCCCGTGACCGACCTCACCGCCGAGGAAATCACCGCATGGACCAGCACTTCCGACCACCGGCGCGCCTGTCGCGCCGCCACTTCCTCGCCGCGGCGGGCGCCGCGGTGGCGGGCACGGCCCTGCTCTCGGGCTGCGGCACCGCCGCTCCGCCGGGTGCCACGCTCGTGCGCGAGTGGAACCTGTTCTCCGGCGGCGACGGGGAGCGCTACGTCGCCCTCCAGGGCACGTTCCGCGAGCGCACCCCGGGCACGGCCCTGAACGCCACCGTCCTGCCGTGGGGCCCGCCCTTCTACACGAAGCTGGCCATGGCGGCGGCGGGCGGGCGCGGCCCCGACATCGCGACCATGCACCTGAGCAGGCTGCCCGGGTTCAGCCCGACCACGCTGCTCGACCCGTTCCCGGCCGACCTGCTAGCCGAGTACGGCATCACACCGGACAAGTTCCTGCCGGAGGTGTGGGACCGCTGCGTGATCGACGGCCAGGTCTACGCGGTGCCGCTCGACACGCACATGGTGGTGCACTACTACAACACCGACATCTGCGCGCAGGCCGGCCTGATCGGTCCCGACGGCAAGCTCCTCTCCCCGGAGGGCCCCGACGAGCTCGTCGAACAGCTCCGCGCGATCAAGGGCGTCACCAGCAACTACGGCGCGTCCATCGAGGCCGAACAGCCGTGGCGGTTCTTCGCGAGCCTCTACGCGCAGTCCGGCGGCGAGATGCTCGACCCGAGCGGCTCCCGCGTGGTGCTCGACCTCGACCGGGCCACCGAGGTGCTGGAGTTCCTGCGCAGGCTCTCGATCGACGAGAAGCTCATGCCCGGCAGCTCCGACTACCCGGCCACGGTGGCGCTGTTCGGCAGCGGCGCTGCGGGGATGTCGTTCAACGGCGAGTGGGAGGTGTCCACCTACCTGGACGCGGGTCTCCCGTTCGGGATGGCCCAGATGCCGAACGTCTACGGCAGCAGGCTCGCTCTGGGCGACTGCCACACCTACGTGCTGCCCAAGCGGCCGGGCCGGGACCCGGAGACCACCCGGGCCACCGTGGAGTACGTGAGCTTCATGCTCGCGTCCAGTCTGGACTGGGCCGAGGGCGGACACGTCCCGGCCTTCCAGCCCGTGGTGACGAGCGCCGAGTACGCGGCGCTGGAGCCGCAGTCGGAGTACGCCGCAGCGGCGGACGCCGTGGCCTTCGACCCACCCGGCTGGTTCAGCGGCTCCGGGTCGACCCTGCAGACCGTGGCCAACGACGCGCTCGGCAGCGTCATGACCGGGGCACAGCGCCCGCCGGAGGCCGCCGCGCAGCTGAACGCCGGGCTGCAGCGACTCGTCTCGATCCCCTCACCGGTCTGAAGCCGCCCGCACCCCGACCCGCCACGACATCGGAGTCGACATGGCCACCACCAGCTCCGCACCACCCGCACCGACCGTCCGACCAGTAGCGGCGGAGCGCAGCACGCGCCGCCGCCGTCCCGGGGAGACCTCGGGGCTGCTCTTCGTCCTGCCGTTCATGATCGTGTTCGCGGTCTTCATGGTCTGGCCGGTACTCGCCGGCCTCGTCAACAGCTTCTTCAACAAGAGCCTCGCCGGCACGCCGTCGGAGTTCCTCGGCCTGGCCAACTGGCGCGAGCTCTTCGGCGACCCCGCCGTGTGGAAGTCGCTCGGCAACACCGCGCTGTTCACGGTGCTCAGCACGCCGCTGCTGGTGATCGTGGGGCTGGTGATGGCGTTGCTGGCGCACCGCTCGCGCCGGCTGGGCTGGCTGCTGCGCTTTTCGTACTTCGCCCCGTTCGTGCTCCCGGCCACCGTCGTCTCGCTGATCTGGGTGTGGCTCTACCAACCCGAGTTCGGCCTGTTCAACAGCTGGATCGAAGCGCTCGGGGGCACCGCGGTGCCGTGGCTCACCACCGAGGGCGTCGCGATGGCATCGGTAGTGGTGGCCACGACCTGGTGGACCGTCGGGTTCAACTTCCTGCTCTACCTCGCCGCGCTCCAGCAGATCCCCGGCGACCTCTACGAGGCCAGCGCCCTCGACGGCGCGAGCCCACGGCAGCAGCTGTTCCACATCACGCTGCCGCAGCTGCGGCGCACCACCGGGCTGATCGTCGTGCTGCAGGTGCTGGCGTCGCTGCGGGTGTTCGACCAGATCTACCTCATGACCGAGGGCGGCCCGAACAGCACGACCCGCCCGGTGCTGCAGTACATCTACGAGACCGGCTTCACGTCGTTCCGGCTCGGCTACGCCTCCGCGATCTCCTACCTGCTGTTCGTCATCATCCTGCTGCTGGCCGTGTTCCAGCTGCGGCTCACCGTCAGGAACAGGAGCGAAGCATGACCGCAACGGCCACTGCGGGCCCCGTTCGCGAGCGGCCCGCCGAAGCATCCACCCCCCGCAGGCGCGGCCCGCGTCCCACCGCCGGTGGCGTGGTGCTCACCGCGCTCGCGCTGCTGATGGCGGCGGCGTGGCTCGTGCCGCTGCTGTGGGCGTTGTCCACATCGGTCAAGCCGGAGGAGGAGACGAGGGCGATCCCGCCCGAGTGGTTCGCCAGCCGGGTCACCGGCGAGGCGTACGGGGAGGCGTTCGGCAACAGCGGGCTCATCCGCTGGTTCCTGAACAGCACGCTGGTGTCCGTGTCGGTGACGCTCGGCGTGCTGGTGCTGTGCTCGCTGGCCGCCTACGGCTTCTCGCGCACCGAGTTCCGCGGCCGTCGCTGGCTCTTCGCGCCGGTGGTGGCGGCGATCATCGTGCCGTCGCAGGTGCTGATCATCCCGCTGTTCGACGAGCTCGACGCGCTCGGACTGGTCGACACGTACTGGGCGATCATCCTGCCCCAGCTCGTGGCGCCCGCAATGGTGTTCATCCTCAAGAAGTTCTTCGACGCCATCCCGCGCGAGTACGAGGAGGCCGCCGAGATCGACGGCGCGAGCCGGCTGCGGGTGTTCCTCACGATCGTCGTCCCGATGTCGCTGCCGGTGCTCAGCGCCGTCGGGATCTTCACCTTCATCACCACGTGGAACAACTTCCTCCTGCCGTTCGTGGTGACCACCGACCCGGACCTGATGACGCTGCCGCTCGGCCTGCTCGCCGGGCAGACCACGTTCCAGCTCCAGTACGCGCAGGTCATGGCCCTCGCCCTGCTGGGCGGCCTGCCGCTGCTCATCATCTACGTGCTGTTCCAGCGCCAGGTGATCCGCGGCGTGGGCAGCGCGGGCCTCAAGGAATGACCTCCTCCGCCCGACCAGCCATCCGTCGACCACTGGGAGAGAACCTCGTGCAGCGCGCCTCGGCGACCCTCGACCCCGCCTTCCGTGTCGCGCCGGTCAGCCGGCGCACCTTCGGCTCGTTCGTCGAGCACCTGGGACGGTGCGTCTACACCGGTATCCACGAGCCCGGCCACCCCACCGCCGACGCCGACGGCTTCCGCGGCGACGTACTGGCATTGACGCGTGAGCTCGGCGTCTCGACCGTCCGGTACCCGGGAGGCAACTTCGTCTCCGGCTACCGCTGGGAGGACGGCGTCGGGCCGGTCGAACAGCGCCCGCGCCGCCGGGATCTGGCCTGGCACACCACCGAGCCCAACACCGTGGGCCTCGACGAGTTCGTCCGGTGGACGCGCAAGGCCGACGTCGAGCCGATGCTGGCGATCAACCTCGGCACCCGGGGCGTCGCCGAGGCGCTCGACATCCTCGAGTACGCGAACCTCCCCGCCGGCTCGGCGCTGGCCGACCAGCGGGTGGAGAACGGCTCGAAGGAACCGCACGGGATCCGCATGTGGTGCCTGGGCAACGAGATGGACGGCCCGTGGCAGGTGGGCCACAAGACGGCCGCCGAGTACGGCAGGCTCGCCGCCGAGACCGCCCGCGCGATGCGGATGATGGACCGCGACCTGGAGCTGGTGGCCTGCGGCAGCTCGAACTCGCGGATGCCGACGTTCGCCGCGTGGGAGGCCGAGGTGCTGGCCGAGACCTACGACCAGGTCGACTTCGTCTCCCTGCACGCCTACTACGAGCCGATCGACGGCGACATCGGCAGCTTCCTCGCGTCCAACGTGGACATGGACCGGATGATCGAGTCGGTGGTGGTCACCGCCGACCACATCGGCGCGAAGCTGCGGTCGCCGAAGAAGATCATGCTGTCGTTCGACGAGTGGAACGTCTGGTACCAGAGCCGCTTCAAGAACACGCCGGTGCCCGAGGACTGGCCGGTCGCGCCACGGCAGCTGGAGGACCGGTACGACGTGACCGACGCCGTGGTCGTCGGCAGCCTCCTGATCTCGCTGCTGCGCCACAGCGACCGCGTCACGTCCGCGGCGCAGGCGCAGCTGGTGAACGTCATCGCGCCGATCATGACCGAACCCGGTGGCCCGGCGTGGCGGCAGACGATCTTCCACCCGTTCGCGCTGACGTCGCGCTTCGCGCGGGGGGACGTGCTGCGGATGGAGCCGTCGTCGCCGCGGTACGAGACGGCCCGCTTCGGGGACGTCCCGGTGCTCGACGCCGTCGCGACGTGGGACGAGGATGCGGGGAAGGCGACCGTGCTCGCGGTCAACCGCGACCAGAGCGAGCCGCTCGCGTTGGAGGTGGACGTGCGGGCACTTCCGGTGTCGGCGGTGCTCGAGGCGCTCACCCTGGCCGACGACGACCGGGCGGCCTGCAACACCGCGGAGCAGCCCGACCGGGTGGTGCCGCGGCCGAACACCACGGCCGAGCTGGTGGACGGCCGGTTGCGGGTGGAGCTGCCGCCGGTGTCCTGGAGTGTGCTGCGCCTCGGCCCGGCGGCTTAGCCAGGTCCTGAACGCGATCGGAGGAACAGTGGAGCAGCGTTTCCGCGATGCACTGGTGGCACGGGGGTTCGCCCGGTCCGACCACGGCGTGCCCGAGAGCACCAAGCGTTTCCCGGACGGGGCGCAGTGCCGGGTGGAGATCCCGAGCACCGAGGGCCCGGACGTCCTCGACGCGGTGCTGGCCGAGGCCGACGCCCGTGGCGTGCCCGTGCACCGGGTGTCACAAGGCAGCGGGTCGCTGCTCCTCACCGACGCCGAGCTGGAGCGGATGGCGGCCACGGCCGCCCGGCGTCCGGTCGAGCTGAGCCTGTTCGCCCGGCCGCTCACCGGGTGGGGTGCGGCGTCGGCCGCGTCCCACTCGTCGGGCGGGGCCGCGCTGGGTGCGCAGGCCCGCGGCACCGAGCAGTTGGTGCACGTCCTGGAGGACATCGCGCGTGCGGTCGACGCGGGCGTGCGCAGCGTGCTCGTCACCGACCTCGGGGTGCTGGAGACCGCGGCGTCGCTGCGCGCCGCGGGGGAGTTCCCCGCCGACCTCCAGTTCAAGATCAGCGTGCAGATGGGGCTGTCGAACCCGGCCGCGATCCGGCTCGCGGAGCGGCTGGGCGCCGACACGTACAACGTGCCCACCGACATGACGCTCGGTGAGCTCGCCGCGGTCCGCGCGGCCGTCGACATCCCGCTGGACGTGTACATCGAGTCGCCCAACGACCTCGGCGGGTTCGTCCGGCACGCCGAGATCGCCGACATCGTGCGGGTCGCCGCGCCGGTATACCTGAAGTTCGGGCTGGCCAACACCCCGGTGATCTACCCGAGCGGCACGCACCTGGACCAGGTCACCACCGCGCTGGGGCGCGAACGGGTCCGGCGCGCGCAGATCGGGCTCGAACGCCTCCACCGCACGATGCCCGACGCGGTGATGTCGGCGATCCCCGCCGCCGGTCTCGCCCTGCCGAGCCTCTGAACCCGGGGCGACTCGGGAGCCGAATTCGGGCGACTCGCGGGTGGAGGCGTCAAGCCGACGTGCCCCGCGTCATGGTCGTGCGGCCACATCTCCTACGAACAGGCTAGGTAGCCCGACCGGGTGCTACCCGGCGCCCGTCCCGAGAGTTCCTGATCTCCTGTCTTCGCGCGATATCCCGCGTATGTCGGTCCGGGTTTCCTGTTCCTGCATCACCACTGGACCCAGGAGCAGTAATGAAGATCAGGAACATTGCCGTGGCGCTGGCGGCGACCGCCGCCGTCGGTCTGTTCACGGCGTCGACCGCGGCTGCGGCTGCGCCGGCCCGCGACACGCCGAAGCCGACCGTCGTCCTGCTGCACGGCGCCTTCGAGGACGCTTCGGCCTGGAGCGGGGTCACCCAGCGGCTGCAGCACGACGGCTACCCCGTGATCGCCCCCGCCGTCGGTCTGAGGGGCGTCGCGGCGGACACCGACCAGCTCAAGGGCGTCATCGACTCCATCAAGGGCCCGAAGGTGCTCGTCTCGCACTCCTACGGCGGGATGCTCGTCAACGGGCTCGCCACCACCCCCGACGTGAAGGCGCTCGTGTACGTCAACGCCTTCATCCCGCAGCCGGGGGAGACCGCGGGGCAGCTGAGCTCGCAGTTCCCGGGCAGCCTGCTCGGCCCGACCACGTGGCACGCGGTGGACAGCCCGGCGGGCCCGGAGCTGTACGTCAACGCCGACAGCTTCCGCGAGGTCTTCGCGGGCGACGTCCCCGCCGCCACCGCGGCCGTGGCCGCGGCAGAGCAGCGGCCGATCCTGGCCACCGCATTCGCCGACAAGGTCACCGCCGCCCTCCCCGGCCCGATCCCCAAGTACGCGCTGATTTCCACCGAGGACAAGGCCATCCCCACCGCCGCGAAGGTCTTCATGGCCAAGCGGGTGGGCGCCAAGATCACCGAGGTGGCCGGTTCGCACGCCGTGACCGCCTCGCACCCGGCGGTCGTCGCCGATGAGATCGAGAAGGCCGCACGGTCGTAGGACCGCGTCGCGCCAGCCGGCCCGTCACGAGGGGTGACGGGCCGGTCCGGTTCCGGACTCGTCCGGCCGGGACAGGACGAGCTTCGCCAGCTGCACCCGTGAGTGCACGCCCAGCTTGGTGAACACCGCGCGCAGGTGCGTGTTGATCGTGCTGGGGGACAGGTGGAGCTCGGCCGCGGCGGACCGGTTCGTGTGACCGTCGGAGATCAGCGCCGCGACGCGGCGCTCCATCGTCGTCAACGACTCCCACCCGGTCGCGGCCCGCGGCCGCGACTCGGTGGAACCGCGGGGTCGGCGCACCCCCACCGGCTGCAGCAGTTGCTGGACCCGCTGCACTGCGGCCGTGGCACCGCACGCGGCGAAACCGTCCCGGGCGCGCTGCAGCGACTCGACGCCGGACGGGTCGCCGCCCTCCAGCGCCGCCCGCCCGTGCTCCTCCTCGGCGCGGGCCAGCAGCAACGGACGCGGAGCCTGCCGCAGCAGGTCGACGGCGGCCGCCTGCTTCCCGACGACCAGCCCGTGCGTCAGGGCCGCTGCGCCTGCCGTGCTCGCGACGCCGGGGTTGCGGGCCGCGAGCGCGCCCAGCACGTCGTCAGCGGCGTGCAGGGTGTCGCCGTCACCGCTGTGGTGGGCCGTGCACGCCGCCTCGACGAGGAACTCCTCCGGCCACGGCACCGCCCCCGCGACGACTTCCCGCACGAGCTCGGCAGCGGCGTGGGGCTCGTCCTCGCCGAGCGCGAGCAGCGCCCGCCCGACCGGCACCGGGACCCCTCGCCGCTCGGCGGCGGCGATCCGGGACCGCGCCTCGGACAGCTCGCCGCGGTGGAGCGCGACCACGGTGAGGATGTGCCACAGCCAACAATCGACGGCGGCGGCGCCGAGGTCGCCCGACCACTGCAGGGCGGCGGTCGCGGCAGCCTGCGCGGCGTCGAGGCGGCCGGCGCCGAGCTCCAGGACGGCGCGGACCGCCGCGACCTCGGGAGCCTGCCACGAGTCGGAGTCGGCGCCGTGGGCGTCGAGATCGGCCAGCCGCGCCAGCGCACCGTCGATGTCGTCGAGACGACCGCGGACCAGCAGCTCGCGCAGTTCCAGCCGACTGGCGTGCAGGCTCCCCGCCTGGCCTGCGCCCTCCTCGGCCGCGGCCCTCGCCTGCTCGTAGTACCCGCGTGCCGCCCCGTACCCGCCGGCGCGTTCGGCCTGCTCGGCGCGGGCGACCAACTGCAGCGACCGGGCGACCGGATCGGGGGCGAGATCGCCGGCATCCGAGACGGTGGCGAGAGCGGCGTAGGCGGCAAGTCGTGCGCGGAGCGCGGGAGCGGCCTCGGCGAACCGGGGGTCGCGGGTGCGCCCGGCGAGCTCGCTGAGCCGCCCGGTGGCCCACAGGTGCGGAGCGAGGCTCAGCTGGGCGACCGCGGCCGTCCCGGGCGACACCGCACCCTGCAGCAGCCGGTCCACGAACGCCGCCGCCTCGTCGTGGTGGCGGGCGGTGACCAGGATCGTGACCACGTCCCGGGCCACCTGCTCCCGCTCGGGATCGTCGTCGGCCACGAGCTCGAACGCCCGCTGGATGATCGTCACCGCCGTGACGGCCATCGTCCCGAGCAGCTCCTTCGCCGCGCGTTGCAGGACCCGTACCGCAGTGGCGTCGCCGGGAACCGCCGACGCGAGGACGTGCGGGGCGGCGGCAGCGTGTCCGCGTCCGGAGCCGATGAGGTGCGCCACCACGGACCGGTGCATCGCGACCCGCGCGGACGGCGGCATGTCCTGGTACACGGCCTGGCGCAACAGCTCGTGCCGGAAGGTGATGGTGACGCCGTCGTCGGTCAGCAGCCCGAGCCCGATGGCCTCCTCGAGGGGCCCGGTCAGCTGCGTGGCCGGCTCGCCCAGCAGCTGCGCGAGGTCGTCGAGCCGGGACTGCACACCCAGGACGCCGGCCGCGCGGAGCAGGGCCCGGCATCGCTCGGACGTGCCGGCCGTGCGCCTGCGGACCCCGTCGAGCAGCCCGGCGGGCAGGTTGTCGTCCTGGTCACGACGGCCGTCCGGCCCGATCAGGCCACGGAGCAGGGCAACCGCCAGGAACGGGTTGCCGCGCGTGCCGAGGAGGCGCTGGGCCAGCTCCGGGCCTGCCGCGTGTCCCAGGTGGTCGACGGCCACGGCGAGGACGGCGTCGTCACGCAGCGGTGCCAGGTCGATCCACCGCACCCACCGGCTCCGCTCCATGCCTGCGACCTGGTCGGCCGGCCCCCCGGCAGCCGGACGGGTGCCGACCAGAAACGCGATCGGCGAGGACTGCAGCCTCCTGACGAGGATGCGGAGGACGAACGTGGTCAACGGGTCGGCCCACTGCGCGTCGTCGAGCGCGATGAGCAGGGGCGCCGACCCGGCCCGGCGCTGCAGCAGCACGGCCAGGTGCTCGGCGAGCCAGAGCGGCTGCGCCGCGAGCGGTGCCAGGTCGAGGAACTGCTGCGAGTCGAGCACCGGGTCCGGGCCGCAGCGCAGAGCCGGACCGAGCGACGCCAGGGGGCTCAGCTCGTCCGTCTCGTGCGCGGCCGTCACCGCGGTGGTGAACCCGAGTGCCGTGGCCTGGTCGACCGACGCATCGACCAGCGCGCTCTTGCCGATCCCGGGCTCGCCGCGCACCACCACCAGCGCCGACCGGCCGCCCTGTGCGTGGCGCAGCGCCGCCAGCACCGTGCCCAGCTCGGCGTCGCGTCCGCGCATGGGCTGAGCGGCCTGGTGCGGGGCGGGCATGAGGCCCATTCTGGCAGCGCGGTCGTCTCCGGCAGCGCGGTCGGCTGGCGGCACGGATGTCAGTCCACCGTGAGGACGACCTTGCCGACACTCGCCGAGCTCTCCAGCCTGCGGTGCGCGGCGCGGAGCGTCTCGGCGTTCAGCGGGCCGAGCCGTTCGGAGATGGTGGTGCGCAGCACCCTGTCGTCGACGAGCCGGGCGACCGTGTCGAGCAGCTCACGCTGGTAGGTGCTCTCCGGCTCGTGCAGAGGCCGGGCGAACATGAACTCCCAGTGCCACGACTGGCTCTTCGACTTCAGCGGCAGCAGGTCGAGGCCCTCGGGCTCGTCGATCGCGACGACCACGCCACGCGGGCGGAGGATCTCGGCGTAGGTCTCGACGTTGCCCGCCGAGAAGGGGGAGAGGATCGCGTCGACGCCGCCGGGGGCGACCTCCCGGATCTCGTCGCGCAGGTGGTGGTGGTTGACGACGTGGTGGGCGCCCATGTCCTCCACCCACCTTCTCGACTCCGGCCGCGACGCGGTACCGATCACGGTCACCCCGGTGAGCTTGCGGGCCAGCTGCACGGCGATCGAGCCGACGCCACCCGCTGCCGCCATGACGAGGAGGGTGCCCTGGCTGTCGGGGCCGAGCCGGAGGTGGTCGAAGAGTGCCTCCCACGCCGTGATCGCGGTGAGCGGGAGCGCGGCCGCCTCGGCGAAGTCCAGGATCCTCGGCTTGTGCCCGGTGATCCGCTCGTCGACGAGCTGCAGGCCGGCGTTGCTGCCGGGGCGCGCGATGGAGCCCGCGTAGTAGACCTCGTCGCCGACCGAGAAGGCCGTGACCGCGTCACCGGTGCCCACCACGACGCCCGCGGCGTCGAACCCGAGAACCTTGGGCTCGCCTGCCGGGTCGACGCCGGCACGCACCTTGACGTCGACGGGGTTGACCGACACCGCGCGCACCTCGACGAGCAGGTCGTGCGGGCCGGGCGCCGGGACGTCGAGCTCGATGTCGACCAGCGCGTCCGAGGCGTCGATCGGCCCGCTGCGCAGGTAGGCCACGGCGCGGGTACGGGTTGCAGTGTTCGTCATGCCCCGACGCTACGTCGGAGGTGGGAGTCACCGCGCACACCGGTTGGCCACCGCACACACGGCATGACGTGTGTGCGGTGGCCGCGAGATGTGCGCGGTGGCGCGGAAATGTCCAGCCCGGGAACCGCCGTCACGGCGGAGACCAGGGTGCTGAGCAGCGGGTTCGTGGCAGCGGCGCTGGCCACCGGCTGCGGGCCCATGGTGTCGAGCGAGAACGAGCGGTCAGGTCTGCACGGGTCCGGTGGCGACCACGGTGGTGGGCATGGTGGGCATCGCCCGCCCGGGCTCGAGCGAGATCGCGTACGCGGTGAAGGCCGGGGCGCCGGTGGCGGGCCCGATGCTGTGGACGCCCGGCCCGGGTGCGGTGACGTCGAACATGCCCACGGGCTGTGGGGGCCCGCCGTCGATCCCCCACAGGACGTAGATCGTGTCGGAGCGGTTGTTCGGGGCGACGCCGGTGGTCACGACCGTGCGGTCCGATGCGGTGGTGAGCACGGCGGCGACCGGATCGCCCCCGGTGGTGGTCAGCGTGGCATGCGTGGTGCCGGGCTGGTCCAGCTGCGTGACGATGTCGGCCAGCGACTGCGACTGCGCGATCTCGGCGTCGCGCTGTTGCTGCAGCTGCGCTGTGTAGACGGCCAGGCCACCCACGCCCAGCACGGCCACCAGCACCACGGCGGCGGCGACGAGACGTCGCCGCCCGATGGCCGCCCACGGCAGGCGACGCCGGAGGCCCGGGTCGGACGGGGCCGGTACGACGACATCCGGTCGGAGGGGCTGGGGCCGGGGCGGGTCATCGGGTTCGCGTTCCGGGGCGGCAGGCGGGCGCACCTGCGGTGTCTCGGCGGCCTGAGCGAGGATGTTGTCGCGCAGCCGTGGCGGTGGGTCGGCCTGCTCCGCGGTGTCGGCCAGGCCACCCATGATCAGCTCGGTGTCGCGCACCATCTCGCGGCAGGACCCACAGTCCGGCAGGTGGGCTTCCATCGCCAGTTCGTCGTCGGGTTCGAGCGCGTGCAGCGCCCAGCCGACGGCGTGCTCGTTCATCGGGCAGGCCTGCTGCTCGTCGGGGCTCATCGTCCGTCGCCCGTGGTGCGGGTGTTGTCGGTGCGGGTGTTGTCGGAGCCACGGTCGAGCACCGGGGCGAGGAGACCCCGCAGCCGTTGCATCCCGCTGAACATCCGCGACTTCACCGTGCCCAACGGGACCCCGGTCATCGCAGCAACCTCCCGCTGGGTGTAGCCGCCGAAGTACGCCAGAGCGAGCGCCTGCCGCTGGTCGGTGGGGAGCCCTCCGAGCGCGGTGCGGACCTGCCCGGCCTCCACCGAGCGCAGCGCGGCGTGGTCGGCACCCGGCCCCGGTGGGGCCGACCACTCCTGCCCCTCCTCGGCCGCGGGCACGGTGCGCCTGCGGATCGCGCTCTCGCGGCGGACCGTGTCGACGGACTTGTGGTGCACGAGGGTCAGGATCCAGGTTCCGAAGCTGCCGCGGGCGGGGTCGAAGCGGTGCGGTTCGCGCCAGAACGTCAGGAAGACCTCCTGCACCACGTCCTCGGCCAGGCCGTCGTCGGCGCAGATGCGGCGGGCGAGCGAGTAGGCCCGCCGCCCGTACCTGTCGTACAGGCCGGCCAGCCCAGACTCGACCCCGTTGGTGACGGACAGGACGAGATCGCCGTCGGGGACGTCGGGCTCGCCTGCGGTCGACGACCCGCCTCCCCGGCGTTTCGGCAGACTCGACCCCTCACGTGTGTCGGGGGCATCGGCCACCAGCGGGATCCTCACGTCAGCTTCTTCGCAACGGAACGGTGTCCGGTTCAGAACCAGGCCAGACTAGCCCGTCCGGCGCGCCGTCCGGCGTGGGCTGCGGGGCCGTCCGGAGGAACCGGACGGATCACCCGCCGCGCCCGCACGTCCGCGTCCGATGTCCGTATCGGGCGGCCCGTTCCGGGTGCCTCCGGTCCCGCCCGGGACGTAGCCTGGGTGGGACCGTCGTACGCCCGGCCTGAACCAGCCCGGGAGGAGTCGTCGTGATGCCGACACCCGAACTGACCGTCCCTCGACCCACGCAGGCGCGCCCCGCGGCGGGCCGGCTGCGCTGGTGGGATCGACGGCGGGAGCGGCGCCGCCTGGCAGGCGAGGACCGCCGGGCCGCGCACCTGGCCGAGCTCCACCGGATCCGGGCGCTCGTCGCCACCGCCCGCGCGGTGGTCGGGTCCGGGTGGGTCCAGGACGGCTGGTTCGCCTACCGCGACGAGCAGGGCGAGCACCGCACGGTCACCGCGGCGACCCTGCAGCGGATGGGCGACCGGCCGATCACCGGGGCCTGTCTCGTCGGAGCGATCGTGCAGGCGGGCGGCGGGCCGGTCGCCGTGCGGAGCCAGCCGGTGCAGCGGGCGCTCGACCTGACCTGGCACACGCTCCACGGAGGCGAGCGCGAGCCGGTCCACTGGTGCCCGGCCCCGCCGGTGCGCGCCGCCCACGTCCGGGACCTCACGCGGTGGAACGACCGGCCCACCCGCACGTCCGCCGAGGTGCTCGACCTGCTGCACGCGGTGGAGCGAGCGGCAGGGATGGAGATCGCCCGCGCCGACGCGCGCCCGTAGGGCAACGCAGGCGCGTTACGGAGCCGTACTGCTGTCGGGACGGGGGTCGCGACAGCAGTACGGCTCCGAAGTGCAACACCGTGCGCTGGAATGCTCTGGGCGTGGACATCCCCGAAGGCCTGCTCGACCTGCTGTACCGGCCGAGCCCCTGCTACCTCGCCACGACCTGGGTGGACACCGACGGCAAGCACATCCACGTCAACAGCGTGCAGGGCTTCCAGAAGATCAAGAACATCGAGCGGGACCCGCGGGTCGCCCTCAACGTCTCCGACCCCGACAACATCTCCCGGTAACACGCGGTCCGCGGCCGGGTCCTGGACATCACCAGCGACGGGGCGGCCGAGCACATCGAGATGCTCGCCCAGCGCTACCTCGGCGGCTCCTATCCCTGGTACGGCGGCCGGGACCAGACCCGGCTGCTCCTCACGATCGAGGTGCTGA
The DNA here is from genome assembly GCF_059359135.1 of Pseudonocardia sp. OZ21. Taxonomy (NCBI): domain Bacteria; kingdom Bacillati; phylum Actinomycetota; class Actinomycetes; order Pseudonocardiales; family Pseudonocardiaceae; genus Pseudonocardia; species Pseudonocardia sp. OZ21. The sequence goes on from NZ_JCADBN010000025.1 coordinate 58,413, forward strand.
AGGTCAACGGCACCGGGTGAGGCGCGGCCGATGAGTTCCGGTGGCGGGCCCGGTCTGCAGACCATGACACCCTTCGTCGACCTTGCGCCCGCCGCCGACCGCGTCGTGCGGCTGCTCGATGCCGTCACCGACGACCGGCTGGACGCGCCCACCCCGTGCGCCGAGACGACCGTGGCCGGCCTGCTCAGCCACCTTCTCGGGGTCGCGGAGGCGTTCCGGGGCGCCGCGGCCAAGGAGCCGGACGCCGGGCCGCCGCCTGCCGTGCAGCCGCCGCTCGACCCGCACTGGCGCCTGCTCCTCCCGCAGCGGCTCGACGCGCTCGTCGCCGCCTGGCGCGATCCCGCTGCCCGGGACGGCGTGGCGCACGCCGGGGGAGTGGAGATGCCGGCCGCCGCGATGGCGGTGGTCGCGCTCGACGAGCTCGTGCTGCACGGCTGGGACATCGCCCGCGCCACCGGCCAGGTCTACGACGCCGACCCGGCGAGCGTGCAGGCGTGTCTCGCGCTCGTCGGCTCTCTCGTGCAGCCGGAGGGCGTGCCCGGGCTGTTCGGACCGCCCGTCCCGGTGCCCGAGGACGCGCCGGCGCTCGACCGGCTCGTCGGGCTCAGCGGGCGCGACCCGTCGTGGACGCCGGCCGCCGTGGGCGCCACTCGCTGACCGGCACGACGGGCCGGCCGCGCCGGCCCGGCCCGTCCGCGGATGGCGGTAGGGCCGGGGCGAGCGCGGCCGGCGCCGCTCAGGCGCGGACGGCCCCGCCGTCGTGGAGGGGCTCGTCGCCTGCACCTGCGGGGAGCGGGTTCCCGTCGGTCTCGTCGGGCGCCTCACGCGGCAGGAACCACACCGACACGCCGGACAGCAGGGCGAGCGCGGCGATGTACGCGGCCACCCACACCGACGAACCGGTCGCCCCGAGGATGGCGGCGGCCAGCAGCGGTGTGAGCCCACCCCCGAGCACCGCGCCGAACTGGTACGACATCGAGGCGCCGGTGTAGCGCACGTCGGTGCTGAAGGCCCGCGACACGATCACCGCCTGCACCGCCACCAGCAGGCCCAGCACCAGGCCCATCGCCAGCATGGCGAGGAGCACCGCAGGCACCGCCCCGGTGTCCATGAGGCCGAACACGGCGAAGGGCACGAGCACGGAGAGCACCGAGGCGACCGTGAAGATCCGCACCGCCCCGATGCGGTCGGACACCCGGCCGGTGAGATAGGCGACCACGAGGTACACCACCGAGCCCGCCGAGATCGTCAGCAGCATCGTCTGCTGCGGCACGTGCGCCGTGCCGGTGCCGTAGGAGAGCAGGTACACCGACAGCAGGTAGCCCAGCGCGGACGGGGCGAGGGTGATGCCCATCCCGAGTACGACGGTGCCGGGGTTGTTCCGCAGCACGTCGAGCGCGGGAAGGCGACGCACCCGGCCTCGTTGCCGGGTGCGCGCGAACTCGGGGCTCTCGGCGAGGCGGAGCCGTACCACCAGTGCCACCACCACGAGCAGGGCGCTCAGCACGAACGGGATGCGCCAGCCCCACGCCGCGAACTGCTCGCGGCCCAGGCCCACCGAGACACCCAGGAAGACGAGGTTCGACAGCAGCGTCCCGGCCGGCAGGCCCATCTGCGGGAACGACGAGTAGTAGCCGCGCTGCCCCTCGGGTGCGTGCTCCATCGCCATCAGCACCGCGCCGCCCCACTCCCCGCCGACGCCGAGACCCTGCACGAACCGCAGGACGACGAGCAGGATCGGGGCGGCGATGCCGATCTGGGCGTAGGTGGGCAGGAGTGCGATGAGGAACGTGCCGATGCCCATGAGCAGCAGCGAGACCACCAGGGTCTGCTTGCGCCCGAGGCGGTCGCCGAAGTGCCCGAACACGACGCCGCCGATCGGGCGCGCGAGGAACCCGACGGCGAAGGTCCCGAACGCCGCCAGCGTGGCCGCCACCGGCGAGAAGTTCGGGAAGAACTGGGGCGCGAAGATCAGGGCGGCCGCCGCGCCGTAGATGTTGAAGTCGTACCACTCGATGGCGGTGCCGACAAAGGTCGCCGCGGCGACCCGGCGGGTGTGCTCGGAGGGTGGGCTCGCGGCACTGCGAGACGCGGAGGGGGTCACTGGCGCTCCTCGGGCTGAGGGGTCGGGGCTGAGACGTCGGGGGTCGGGGCCGGGTCGATGTGGAAGTCCGACGGACGGGGCTCGCGCACCATGCGCCAGTAGTCGAGGACGGTGAACGGCCAGACCTGCGAGGCGCGGCCCTTCGTGTTGCGGTACCAGCTGTTGACGGTCGCCACCCCCCAGGCCATGCGCCCGTTGCCGGCGTCGACGCGCTCGTTGAAGGCGTCGTGGACGTCGCGGCGCACCTCGACCGTCGCCGCCTCCGCCTCCAGCAGCAGCCGCAGGCACCCCAGGATGTGGTGCACCGCGATCTCGGAGAACAACAGGGTGCTGCCGTTGATCACGAGGCCGGTGTTCGGCCCGAAGACGCAGAAGAGGTTGGGGAACCCCGGCACGTGCACGCCGAGGTGGGCGCGGGCGTCACCGTCCCACTGCTCGTGCAGGTCGGCGCCGTCCCGCCCCCGGAACGTGATCGGCGCAAGGAAGTCCGACGCCCGGAAGCCCGTGGCGTAGATCAGGACGTCCACCTCGTGGAGCCTGCCGTCGGCGGTGCGCACCCCGTCGGGGGTGATCTCGGAGATGGCGTCGGTGACCAGGTCGACGTGCTCGCGCTTGAGCGCAGCGGGCCACACCCCGTTGTCGCGCATCATCCGTTTCGAGCCGGGGGCGTAGCTCGGCAGCACCTTCGCGAGCAGGTCGGGGCGGTCGCCGAACCGGCCCTCCAGATGGGCGACGAGGGCCTGACGCAGTGCCTCGTTGGCCGGTGAGACCGAGATCGGGTGCTCCCAGGCCGGGTCGACCTCCATGAACGGCCGCCGCCCGTCGACGGAGGTCCAGAACTGCAGGAACCGCAGCCACCGGTGGTAGTAGGGGAGCTCGCGCAGCAGCCGCAGCTGGTCGTCGGGGGTCGGGTCGTGGTAGGTCGGCGTGGGCAGCATCCACGGCGGGGTCCGCTGGAACACGGTGAGGGCGCCGACACGGTCGACGATCGACGGGACGACCTGGTACGCGCTCGCCCCGGTGCCGATCACGGCGACGCGCCTGCCGGTGAGGTCGACGTCGTCGCGCCACCGCGCGGTGTGCCAGCTCGGTCCCGCGAACCGCTCCCGCCCCGGGATGTCCGGGAGGCTCGGCTTGTTGAGCTGCCCCGTCGCGCTGACGACGGCGTCCGCCTCGAGCACGACGTCCGGCCCGTCCGCGCGGCGTGCCCGCACGGTCCAGCGCCGCGTGTCCTCGTGGAACACCGCCTCGACCACCTCGTGCCCGAACCGGATGCAGCCCCGCAGGTCGAACTGGTCGGCCACCTCCCGGAAGTAGCTCCAGATGTCGTCCCGGGCGGAGAACAGGTGCAGCCAGTCCGGCCGCTGGTCGAACGAGAAGCTGTAGGCGAAGTTCGGGGTGTCGAGCCGGGCGCCCGGGTAGCCGTTCTCCAGCCACACCCCGCCGACGTCGGCGTTGCGCTCCAGCACCGTCACCGCCACGCCCGCCTGCCGGAGCCGGTGCGCCGTCACGAGCCCGGACATCCCGGCGCCGATCACCACCACCTCGACCGTGCGGCCCGGTGCCACCTGCTCGACGGTCCAGCCCGGCGCGCCGGCGTCCACCGGCAGCCCGAGCTCGTGGGACATCAGCGGCAGGTAGTCGTCGGACACGTCACCGGCCACGAACCGCATGAGGCGGCGCAGGGTGTCGTCCTCGGGCTCGGGCGCGGGCACCGATCCGCCGTCGCGAAAGGCCTGGAGGGCGGCGAGCGCGCGACGGCGCCCCAGCTCCTGAGCCGCCTCGGACATCCCGCCCTGCGGTTCCACCATGTCGGGGCGCAGGCGCAGCGGCGGCCGCAGCTCGTCCGCGACCAGCGTGAGGTCACCCGTCAGATGGGCGAGGGCCGGCAGCAGAGCGGGCAGCTCCGCACCCGCGACGGCGGCGGCGAGCGCGACGTCGTCGCCGAGCAGTGCGGAGAGTCCGGTACCAACGTCCACGGTGGTCACGGTCACTACTCTCGGTGCGAACCGGACGGGATCGGAAATAACGGTTGCGGGGCCTGTGATGCCCACCCGGAATGAGAGCAGCCCCGTGGCGCCACACCCGCCTCCCGTGCTGTGATCTGCACGCGGCAGAGGGGCGGTGACGATGGAGCTGAGGCATCTGCGCTCCTTCGTCGCTCTTGCCGAGGAACTGCACTTCGGGCGGGCCGCGCAGCGGGTGTTCGTGGCCCAGCCCGCGCTGAGCAAGCAGATCTCGGCGCTGGAGAAGGAGCTCGGGGTCCTCCTGTTCGAACGCGACAAGCGCCAGGTCGTGCTGACCACCGCCGGTAGCGCCCTGCTCGAGGACGCGCGCCGGCTGCTGACGCAGGCCGACGGGGCCGTGGAGCGGGCGCGCTCGGCCGGTCGGGGCAGCACGGGCATCCTCCGCGTCGGTTTCATCGCACCCGCCCTCTACGACCTGCTCCCTCCGGTTCTGCGCGCGTTCCGCGTCCGGCATCCGGGGGTGCGGCTCGCCCTGGAGGAGATGCACAACATCGAGGCCGTCAACGCCGTCCGCAGCAGGCGCGTGCAGATCGCCTTCGTCCGGCTGCCGATCGAACCGGTGAGCGAGCTGTCGCTGGTGACGGTGCGGTCGGAACCGGTGATGCTCGCGGTGCCCGAGGGCAGCAGGCTGGCGGACCGGGAGGCCGTGCACCTCGCCGAGCTCGCCGACACCGACATGATCCTGATCGCCCGCTCCCAGGAACCGGAGCTGCACGACTACTACGTCACCCAGTGCGCCGCGGCGGGGTTCAGCGCCCGGATCACCCACGAGGTCGACCGCACCCACGTGGCGATCGGCCTGGTCGCGAGCGGTCTCGGCGTGTGTTTCGTCCCGCGGTCGGGACGGCGGGTCGCCCAGCCCGGCGTGGTCTGCGTCCCGCTGCTCGGCACCCGGATGCGGCTGACGATGGCGGCCGCGTGGCTCGGCGAGCCGGACCCACTCGTGCGCAACTTCCTCGCGTTGTGCATGGAGGCGCGCCCGCAGGACCCCGAGCCGCGGTCCGGGACCGTCGAGCCGATCGCCTCGGTGTGAGGCAGGCCCCGTCCGATCACGCGCCGCCGGAGCGCCGCTTGCGGATGTCGCGCACGGGATCCATCGCGGCCATCAGGTCCTCCCGCGCCCGCGCCACCCGGGACCGGATCGTGCCGATCGGGCAGTCGCACACCGCGGCGGCCTCCGCGTAGTCGAGGTCGAGCACCTGGGTGAGCACGAACGCCTCGCGCCGGTGGGGTTCGAGCTGGTCGACCAGCAGCCCGAGCACCACGGCCTCGTCGGCGGCGGAACGCACCGACCGGACGCGCTCGCCGACGACGGCGTTCCAGTCGTCCACTGCGGTCGTGCGAGGGCGGCGTGTCGCGGTGCGGACCGCGTCGGCGGCGGTGCGCCGGGCGATCGACAGCAGCCAGGTGCGGGCCGAGGACCGGCCGGCGAAGCGGGGCAGCGACGCCAGTGCCCGCAGGTAGGTCTCCTGCGTCAGGTCGTCCGCCTCACCGGGACCGCTGATGTGGGCGACGAAACGGTGGACGTCGCGCTGCGTGGAGCGGACGAATGCGGCAAGCGCTGCCCGGTCGCCGCGGCCTGCGGCGAGGGCCCATGCGGTGATCCGGGCGTCGTCAACGCCGTCGGCCATGCCCGCACGGTAGCTCCCCGATCCGCGGGAACCGCCGGGCGGGTCCCGACGACCATCAGTACATGCGATGCGAGGACTGCCGCGAGGCGATCTCCGCCCTGCTCGACGGCGAGGGGCATCCCGGCGAGGCAGCGGCCGTCGACGAGCACACGGCGACGTGCCCGGACTGCCGGTCCTTCCTCGACCGGGCGGCCCAGGTCACCCGGCTGGCCCGCACCGGCCTGGCGGAGCCCGGTCCGGACCTGGTCGCCGCGGTGCTCGCCGCGGCGTCCACCCGCCGGGCACGCCGTACCGACGCCGTCCGGCTCGCGCTCGGCGCGGTCGGTATCGCGCAGGGAGCACTGGCGGTGAGCGCGATCGCCACCGCAGGCTCGTTCGCGGTGCATGACGCGATGGAGGTGGGCGGCGCCAGCGCGATGCATGTGGCGCACGAGAGCGCGGCGTGGAACCTGTCGCTCGCCGTCGGGTTCCTGTGGGCGGCCACCGCGGCCCCCCGCCTGTCGGGGCTGCTGCCGGTCATCGGGTCGTTCGTCGCGGTGCTGACGGGCCTGAGCGCGCTCGATCTCCTGGCCGGGCGCGTCGATCCCGGCCGCATCCTGAGCCACGGCCTGGTGGTGATCGGGCTGGTGCTGCTGATGGTGCTGCGGCGGCGGGACCGCCGGGAGGACGACGGCGCACTCGCGGGCCTGCCCCCGGGAGCCCCGAGACCGGATCGGCGTGCCCTGTGGGCCGGCCGGATCCGGCGCCCCGCGCTGCGGCAGGACCCGCGTGCGACCGCGCGCCGCGCGGCGTGATCATCGCGAGGTTCAGCCGGGTGTCGCCCCGATCACCTGTGACGAGGACGGGTCCCGGGAACCGATGACCCCGCGGCGACGACTACCTGGGTTCGACGCGCGCGCACCGGCGGCGCGACGCACCGGCGGAGGTGGGGCACGACCGTGATCGACAACGCGCCGAGCTGGTGGGGCGCACTCGCGTTCTGGCGGTTCACCCCGGCTGTGGACCTCGTCCTCGTCCTCGTGACGGTCGCGTACCTGCTGCTCGCCCGCCGCGTGGGTGGCGACGGCTCACGCTGGCCACCGCTGCGTACGACGGCATGGCTCGGGGCCGTGGTGGTGCTGGTGGTGGCCGTCGACGGGCCGGTGGCCGTCTTCGCCGACGTGCTGTTCTGGGTGCACATGGTGCAGCACCTGATGCTGATCATGGTCGTGCCGGTACTGCTCGTGTGGGCCCAGCCGTGGCGTCTCCTGCACGGCGCCGGTGGCGCGCGGGCCCAGTTCGTCGACCGGGTGGTCGGCAGCAGAGCGGCGCGGTGGGGGACCGCGCCCCTGTGCGGCCTCGGGCTCTACGCGGCCGTGGTGATCCTGACCCACCTCACCGGGTTCCAGCAGGTCTCGGTCACGAATCCCGCGGTCCGGGCGGCCGAGCTCGCGCTCTACCTGGTGAGCGGTTACCTGCTGTTCCTGCCGCTCGCCGGTGCGGAGCTGGTGCCGTGGTCGCCGCCGCACCTGGCCCGGTTCGCGCTGCTGGCGCTGAGCATGGGCGTGGACACGCTCACGGGGGTGGTCCTGATGCTCACCCCGCGGCCGCTGGCGCCCGCCTACGCCGCCGCTCACCTCGGATGGGGACCGACCGCGCTGGCCGACCAGGAGGCCGCCGGAGCGATCATGTGGTTCGGCGGGGACGTCCTGATGCTCGTGCTGATGGTCGGCGTCGCGGTGCGGTGGGGCGCCTCGCAGGGCCAGGACCAGGGGCTCGGCCGGTGGATCGAGGGCGTGCGGCACCGCACGCTGCTCGGGGCCGACGCCGTGCCCGCCGACGGCGCGAACGGTGACGTCGACGCCGACGAGCGCGCGCTGCAGGCCTACAACGCCGCGCTGGCCGCGCTGCACACCCGCGACGAGGAGCACCGATCATGACCGCGGACGCCTCGCCCGGCACCGCCTCCGGCCCGGTCGCCGACCTGCGGCAGTACGAGATCCTCGTCGGCGGCATGACGTGCGCCGCCTGTGCCACCCGGGTCGAGCGCAAGCTGAACAAGCTCGACGCGGTGCAGGCCACGGTCAACTTCGCCACCGAGCGCGCTCGCGTGCAGTGTCCCGACGACCTCGACCCGCGCACGCTGATCGAGCAGGTCGAGCGGGCGGGCTACACGGCCAGGCGGATCGATGACGTCGCCGCGGCCGACGACGGCAGCGACCACCAGCGGCGGGTCGTCGACCTGCGGAGGCGGCTCGCGGTCGCCGCGGTGCTGGCGGTGCCGATCTGCGACCTGTCGCTCGCCCTCTCGCTGTTCGGCGAGCTGCGTTTCCCCGGCTGGCAGTGGGTCCTGCTGGTGCTCGCCGCGCCCGTGGTCGGCTGGTGTGCGCTGCCGTTCCACCGCGCGGCCCTGGCGGGTGCGCGCCGCGGCGCGGCCTCGATGGACACCCTCGTCTCGGTCGGGATCCTCGCTGCCACGGCCTGGTCGCTGTGGGTCATGGTCGCCGACCGGACGGTCGAACCCGGCCTGGGACAGGGCCTGTCCGTGCTGTCCGGCAGCGGCCACGCGCTCTACCTCGACGTCGCCGCGGGCGTGACGACGTTCCTGCTCGCCGGGCGCTACTTCGAGGCGCGGGCCAAGCGGTCGGCCGGATCGGCGTTGCGGGCGCTGCTGGAGGCGGGCGCCAAGGACGTCGAGGTGCTGCGCGAGGACGGGCCGCAGCGTGTCCCGGTGTCGGAGCTGGAGGTGGGGGACCGGTTCGTCGTGCGGCCGGGGGAGACCGTCGCCACCGACGCCGTCGTGACGGACGGCAGCTCCGCGCTGGACGTCAGCATGGTGACCGGCGAGCCCGTGCCGCGGGAGGTCGTCCCGGGCGACGCGGTCGCGGGCGGGGCCGTCAACTCCGGTGGACGGCTGTTGCTGCGGGCCACCCGCGTCGGGGCCGACACCCAGCTCGCCCGGATGGCGCGGCTCGTCCAGCGGGCGCAGGAGGGCAAGGCGGGCGCGCAGCGACTGGCCGATCGGGTGGCAGGCGTGTTCGTGCCCGCGGTGCTGGTGCTCGCCGTGCTCACGCTGGTCGGCTGGCTCGTCACCGACCACCCGGCGGGGCAGGCCGTCACCGCTGCGGTGGCCGTGCTCGTCGTGGCGTGCCCGTGCGCGCTCGGCCTGGCCACCCCCACGGCGGTGCTGGTCGGCACCGGGCGCGGTGCCCAGCTCGGCGTGTTCATCAAGGGGCCCCGTGCCCTGGAGGCCACGCGGGCGGTGGACACGATCGTGCTCGACAAGACCGGCACCCTCACCGAGGGACGCATGCGGCTGGCGGACGTGCGGACCGTTCCCGGCGTCGACCGGTCCCAGCTGCTCGCCATGGCGGGTGCGGTCGAGGCGGCCTCGGAGCACCCCATCGCCGCGGCGATCACCGCGGCCGCATCCGCGCAGGCCGAGGCCCTGCCCGCGGTGACCGACTTCGCCGCGCACGCCGGGCTGGGCGCTCGCGGGCTCGTCCACGGCGAGCAGGTGGTGGTGGGCCGGTCGCAGCTGTTCTCCGAACACGGGCTGCACGTGCCGCCGGACCTGGACGCCGCCCGCGACGAGCTGGAGGCACGCGGCGTCACGGTGGTCCTGGTCGGCTGGGGCGGCTCCGCGCAGGGTGTGCTCGCCGTCGCCGACACGGTGCGGCCCACGAGCGCCGCCGCCGTGGCCGCCCTGCGCGGGCTGGGGCTGCACCCGGTGCTGGTGACCGGCGACAACGCCCGCACCGCGGCCACCGTCGCTGCCGAGGTGGGCATCGACGAGGTCGTCGCCGAGGTGCTGCCCGAGGGCAAGGTCGACGTGGTGCGGCGGCTGCAGGAGCAGGGCCGCAGTGTCGCGGTGGTCGGCGACGGGGTCAACGACGCGGCCGCGCTCGCCGCGGCCGACCTGGGCATGGCGGTCGGCGAGGGCACCGACGCCGCGATCGAGGCGGCCGACATCGTGCTCGGCCGAGAGGACCTCCTCGTGGTCGCCGACGCCGTGGAGCTCGCCCGCCGGACCCACCGCACCATCCGCGGCAACCTCTGGTGGGCCTTCGGGTACAACACCGCCGCCCTGCCACTGGCCGTGCTGGGCCTGCTCAGCCCGATCGTCGCGGCCGCGGCGATGGCGCTGTCCTCGGTGTTCGTCGTGACGCACAGCCTGCGGCTGCGCAGCTTCCGGCCCACCGAGGGCAGGCCGGTCGACGCCGTCGGCGGGCCGGTATGACCGCGGGGGCCCGGGCCACCCCGGCCGTGGCCACCGGGGTGCTGGCAGCGGCCGCGCTGACAGGCGCGCTGGTCGCGGCGTTCGCCCCCAGCGTCGCCGTGCAGTACGGGCTGCGGGACCTGGGCCCGGTGGTGGACGCCGGGCTGCCGGCGGCCCGGGTCGTTGCGGTGGGGGCGGCCGCGCTGACCATCGGGAACCTGCTGCTCGCGGCCGTGCTGGCACCGGGTGAGCCGCACGGGCTCGTCTCGCCCGCCGGGTACTCCGGCCTGCGCGCGGCGGCCCGCTGGGCGGTCGTGCAGGCTGTGGCGTCCGCGGTGGTCACATGGCTGCTCGTCGCGGAGAACAGCGGGGTCGGGCCCGGTGTGCTGATCAGTCGCCTCGACGTGCTCGCCGCCGGCGTCACGCAGGTGGAGCAGGCGGGCGGCTGGGCCACCTCCACGCTCGCCGCGCTCGTCGTGGCGGGGCTCGCGGCCGTCGCGCTCTCGTGGCGCAGCGCCGTCGGGCTGCTCGCGCTGGCCGTGGCCGCGCTGCTACCCCTCACACTCACGGCCGCGACGAACGCCCAGCGCTCCCACGACATCGCCGGTGACGCGGTCGCCCTGCACGTGCTCGGTTCGGTGCTGTGGCTGGGCAGCACCGCCGCCGCGGCGGTGCACCTGGCCCGGCAGCGCCCGGGTGCCGATGTCGTGCTGCGCCGCCATCGCGCGGTCGCGCTCGGCGCGCTCGTCGTGGTCACCGCGTCCGGTGTGGTGTCGGCGTCGTACGCGCTGCGGCCCTCAGACGTGCTCACCAGCGGGTTCGGGCTGCTCGCCGTCGCCGGTGCGGTGGCGGTGGTCCTGCTCGCCGGGACCGTCCGGAAGCTCGGGACGACGATCGGCCGGGCGGGAGCCGGACGGCGCGCGGCACTGCGGCTCGTCGTCGTGGAGCTGCTGCTGCTCGGCGTCGCGTCCGCGACCGGCACGGCGCTGGCGCGCGTGCCACCCCCCGGCGAGACCGACTACGAGGCCAGCCGGTTCGTCTACCTCATCGGCTACGACCTCCCGCCGCACCTCACCGCCCTCGACCTGGCGCTGCGCTGGCGCCCGGACCTCGTGTTCGGCCCGCTCGCGCTCATCGGGGCCGTCACCTACCTGATGGGGGTGCGCAGGCTCCGGCGCTCCGGCGGCAGCTGGCCGGCCGGCCGCACGGCGGTGTGGCTCGCGGGCTGCGCGACGCTGCTCGTCGCGACCTCGTCGGGTGTCGCCACCTACGCGGAGGCCGTCTTCAGCGTCCACATGGTGCAGCACATGCTGCTCGCGACCTTCGCGCCGGTGCTGCTCGTCCTCGGGCACGGTGTGACGCTCGCCCTGCGGGTGGTCCGACCCGGCACCGCCGCACGGCTCGTCAGCCTGCTCGACGCCCCGGTGATCCGGTTCGTGCGCAACCCCGCCGTGGCCTGGGTCGCTGTCGCGATCACCCTGTTCGGGCTCTACCCCACCGGGCTGTACGCCGCGATCCTGCAGGAGCACTGGGCGCACCTGACGATGGACGCGGCGTTCTTCACGACCGGCCTCGCGCTGTTCTGGCCCGTGCTCGGCCACAGCCTGCCCGGCCGCGGGATACCCGCGATCGGCCGCATCGTCATGATCTTCGCCGTGATGGCGTTGCACGCGGGGTTCGGGGCGTGGCTGCTGGGCCAGGCCACGCCCATCGCCGCCGGCTTCTACGGGGCCCTGAGCCTGCCGTACGTCCCCGACCTGCTCGCCGACCAGCGGCTCGGCGCGGTGCTGGCGTGGGCACTCGGGGAGCTCCCGGTCGTCTTCGCGGTGCTGGCCCTCGTCGCGCGCTGGGCCCGCGCCGACCGCGAGCCGTCCGGACCCGAGGACCGGACCCGCCCGCTGACCGACGACGACGAGATGGCCTACCCGCAGGTCTTACTCTCCTAGTGCGGTGGCCACGAACGTTGCCGGGTTCCTCGCGGGCCCAGGCGGCCCCTCGCGGCGTTGCCGCCCTGGCGAATACCCCGGTATGAGCTGCGGGCGGCGCCTTGCGAGGAACCACCTGGATCCCGCGATCAACCCGGCAACGTTCGTGGCCACCGCACTAGGCGGTCAGGCCGCCGTGACGCGGACCGGGATGCTCGCCCAGCCTTTCAGCGAGTTGTTGAGCTTGGGAACGGGCTCGCCGTCGAGCTCGAGCCGCGTGGCCCTGCGGGCGAAGGCGTCGAGCACGACCTCGGCCTCCAACCGGGCGATCGGCTGACCGACGCACTGGTGGATACCCATGCCGAAGCCGACGTGCCCGCCCGCGGAGCGGCGGACGTCGAACGTCTCGGCGTCCTCGCCCCAGTGGCGGCTGTCGCGGTTGGCCGAGCCGAGGAAGAGCACGACCTTCGTGTCCTTCGGGATCGGCGTGCCTGCGACCACCGTGTCGGCCGCGGCCGTGCGGAAGAAGGTCTGGATCGGGCTCTCCCAGCGCAGCGCCTCGTCGAAGGCGAACTTCGCCAGCTTGGGATCGGCGTGCAGGGCGGCCCACTGCGCGGGGTGCCGGGCCAGGGCGTACAGGGTGTTCCCCAGGCCGTACACGGTGGTGTCGAGGCCTGCCGTGAGCAGCGAGCGGACGAGTAGCGGTGCCTGCTCGTGGGTGATCTCCGCCCGGTCCGCCGCGGCCCAGACCTCGGCTCCGAGGCCGCCCGGCGCGAGCTCGTCGCGCTGGCAGTGGGCGAGGATCCACTCCTGCACGGGTGCCGCCCTGGCGAGCGCGTCGGTGAGCAGCTGGTTGCGCGGGCCGAAGGCGTTGAAGGCGAGCGCCCCGTACGGCAGCAGGTTCTCCCGGCCCTCGGCCGGGAGCCCGACGGCGTCACCGAACACCGTCACGGGAAAGATCTCGGCGAGATCGGTGACGGCGTCGAAGCGTCCGCGCGCCACGAGCGTGCCGGCCAGGTCGTCGGCGGCGGCCGCGAACTCCGCGCGCAGCTTGCGGACGGTCCGCGGTGAGATCACCCCGTTCATCGCGGTGCGGACGACGGTGTGGTCGGGCGGGTCGGCTTCCAGCAGCAGACTGGGCGGTCGCCACGGCTTCTCGCGGCCGAAGTCGCTGAGCCCCACCCCACGGCCCGACACGAACGTCTCCCAGTCCGACAGGGTGGCTCGCACCTCGTCGTAGCGGCCCATCGCCAGCAGGTCGTAGCGCGGCAGGCGCACGACGGGGGCGGCATCGCGCAGCCGCGCGTGGAAGTCGTAGGGGTCGGTGAGGATCTCGGTGCCGAAGGGGTCATCGCCCAGCGCGGGGACGGTCTGCGCGGTGGTCATCGTTGGCCTGCCTTCCGAGGTGGTGGCGTCAGAGATCGAGCACGAGCTTCGGGCACGCCGCACGGGAGACGCAGACGAACATCGTGTCGTTGGCGGCCTTCTCCTCATCGGTGAGCAGGGAGTCACGGTGGTCCACCTGACCGGCGAGCACGGCGGTCTCGCAGGTGCCACAAGTGCCCTCCTGGCAGGAGGAGAGGACCTGGATGCCCGCGTCCTCCGCGACCTCGAGGATCGAACGGTCCGGTGGCACGGTGAGCGTCACCCCGCTCCGGGCCAGCTCCACCTCGAACGCGCCGCTGAGCACGGGCTCGCCCTGTTCCTTGGGCGTGAACCGCTCGGTGTGCAGGGCGCCCGACGGCCAGCTCGAGCAGCGGTCCTCGACGGCGTCGAGCAAGGGGCCGGGGCCGCAGCAGTAGACCAGCGTGTCCCCGGCGGGGGCACCGAGCAGGGCCGCGAGGTCCAGCAGGCCGTGTTCGTCCTGCGGGCGCAGCACCACGCGGTCGTCGCCGTGCGCGGCGCGCAGCTCCGCGACGAACGCCATGGAGGCGGCGGTGCGCCCGCCATAGACGAGCCGCCACCCGGCGCCCGCAGCGGTGGCGGCCTCGAGCATGGGCAGGATCGGGGTGATCCCGATCCCGCCTGCGATGAACAGGTAGCGGTCGGCGGGCTCCAGCGGGAAGTGGTTGCGCGGGCCGCGCACCCGCACGGCCGTGCCGGGGTTGAGCTTGTCGTGGACGTACGCCGACCCACCGCGACCGTCCGACTCCTGCAGCACCGCGATCTGCCAGCTGCTGCGGTCGGTGGGGTCGCCGCACAGTGAGTACTGCCTGGTCAGGTCCTCGGTCAGGATCAGGTCGACGTGCGCCCCCGGCGCCCAGTCGGGGAGCTCCTCGCCTGCGGGGTGGCGCAGCGTGAGGGCGACGACCCCGTCGGCGGCGATGCGACGATCGGCGACGAGGAGGTCGATCTCGGACTCTTCGTGCGTGCTCTTCACGAGTGGGCTCCAGCGCTGGCGAGGGTCGTCTCCGACGATGTTGACCGGCAGTGCGAGGCGGAGAGATGCCTCTTTCCGGCAGCCGGAAAGGGTTTCTGTATCCGGGCTTCCCCCCACACCATTTACTGGACGGACGGATGAGCGTCCCGCAGCCACCCGTGTGGCGATTGTCATGGCGGCGGCAGGTGGGTGCGGCTACTCGCACCGGACGACGCGGCCGCGATCAGCTTGTCCGAGCGTGCGCGCTCGTGGAGATCGTAGATCAACGACTTCTGAAGGATGCGGCGCGAATTGCTTACCGGTTCGCCTCGTTCCGCGCGTTCTCCAGGCGTTCGCGTTGTGGCACGACGACGTAACGAGGATCCTTCGTCGACTCCGTGCCCGCCTCGAAGATCCCGAAGCGCTGCAGAGCGCTGCCGGCCAGCAGCGCGAGCCCTGATGCTGCCGCCCCGGCCCGGCTGCGGCCCGCCACGAGGACGGTGCCTGCCAGGCCCGCCACGGTGAGCAGCTCCGCCCCGCGCCGGAGCTTCCCGGCCCGGCCGTGGTGGTAGACCTCGCGGATGAGGCCCATGCGCTGCTCCATGCGCCGCGACGCGATGAGCTCGCCCGCGGCACCGACGGCGGCGAACACCCGTGCCGGCCCGGCTTCGGCGACCGGCGCGCACAGCATTCCGAGGCCGCCCCCGCTCGCGGCAGCGGAACCGGTGAACACGAACGGGAGCTCGTCCCGCACCTCGTTCCAGCCGGGCACGGCGGTGTGGGACAGCAGCACCGCCGTGTAGGAGGCCACCCCGGGCGCTGTGGCCGCCGCGGACAGCCCGGCCGGGCGGGCCAGCCGGCCCAGCAGCCGGGCAGGCCACGTGCGCCGCCAGCGCGGCGGCACCAGCTCACGCAGTGCCGCCACCCCGACACCGGGGCCGAAGGCGCTGAGGATCCAGGTCCCGACGCTCATCGGCGACGTCGGCTTGAGCACCCGCAGCATGTGGTGGAACCGTTCGGGGCGGCCCAGGTCGGTGACCAGGAAGTACACGCTCGCCAGCAGGGCCGCGAACGAGCCGAGCCAGCCGGCCCGGCGCAGCTGCTCCCGGCCGGTCAGGTCGGCGCCCGCCGCCACCACCGCGCTGCCCGCGGCCAGGCCGCCGGAGAAGAGGTAGGCGGCGATCTTCCATTCCCAGACGGGAGCCTTGAGCACGGGCCGCCCGTAGTAGGAGCGGAACTCGGCCTCGGGGACGACGGTCGGCTCGCCACCGCCGCGGCGGCGGCGCCTGCGTCCCTGGAACATCTGCGCTTCCCGTCCGGTGGAGCCCTCCTCGCTGGAGCGCTCCGCGGTGATCGGGTCCCGGTTCTCACTCATCGGCGGGCTCCGATCGCGGTCGAGATGAACGCGCCGATCCCGGCGAGGGCGAACGCCGCGGCGGCCGCGCCGGCGTGCCGCCACATCGAGGGGGCGTCGCGGGTGGGGACGACCGGGTCCGGCGGCAGCCCGTAGACCTCGGGCTCGTCGAGGAGCAGGAAGAACGCCCCGTCGCCGCCCACCCCGTCGTCGGGGTCGTGCCCGTAGAGCCGGGCCTCCGGGACGCCGAGGTCGTGCAGCTGCGCGACCCGCTCGAGCTCGCCGAACTGGATGGAGTCGGTGGGGCACGCCTTGGCGCAGGCCGGCTCGAGGCCGCCCTCCAACCGGTCGTAGCAGAGGGTGCACTTCTGCGCGCGTCCGTCCTCCGGGCGCCGGTCGATCACGCCGTACGGACAGCCCGAGACGCAGTACCCGCAGCCGTTGCAGATGTTCTGCTGCACGACCACGGTGCCGAACTCGGTACGGAAGAGCGCCCCGGTCGGGCACACGTCGAGACAGCCGGCGTGGGTGCAGTGCTTGCACACGTCCGAGGCCATCAACCACCGGAAGTCGGTGCGTCCCTCGGCGCCGGTGCCCTCACCGGGCCGGGAGAAGGCGGGCATCCCGAGGCTCTCGGTGTGCTTCGGGGTGTGGAGCGGACTGGTGCCCAGCTCGGAGCCACCGCGTTCGGCCTCACGCAGCCGTGGCCCGAGGGCCTCGGCCATCACGTCCCCGCTGGTCGGACCGGCGGGCAGCCCGGTGAGACCGGGGTCCTGGTGGCCGAGCGCGCGCGGCTGTTCGATGAACGCGACGTGGCGCCACGAGTTGGCGCCGAGCATCCCGGTGTTGTCGAACGACATGCCGAGCAGGTCGAACCCGTCCTCCGGCACCGCGTTCCACTCCTTGCACGCCACCTCGCAGGCCTTGCAGCCGATGCAGATCGAGGTGTCGGTGAAGAAGCCGACGCGGGGTGGGTGGTCCGCGTGCCCCGCCTCCCCGGCGACGTCGTCCAGGGGACCGGAGAGCCTGTTCAGGGTCATGACGACTCCTCGGTGTGCTGCAGGTGGGCCACCCCGGCGGCCGTGGCGACCGTGGTGCCCGTCTCGATCGTCACACCGGCGCGGGCCCTGGTCTCGGCGAGCATGGCCGTCAGCGCCGTCCCCCGCGGGCGGTGCCCCGGACGGACGTCGCAGGTGGCGACCTTGCTCTCCTGGATGAGGACGTTCGGGTCCGTGACGACGCCCAGCAGGTCGTTCACGACGTCGCCGGTGACCAGCCCGGAACCACCCCAGTGGTAGGGCAGCCACACCTGGTGGACGACCTCGCCGTCGATCCGCAGCGGTGCCATCCGGTCGGTGACGACGACACGGGCCTCCACCGCGGCCCGGCTGGTGACGACGTGGGCGTAGCCCATGTGCGCGAGCCCCCGGATCCGGGCCAGCTCGGGGGAGACCTCGACGAAGAGCTCCGGCTGCAGCTCGGCCAGGTAGGGCAGCTGCCGGCTCATCCCGCCCGCGGTGTGGTGCTCGGTGAGCCGCGCCGCTGTGAGGACGAACGGGAACACCTCGCGGTGCGCCTCGGGCGGCGACGGGTTCGACGGGTTGTCGAGGCGGCCGTAGACCTTGCGTGTCGGGTTTCCCTGCTGGCCGTAGAGCAGGTTCCGCGCAGGCGACTCGTGTGGTTCGTAGTGCGTGGGCAGCGGACCGTCGAGCATCCCGTGCGGAGCGAACAGCCACGCCTTGCCGTCCCCCTGCATGATGAACGCGTCGTCACCGCGCAGCGCTTCCGGCCCCGTCGCGTCCTGCGGCGGGACGTACCCGGGCGGCGTCTTCTTCGGGAAGTCCGGGACGTCGTCGCCGGTCCACTCGCCCTTCTCCGCGTCCCACCAGACCAGCTTCTTGCGCTCGCTCCACGGTCTGCCCTCCAGGTCGGCGGACGCCCGGTTGTAGAGCACGCGCCGGTTCGACGGCCAGGTCCAGCCCCACTCCGCGTCGTACGGGCCCTGCTCGGCGTGCGCCACGCGGCGCGCCGCCTGGTTGACCCCGTCGGCGAAAACGCCGCTGTAGATCCAGCAGCCGCACGCGGTGCTGCCGTCGGCCGCCAGTTCGGTGTAGCCGTCCACCGGCTCGCCCGTGTCCGTGCGGTAGCCGTTGATCCGGCGCAGCACGTCCTCGGCCGACGGCTCGGGCCACGCGCCTCCGCCCTGCACCCGGTAGCTCCAGTCGAGCTTCTGCACGGGCTCGTCCCGGTGGTCGGTGGAACCCGCCAGCCGCTCCTTCAGCATGCGACCCAGGTGGTAGAAGAACCACAGCTCCGAGCGCTGGTCGACGGTCGGCTCCACGGCCTTCTCCCGCCACTGCAGCATCCGCTGCGTCTGGGTGAAGGTGCCCTCCTTCTCCACGTGCGAGGCCGCCGGGAAGAAGAAGACCTCCGTGCGGCACATCTCGGGGACGATCTCGCCCGTCTCGATCTCGGGGGAGTCCTTCCAGAAGGTGGCGCTCTCGATCATGGCGAGATCGCGGACGACCAGCCAGTCGAGGTTGGCCATCCCGAGCCGTTGCAGCTTGCCGTGCGCGGACCCGACGGCCGGGTTCTGGCCGAGCAGGAAGTAGCCGAAGACCTTCCCGTCGATCATGTCCATGACCGTGCGGTAGGTGCCGTGGTCGCCGTTGATCCGAGGCAGCCAGTCGAAGCCGTAGCTGTTGTCCTCCGTGGCGTTGTCGCCGAAGTACTCCTTGAGCAGGGACACCAGGTACGCGTCAGCGGCCGTCCAGTAGCCCTTCTGCGTGGGGCTGCGCAGGTCGTCGAGGTAGGCGGGCAGGTCCTCGTGGGAGCCCGCGGTGGGCATCGGCAGATAACCGGGCAGCAGGTTGAACAGCGTGGGGATGTCGGTGGAGCCCTGGATGCTGGCGTGCCCGCGCAGCGCGAACACCCCGCCGCCGGGCCGGCCGATGTTGCCGAGCAGCAACTGGAGGATCGAGCCCGACCGGATGTACTGGGCGCCGACGCTGTGCTGGGTCCAGCCGACGCTGTACACCAGCGCCGTGGTGCGCTCCCGGTTGGAGTTCGCCGTCCACGCCTCGCAGACGTCGCGGAACTGCTCCTGGGGCACCCCGCAGATCCGCTCGACCATCTCCGGGGTGTAGCGGGAGAAGTGGCGCTTGAGGATCTGGAACACGCACCGCGGGTGCTGCAGCGTGGGGTCCCGCGCGATGTCGCCGGTCGTCCCGGAGAGCGGGGCGCCTGCCGCGCCGCTCCCCATCGGGGAGCTCCGCTCCTGGTCCATCGCGGAGCCGCCGCCGTCCCCGCTGCCCTCGTGCTCGGTCCGGGCCTGCTCGGCGCTCTCGTACTGCCAGAGGTCGCGGCCGTAGGTGCCGGTCTCGACGTCGTAGCCGCTGAAGAGGCCGTCGAGGTCCTCGGTGTCCTCGAAACCCTCGTCGACGAGGAACGCGGCGTTGGTGTAGGCGCCGACGTACTCGCGGAAGTCGAGGTCGTTGGTCAGGACGTGGTTGATCACCCCACCGAGAAACGCGATGTCAGTGCCGGCCCGCAGTGGGACGAACGTGTCGGCGAGCGCGCTGGTGCGCGTGAAGCGAGGGTCGATGTGGATCACGCGGGCCCCACGTGACTTGGCCTCCACCACCCACTGGAACCCGACCGGATGGGCCTCGGCCATGTTCGAGCCCATGATGATGATGCAGTCGGCGTTGGCGAGGTCCTGCTGGTAGTCGGTGGCGCCGCCGCGCCCGAACGAGGTCCCCAGACCGGGGACGGTGGCGGAGTGTCAAATACGCGCCTGGTTCTCGATCTGGATGGCGCCGAGCGCGGTGAACAGCTTCTTGATGAGGTAGTTCTCCTCATTGTCGAGCGTCGCGCCGCCCAGGCTCGCCATGCCCATCGTGCGGGCGAGCCGGTTGCCGTGCTCGTCGTTCTCCTGCCACCCGCGCTCGCGCGCGTCGAGCATGCGGTCGACGACCATCTCCATCGCCGTGTCGAGGTCGAGATCCGTCCACTCGGTGGCGTAGGGCGCCCGGTACCGGACCTTCTCCTGGCGCTGCGGGCCCGTCACGAGCTGCAGGCTCGCCGAACCCTTCGGGCACAGCCTGCCGCGGGAGATCGGGGAGTCCGGGTCGCCCTCGATCTGGATGACCTTCTCGTCACGGACGTACACGCGCTGGGCGCAGCCGACCGCGCAGAACGGGCAGACCGAGCCGGCGACCCGATCGGCCGTCTCCGTGCGCGGGCGCATCGCGGTGTAGCTGGGCGACTCCGCGGCCGTGCCCCGGCCGAGGGGATCGGTCCCGGTCAGCTGCCGGTAGACCGGCCAGCTCTCCAACCACCGCTGCACGCCCACGGCTCTTCTCCGCTCTGTAGTAGCTCAGAACGAGCCTAGGTCGGCACCGGGCGGAACGACATTCGACGAGCAGGTCAGACGCGTTCTCGAGCGCCGCGTCGGGGCCGGGATCGTCCGGATTGCGGCCGACTCGACCCGGCTCGGTGCCGGGCGTCCACCACTTCCGTGACCTGCACGGAAGCACTGGCAGGAGATCGAGACGTGCGGGTGGGCGGCGAGTTCGGCTGCGCAGGCGCCGACGAGATGCACCTCACCATCGGGTGCCGGCTCAGCGAGGACGGCCGTCGACCGTGACGGCGAAGTGAGCGACCGTCGCGGCCAGGGCGCGTGTGAAGCGCTGCATCACGGTGCGGTCCAGCGCTTCCAGCCGGTCGTGTGGGGTGTGGTAGTTGGGGTCGAACTTCACGCCCGCCCGGCCACCCCACCGCTGGGCCTGCTTCTCGGTCTTCTTCAGTGTGTCGCCGGCCATCACGCCCGCCGTCGGGATGCCGGCCTCGACGAAGGGCGCGTAGTCGGACTCGTCGTCCAGCGGCACGGTCCTGGCGACGACACCGGCGGCGGCGAGCTGCTCGACCAGGACGAGCACCACCTGCCCCGACCCGGGCGGCCCGAACTTCTTGCGGCTCTTCCCCTCGCCGCCCAGCACGAAGTAGCCGGCGTTCGGCGAGGCGACCATGTCGACGTTGACGTAGGCCAGGATGTCGTCCCGGTCGTGGCGCGTCAGCGTCTTCACGTAGTGGATCGACCCCTTGAGGTCGTCCTCCTCGGAGCCCCAGAAGGCGAAGCGCACCGCGTTACGCACGAGCGGGGAGCCGCCCAGCTGCGTCGCGATCTCCAGCAGCGCGCTGACCCCGGAGCCGTTGTCGTTGATCCCGGGCCCCTTGCGCACCGAGTCGAGGTGCGCGCCGATCAGAACCACCCGGTTGGGGTCCCCGGTCCGGGTCTGCGCCACCACCTGGCGGCACCACTTCTCGCCCTCACTCCGGCGGCGCTTCGGCAGCGGATAGGTGGGAGTGCTGACGTCGTAGCCCGCTGCGGTGAGGACCTCGACCACGTACTCCACGCTCGCGTCGTAGCCGGGGCTCGGGGAGGCGCGGTTGCCGCCGTTCTCGTCGGCGATGCGTTGCAGCGCCGCCAGGTGGGGACTCGTACCCGCCCCGGCCGTGCCGACCACCAGCTGACGGTGCAGCGTCCCGTCCCCGGACGCGGGTTCCGTGTCCACGTCACCGGAGCGGTGTACGACCTCGAGGACGACGCGGGCGGGGGAGTCCCCGGTTTCGGACGGTGGGAGTGCGAGCACGACACGGGGGGCCTGCCCCTCGTCGGATCTGTCGTTGTTCTCGGTCACGCCGACCTCCCGGCTCCGCGCCGCCGGTCCGGCGGCTCCGGGGCCCAGTGTGGCCCTTATCGGCCGCAGCGGCGGCCTTGATCTTCCCTATCGGATGTCCGTTTCACCCGCAGATGTCGGGGGTGGTGTGAGGGTGAACCGGTTCTGCGCGGACACGTTTTCGTAGATGTTTCCGCTCGCGGCCGACATCAGTTAGTTAGCGTAGCTAAAGTGGTAGGGACAGCGAGAATGAGGAGGTCGTCATGACGATCACTGCCGGGAACGCCGCGGACGCGTCGGCCGAGCCGACCTACCCGATGGCGCGGGGGTGCCCGTTCGACCCGCCCGCCGAGCTCGCGCAGCTGCGGGCCGAGCAGCCCATCAGCCGCGTACGCGTCTGGGACGGCAGCTACCCCTGGCTGGTGACGCGCTACGAGGATGTGCGCAGCCTGCTCGCCGACCGCAGGGTCAGCTCCGACGCCTACCGGCCCGGTTACCCGGCCCAGTCGCCGGGGATCCTCGCTCGACGCCGGAACTCGACCAGCTTCATCACGATGGACGACCCGGAGCACGCCCGGTACCGGAAGATGGTCATCAGCGACTTCACGGTGCGGCGCACCGAGTCGCTGCGCCCGCTCATCACGAAGATCGTGGACGACCTGCTCGACGAGATGGAGCGCGGCCCGCGGCCCACCGACCTCGTCGAGGCGTTCGCGCTCCCGCTGCCCTCGATGGTCATCTGTCAGATGCTCGGCGTGCCCTACCAGGACCACGACTTCTTCCAGAAGCACTCCCGCGCGATCCTCGACATCACCATGGACCCTGCGGAGACCGTGCGCGCCAGCGACGAGCTTCGGGACTACCTGACGGGGCTCATGGCGGCGAAGGAGGCCACGACGACCGACGACATCCTGGGACGGCTCGCCCAGCGGTACGTCCTGACCGGGGAGCTCAGCCGGGACGACGCGGTGTCGATGGCCCTGCTGCTGCTCGTCGCCGGCCACGAGACGACGGCCAACATGATCGGCTTCGGCATTCTCACCCTGCTCCAGAACCCGGAGCAGGCCGCGGAGGTCCGCAGTGGTGACCCCGCCGTGGTGAACCGCGCCGTCGAGGAACTGCTGCGGCTGCTCACCGTCGTGCACACCGGACGCCGCCGCGTCGCCATCGAGGACATCGAGATCGGCGGGGTGACCATCCGCGCAGGCGAGGGGATCATCGCGGCCACCGAGTCGGCCAACCGGGACGCGGCGGCGTTCACGGCTCCCGACGAGCTCGACATCCACCGCGAGTCCAACCACCACCTCGCGTTCGGCTTCGGCGTGCACCAGTGCCTCGGGCAGCCCCTGGCCCGGCTGGAGCTGCAGATCGCCTACCCGGCGCTGCTGCGCCGCTTCCCCGACCTGCAGGTGGCGGTTCCGGTCGAGGACATCCGCTTCCGGGACAAGATGGTCGTGTACGGCGTTCAGGCGCTACCGGTGAGCTGGTGACGAGGTGAGCGACATGAAGATCACGGTCGACCGCGACCGGTGCATCGGCGCGGGCCAGTGCGTGCTCAATGCGCCGGACCTGTTCGACCAGGACGACGAGGGCACCGTGGTCGTCCTGGAGGAGCAGCCCTCCCCCGACCAGGAGGAGGCGGCCCGGGCGGCGGAGCACGCGTGCCCGGCCCGCGTGATCACCCTGGTCTGACCAGCACCGCGTGATCAGCGGCCCGGAACACCGGCCGCGTGGGGGACGGCTCCGGCCCCCGAGCCGCTGGTCTCGTGCCCCCTGCTGCGTTTCTGCTGCGTGCACGACTGGCGCCGCGCGGTGCCGGCCTGGTCCGTGTCGATGCCGCGGAGTCCGGCGACTCGCGCGCGCAAAGTGGGCGACTCGCGGGGCGGCGGGTGTCTTCGCCCCCACCCCCTCTGCGAGGAGCGCCTGGGCGGGCAGGTGACGGGCGCGGAGGCGGGGCGAGCACGGGCGACTCGCGCACCCGATCCGGGCGACTCGCGGGCCGGAACTGGGCGACTCGCGGGCGGGGGGTGGGCGGCTCGCCGCGGGGTCGGGTGGGGTGGGGGCGAGGTGGGTCGTGGAGAACTGCCGGTTCCGGTTTGCCGGCATTTTGACCACGCATCACCCTTTCGAGTGGATCAGATGCGATCTTGGCTATCCCATCCGGTCCACTCCTGGAGACCTGCGTGCGCCGCTCCCTGCTCGTCGTTGTCGTCGTCTGGGCCCTGGTCACACCGGTCGGAATCGCTGTCTCCGCGGACCCGCCTGCCCCCGCTCCCGTACTGGCGGTCGCCACGGCGAACACGCCCACCCCCGTCCCGCCGATTCCGCAGGGGTGGCCTGCGGTGTCGTCCGCCTCCGCGACGAAGCCGGTCGAGATCATCCCCGGCGTCATGCAGTTCTCCGAGTCGTACCTGACCGCGGACGGGCCGCAGCACGTCCAGGTGCTGCAGGTCGACCTGAGCCACGGCTCGGTGCGGGTCGACACCGTCGAGTCGCACGACCGCATCGTCGACCCGGCGAACGAGTCGACGACCTCGATGGGCGCGCGCACCGGTGCCGTCGCGGGCATCAACGGGGACTTCTTCGCCATCCATGCCTCGGGGGCGCCGCTGGGCGGGGTGGTCCGGGACGGTGTGCTGCTCAAGACGCCGCGGCCGGACTTCGCCGGACAGGTGTCGATCGCGAACCGGCGGGCCACCGTGGGCGAGGTCGACTTCACCGGGCAGGTGACGATCGGCAGGGCCGCCGCCACCGTCGAGTCGGTCAACACCGTCGAGGACGCCTCCCTGGAGTACTACACCGCCGGCGCGGCGGTGTTCGTCAGTAAGCCCGCACCGCGTGCCATCGACGGGATCACCGAGATCACGTCCGACCTGGGTGCCGTCGCCACGATCCCCGCGGGGACCCTCGTCATCGCCCACCGGGTCGGCAAGGAGGCCGCGGTCGTCGACGAGGTGCAGCCCGGCGCGACGTCCGTCCCGGCCATCGGCCCGGACCGGGTCGGCCTGCTCGGCGGCGGCGAAGGCGCGGACTGGCTGAACGAGCACGCGAAGCCCGGCGTCCGGATGACGGTGTCCACGGACCTGTCCCGCACGGGCATCGACACGCTGATCGGCGGGGCGACGGTGCTGGTGCGCGACGGTGCCGTTTACGACGACCCCACCGGGATGCCGCCCAGCGGCCGCAACCCCGAGACGATGATCGGCGTGAGCAAGGACGGACGGCAGTTGACCCTGGTGGTGATCGACGGCCGGCAGGAGTCCTCGATCGGTGTCACGCCCCTGGAGGCGGCCCAGTACCTCGTCGCGCACGGGGTGGACAGCGGGGTGCTGCTCGACGGGGGCGGTTCGAGCACGCTGGCCGCCCGGCTGCCGGGGACCAGGAACCTGACCGTCCTCAACCAGCCGTCGGACGCGGCCGGGGAGCGACCTGTGGCCAACGGGCTGTTCGTCTACAGCCGCTGACGTCCGTGACCTTCCTCGCTCCCGTCGACCGCTCAACGCGCATTCCGTGTCCGGTTCGAGCCGAATCGCGACCTTTCTGGAAACGTTGCGTCAATGCACGGCCGGGAATGGGTCAAAACGCGTCGGGAGAGATAGTTCGGGCGCCGGTCCCGCGTGGTTTGACGCGCAGGGAAACGGTCATTCACCGGAGTGGTATGGCGACGACGACAGGGATATGACCCCTACGATCGGTATGATTCGTACGGCTACGATCCGTACGACCCTTATGACCCGCGTAACCAGCGCCGGGGAGGCGGGTATTACCAGCCGGCCCGGGGTGGCTCGTGCCTGCGCGATGCCTGCCTGCTCGACGCGGGATGCTGCATCGGCGAGAGCCTCGACGGCAACTGCCTGGTTCTCGCGCTGCCGGCCGTGCCCCACCTGACCGTGGGGTTGGTCCGAGGTGCCCTGCCGGCGGTCCGTGTGCCGCACACGCGGCGCGGCGCCGCCGAGCGGATGATCGCGATGGTTCGGGTCTACCAGCGGGAGATCAGCGCCCGGCGGCCCGGATGCTGCCGTTTCACCCCGACATGCTCGGAGTACGCCGTTCAGGCCCTTCGCAAGCACGGTGCGGTGCGCGGTTCGGTGCTGGCCCTGCGCCGGCTGGTTCGGTGCCGGCCGGGCGGCCGCCGGGGGCACGACCCCGTCCCGACCTAGGCAGGCGACCTACCCGCCGCGCGAATACTGCAGAAAGGAACCGGTGCGCCATGTCCTGCGCATCTGCGGCCGCCGGACTCACCTGCTCCGAGTCGTTCCGGGTGCCCGGCATCCGCTCCTCGTAGGGGAACGCGGTGCCGAACATGGCGGCGACGGCGCCCGCGGCCCGGGCGTGAGCCGCAGCGATGAGTTCGGTGTCCGCGGCGGGTCCACACCCCGACGGAACGGACAGGCGCGAGCACCGGGAGATCTCATGGACAGGCAGCCGACCAGCGCAACCGCGACACGGCCGGGACGGGTGGTGAACGTGGCGCTGTGGGTGGTCCAGATCCTGCTCGCGGTGGTCTTCCTGGGGGCGAGCTATCCGAAGCTCACCGCCGACCCGGTGACGCTCGAGGGGTTCGCGGCCATGGGCTTCAACGCGGCCGGCACGGTGATCATCGGCTGCCTGGAGATCGCGGGGGCGATCGGGCTGCTGGTGCCCCGCCTGTCGGGGGCGGCGGCTCTCGGCCTGGTCGCCCTGATGATCGGAGCGACCATGGCCACGGTGCTGACCGTGGGCGGGGCGGCGGCACTCCTGCCGGTGGTGCTCCTGGTACTGGCCGCACTGGTCGCCTGGGGTCGCTGGTACCGGACGGTCGAGCTCGCCCGCCTGCTCCGCAGCCTCGCCACGCGATAGGACCTGCTTCCCGAGGCCTCCGGTCCGTCCGGTCAGGACAGCTCAAGCCGGGCAATGCAGGTCGCCGCGGTGATCGAGAGGCCGGCACCCCTGCTGCCGCGGTTACCCTGTCTGGGGACCGTTGCCGGGCAACCGGAGATCGACCGGCGAGCCACAGGCGGCTGCGTGGTCGGGTGCGAGCGGGAGCCTGCGGCCGTCCGGCGCGCCCTCTCCTCGTGTGGTCCGCTTCGGATACGACAACGGATCGGAGGGCTGGAGCGTGGTGCTCGCGTTGCCATTCGGAGAGCCGACCGGCCAGGGCTGGCTGCAGATCGGGGAGCTCGGTGTCGCGCTCGTGCTGTCGGCCGCGATCGGGATGGAACGGGAGCTGCGGCAGAAGAGCGCGGGTCTGCGCACCCACACCCTGATCGGTTTCGGGGCCGCACTGTTCATGCTGGTCTCCAAGTACGGGTTCACCGACGTCCTCGGTGGCCATGTCGTCCTCGACCCGTCCCGGGTCGCCGCGCAGATCGTGTCCGGCATCGGGTTCATCGGGGGCGGCCTGATCTTCGTCCGGCGTGACGCCGTGCGTGGCCTGACCACCGCCGCGGCCGTCTGGCTGACCACGGCCGTCGGGATGGCGGCCGGTGCCGGTCTGCCGGTGCTGGCGGTCGCGGCCACCGTCGGCTACTTCCTCGTCGTCTTCGTCTTCCCGCTGGTGACGGTCCGGATCACGGGTTCGCGGCCGCAGAGCCGCTTCATCCAGGTGACCTACGAGGACGGGCGGGGCCTGCTGCGCGACATCGTGAGCACCTGCACCCGGCGGGGCTGGACCATCGCGGAGCTGACCACGAGGCACGTGGAGGCGGAACCGGTGGGCGCGCTGGTCGACGGCGGTCCGGGCCATCGCCGCGAGATCATGGTGCGGCCGGTTTCGGTGCTGCTCGAGCTGAGGGGACCTGCCGACCACGAGGAGCTCGTCACCGACCTCAACAACCTGCACGGCGTGCTGACCGTGGCCACGAGCAACCCGGATCTCGACCCGGACGCCTAGGGAGTGTCTGACGGATCTTGGCTCGGGTTCGGGTGAGGATGCGGTCATGGGTGGTCGTCACGTGTTGTCCGA
>NZ_JCADBN010000026.1:0-70930 GCF_059359135.1 Pseudonocardia sp. OZ21
CGGGGGGGGGGGGGGGGGGGGGGGGGGGGGGGGGTGGGTTATTCGGCGGCGGGGGGTGGGGGTGGGGCGGCCTGCTCGTCGCCCGCGGTGCGGGTGCCGTAGCGGGTGCGGGCGACCGCGGCGGCCAGCGCGAGCGGCACCGCCACCACGAGTGCCAGCCGGAAGGCCGTGCCGAACGCCCCCGAGTCGGCCAGCGGGCCGACGGCGGCGGTGCCGGCGGAGCTTCCGAGGAACAGGAGTGCGGCGAAGTGGGCCACGGCCGTGGCCCTCTCGGTGGGCACCACCTCGGTCGCCCAGCTCTGCAGCGTGGTGTGCAGGAACGCCCAGGACCCACCCAGCAGCAGCCCGGCGATCGTCACCGTCGCGATGTTCACCGCGACGGCGGGGACGGCCCAGCCTGCCACCAGCAGTGCGCCCCCGATGGTGGCGAGCCCGCCTGCCGACGAACGTCCGACGAGCGACCGCACCAGGCGCGACCACGCGAGGGCCCCGACCCCGAACGATGCCGCCACCAGTCCCGCGAGCGCGGCCGACGACCCGAGTGACTGCACGGCCGGCGCCAGGTAGGTGAGGACGCCGAGCACCGCGATGCCCTCGACGAACACCAGGACGAAGACCACCAGCGCCCACCTGTTGCGCAGCACCCTCGCCACCGACTGCAGCGGGTTGCCGGTGGAGGGTTGGCGGTCCGGCTCCGGGAGCCGGGCCAGCGCGATCCAGAGCAGGGCGGCGGCCACGCCCGTCACGGCCGGCACGGCACGCCAGTGGATCAGGTCGGCGAGCAACCCGGCGCCTGCCGTGGCGACCGCGATGCCCAGCGAGGACGCGGCCAGGACGTCCGACAGCGGGCGCTGGCGCACGGCGGCCGGCCACATGTCACCGACGTACACGAGCGTGGACGGGATGAGCGCGGCGAAGCAGCCGCCTGCGACGGTGCGCGTCAGGCCCAGGACCAGGAGGTTGGGGGCGAGCACCGAGCCGACGCCCGCGAGTGCCGCGCCGAGCAGCGACAGGCGCATCACCCGGACCCGCCCGATGCGGTCGCTGATCATGCCCCACACGGGCTGCATGAGGCCGTAGGCCAGGAAGTACGCGCTCGCGACGCCGGCGACGGCCGACAGGGGCGCCTTCATGTCGAGACCGATCACCACGAGGAGGGGGGCGATGGCGAAGCGGTCGACCGTGCTGGTCAAGGCAGCCAGCTGCAGCAACCGCAGCCGACCCCGCTCCCCCACGCCGGGGCGCGTCTCCGTGCTCACCGATAGACCATGGTCCGTCGCGCTCGCTCGCGCTGCACGAAACGCGGTGAGAACGGTCACTCCGGGGGTTTCGGGGCGTCGCTCCCGGCCGTCCGATCGGTGCCTCCTGCGCCGATGAATCCGGTGGTCCGGGCCGTCACTACGGTGTGCGGATGCGACGGACGATCTTCGGGCTCATCGCGGTGCTGTTCCTCGCCGCATGTTCCGCGCCCGCGGCGGAGACACCGCCGGACATCAGCGGTGACTGGCACGGCAGCATCCAGACCCCCGGGGCGCCGCTGCAGTTCGGGGTGAGCCTGGCGGGCGACGGCGGCACCTTCGACCTCCCGGCCCAGGGACTGCGCGCCCTCGCACTGCACGACGTGCGGCTCGACGGCCAGGCGGTCACGTTCCGGCTGCCCGACGTCCCGGGCGGGGCCACGTTCGACGGCACGCTG
Organism: Pseudonocardia sp. OZ21; assembly: GCF_059359135.1. Lineage (NCBI taxonomy): Bacteria > Bacillati > Actinomycetota > Actinomycetes > Pseudonocardiales > Pseudonocardiaceae > Pseudonocardia > Pseudonocardia sp. OZ21. Next base: position 1,697 of record NZ_JCADBN010000026.1, read on the forward strand.
AGCGCCGCCGGGACGATCAGCGGGAGCTACAGCCAGGGCGGCCAGACCGTCCCGTTCACGCTGTCCCGCGGCGCCCTGCCCACTCCGGGCCGACCGCAGGAGCCGAAGCCGCCCTTCCCGTACCGCAGCGAGGAGGTGACGTACCCGAGCGGCGACCTGACCATGGCCGGGACGCTCACCCTGCCGTCCGCCGGTGGACCCTTCGCCACCGTCCTGATGATCACCGGGAGCGGCGCGCAGGACCGCGACGAGACCATCGCCGGACACCGGCCGTTCCTGCTGCTCGCCGACACGCTCACGCGCGCCGGGTACGCCGTGCTGCGGGTGGACGACCGGGGCGTGGGGGGCTCGACCGGCGATCTGCAGCAGGCGAGCTACGAGGACCTGACCGGCGATGCGCTCGCCGGGCTCGCGTTCCTGCGCAGCCGCCCCGAGATCGATCCCACGCGGATCGGGCTGTTCGGGCACAGCGAAGGCGGCTACCTCGCCCCGCTGGTGGCACAGCAGCCGGGCGCCGGTGTGGCGTTCGTCATGCTGATGGCGGCCCCCGCCGTCTCGGGCGAGGAGGTGCTCGTCCTGCAGAACCGCTTGCTCTTCCAGCAGGCGGGCGCCCCGCCGGAGCAGGTCCAGGCCCAGATCGACTACGTGCGCAAGCTCAGCGGGATGCTGCGGGCCGGGGACTACGACAGGGCCCGGCAGCTCGCCAGGGACCGGGTCAGCGCGCAGACCGCGGCTCTGCCGGAGGACCAGCGCCCGACGCCGGAGGAGACCGAGGCGCAACTGCCCGCCACCCCGGCCTACCGCGCCGTCCTCACCTACGACCCCGCCCCCGCGCTGCGGGCGCTGCGGGTGCCGGTGCTGGCGTTCTACGGTGGCAAGGATCTCCAGGTGCCGCCGACGCAGAGCGAGCCGGCGCTGCGGACGCTGCTCGCCGGCGATCCCGACACGACGATCCGGACGTTCCCGGCGCTGAACCACCTCATGCAGCCGGCCGCCACAGGCGCGATCACCGAGTACTCGACGATCGAGACGACCGTGTCGCCGGAGGTGCTCGAGCTCGTCTCCGGATGGATGCGGGAGCGCTTCTGAGATCGGAGTCTCCGCACGTCGGAGCCGTGATGGCGGGTGGGTGAAGCGCTGCCGGCACGACCCCGCCCGCGGCACTGCGGAGATCGGGATCCGTCAGGTCGTCGAGGCCGAGCGGCGGCGCGCTCAGGCCGCGGGCGAGCGGTGGCGGCTCGTCCCACCGCCGAGCCCCGCCGCTGCCCGCACCGACCTCCCGTGGCGGGCAGCGGTCCCGGCAGGCGGCCGGGAGGGCGGCTTGACGATCGGTCGGCGGCCGTCGTAACGTCCACGCCAGGTCATGAGTGCCAGCGTCAAGCCCCGGCTCGCTGGCCGGCAACCCTCCTCCGCGGCGGGGTGCTCCGGGTGACGACCAGGCTGCCGGGCGGGGTGTCCGGTGGCAAGCGCGGACCCGCCTGCGATGCCGGGTCCCCTTCCCCAGGAGACCGCCATGACGCTCGTGCTCGCCCGTTCCGATGCCGCCCGCGCCGCCGCCCTGCCCGACGTGGTGGGAGCCGACCTCCAGGTGCCGCTGGTCACCGGCGGGAACATCACCTACGCGAACCTCGACCTCGCCGCCAGCGCACCGGCGCTGCAGTCCGTGGCCGCCCACGTCGCCGAGCTGTTGCCGTACTACGCGTCGGTGCACCGCGGTGCCGGTTACGCGTCCCAGGTGAGCACCGCGCTGCTGGAGTCGGCGCGCGTCACGGTCGGCGAGTTCGTCGGGGCGCGCGGCGACGACGTGGTGGTGTTCACGCGCAACACCACCGACGCGCTGAACCTGCTCGCCGGTTGCGTCCCGGGCGCGGTCCTCTGTCTGGACGTGGAGCACCACGCGAACCAGCTGCCGTGGAAGTCGGGCTCCCACCGCGTGCTGCGGGTGGCCGAGACCGTGGAGCAGACCCTCGCCGACCTGGAGGCCGCGCTGGCGTCGGCGCCGGTGGCGCTGCTGGCGGTCACCGGGGCGTCCAACGTGACCGGTGAGACGCTGCCGCTGGCGCGCCTCGTCGACATCGCGCACCGGGCGGGCGCCCGGATCGTGGTGGACGCGGCCCAGCTCGCACCGCACCGGCGGATCGACCTCGCGGCCACCGGCATCGACTACGTGGCGCTGTCGGGCCACAAGCTCTACGCGCCCTACGGCGCGGGCGCGATCGTCGGCAGGCGTGACTGGCTCGACGAGGGCACGCCGTACCTCGCGGGCGGCGGCGCGGTGCGGGAGGTGCGGATCGACCGCACGGTCTGGGCGGCCGCGCCCCACCGCCACGAGGGCGGCACCCCCAACGTGGTCGGTGCAGCGGCGCTCGCGCAGGCCTGCCGCACGCTCGCACCGCTGCTCGACGGGGCCGCCCACGCGCACGAGAAGGCGCTGTCGGAACGGCTCGCGGCCGGGCTGGCCACGGTGCCCGGCCTTCGGACGCTGCGGATCTGGCCCGACAGCACCGACCGGGTCGCCGTCCACAGCTTCACCCTCCCGGACCGGCCCGCCGGTCTGGTCGCTGCCTACCTGTCCGCCGAGCACGGGATCGGCGTCCGCGACGGGCGCTTCTGCGCCCACCCCCTGCTGCTCAAGCTCTGCGGGGAGAGCGGTGAGGCGCTGCGTGCGAGCATCGGGATCAGCACCACGGAGGAGCACGTGGACCGGCTGGTGGCGGCGCTGCGGCAGCTCACGACGTGTGGCGCCCGCTGGACGTACGGAGTGGTCGACGGGCGGTGGGTGCCCACGCCGGACCCGCGCGACCACGATCCGCTCGGTGTCATCGGCGCCCTGGTGCTCGGGACCGGTGCCTCCGCCTGCAGTTCCGACTGAGCGCGAGATCTGACGTCCTCGAACCCGGCCGCCACGGTGAAGTTGGACAGGCATACCTAACTTACCGTTATCCTCCTCCTCGATCATCTGTCCCAGGGGGAGGGAGCGCTGGATGCGCGTCGTCGTGTTCGGCTACATGACGTGGGGCCACCGGACGTTGGACGCGGTGCTTGCGGCCGGGCACGACGTCCCACTGGTCGTCACGCACCCGGAGAGCGACAACCCGTACGAGACGATCTTCAACGACTCGGTGGCCGAGCTCGCCGCCAAGCACGGCATCCCGGTGCTGGTGCGCAACCGCGCCGACGACGAGGAGGTCGTCGAGCGGGTGCGGGCCGCGCGCGCCGACGCGATGGTGGTGGCCAACTGGCGCACGTGGCTGTCGCCCACCGTCTTCTCGCTCCCCCGGCTCGGCACGCTCAACGTGCACGACGCGTTGCTGCCCGCCTACGCGGGCTTCGCGCCGCTGAACTGGGCGCTGATCAACGGTGAGCCGGAGGTCGGGGTCACCGCGCACATGATGAACGGCGAGTTCGACGCCGGGGACATCGTCGCGCAGTGGGCCACCCCGGTCGGCGCCGACGACACCGTGGTGGACCTGTTCGAGCGCACCCTGGCCATGTTCGGGCCGATCACCGTGGACGCGCTGGAGCAACTGGCCACCGGGCGCACCGACTGGCAGCCGCAGGACCGCAGCCGAGCGAGCTACTTCCACCGCCGCAGCGACGAGGACAACCGGATCGACTGGAGCTGGCCCGCGAGGGACATCGCCAACCTGGTGCGCGCGCAGGTGGACCCCTACCCCAACGCGTACTGCTTCCACGGGAGCACCCGGCTGCGGGTGCTCGCCGCGGGCGTCACCGACACTCCGTACGGCGGGACACCCGGACGCATCTTCGTCCGCGACGGTGCCGGCGGGGTCGTGGTGGTGACGGGCGCCGACGCGCGGCACGGGCGCAACCCGGGCCTGGTGGTCCACCGGGTCCGCACCGACGACGGCCAGGACGTCGCGGCCACGGAGTACTTCACGCGGATGGGCGGCTACCTCACCTCCCACCCCACCCCCTAGTGCGGCGGCACTAGCCGGGCTCCCCCCGACGCTTCCGGTACAGCACCACCGCGAGGTCGCCGAGAGCGATGACGGCCACCACGACCATCACCCACCCCAGCACCGGAAGCCCGGCGGCGAACCCCAGCCACGCCGCTCCGCCGGCGAAGACGAGCCCGAACACCGCAAGCACGGCGCGCAGCGTCAGCGCGCTCCGGGCAGGTGCCGCACCGCCCACCCCGGAGGTGGGGTCGTGGTACCCGGGCAGGCCACGTTCGTAGTCGGAACGCTGGCGACGGGGCTCATCGGGGGCCATGAGCCAGGGGTACCCCCGCCCGGGCAGCCGTGCACGGATTCACGGGGCCGATTCGTCCGGGAGCCGATGCCTCGCCGATCCGGTGGTCCCCGACCCCTCGGCTTCGGCGACCGACAGCTCGGAAGGCTCGGCAGGCTGCGACACCGGCGGCCCGGCAGGCGGGGCGACCGACAGCTCGGGAGGCTGGGACGCCGCCGGCTCGGCGTGCGGGATGCGGTGGCGGAGCAGCACCCGGCTCCCCCGGCCGTCGAAGTGGATGAGCACGGACTCCGACATCCGGTTCATCAGCGGGATGCCGTGGCCACCCTGCGCCGACTGCTCGACGGGCGGGCGCCAGCTCCCGTGGTCGACCACCTCGATGCTGAGCGTGCCCGGCTCGGTCCACAGGGTCAGCTCGACCGCGCCGGACTCGTCGGGGCCGTAGGCGTGCCGCACCGCGTTGGCGGCCGCCTCGTCCACCGCGAGCACGACGTCGGCGACCTCGTCCTCGGTCAACGCGAGCGGGGCGAGCCAGCTGCCCAGCTCCCGTCGGATCAGGACCAGCTGTTCCGGGTCGGCAGGCCAGCTCCGGTGCACGAACTCGACGTGCCCGGGGGGGTCCTGATCCATGATCCTCGCTCTCCACGCTCGGCCCCGACCTCGTTCCGCCTCCAGGTCAGGACTCACGACCCGACGTCCGGTGGCGGGTAACCGGTCGACCGTATCGTCGTCGCGGGGCACGCCGACGACGCACCCGCACGCTGTGCCGGCCTCGGCGCGCCCTCCGATCCGAGGACCCCCCGCCTCACCAGGGCGAACCGGTTTCGTCCCCCCCGTCCCGGTGTACCCGATCAGTGCTGTGCACGATCGTGGCGTGTCACGCCGGTCCAGGGAAGATCGGCGCGCCCGGCGTCACCGGGTGGCGGTGGCCCTGAGATCGCGCCCGAGCAGGACGCCCAGGCCGATCATGGCGATGGCGAGCACGAGGTGCAGCCAGTTGTCCGCGTTGTTGACGGGCACGAAGTTCGCGCTGCCGCCGTGGTCGATCAGCAGGCCGTAGAGCCACAGGACGGCATAGACGACGCCGCCGCCGACCAGGTAGTTCCGGGCGCCGGTGGTCGTGCGGGCCATCCCCAGACCGACGACTCCGAACGCCAGGTGCACGAGGTTGTGCAGCACCGAGACCATGAACAGACCGAGCAGCAGGGCGGTGGACTCGTGCCCGGCGAAGCCGAGCTGGTCGTAGTTCGTGGTCACGCCGGGGATGAAGCCGAGCACTCCGACCAGCAGGAAGACCACGCTGATGACCATGGCGGCGAGCTGGACCGGATGACGTGTTCGCGGGGTGGTGGTTGAGCCGGACATCGGCTCCTCCGATCTGTGCGAAAGAGAACATCCGCACGATGCGGACGAGTGGGGCAGATACCCCTCACCCGCATGCCGAAACGCCGACGTGTCGACCGCCACCGCACCGGGGAGCGCCCAGCGCCGCCCGGGTGACGCGGGGGGAGCACAGCGTTAGTGGCGCTGCGTCTGCGGGTAGCCCGTCGCATGACCCCGCAGACAGTTGGGCGGAGTGGCGATGCCGAGTCCGGCGGACTTGCCGATCCCCGGAGCACGCCCCTCCCTGTCGACCCAGCCGACGTGTCCACCGGCGAGCTCGTCAAGCGGTTGTCGACACAGCTCTCCGAGCTGGTCCGCGGTGAGCTCGAGCTCGCGCGCACCGAGCTCACCGCCAAGGGCAAACGCGCCGGGACGGGTGCCGGGCTCGCCGGAGCAGGCGGGATCGTGGCGTTGTACGGCGTCGCGGCCCTCATCGCGGCCGCGATCGCCGGGCTCGCCCTGGTGCTCCCGCTGTGGTTGTCGGCTCTGCTGATCGGTGTGGTGCTGCTGATCGTGGCCGGGGTGCTCGCGCTGCTCGGCCGCAACCAGCTGCGCGGCGCCACCCCGCCCGTCCCCGAGCAGGCCGTGGACAGTGTCCAGCGCGACGTGCGCACGGTGAAGGAGGCGGTGCAGCGATGACCGGCACCCCGGCCGACCCGGCGCCCCGCGGCACACCCGCGGCCTCGGGCGAGCGCAGCCCGGAGGAGATGCGCGAGGAGCTCGACGCCCTGCGCGCCGAGCTCGGTGAGACGGTCGAGGAGCTCGCCCATCGGGTCGACGTCCCCGCCCGCGTGCGTGCGAAGCGCGAGGAGACGACGGCGCGGGTGCAGGAGCAGGTCGTCCAGGCGCGGGAGGTGATCGCCGAGAAGGCGCCCACCGTGAAGGCCGCGCTCCGCGACCGGCCGGGTCTGGTGGCCGGGATCGCGCTCGTGCTGAGCTATCTGCTGGTCAGCCGGCTGCGGCGGCGCAAGGCGCGGCGGCGACGGCTCAAGGCCGCAGGTATCGCCGCTGCAGCAGCGACCCTCGCAGACGTCGGAAAGGACGGCAATGGAACGCGGTAGCTCGAAGCACAGCCCTCGCGAGGACGACGCGTTGGCCGACGAACTGGCCGGACAGCTCGGCCCCGGCGGGTCCAACCGCGAGGAGTGGGCCGACCCGGAACCCCCGGCCGACGACGACCCGCCCACCCGCACCGACCTCCCCACCGCGGGCGCAGGCAACGACCCGGACCCTGCGGGGATGAGCCCGGACGAGATGAGCCGGGCACAGCACGACATGGAGGTCGCCAACGACTGGAACCCCGGCGACGACGACGTCTGAGCGAACTCGCGTTCTCCCCCGGCCCGCAGACGACCCGGTCGTGCGGTGTCACCGGCCGGCAGCGGGGTACCCCCCTGAAGCGGCAGCCGGACGAACCGGGCTGCGCGAGGGAGGATCGCGGTGGATCGCAAGAGCGACGGCAGGACCCGGCGGGGAGCGACAGGGCTCGCCCTGTTCAGCCTCGGACTCGGCAGCGCACAGGTAGGGGCGCCCGGTGCGGTCGCACGTCTCGTCGGCGCCGACGACAGCCCGACCACCCGTCTCATCACCCGGTGGGCGTGCGGGGTCCGGGAGCTTGCGGCGGGCCTCGGCATCGGTTCGAGCTCGGCACCGGGCCCCTGGCTGTGGGCCCGCGTGGCGGGAGACGCCGTGGACCTCGCCCTGCTCGGCACGGTCGCGGCCCGCCATCCCGCCCGCCGGACGCGCACGCTCGCCGCAGCGGCAGCGGTGCTCGGGGTGGCCGCGGCGGACGTGGCGACCGCGCGCCGCGCCACCCGGGGCGGCCTGCGCTCCGACGAGCTGTCCGTGCAGGCGGCGATCACGGTGAACCGGCCGGTCGCCGAGGTCTTCGACTACTGGCACGACTTCACCAACCTGCCGCGCTTCATGGCCCATCTCGAGGACGTGACCCTGCTGGGCTCGGACCGGTCGCGGTGGAGGGCGAAGGCGCCGGCCGGCATCGAGGTGATCTGGGAGGCGGAGGTCACCGCCCACACCGCCGAGGAGCTGATCGCGTGGCGCTCGGTGGACGGCTCGGCCGTGGCCACCACGGGCCGGGTCCGGTTCCAGCCCGCCCCCGGCGACCGCGGCACCGAGGTGCACGTCGCCATCGAGTACCACCCGCCGGCCGGCCGGCTCGGCTCGACGGTCGCGAAGCTGTTCGGCGAGAGCCCCGACCAGCAGATCCATGACGACCTGCGCCGTTTCAAGCAGGTGTTGGAGACCGGGGAGGTCGTGCTCAGCGACGGCAGCCCCGAGGGCACCAAGGCGTCCCGGCAGCTTCGCCAGCGCCCCGCCCAGCCGCTGCCCCCGTCGAGCTGACCAGAGCGAGAGGACCCCATTCGTGCGTGCGAACTGCTGGACCGGCCGCAACAGCGTGGAGGTCCTGGACGTCCCCGACCCCAGGATCCTCAACTCCCGCGATGCGATCGTGAAGGTCACCTCGACCGCGATCTGCGGCTCCGACCTGCATCTCTACGACGGCTACGTCCCGACGATGCGCAAGGGCGACATCCTCGGCCACGAGTTCATGGGCGAGGTCGTGGAGACCGGGAGCGGCGTGCCGAACCTGAGCGCGGGCGACCGGGTCGTCGTCCCGTTCCCGATCGCGTGCGGCGCGTGCAACGCCTGCGAACGCGGGCTCACCTCGGTGTGCGAGAACTCCAACCCCAACGCCGGGATCGCCGAGAAGTTCATGGGCCACTCCCCCTGCGGGATCTTCGGCTACTCGCACATGCTGGGCGGCTACGCCGGTGGGCAGGCGGAGTACGTCCGCGTCCCGTTCGCCGACGTCGGACCGCTGAAGATCAACGGGGACATCCCCGACGAGAAGGTGCTCTTCCTCTCCGACATCCTGCCCACCGGGTACATGGGTGCGGAGATGTGCGACATCTCGCCCGGTGACGTCGTCGCGGTGTGGGGAGCGGGGCCGGTCGGGCAGTTCGCGATCGCCGGCGCGAGGCTGCTGGGAGCCGAGCGGGTGATCGCGATCGACCGCTTCCCCGAGCGCCTCGACATGGCGGCCTCGAAGGCCGGTGCCACCGACGTCATCAACTACGCCGAGACGCCGGTCCTCGAGGCACTGCAGGAGCTGACGGGGGGCCGCGGGCCGGACGCCTGCATCGACGCCGTCGGCCTCGAGGGCCACGCCGCCTCGGCGCTGTACGCGTACGACCGCGTCAAGCAGGCCGCGCGCCTGGAGACCGAGCGACCCACGGCGCTGCGCGAGGCGATCCTCGCCTGCCGCAGCGGCGGGGTCGTGTCCGTGATCGGCGTGTACGGCGGGCTGATGGACAAGTTCCCGATCGGGGCGTTCATGAACCGGTCGCTCGTCCTGCGCACCGGCCAGGCCCACGTGCACCGCTACATGGAGCCCCTGCTGGCGCGGATCGAGCAGGGCGACCTCGACCCCAGCTTCGTGATCACCCACCGCATGTCGCTTGACGAGGCCCCGCAGGGCTACGAGATGTTCAAGAACAAGCAGGACGAGTGCATCAAGGTCGTCCTCACCCCCTGACCACCACGGCGCCGCGGGGAGACAACGCGCAGTTCCAACGAAGGAGACATCGTGACCCAGGCTCGTGACACCGGAGACGGCCACCGGACATTGACCAACCGGCAGGGCCACCCCGTCGTCGACAACCAGAACACGCGCTCGGTGGGCGCCCGCGGCCCGGCGACGCTGGAGAACTACCAGTTCCTCGAGAAGATCAGCCACTTCGACCGGGAACGCATCCCCGAGCGTGTCGTGCACGCCCGCGGCTTCCTGTCCTACGGCACCTTCACCGCCACCGGGAAGTGGGGCGACGAGCCCATCGAGCGCTACACGCGGGCGAAGCTGTTCTCCGAGGACGGCAAGCAGACCCCGGTGGCGCTCCGCTTCTCCACGGTCATCGGTGGCCGGGACTCGTCGGAGGCCGCCCGCGACCCCCGCGGCTTCGCGGTGAAGTTCTACACCGAGGACGGCAACTGGGACCTCGTCGGCAACAACCTGGGCATCTTCTTCATCCGCGACGCGATCAAGTTCCCCGACGTCATCCACTCCCTGAAGCCCGACCCTGTCACGTTCCGGCAGGAGCCGGCCCGGATCTTCGACTTCATGTCGCAGACTCCCGAGTCGATGCACATGATCGTCAACCTGTTCAGCCCGCGCGGCCTCCCGGCGGACTACCGCCACATGCAGGGCTTCGGCGTGAACACCTACAAGTGGGTCAACGCCAACGGCGAGACGAAGCTGGTGAAGTACCACTTCATGCCCACCTGCGGCGTGGCCTCGATGACCGAGGAGGACGCAGCCGCCGTCCAGGCGGGCGACCTGGGACACGCCTCCAAGGACCTGCACGACGCGATCGAGCGCGGCGAGTACCCGGAGTGGGAGCTGCTCGTCCAGATGATGGACGACCACGACCACCCCGAGCTGGACTTCGACCCGCTCGACGACACGAAGGTGTGGCCGGAGGAGATCTTCCCGCCGAAGAAGATCGGGACGCTCCAGCTCAACCGCAACGTCGAGAACTTCTTCGCCGAGAACGAGCAGTCCAGCTTCGGCACCGGTGTGCTGGTGGACGGCCTCGACTTCTCCGACGACAAGATGCTGGTCGGGCGGACGTTCTCCTACAGCGACACCCAGCGCTACCGGGTGGGGCCGAACTACCTGCAGCTGCCGGTGAACTCGCCGAAGAACGCGTCGGTGGGCACCAACCAGCGGGACGGGCAGATGACCTACTTCGTGGACACGGGCGGCGAGAACCCGCACGTGAACTACGAGCCGTCGACGATGGGCGGGCTGTCCGAGGCCCCGGCCCCGGCGCACGACGAGCAGGGCCCCGTCATCGAGGGCAGGCTCACCCGCAAGCGGCTGCAGCGCACCAACGACTACGCGCAGGCGGGCGAGCGGTTCCGGCTGATGGAGGACTGGGAGCGCGACGACCTCGTCGCGAACTTCGTCGCCAACATCGCCGAGGCCACCGACGAGGTCCAGAAGCGCATGGTCTGGCACTTCTACCTGTGCGAGGACGAGCTCGGGCAGCGCGTCGGCGAGGGCCTCGGCATCTCCCTCGAGGCCGTGCAGGACCTCGATCCGCTGCCGAAGCAGACACTGAACGACGAGGAGCGCAAGCGCCTCGAGAACCTCGGCCACAACGGGCCGCGTGACGTGGAGGGCCACACGATGACCCACTGCGTCCCCGACGAGCACCGCAAGGTGGCCGCAGGCGCCACCGCCTGATCCCACCGTCCGCCGACCGGCGCCGTCCCTGGTGGGGCGGTGCCGGTGGCATGTGGACGACCGTTCAGTACAGGCGCGCTTCGCCCGGGGTCTTGTCCGGGCGCAGGCCGCGCCAGGCGGCGTGGCGCAGCCTGCCCTCTGCGGTCAGCACGCGGTAGACCACCTCGCCGACGAGCTCGGGGCGCACCCACCGGGCCTTGCGCGCCTCCTCCCGCGGCACCTCCTCGTCGAACGGGCTCGCGGGCTGTTGGCGGGGACCCAGCTCACCGAGCAGGTGGCGCAGCGCCGTCTCGGTGAACCCGGTGCCGACGTGGCCGAGGTAGCGCAGGCTGCCGTCCTCGTCGTAGGCGCCGAGCAGCAGCGCGCCGAGGCTGGCGCTGCGACGCCCCTCGCCCTCGGTGAAACCCCCGATCACGACCTCCTGGGTGTGCAGCAGCGCGGTCTTGACCCACGCCGAGGACCGGCGGCCCGGCTCGTACTGCGCGGTGCGGCGCTTGCCGACCACGCCCTCGAGCCCGTGGTCCCGGGCCACCTGCAACAGCTGCTCGCCGTCGAGGCCCGCGGTTGCGGGCGGCACCCGCACCCGCTGGCCGGCCAGCGCCAGCTCCTCCAGCACCGCACGTCGCCGGTCGTAGGGCTCACCGACCAGCGAGGTGCCGTCGAGGTGCAGGACGTCGAACACCAGGTACGACACGGGGATCCGGTCCATGAGCTCCGGCGCCGGCGAGCGGACGTGCATCCGGTGCTGGAGCAGGCCGAAGTCGGGTCGACCGTCCGCATCGAGCGCCACCACCTCCCCGTCGAGGAGCGCGGGGCGCCCGTCGAGGAGCCCGGGCAGGTCGGCGAGCTCGGGATAGGCGCCGGTGATCTCGTTGCCGCGGCGGCTGTGTGCCCGGAAGCGCTCGCCCGCCACGCCCGTGACGGCCCGCACTCCGTCCCATTTGAACTCGAACGCCCATCCCGGGCCGGCCGGCGGTCGGCCGGGGGAGGCCAGCATCGGCGCGACGGGCTCGGGCAGCGGGAGCTCAGGCACCGACCCGGTCATCCGCCGACCGTAGCGCGTTTGCGCTGGTCCGGCGGCCGCTTCTCGAGGGGTGGGGAAGCGGCCGCCGGGCACGGTCAGCGGCTCGGGGGTTCCGCTGCTCCGCGCTACTTCACGGTAACCGTTGCGTGCGCAATCGGGGAGAGCCCCTCCCCACTTGTCCGCACACGGCCGAGAAGGTTGCCGTTTCCGGTTTCTACACCAGTGTCCCGCTAGGGTCGCCCCGTGCCGGACGAGCCGGGGTGGACCGCGGACAGCGAGCCCGCCGACGAGCGCGCCGGTGCTTCCGACAGCGGCGCGGCACTGGACGCCGTCGCCGAGGAGCTCTACGGGGTGCTGCCCGACGAGTTCGTCGGCGAGCGGGACGCCGCCGTGGCCCGCGCCCGCGAGAGCGGGGACCGCGAGCTCGCCAAGGCGATCGGGAGGCTGCGCCGTCCCACCCGGGCCGCGTGGCTGGCCAACCTGCTCGCCCGGCACCGCCGCGAGCAGCTCGACGGGCTCCTCGGGCTCGCCACCGGCCTCGCCGACGCCCAGCGCACCTTGGACGGCGCGGCGTTGCGCCGACTGTCGAGCACGCGCCACCAGCTCGTCGCAGCCATGGCACGGGAGGCGGGCCGGCTCGCGATGGAGGCGGGCGATCCGGCGGCCGAGAGCGTGCTGCGGGAGCTGCAGGGCATCCTCGAAGCCGCGCTCGCCCGGCCCGACATCGCGGAACAGGTGCGGTCGGGCCGGCTGACCCGCACCGTCAGCTACACGGGGTTCGGGCCGGAGGCCGACCCCGACGCCCGGCCTGCACCGGCGCTCCGTGCGGCCGCCCCACCCCCGCCGGCCGCTCCCGTCGCCGCGGAACCGGGCGACTCCGAGCGCGCCGAGCGGGAACGGGCCGAGCGGGAACGGGCTGAGCGGGAACGGCGGGAACGAGCCCTCGCCGAGGCGGAGGCCGAGGAGGAGGCGGCGCGCGAACAGCAACAGGCCGCCGAGGACGCCCGCGACGCGGCCCTGGAGGAGCGGGATGCCGCCCGCGACCGGGTCGCCGAGCTGACGGCGGAGCTGGACGCCGCCCGCGACCGGGAACGCGCCGCCGCCGCGGCGGCCCGGGAGGCGGAGGCCACGGCGAAGGCCTCGGCCAGGGCCGCGGGGGCCGCCGCCGCCCGTACCGCCAGGGCGCGGACCCGCCTCGACGAGGACTGAGCGCCGATCCCGCGCAGGCCTCGCCGGGCGCGTGACCGCTCGGCGCCCGGTCACCGCAACCACCCGAGAGCGTGCTCACACGGTCGCGACGCGTGAGCTGCCCCGGAGGCGGGCACCCCGGACATACCGGCCCGACCACGAGAGGACTGATCGCCATCATGGCGAACACCAGCACCGCGACCACGCAGATGGCCACGAAGACCGTCGTGACCGACACGGTCGTCGCGCAGCTGCGCGCGCTCGAACAGCTCACGCACACCGAGGCCCAGATCGCCAGGTTGCGCGTCGCCCAGGCCCGTACCGATGCCGTACGACGCGAGCTGCGGCAGAACGGCGACAACGCCGTGCGCCGTGCCCGCCGGATCGCCGACCAGCTGCACACCCTGCACGCCGTGCCGGACGTGGTGACCCCCGCGCTGGGCCGCGTGCTCGCGCTCGTCAAGAGCACCATGGAACAGGCCCAGCCGATCGACGAGGCGCTGCTCGGAGACCTCAGCCTGGAGCACCAGCTCCTCGACCGGGCCCGCTACCTGCGGGTACTCGCCGAGCGGGCGGACCTCACGGCCGTCGAGAAGCTCGCCGACGACCTCGTCACCGCCCACACCGCCACCGTCGAATGGCTCACCACCGTGCTTGCCGAGGAGGCGCTGGGCGGACCTGCCGCGCTGACGCCGACCCCGCTACAGCGGGTGGCGGGCGGCGTGGTCCACGCCGTGGGCCTGCCGACGCGTTTCGCGGTCGGGCGGGTCAACCACGCGGTCCACATCGCCTACCGCACCGGCGAGCAGGCCAGGGACGCCGTCAGTGACGTGGCGGGCAAGGTCGTCCAGCTCGGCAGCGGCACCCGCGAGGTGGCCACGGCCGGTCGCGACGCGGCGCTGCAGCGGGCCGAGCGAGTGGCCGCGCGCGAGGGCGCCGACGGCGTGGCCGACGTGGTGCGCGAGACGCGGGCCGACCTCGGCAGCCTGAAGGCGTCCGAGCTGCCGATCAAGCACTACGAGGAGATGACGGCGCAGAACGCCATCGCCGCGCTGCGCGAGCTGACCACGGCCGCCGACCTCACCACCATGATCGCGTTCGAGCAGAACCACAAGAACCGCTCGGGCGTCATCTCGGCGGCGCAGACACGCTTCGCTGCTATCGCGAAGAACGTGGCCGATGTGGACTGATAAGGGTTTGGCTTTCCGGTCAGCGGGCACAGAGCGAGCGTGATGCTGCTGCGGCCACCCGGGGTGTACCGGGCCGAGAGTGACAGCCAGATGCTGATCGACATCATGAGCCGTGGCCGTTTCGCCGTCGGTCGTGACGTGCTCGACATCGGCACCGGGAGCGGGGCGCTGGCGGTTGCCGCGGCCCGCTCCGGTGCCGCCTCGGTCACCGCGGTCGACCTCTCGTTGCGTTCGGTGGTGGCCACCTGGCTGAACAGCCGGCTGCACGGGGCGCCCGTCACGGTCCACCGCGGTGACCTGTTCGGCCCGGTGAGCGGGCGGCGCTTCGGCCTGGTCGTGGCCAACCCGCCGTACGTCCCCGCCCCGACCGAGGCCCTGCCCCGGCACCGCAAGGCCCGTTGCTGGGACGCGGGACCCGACGGCCGCGCGCTGCTCGACCGGATCTGCGCGGGGGTGTCCGACGTGCTCGAGCCCGACGGCGACGTCCTGCTGGTGCACTCGGCGGTCTGCGACACCGACATGACGCTCGACGCGCTGACGCGGGTCGGGTTGGAGGCACAGGTTCTCGAACGCGCGACGGTGCCGTTCGGCCCGGTCATGCGCGGGCGGGCGGCTCTGCTGGAGTCCCGCGGCCTGATCCGGCCCGGCCAGCGCTTCGAAGAGCTCGTGGTGGTCGGGGCCCGGCGTGCCTGAGCGCGCACGCGAGATCGTGCTCACCGACGACGGCCCGATCCTGGTGTCGGGGCCCATCGAGGTCGTGCTTCCCGACGGGCGACGGGTGCGCTCCGACCGCGCGGTCAGCGCCCTGTGCACGTGCCGGCGCAGCCGCCGCCAGCCGTTCTGTGACACCAGCCACCGGCGCAAGGTGCGCCAGGACGAAGGGGAGGACCGTGCTGAGCAGGAACCGACCTGTGCTGGTTGAGCCGCCGGCGCTGCCCGAGCCGCGTGGCCCGCTGTCGGCTGCCGTGATCGGCTCGCTGCGCCGGGGGCCCGAGATCCTGCCGCCCGTGGAGGTCACCGACCCGTACGGCGAGGACCTGCAGCTCGCGCTGTACTGCCTCTACGAGCTGCACTACCGGGGCTTCGCCGGTGTCGACGAGGACCTCGAGTGGGACCCGTCGCTGCTCACGGTCCGGCGCGCGATGGAACAGGTCTTCCTCGGTGCGTTGCGCGACGACGTCGCTCCCTCCGACGGCACGCCCGACGCTGTCGACGCCGAGCTGGAGTCGCTGCTCGTCGAACCGGTGGACGCCCGCGGCGTCTCCCATCACCTGCGCCGCGCGGGTGAGCGCTGGCAGGTGCGCGAGTACGTGGCCCACCGGTCGCTCTACCACCTCAAGGAGGCCGACCCGCAGGCCTGGGTGATCGCCCGGCTGGACGGCCCGGCGAAAGCGGCGCTGGTGACCGTCGAGCACGACGAGTACGGCGCCGGCGACCCCGACCGCATGCACGCGCACCTGTTCGCCGAGATGATGCGCGCGCTGGATCTCGACGCCTCCTACGGCGCCTACCTCGACGCGGCGCCCGCACCGGCGCTGGCCGAGGTGAACCTCATGTCGATGTGCGGGCTGCACCGCTCCCTGCGCGGCGCGCTGATCGGGCAGTTCGCCTCGGTCGAGCTGACCTCCTCCCCCGGCTCCGACCGGCTCGTCCGCGCGATGCGCCGGCTCGACCTGCCCGAGGCGGCGGTCGAGTTCTACGCCGAGCACGTCGAGGCCGACGCCGTGCATGAGCAGGTCGTGCGGCGTGGTGTGATCGCGCCGCTGCTGGCGGCCGAACCGGCACTCGCCGCTGACGTCGTGTTCGGCATCCGCGCGAGCGGGCTGCTCGCCGACCGCTTCGGCGACCTGCTGCTGGAGCGCTGGGCCGACGGTCGCTCGGCGCTGTGCCACCCGCTCCCGGACGCTCCCGAGCTCGAAGCGGCGTCGTGACCGACCGGCCCGTCGCCGTCGTCACCGGCGCCAGCCGCGGGCTGGGTTTCCTGCTGGCCAGAGAGCTGGCCGATCACGGCCACGACATCGTGGTGAACGCCCGCTCCGAGGACGGGCTGGCCACCGCGGCGGCGCAGCTGCAGGGCCGCGGGGCCGAGGTCGTCACGGTGGCGGGCGACGTGTCGGTCGAGGCCGATGCCCAGCGGCTCGTGGCGAGTGCCGTGGAGCGCTTCGGGCGCCTCGACGTGCTCGTGACCAACGCCGGGATCATCCAGGTGGGACCCGCGGCCGCGATGCGCGCGCAGGACTTCGCCGAGGCCATGGACGTCATGTTCTGGGGCATGCTCCACCCCGTGCTGGCCGCGCTGCCGGTGATGCGTGAGCACGGAGGCGGCCGCATCCTCGCGATCACGTCCGTCGGCGGGAAGCTGCCGGCGCCGCACCTGCTGCCTTACACCGCCGCCAAGCACGCGGCCGTCGGGTTCGCCGAGGGGCTGCGGGTCGAGGCCGGGCGGCACGGCGTCACCGTCACCACGGCGGTGCCGGGCCTGATGCGCACGGGCTCCCCGCGCAACGCCCTCTTCACCGGCGACCGGACCGCCGAGAACCGGTGGTTCACCGTCGCCGACAGCCTCCCGCTGCTGTCCATCGACGCGGAGCGCGCCGCGGCGAAGCTGGTCCGAGCCGCCCGGCGCGGCCGTCCCGAGGTGATACTCACCCCCGCCGCGAAGATCGGCGTCCGGCTGCACGGGCTCGCCCCCGCGACGACGCTGCGGCTGCTCGCCGGGGTCGCCCGGCTCCTGCCCGCTGACGAGACGCGCCGCCCGGTGCAGCCGGGACACGCCGTCGCGCGCCCGGCGCGCTGGTTCGACGCGGTCACCACGCTCACCCGGCGCGCCGCCCGGCGGTTCCACCAGCACGACGACCCGGTGGGCCGGCGCTGACACCGCGGCAGGGGGGCACACTGCCCGGGATGATCCTGCCGGCCGACCTACCCGACCTCCCGGTCCGTGGCGCACTCGACGAGGTCACGACCACGGTGGACACGCACGGCAGCGCCGTGCTCGTGGCGCCGCCCGGCACGGGAAAGACCACGCTGGTACCGCTCGCGCTGGCCGCCGCGACGACGGACGCGAAGGTGCTGGTCGCGGAGCCACGCCGGCTCGCGGCCCGGGCCGCGGCCGCCCGGATGGCGTCGCTGCTCGGGGAGCCGGTCGGTGAGACCGTCGGGTACGCGGTGCGCGGGGACGCACGCCGCTCCGCCGCCACCCGCATCGAGGTGGTGACGTCCGGGCTGCTGCTGCGCCGGCTCCTCGCCGATCCGGAGCTGGCCGGGGTGGGCGTGGTGCTCCTCGACGAGTGCCACGAACGCCACCTCGACGCCGACCTGCTGCTGGCGCTGCTGCTCGACGCCCGCGACGGGCTCCGGCCGGACCTGAAGCTGCTCGCGACGTCGGCCACGGTCGCCACGGGCCGCCTGGCGGAGCTGCTGGGAGCCTCCGGCGCGGATGCCCCCGTGCTGCGGGTGGAGGCGAGGACGTTCCCCGTCGCGGTCCGGCACATACCGCCGGCTCGCGGGGAGCGGATCGAGGCGTGCGTGGCCCGGGCGGTGCGGGCCGCCCTCGACCACGGGGACGGCGACGTCCTCGCGTTCCTGCCCGGTGTCGCCGAGATCCGGCGCACCGCGGCCGCTCTGTCCGGAGTGGACGCCGACGTGCTGCCGCTGCACGGGCGGATGCCGGCAGGCGAGCAGGACGCTGCGCTGCGGCCCGGCCCCCGGCGCCGCGTGGTGCTCGCCACCGCCGTGGCCGAGTCCAGCCTGACCGTGCCCGGAGTCCGGGTCGTCGTGGACGCGGGGCTGGCCAGGGTGCCGCGCGTCGACCATCGCCGCGGGCTCGCTGGGCTGGTCACCGTGCGGGTGTCGGCCGCCGTGGCCGAGCAACGGGCCGGTCGGGCGGGCCGCGAGGCACCCGGGCTCGTGTACCGCTGCTGGCCGGAAGGTGAGCTGCTGGCTCGCTATCCCGAGCCCGAGATCCGCACCGCCGACCTCACGCGCCTCGCACTGGACCTGGCCTGCTGGGGCACCCCGGACGGCAGCGCGCTGCGCTGGTGGGACGCACCGCCGGACGGGCCGCTGCGCGCCGGCCAGGAGGTGCTGCGCGCGCTCGGGGCGCTCGACGGCACGGGCGCCACCGACCGAGGCAGGCGGATGGCGGAGCTGGGGCTGCACCCCCGCCTGGCCCGCGCCCTGCTCGACGGGACCGCGCTCGTCGGCGCACGGACCGCGGCCGAGGTGGTGGCCCTGCTCGACGACGACACCCTGACCGCGGGCCCCGAGGTGGACGGCGAGCTGCGCCGGCTGCGCTCGGGCGCGGCACCGGGCTCGGGCCGCTGGCGCGGCGAGGTGAGCAGGTTGACCCGCCTGCTGCCGTCGTCCGGTGCTCCCCGCGGGACGCGGAACCGCCCGGCGACGCACCCGACCCCGGGCGACCCCGGTCCCGACCGGTCCGGTGCGCTGGTCGTGGCGCTCGCCCATCCCGAGCGGCTGGCCCGCAGGCGGGCGGCAGGCTCGCCGCTGTACCTGATGGCAGGCGGCACGGCGGTCGAGGTGCCCGCCGGCAGCGGTCTCGACGGGCAGGAGTGGCTCGCCGTCGCCGTCGCCGAGCGGTCTCCCGGCGCCCAGAACGGCCGCGTGCGGCTGGCGGCCGTCGCCGACCAGGAGCTCGCCGAGCTCGCCGCGCCCGCGCTGCTCGCCGAGGCGGACGAGGTGGGCTGGCAGACCTCCGGTCGCGGGAACGGTGACGTCGTGGCCCGGCACGTCCGACGGCTGGGCGCGATCGTGCTCGAGGAGCGCCGCGTGTCCCACCCCGACCGGGCGGTCGTCCGTGAGGCGCTGCTCGACGGTCTGCGGCTCGAGGGCACCGCCCTGCTGCGCTGGACCGACGGCGCCAGGAGGCTGCGCGAGCGGCTCGCCGCGCTGCACCGCACCCTCGGCGATGAGTGGCCCGACGTATCGGACGCCGCGCTCCTGGCCGATCCCGACCGGTGGTGGACCGGCCCGTTCACCACTGCGCGCAGCCGCGCGGACCTCGCCAGGATCGACGCCACGGCAGTCCTGCGCGCGGTGCTGGACTGGCGGCACGCCGCCGCCCTCGACGAGCTCGCCCCCGAACGGATCACCGTGCCGTCGGGCTCCCGGATCGCCCTCGACTACTCCGGTGACCAGCCGGTGCTCGCGGTCGCGGTGCAGGAGGTCTTCGGGTGGACCGCCACCCCGACGGTCGGCGGCGGCCGGCTCCCGGTGGTGCTGCACCTGCTCTCCCCCGCCGGGCGTCCGGCGGCGGTCACCGCCGACCTGGCCTCGTTCTGGGCGACCGGCTACCCGCAGGTCCGCTCCGAGCTCCGCGGCCGGTACCCGAAGCACGACTGGCCACCGGACCCCTCGACCGCCTCGCCGAGCCGGCGTCCGCGCCGTCGTTGATCCCACATCGACAGCAATTACCTTTCGTTTCCTCTTTCATTACTCGCTCCCTTTTCCCTCTTGTCACCACACGTAGACTTCACACGGGCCCGGAACAATGACCGACCACAGACCCGGGCCGGGAAAAGCATTAGGGAAGGTGGACCAACCGAATGACTGCCGCGAATTTCTCGCCGGCGGCCTCTGGTATCGGCCGGCATGGATTCGTCGCCGAGCATGGGCTGCACACCGCCGACCAGCAATCCGCAGCCGTCGAGGTAGCCGAGCAGATCGACCGGCTGGGAATCAAAACCGTCCGCGTGGTGGTGGTCGACCAGCACGGCACCCCACGTGCGAAGTTCCTGTCGCCGCACGCCGCGATCGCCGGCCTCAGCAACGGCATCGACTTCTCCGGGGCCATCTACAGCATGGACTCGGCGAACTTCCTTTTTCCCCCAGCCTTCGCACCAGGGGGCGGACTGGGCATCGAGGAGCTCACGGGCTTCCCGGACGTGGTCATCGTCCCCGATCCGACCACCTTCCGCGTTCTGTCGTGGGCCGACAGCACGGCCTGGATCCTCTGTGACTCCTACTTCTCCAACGGGCGCCCGGTTCCCCTCGACCCCCGGCACATCCTGCGCACCCAGGTGCAGCGGCTGGCCGAACAGAACCTCACCTATGTGACAGGTCTCGAGGTCGAGTTCTACATCACGCGCAGAGTGACACCCACGATCGGTCTGCACGGCACCACCCAGCCCCCGGCCCCCCTTGCGGTGGAACCATTCCAGTTCGGTTACCAGTACCTCTCGGAGGTCCGGCTGGACTCCGTGAACGAAACGGTCACCGCCCTGCGGGACGGACTGATCGGAATCGGACTGCCACCGCGGTCGATAGAGGACGAATGGGGCCCCGGGCAGCTCGAGATCAGCTTCAGCCCGATGGTCGGCCTCGACTCCGCCGACGCAATGATCCTGTTCCGCAGTGCGGTGAAACAGATCTGCGCGCGACAAGGACTGCACGCCACCTTCATGTGCAAGCCCCCGCTGCCGAACTTCTTCGCGAGCGGCTGGCACCTGCACGCATCGCTGGCCGACGCGTCGGGTGCGAACGTGTTCCAGGCCGAGGAGACCGTCCTGTCGGAGACCGGACTCGGCTATCTCGCCGGGCAGCTCGCTCACGCGCCGGCCATGGCCGCTTTCGCCAACCCCACGGTGAACGGCTATTCGCGGCTGGCGCCGTACTCCTTCGCCCCCGACCGGATCTCCTGGGCCGTGGAGAACCGGGGCTCGCTCGTCCGGGTCCAGGGTGGGCCGGGCGATCCCGGAACGCACCTGGAGAACCGCCTCGGGGAACCGGCAGCGAACCCCTATCTCTTCCTCGCCGCCGATCTCGCCGCCGGGCGCGACGGCATCGCCCGCGGCCTGACCCCTCCGCCGTTCGTCGCGGGCGACCCGTACAAGACCGAGGCCGACGCACTGCCGGCCACCCTGCTCGACGCAGTGGCCGAACTGGACAAGGACCCGCTCTACCGTGACCAGTTCGGCCCGGAGTTCGTCGACTCCTACCTGATGATGAAGCGCGCCGAGTACGCACGCTTCGAGGCGGCCCGAGGCGGCGCCGAAGATCCGGACACGGCAGCCGCCGAATGGCAGCTGCGCGAATACTTCGAGTTCTACTGATGAGCACTCCGGACCGCAGCGAGTCGATCCGCCCCAACGCGCTCGCCGCGAACTCGCTGTCGACAAGGGACGTCATCGCGATCTCGGTGACGATCCTCGCGCCGGGGATGGCGATGCTGCTCAACGTCCCCGGCGTCGCGGTGATCGCCGGCACCTCCACGCCACTGGCATTCCTGCTGGGCGGCGTGGCCTGCCTCGCCCTCGCCGTCGTCGTCATGGGGTTCACCCGGCGGATGGCCGCGGCCGGCTACGCCTACACCTACGTGAGCCGCAGCCTGGGCGCGACGGCGGGCTTCCTCGCCGGGTGGATGTACACCTTCGGCCTGATCTGCTTCGTGCCGATGACGATGGCCGCCGTCGCCTACCTCGCGTCGGACCTGCTGGGACTCGGCCAGCACTGGTGGTTCCCGCTCTTCCTCGTGGGGATGGCCGTGCTCGTGGCGTTGTCGGTGGTCCGGATCGCGGTCACCAGCAAGCTGCAGCTGGTGGTGGCGGCCGCGACGATCCTCGTCATCCTCGTCGTCGACGTCGCCGTCACCGCGAAGGGGGGCGCTCACGGCAACTCGCTGGCGCCGTTCACGTTCGCCCACACCCAGAAGGGCGGGCTCTCCGGGGTCTTCTACGGGATCATCCTCGGCATCACGTCCTACATCGGCTTCGAGTCCGCTGCCGACTTCGGCGAGGAGACCTCGAACCCGCGCCGCTCCATCCCGATCGCCGTCATCACCGCGGTCGGGATCGCCACCGTCTTCTACCTCCTGACCACCTACAGCCTGTCCATCGGCTTCGGCGTGGACAACGGGGCGGCGCTGGGCAGTGACCCGTTCGCGCTCAAGACGATCGCGGCCCGCTTCGTGGGCGAGCCACTGGGCTCCCTGGTGGAGATCGGCGCACTCCTGTCGGCGTTCTTCGTGTGCGTCGGATGCGCCACGGCCGCCACCCGCACGCTGTTCGCGATGGGCCGGGAGGGGGCACTGCCCCCCTGGCTGGGCCGCACCCACTCCCGCTTCCGGACACCGGCCAACGCCGCACTCACGGTGGCCGCGCTGGCCACGGTGTGGGCAGCGCTGGTCGGGTTCGGGCTGGGGACCGACGATCTCGGCGGCGAACCCACCACCGTCTACTACTTCTTCGCGACGCTGGGCACCCTCTGCGTCATCCTCGTCTACATCGGGCTCTGCGTCGGCGGCGCGGTGTTCTTCCGGTGCGAGGTGGGGCGCTACCGCATCGTGACCCACCTGGTGGTGCCGGTGGCCGGGGTCGTCATCTTCGGCGCCGCGCTGTACGGCTCGGTCTATCCCACCCCGCCCGAGCCGCTGGACATGACGCCGTACATCACGCTGGCCGCGCTCGTTCTCGGTGTCCTCGCGCTGGGACTCCTGCGCGTCAGCCGCCCCGAGGCGGCGCAACGCATCGGGTCGATCATCGGCGAGGAGGAGGACAAGAAGTCCTCCGCCGTCTCGGGAGCCGGCTGATCACCATCCCGCGAGTCGCCCGTTTCCCGTGCGCGAGTCGCCCGCACGGGGCACCTTGATCGCCGCCGGATCCGGGTTTTCGCCCCCAGAGGGCGGAGAGCCGGATCTCGCAACGATCATCGTGGCCGGCTCGCGCGCGAGCCTGCTCGGCTAAGGCACGACGGTGACCGGCCACCGCCCGGCCCGCACCGCCCGCACCGCGACCGACCCGAACAGCCGGTGAGCCGCCTGGGTGCTCGCACCGACCAGAATCGCGTCGGCCCGCACCTCCTCCGCGACCTGCGTCAGCGCGAGCACCGGGTCGGCCGCGGCGACGACGAAGCGGACCTGCACCCCGTGCTCGGCGGCCAGCGCCTCGACGGCGCCACGCAGCTCATCGCGCAGCTCGTCCGCCGAGCTCTCGGCCATCGGGAGGGCGAGCGCGCCGGTGCCCGCGAACGTGGCCGCCGGGAAGGTCTCGGCGAACACGGCCACCACCTCAGCGCCCTGACGGCGTGCCTGCCCCAGTGCGTAGTGGAAGGCGCGCCATCCGGTGTCGGAGCCGTCCACGCCGACCACCAGCGTCATCGGGCCGTCGCAGCCCAGCTCGAAGCGCGTCATCGTCCCACCACCTGTCGTGTTCCCTCAGGAGTCGCCGCGGTGAAGGCCACGGTGGCGGACCGTACCGGGACGCAGCCCGGACGGGGGGACGAGCTGGTCAGGGCGTGCACACCCACAGTTTATAGCGTTGCTAAGCGTTTTCACCGCTTTGTGTCCCACGCCCCGACCCCGACCTGGTCGAACATGTGTTCTACGATCAACCTGGTTCGCCGCACTGTCACGAGAGGGAGCACGCCGCACCGATGAGCACCCCCCAGGAAACGCCCCCGACCCGGCGATCCACCAGCGCCACCACCACGGCATCGGCTCCCGCCGACACGGCCGCGCCGGACGCATCCACGTCCGGACCTGCGGCGGAGGCCACCCCGGAGCCCGCAGCCGTGGCGGCCCCGGAGCCCGCCGCGGTCACCGGCGAGCCCGGCGCCGAGTCGGAGAAGCCCCGCCGCGGCCGCCCCAAGGGCTCCTCCACCGCCCGTACCACCCGCACGGTCGAGCTCACCCTCACCGTGAGCGGCACGGCCGACGGCGACTGGCAGGCCGAGCTCAAGCAGGGCACCACCTGGCTCAGCCGGGGCCTGCCCGTCACAGCCGCCGCTGTCGCCCGGGCGGCACAGGAGCTGCACGCCGAGCTGGCCGGTCCCATCGAGGCCGTGATCGGCGCGGCCCGGGAGCAGCGCGCGGCCCGCGTCGCCGCGCTCGAGGCCGAGCTCGAGCAGGCGCGCAAGGCGCTGGCGGAGATCGAGGACTGACCCACCCGTACCCTTCTGGGGTGTCCGGTATCGACCCCGCCGACCTGCAGACCTGCCTCCGGGTGCTCGCCGAGGTCGACGACCTTCCCCCCGAGCATCCGGACGCGGTGCGCATCCGGCGTGCCACCGCCGGGATCTACAAGTCGGTGAAGCTCCGCCGCCGGGCGGAGAAGCGGGACGCGATCGCCGCCAACGACGACGCGGTCACCGCCTCCACCGCCACGGGCGCCCCCGGCCGGATCGACGACGAGACCCAAGGCCTGCCCCTCGTCTCCACCGCCGTAGGCGCCACGGCGGGCACGCTGCTGCGCTCCCGGGCCTGCTACACGTGCAAGAACCGCTACCACGTGGTCGACGCGTTCTACCACCAGCTCTGCCCGCCCTGCGCGGCACTGAACCGGAGCAGGCGCGACGCTCGCACCGACCTCAGGGGCCGCCGGGCCCTGCTCACCGGCGGCCGGGCGAAGATCGGCATGTACATCGCGCTCCGGCTGCTGCGCGACGGCGCCCACACCACGATCACCACGCGCTTCCCGAACGACGCGGTGCACCGGTTCGCCGCCATGCCCGACAGCGCCGACTGGCTGCACCGGCTGCGCGTCGTGGGCATCGACCTGCGTGATCCGGCCCAGGTCGTCGGCCTCGCCGACTCGGTCGCCGCCCAGGGCCCGCTCGACATCCTGGTCAACAACGCGGCACAGACCGTCCGCCGCTCCCCCGGCTCCTACGCGGCGCTGCTCGAGGCGGAGAGCGCGGGCCCCGGGCCGGCCGCCGAGCTGGTCGAGGTCGTCACCTTCGACCACGTGCGCAATGAGCGCCCGGCCGCCATCGCGGCCGGTCCGCAGCGCACCCCCACCGCACTCGCCGAGCTCGCCCTCACGGCAGGCAGTGCGTCGCCCGAACGGATCGCCGCGGGCACCGCGATCGACGCAGGCGGCCTGCTGCCGGACACCGCGCCGGTGAACAGCTGGACCCAGCGGGTGGAGGAGGTCGACCCACTCGAGCTGCTCGAGGTGCAGCTGTGCAACCAGACGGCTCCCTTCATCCTGATCAGCCGCCTGCGACCGGCGCTGGCCGCATCGCCTGCGCGGCGGAAGTACGTGGTGAACGTCAGCGCCATGGAGGGGCAGTTCACCCGCGCCTACAAGGGACCGGGCCACCCGCACACCAACATGGCCAAGGCAGCGCTCAACATGCTCACCCGCACCAGCGCGGGCGAGATGCTCGAGACCGACGGCATCCTCATGACGGCCGTCGACACCGGCTGGATCACCGACGAACGCCCGCACCCCACCAAGCTGCGGCTGGCCGACGAGGGGTTCCACGCCCCGCTCGACCTCGTCGACGGGGCGGCCCGGGTGTACGACCCGATCGTGCGCGGCGAGGCGGGCGAGGATCTGCACGGTTGCTTCCTGAAGGACTACTCTCCGACGCATTGGTGAATGCAGGACGCGGCGCGCGGTCGTCCTGTTGGTTCGCTATGTCGCGAAACTCCGTACCTATTTTTGGTCACGGGTTCATTTGAATTTCGCCTGACGACCCGTAGCGTGATGGCGTGACCATGACGCGGAGGTACGGGCCCACATGAATTTCTCGGTCATCGTCGTGGTGGTGGTCGTCACTGCGCTTGCATTCGACTTTACCAACGGCTTCCACGACACTGCTAACGCGATGGCTACATCCATCGCCACGGGTGCCTTACCGCCCAGGATCGCAGTCCTGATCTCAGGTGTACTGAACGTTGTCGGCGCCTTCCTCTCCGTCGAGGTCGCGAAGACGATCTCCAGCGGATTGGTCGACGAGGCCCGCATCACACCGGTCGTCATCTTCGCCGGCCTCGTGGGCGCAATTCTGTGGAACCTGGTCACCTGGTTGATCGGCATCCCGTCGAGCTCCTCGCACGCGCTGTTCGGTGGGCTGATCGGAGCAACCTGGGTGGCCGCCGGAACCGGCGCGATCCATTTCGGCGCATTGATCAGCAAAGTGGTGCTGCCCGCCGTGATCTCCCCCATCGTCGCCGGCGTAATCGCCCTTGTGGCGACCTATCTCGCCTATCGGATCACCGCCAAAGCGGACGACGGCACCACGCGTCGCGGATTCCGGGTCGGCCAGATCGTCTCGGCATCGATGGTGTCGCTGGCCCATGGCACAAGCGATGCGCAGAAGACCATGGGAGTCATCACCCTCACACTGATCACCGCCGGCTCACTGCCCGCGGCCTCCGGTCCGCCGCTCTGGGTCATTCTCACGTGCGGCCTGGCCATCGGCCTCGGCACCTACTTCGGTGGCTGGCGGATCATCCGCACGCTCGGGAAGCGCGTGAGTGACATCCAGACCCCCCAGGGTTTCGCTGCCGAGACCAGCAGCGCCGCGGTCATCCTCACCTCGTCGCACATGGGCTTCGCGCTGTCCACCACCCACGTCTGCACCGGATCGATCTTCGGAGCGGGCGCCGGTCGTCGTCTCGCGTCGGTCCAGTGGGGAGTGGCCGGGCAGATGGCAGTCGCCTGGGTGGTGACGCTCCCGGCCGCCGCGGTGGTCGGCGGGGCGGCGGCGCTGGCGGTCAGCGACGGCGGCACCTTCGGCACCGTGGTCGTCGCGGTGGTGGGTGTCGGCGTGGCCGCCGGGATCTTCGCCAGCGCGCGACGCAGGCCGATCAACGCCGACAACGTCAACGACGTGCCCGGCCGGGCGGAGCCCGTCCCGGCCAACGCCTGACCGCTGCACCACCCGAGAGAAGGAATCGGACGTGAACATCGACTGGGGATCGTTGCTGCTCGTGGCGCTCGTGTCGCTGGCGGCTGCCGTGGCTGTGGTCGTGCTCGTGGCACTGGCGCTGGTCGGGTTGTCCAGTGCCCGCACCGATGCCCCCCGTGGCGGGGCCGGCGCGAGCGTGCTCAGCCCCGCCGTCGCCACGACCATGGCCTACGTGTGCCTGTTCGCGGCGGCGGCGATCGCGGCCTACGGCATCTACCTCGTGGCCCGGTGATCCACGGGAGCCCCGTTCCCCGACAGGCCGGCTCGACCTCGACCTAAGCGGTGAGCCCGCCGTCCCGGACGCCCGGGACGGCGGGCTCACCCGTACACCGCCCGACCAGTACCTCCCCGTCGGTGAAGCGCACGCCGTCGGCGCAGCGCGCCTCGACCTTCCCGCCGGCGAACTGCTCGGTGTAGAGCCGCGCGTAGAGCCCGCCCTTCGCGAGCAGCTCGGCGTGCGTGCCGCGCTCCACCACCCGGCCGGCATCCACGGCGAGGATCACGTCGGCGCCGAGGATCGTGGAGAGCCGGTGCGCGATCGCGATCGTGGTGCGCCGCCTCGTCGCGGCCTCCAACGCCTGCTGCACGAGCCGTTCGCTCGTGGTGTCCAGCGCGCTGGTGGCCTCGTCGAGGATCAGGATGCGAGGGTCCTTCAGCAGCACCCGCGCGATCGCGAGGCGCTGCTTCTCCCCGCCCGAGAGCCGGTAGCCCCGTTCGCCCACCACCGTGTCGTAGCCCTCGGCGAAGGACAGGATGCGGTCGTGGATGTTGGCCGCCGTCGCGGCCTCCTCGATCTCGGCCTGGGTGGCATCGGGCTTCGCGTAGCGGAGGTTGTCGCGGACCGTGGCATGCAGGAGATAGGTGTCCTGGGTGACCATGCCCACGGCGTCGGCCACCGAGGCCTGGGTGAGCCCCCGGACGTCCCGGCCGTCGATCAGCACCCGGCCGCGGTTGACGTCGTAGAGCCGCGGCACGAGGTAGGAGAGCGTCGTCTTGCCCGAACCACTCGGCCCGACGATCGCCGCCAGCTGCCCCGGCTCCACGGTGAACGAGACGTCACGGACGGCCCACGTCACCCTCCCGTCGGTGCCGTTCCCGTCGGTCCCCCGCCCGTCGGCAGCCTGCGCGACGACGGGGGCGGCCACCACCCCCAGCGGCGGGGCCGGCGGGTAGGCGAACCACACGCTCTCCAGGTCGACGCGCCCGGAGACGGTGGCCGGGTCGAGCCTGCGTGCGTCCGGTGCGTCGACGATGCGCGGCTGCAGGTCCAGGTAGTCGAAGATCCGCCCGAACAGGGCCAGTGAGGTCTGCACGTCCAGTGAGACGCGCAGCAGGTTGACCGTCGGGAAGAGCAGTCTCGTCTGCAGCGTGGTGAACGCGACGATCGTGCCGGCGCTGACCCCGACGCCCCCGGCGATGAGGAACCCGGCCACGAGGTAGACCAGCGCCGGGGTGATGCCCATGAACGTCTGCACCACCGCGAAGAACGACTGGCCCGACATCGCCTGGCGCACCTGCAGGTCGACCTGGCGGGCGTTCTCGTCGCGGTAGCGCGACACCTCGTAGGCCTGCCGGTTGAACACCTTCGTCAGGAGCACACCGGACACCGACAGCGACTCCTGGGTGATCGCCGTCATGTCCGACAGCGACTCCTGGGTGCGGCCGGCGAGCTTGCGCCGCACCCGGCCCACCCGCACCTGAAGCAGCACGAACAGCGGGGTCAGCGCCACGGCGACGAGCGTCAGCTCCCAGCTGAGCAGCAGCATCGCGACCAGCGCCGCCACCACCGTCACGACGTTGCCCAGGATCGAGCTGGCCGTCTCCGACAGCACCGACTGCACGCCGCCGACGTCGTTGGCCAGCCGCGACTGGATGGCCCCGGTGCGGGTGGCGGTGAAGAAGGCCAGGTCCATCCGTTGCAGGTGCTCGAACAGCCGGCTGCGCAGGTCAGCCATCACGCGGTTGCCGAGCAGTGTGGTCTGGTAGGTCTGGTAGACCCCGATCAGGGACGTGACGACGGGCACCGCCACCATCCCGCCCACCAGCCAGGCCAGCAACGGGATGCGCACGCCACCGCCCCCCACCGGGAACAGTGCACGGTCGAACACGGCCTGGGTGAGGAACGGGGTGATGATGCCCAGCCCACTGCTGAGCAGCACCGCGACGCCGATGATCACGAGGCTCGTGCGGTACGGGGTGAAGAGCCCCCACACCCGACGACCCAGCCGGTCGGACTCCATGGCGCCGACACTAACCCGGCGCCACGATGGGGGGTGTGACGCTCTCCGTCCCGACTCACACCCTGATCCAGCTCACCGACCTCCATCTCGTCGCCGAGGGCGACGCTCTCCCGGGCGGCGTCGACACCGCCGCCCTCCTCGACCGCGCGCTGCAGACCGTCGCCGGTATGGGTCCCGGCTCCGACGGGCAGGGCCTGACCGCGCTCGTGCTCAGCGGCGACCTGACCGAGCACGGGCGGCCCGCGGAGTACCGGCGGCTGCGGGCGATCGTGGAGCCCGCGGCGGAACGCCTCGGGGTACCGGTCGTCCTCGCCGCCGGCAACCACGACGACCGCGGCGCACTGCGGGAGCACCTGCTGGGCGAGGCGCCGTCGACCGCCCCGTTCGACCACGTCGTGCGCGTCGGACCGCTGCGGATCGTCGTCCTTGACAGCACCGTCCCCGGCCTCGCCCACGGTGTGCTCCGGCCCGGTCAGCTCGCGTGGCTGCGTGCCCTGCTGGCCGAACCCGCACCCGCCGGCACCGTGCTCGTGCTGCACCACCCGCCGCTGCCCAGTGCCTCGCCGCTGGCCACGGCCATCCCGCTGCTGCACCGCGAGGAGCTCGGCGCCGCGATCTCGGGCACGGACGTCCGGCTGGTGCTCGCCGGGCACACGCACGTCGCGAGCGCAGGCACGCTCGCCGGCATCCCCGTCTGGACCGGCGGCCCGCTCGCCACCACCGTGGACGCTCTCGCACCCGGGGCGGCGCTGCGCACGCTCGGAGCCCCGTCGGTGAGCAGGATCGACCTGTTCCCCGGCGACCTGCTCACCACGTCCGTGCCGATCGCCGCCGAGATCATGGCCGACGTGCCCGCCGAGGAGATGGAACCCCGGCTCGCGAACCTCCGGGAGGCCGCCGGGGTGGCGTGAGCGTGGGTGGACGGCAGGGGCTCAGGGCTTCCCGAGGAAGATCGGGTTGGTCATCGCCACCATCGCGTTGGCCACAGTGGTCTTGGGGCTGCCGGAGGCGCGACGCACCTCCGCCCGGACCCACCTGCTGTACCGCGCGTCGGTGGTCCAGCTGACCTTCGCCGAACCGGACGACGGCACGGTCTCGGTGTGCTCGACGCCGAGCTGGTCGAGGATCGACACCGACGTGCCGGGCACCCCGCCCACCTCGGCCTCCACGGTGACGGGCACGCCGATGTCGGTGGGGAGCCGGTCGCCGATGCCGGCGGAGCGCCCGCCCGAGGACGCGACGAACGTCAGGGTGACCGCAGAGGACTCCGCGAGCCAGGAGCGCCCGGCCTTCATCCCGGCGAGCAGGTCCTTCTGCGCGAGGCTGTCGGCCAGGACCACCGTGTGCGGCAGGGCGACGGTCTGGTCGGGGTTGTGGGCGTCGGAGTCACCGATCGCGGGGATGAACTGCCCGGACCGCAGCAGGC
The DNA here is from genome assembly GCF_059359135.1 of Pseudonocardia sp. OZ21. NCBI lineage: Bacteria > Bacillati > Actinomycetota > Actinomycetes > Pseudonocardiales > Pseudonocardiaceae > Pseudonocardia > Pseudonocardia sp. OZ21. The sequence goes on from NZ_JCADBN010000026.1 coordinate 32,280, forward strand.
CGTCCCAGTGGTTGACCGACTGCTGGTCCTCGTCGGTCCACGGGCCGTTCCAGACCTCCACGAGGTCGGAGAGCTCGTAGGCGAACTCGAACGTGCAGCCGAAACAGTTCGCGAACGGGTGCGCGGCCGTGACCAGTCCACCGGCCTTGTGCACCTGCTCGACGAACTTCTTGTAGTCGTTCCGGTCCGCGGCGCGGTAGCGCCAGTCGATCCAGGTGCCTGCCGGCAGCCCGATCGCCGGCCAGTGCCCGGACCGCGTCGTGACCTCCTCGCCGTTGAGGATCAGCAGGTCGTCCGTGGCGTGGTCGCCCCACTGGAGCTGCGAGCTGATCGTGTTGTGGTCGGTGGACACGATGAAGTCCAGACCCGCGGCCCTGGCGTCGGCGACCAGTTCGTCGGGGGTCCGCTTCCCGTCGGAATGCACGGTGTGCAGATGGCAGTCACCCCGGTACCAGGCCTTGCCCCGCTGCTTCGCGGGCGCCGTGGCGGGTGCCGGATGCGGGACGAAGGGCGCGCCCTCCGGTCCGAAGTGCAGCGTGATGTCCACGTGGTAGTTCATGCCCTGAGGCGCGACCGTGTACGGGCCGAGGATCACGTGCCACGTGCCGGGCTTGATGGGGCCGGGAACGTATCCCGGAGTGGCCTCCGACGCGCTGATCGAGAACCGGTCCCGGAAGCCGCCGGACCACCCACGGAAACCGCGCTGGTTGCCCAGGTCGTGGCCCTCCGGACCGAACATCCCGATGTCACACGCGTTCCCGCGCGTTCCGCTCGGCACCGCCGGCTTGTCGTAGGAGTACACGACCTCGATCTGGTTGACCCCCTTGGGGACCTCCACCGGCAGGTAGTACCAATCCGAGATGCTCGGGGGAAACGTACCCTGCACCGTTTTTGTCTGATCCGGTGCGCCCGGGGCCGGTGGCGCGAACGCGACCGAAGGGAGCAGCTTGACCGCTGCGCCGCCGGCGAGCGCGCCCCCCACGCGGAGCACGTCACGCCGACTCATACCGCTGAACTGCACATTACCTCCACCGTCATGATGATCGGGCAAAAGTAGTGCCGTTCCCGGATCGGGCGACCACCAACAAATGAACGCCGGAAGCTGAGCAGGTAACAGATTACGACATTGATTCGGTAATCCCTTTTCGGCTGTTTGCCGGGTCCGGGTCAGTCGTCGAGCCAGTCGAGGATCGCCCGCGTGTGCTCGCCGACCTCCGGGATCGGGTCCAGCCGAGGCGGCCGTCCGGGCAGTGTGATCGGCGGCAGCACCGTGCGCAGCGGCCCGGCCGGCGAGCCGACCTCGGTCCAGCGGCCCCGCGCGGCGAGCTGGGGGTGCTCGAGCACCTCGGCCACCTCCCGGCGGCGGGCGTGGGCGATCCGGGCCGCCGCCAGCCGCGTCGCCACCTCGTCGCCGGTGAGGCGGGCGAATACGGCGTCGATCTCGGCATGCAGGGCCGGGCGGTGCTCCACCCGCAGCGCGCCCGTCCGGAACCGCTCGTCACCGGCCAGCTCCGGACGCTGCAGGACGGCCCCGCAGAACGCCGCCCACTCCCGCTCGTTCTGGATCCCGATCACGACCTCGGTGCCGTCGCCCGCCGCGAACGTGCCGTAGGGCGCGATGGCGGGATGGCTGGTGCCGGCCCGCGGCGGCGGGGCGCCGCTTCCCGCGGTGTACAGCAGCGGGAACCCCATCCACTCGACCAGCGCGTCGAAGAGGCTGATCTCCAGGTGCGTGCCCACGCCCGTGCGCTCGCGGTCGTAGAGGGCGGCGAGGATCCCGGAGAACGCGTACATGCCCGCGCCGATGTCGGCGGCCGGGATGCCGCTCTTCGCGGGCGCCTCCGGCGTCCCGGTGACCGAGACCAGACCCGCCTCGGACTGGATCAGCAGGTCGTAGGCCTTCGCGTCGCGGTACGGGCCGGACGGGCCGTACCCGGAGATCGAGCAGGTGACCAGCCGGGGATACCGCTCGCGCAAGGCCTCGTGCCCCAGCCCGAGCCGCTCCGCCGCACCGGGAGCGAAGTTCTGCACGAAGACGTCGGCGCGGGCCAGCAGTCGGGGCATCACCGCGTCCGCACCCGCGCCCGCGTCGGCCTTCAGGTCGAGCGCCAGGCTCTCCTTCGACCGGTTGAGCCAGACGAAGTGGCTGGACAGTCCGCTCACGGCGGTGTCGTAGGCCCGGGCGAAGTCCCCGTCCCCCGGCCGCTCCACCTTGATCACCCGGGCGCCGAGCTCGGCGAGCTGGCGGGTGGCGAACGGCGCGGCCACGGCCTGCTCGCAGGAGACGACGACGATCCCGTCCAGGGGAAGGGGCATCATCACCGCATCATCCCCCGCGGCGGCACAGCCCCCCGCTGCCCCGCCCCCCGCGAGTCGCCCGTTCCCCACCCGCGAGTCGCCCGTTTCCGGTGGGCGAGTCGCCCCCTTCCCGCGCGCCGAGGGTGCTTGATCGGCGCGAGATCCACGAGTCGGCCCCGCAGAGGACGAAGAACCGGATCTCGCAACGATCATCGGGGCCGCCCCCGCGAGTCGCCCGGTTCACAGGCCCGCACCGCACATCCGGCGGGCGCCTTGGCCGACCCGCCGTGGGCCGGCCACCCGTACGACACCCGTGCAAGGTCGTCGGCCCAACTCTTCTCGCAGGGGCCCTTCTACCGCGACATGGCCACGAAGCGCGGCACGCGGATCGACTACATCCTCGCCACGCCCGATCTCGCGAAACAGGTCGAGAGCGCCGTGGTCCTCACCGACACCGAGGCCTCGGACCTTCAGCCCGTCGCCACCACCTTCACGGGATGAGCCGGGCTCACCGCCGCGACCGGCGGCCCGCTCCCGTGGAGCCGGCCAGCGCCACCACCTCGTCCAGGCCGGCGCGCATCCCGGCCACCAGCACCGACGGCTCCGTGATCGCCGCGGGGTCGAGGTTGACGCCGATGCAGCACGTGCCGTCGTGGGAGAGCAGGGTGATCGTCGCCGCGACTCCCGGCAGCGGACCGAACGGGTACATGTGCGTGATCCGCGAGCCCGCGATGTACACCGGGTGGCCCACGCCGGGCAGGTTGCTGACCTGCACGTCGTTGGCCGAGGTCAACCGGGCCGACGCCGGGCCCAGCACCGAACCGGGCAGCCACGTCAGTGCCGGCGCGAGCAGCCCCACCACGTCCACACCCGTGCCGGCCCTGGCGGTGAGCACGAACTCCCGCACGGCCTGGATCCGGGCCGCCGGGTCGGGCTCGGCGAGCGAGCCGGGGAGCCGCGCTCCGGTGAACCGGTTGCCGCCCTGCGGGTCGTCCTGGGTGCGGAGGCTGATCGGGATGCCGATCGGGATGGTGCCCAGGTCGGAGCCGAAGTGCTGGTGGTAGCGCCGGAAACCGCCCAGCACCGCGGCCAGGTAGCCGTCGTTCAGCGACCCACCGGCCGCCTTCGCCCCGGCTCGCAGCTCGTCGAACGGGACGTCGAGCACCTCGAAGTGCCACCGGCCGCTGCGCTGCGCGAGCAGGGGTGACCCACCCGTCGACGACGGCGGAGCGACCGCCCGGTTGAGCGAGCGCACCGCGTCGACGGCGTGCTGGGCGGCCGCCTCCGGCCTCGTCAGCGCGCCGAGCACGTCTCCGCCGAGCCGGAGCACCTCGCCGGGCACCTCGCGGGCCGTGCGCCGTAGCTGGTCGGTGAGCAGCCCGAAGGGCGACACCGGCCGTTCCGGATGTGGTTCCGGCGGCTCGGGCCGGTGCGGGTCGTGTTCGGGCGAGCGGCTGTGCAGCATGCCCATGAGCTGCACGGCGCCGAGCCCGTCGGTGGCGCTGTGGTGCGTGGTCACGACGTACGCGGCGCGGCCACCCTCCAGCCCCTCCACCAGCAGCGCCCGCCACAGCGGCCGGCTGCGGTCGAACGGTGTCGCCGCGAACTCCTGCACGACCTCCAGAACCTGCGCCATCGTCCCGGGGGAGCGCAGGCGCACCCGCGCGAGGTGGTGGACGAGGTCGAGGTGGTCGACGGTCGCCCAGGTCGGCGCCCCGATTCCCAGCGCCGGTTCCACCACCCGCTGCCGCATCCGCGGCACCATCCGGGACGCCCATTCGTGCGAGGCGACGAGCCGTTCCCAGACCGGTGCCGGGTCGAGCAGCTCCAGCAACGTCACGTTCGAGCGCAGCCGCGGGTCGGCGGCCTCGCCCCGCCACATCGCCGTCTCCAGCGCGTTCATCTCCGGCGCGGTGCCCCACCGCAGGGGTCGCGCGTCGAGCGGAGCACCGACGGGTCCGGCAGGCCCGTCGGTGACGGCGACCTTTCCGCTCGGGGCGGAGCCCGTGGCGGGATCGCCCCAGTGCGTCAACGTCTCGACGTAGCGGCCGCGAACCTCCTCGATGTGACGATCCAGCTCCTCCACCGTCCACCCGTCGGTCGGGATCGGCGGCAGCACGGCCACCTGCACCGTGCCCTCCCGCAGCGTGGACGCCCCGCGCCACATCAGCTCGCCCGCGTTGCGGATGACGATCGGCACGATGGGCACCCCGGCCTGCATCGCGACGTGGAACGCGCCCTTCTTGAACCGGCCCAGCGCCGGGGTGATCGACCGCGTGCCCTCGGGCGCGATGACCAGCGAGATCCCCTCCCGCAGCCGTTGCACCGCGGGTTCGAGCGCCGCCCGCGCGGCAGTCGAGTCGCTACGGTCGACAAACGCGACGTCGGCGAGCCGGAACGCCAGCCCGAACCCGAGCACGCTCGCGGCCTCCTTCTTCGCGACCGCGGTGAAGTTGCTGCGCAGCAGCTTCGCCAGGATCAGCACGTCGAGCTGGCTCTGGTGGTTGAACAGGAACACCGCGGGGCGGGCGGCCATGAGGTGCTCCGCGCCGCGGACGTCGAGGCGCACCCCGCCCAGCGCGGTGCCCAGCTCGCCTGCCAGCGTCAGCCCGAGGTCGACGGCCTCGCGTCTGGTGCCCTCCCCCGCCACGCTGTTGAGCGCACCGAGCGCGAGCCCGGCGGCGAACCCTCCGAGCGTGCCGCCCACCGCCCCCACCGTGCGGGCGAGCTCCCGGGCTCCCGGCCGGCCCCGCGACCGGAACCGCGCGATCGGCCAGTCCTTCCGCGCCGCCTCGGCGGCCAGCCCCGGTCCGGGGTTCAGCGCCCGCGCGCGCCCCGCGGTGGACAGGAACGGCACGTCCTCGTCACCGTTGGAGTAGGCGTAGCTCTCGGCGAGGTCGATGCCGTGCTGCTGGGCGAACGTCCGCACCGCGGCGGCCTTGCCCGCCCGCCACAGCGGCGGTCCGCCCGGACGGCCGGTGCACAGCCCGTTCTCGATCTCCACGGGCGTCACCAGCACGTGGTCGACCCCCATCGCCCGCGCCGCCGGCTCCACCTGGAACCTCGTGGCCGACGACGCCAGCACCACGGTGTGCCCGGCCCGGCGGTGCGCCTCCACCAGCCGCCACGCCTCCGGGTACAGCGAGCCGGCCACGGCCTGGGTCCACAGCCGCTCCCCCAGCTCCGTCAGCTCGTCCTCGTGGCGACCCGCCCAGGCGCGCATGCCGAGCACGAAGAAGTCCTCGAAGTCCTCCTCCGTGGTGAGCCCGCGCATGCCGAGCAGGAGCATCCGCCCGATGTCGCCCGGAGTGACGTGCCCGGAACGCATGTGGTGACGCGCGAACGCACCGAGGGAGTATCCGTCGATCAGGGTGCCGTCGAAGTCGAAGAACGCGCCGACGCGCGGACCCTGCGGACCGGCCTCGACGTCGGCGAGCAGCTGCTCCTCGCTCCAGCCCTGGCCGGTCGAGCCACTGGTACCGGTACTCACGGTTCGACTCCTACCGCCTCCCGCCGCGACGCGGCGTCGATCTCGTCGATCCGGATCACCCGGGCGACGGCGTCACGTAGCTGGGCGGCGAAGGCCTCCCGCCGGCGCGCCAGCTCATCCTGCGCCGCCGGGTCGTCCGCCGAGCCCAGCAGGTCCCGGTTGGCCGCCAGCTTCAGCGCGCTGCCGAAGAGCTCGCGGGAGAGCGACTCCGGGCCGTGCAGCCGCCCCTGCAACAGCATCTGCTGGCCGACGCCGCTGCACTCGTCGAGGAAGGTCTTCTCCACCACCGGCCGCGCTGCCGCACGGGCCGCCAGCCGCTCGGCCACCACGAGCTGCGCGTCGAGGAACGACCGGAGCACGCGGTGCGCGATGAGGAAGTCGGCGCCCGCGAGGACATGCTCCCCCGGCTCGGTCTCCCACGCCGGGTGCAGCTGCCGCAGCTCTCCCGACAGCTGGGCCCGGTAGCTCTCCCGGTCCGGGAAGAAGAACTCGAACTTCAGCAGGTCGCGCAGCCGCATCGCCTCCTCCCAGCGGTCCTCCGCCGGGCTGAGCAGCATGAGCTCGGCGATCGCCCGGTCCACGAAGTGATGGATGGCGCTGTTGCGGTAGAACGCGGCGATCAGGTGCTGGCCGCGCTCGATCGCGTACACCGGCTCCTCCCCGCCCGTGTAGACCGTGACGACCTTCGACTCGGCGAGCGCGGCCAGCACGCGGCGGACACCAGCCGCCGTGTCCAGCGGGTCGGGCCGGTTCACGTCGATCGCACAGCCCCGGCTCCGGACGTAGGAACGCACGGGCTCCAGCACGCGCTGCACCTGCCCGAGCGTGAGCGCCCGGTCGCGAACGCCCAGCAGCGCGAGGGTGACCAGCGCGGTCGCCACGACCGGCGTGACCCGGTTGATCCCCACGGCGACCTCGAACGCCACCTTCTGCAGGGCCAGCCTGCGCGCGTCCGGATCCGTCGTGGCCGGGGCCGGACCGAGCGCGTCGCGCAGCGAGATCGGCTCGGCGAACCGCACGTGGGCGGCGCCGATGGGGCGCAGCTGCGCCTTCGCGTACCGCGCGAGCCAGGCCAGCCCCTCCCCCTTCTTCGGCGCCCCGGCCTGCTCGGCCGCCATCGCCGACACCTCACGCAGCTGGTCGTAGGTGATCGAGACCGGCACCAGGTGGACGTCCTCGGTACGGCCCCGCTCGACGGCCTCGGCCACGTTGGCCAGCAGCCCGTAGCGCGGCGGCCGCAGCTTCCCGGTGCGGGAGCGGCCGCCCTCCATGTACCACTCCAGGTTGAACCGTTTGGCCAGCAGGAACGCGAAGTACTCGCGGACGGCGAGCTTGTAGATCTCGTCGTCGCCGAAGCTGCGCCGGATGAAGACGATGCCCGCACGCTTGGCCAGCGGACCCACCGGCCAGAACCGCAGATTATCGCCGCCGAGCACGTGGTTGCGGGGGAAGTTGTGCTCGGCGAGCACCTCGGCCAGGAGCAACGGGTCGGCGTAGGAGCGGTGGCTCGGCAGGAACACCAGCGGGTGGCGCCGGTTCAGCTCGCGCAGCTTCTCCAGGCCCGCGCTGTCCACCTGGACGTCCCACGCTCTGGCATGCAGCGGCCGGACCGCCGCCGTCAGCAGGTCGACGGCCATCGGGCTCATCGAGGCGACCAGGCCGTGCAGGTCGGCCCGCGCCTTCGCCGCCACGTCCTCCTCGGGACGCCCGAGCCGGGCCGCGAGCTCACCGACGTCGCGGCGGAACTCCGGGCTGCTCTCGATCACCTCGACGATCTGCCGCGGCACCTTGTACCGGTCGCCGACCAGCGCACGTTCGGCCCGGTCGAGAGCCAGCGCCGCCTGCCGGGCCACGAAGTCGCCGAACCCCGCCGCTGCGCCGGGGCGGCGGGCCGTGAAGCGGGCGCGCAGGGACCCGACGGTGGCGGGCTCGGCCACCACCACGGCCACCCGGTCCGGCTCCCGCCGCACGATGCGCGCCTGCTGGCTCGACGGGGGGTGGCGCGGGTTGCGCAGCGCGATGACGTCCACCCAGCGCACCCGGCGCTGGCCGCCACGCTCCCGGGGCATCCACGCCACCCGCACCGCGGCGACGACGGCGTCCTCACCGGACTCCGCCAGCGTCGACGCCAGCGCGGGGCCCGCGACCGGCAGGACCGCGACCGGGCGCAGCTCCTCCTGCCGCATCCAGTCCTCGACGAGCCCTCGCTCCACCGCGGTCGACGCGTCCGACAAGAGGATCAGCGGGGCGTCCGATCCGCCCTCGTGCTGCGGGCCCACCGGTCGACGCACGTCCATGTGCCCACCTTTCCGTCGACGTCCCATCCTGCCCGGCCACCGGCCCCACGTGGACATATGAATCGGCATCGTGTCCCCGAGACGCTGCGGGCGAGCGTCAGTACCCTGAGGGCCCGTGAAGATCGCGCATCTCGTCCCGACCCTGCACCCCGACGCACCGGAGATCGGCCTGGTCGACCTCGCCGGCGCCGCGCAGGACACCGGGATGGAGCTCCTGGTGATCGCGCTGGCGTCCACGTCGGAGACGAGCCAGGTGAGCGCCCTGCAGCGGCTCGGCGTGCCGGTGCTGGAGCTGGGGCTCGGCCCGTGGGACCCGCGCGCGGTGGGCCGCACCGCGCAGTTGGTCCGGGAACAGCAGGTGCAGCTCGTGCACACCCACCTCCCGCCTGCCGACGTGGTCGGCGCGGCGGCGGCGCTGCGCAACCGGGTGCCCGCCGTGTCCACCCTGCACCGCATCGAGAACCTGCCCGCCGACCGGATCGACCGGTTCAAGCGCACGGCGAAGATCCTCGCCCGGCAGCGGTTCATGGCCCGCACGATCGCGATCTCGCAGGTGCAACGGGAGTGGTACCGCGGCCTGTCGGGAGCCGGGCCCGCGCAGAACCTCGTGGTGGTCCCGAACGGCGTCACCGACCCCGGTCCCGTCGATCCCGCCGAGCGGCAGCGCAGGCGCAGCGCCCTCGGGGTCGGCGACGGCGAGGTGCTCGCGGTGAGCACGGCGCCGATGCGCCGCGACCAGGGACTCGAGCTCCTGCTCGAGGCGCTCGAGTCCCTTCCGGACGGGCTCGGCCTGAGGGTCGCGCTGGCCGGGGACGGCCCGCTGCGGCCGTGGCTGGAGTCGCGGGTGGACGCGAGCGACGACCTGGCCGAGCGGGTCCGGTTCGTGCACCGTCACCAGGAGCCTGCGGCCCTGCTCGGGGCGGCTGACCTGGTGCTGCACACCGCCCGCTCCGGTGCGGCGCCCACGGCGTTGCTGCGGGCGATGGCGGCCGGTGTCCCGGCCGTCGCCACCCGGGTCGGGGGCGTCCCGGAGATCGTCACGGCCGACTCCGGTGTGCTCGTCGCCCTGCACCCCGCCGCGATCACCGACGCGCTCGTCGCCCTCACCGAGGACGGCGCACGGAGGGAGCGGCTCGGCACGGCGGCGCGGGCGCGGTTCCTCGCCGAGTACGAGGCGATCGGGTGGGCCCGGCGGCTGCACGACCTCTACCGGGAGGTGCTGGTCGACCTCGGCAAGCCCCAGCCGTCCTGACCCCGGCAAACCGGTCGACGACGCGCCTCCCGGCCGTCACAATCACTGATCGTGCCGCATGCCGCCCCCGCCCTGCGCCGAGCCACCGCCGACGACCTCCGCGCCATCACCATCACGGACGGACGTGGGTTCGGGGTGCACTACAGCGACACCGACATCGAGGACTTCCGGCCGCTGTTCGAGCCCGACCGCTACCTGCTGGCCCAGGATCCCGAGGACGGCGCGAAGCAGGACGGCCCGATCATCGGGGTCACCGGCTCGTTCCCGTTCGACGTCACGCTGCCCGGCGGAGCCACGCTGCCCGCGCCCGGCGTCACCTGGGTCTCCGTGGCCGTCACCCACCGGCGCCGCGGCATCCTGCGCGCACTGATGGCCGAGCAGCACCGCGGGTTCGCCGCCGACGGCTCCGCTGTCTCGCTCCTCACCGCGAGCGAGGGCGCGATCTACCGCCGCTTCGGCTACGGCATCACCACCCAGCACCGTGCCATCGAGATCACGCGCCGCCGCGCCACGTTCCGTGCCGGCGCGCCCGACCCGGGCGGCGTCCGGGAGATCGACGGCAACGAGGCACGGCTGCTGTTCCCCGACATCCACCGCCGCTGGACCGCTCTCGTCCCGGGTGCACTCAGCCGCAGCGAGGCGTGGTGGGACAACCACATGCTCGACCGCGAGTCGCGGCGCGGGGGCGGCACGGCGCTGTTCCACCTGGTCCACGCCGACGGTTACGCCTCCTACCGCATCGAGCACGGCGAGCGGACCTGTCGCGTGGTGGAGCTGGTCAGCGTCACCGCGGAGGCGCACGCCGCACTGTGGCGGGTGCTGCTGGCCCTCGACCTCGTGGAGACGGTGGCGCTGTGGTCCCACCCGCTCGACGACCCGCTGGGCCACCTGCTCGCCGACCCCCGGCAGGTACGCACCACCCGCCTACGGGACGGCATGTGGGCCCGCGTCCTCGACGTACCGGCCGCGCTGTCGGCCCGCCGGTACCGCACCGAGCTCGACGTCGTCCTCGACGTGCACGACTCGTTCCTCGACCTCGGCGGCCGGTTCCGGCTCCGCGGCGGCCCGGACGGAGCCGAGTGCGAACGCGTGGCCGGGGGCGGCCCCTCGGTCGTGGTGGACATCGCGGGGCTGGGCCCGCTGCTGTTCGGCGGGGAGCGCGCCGCGACACTCGCCCGCGGCGGGCTGCTGGAGAGCGACGACCCGGTCGCGCTGCGCCACGTCGACGCCGCGTTCCTGACCGACCGCCTCCCCCAGCACGGCACGGAGTTCTGAGACCTGCCTCGACGAATGCCGCATGGCGTCACGGGCGTCGGGTAGCCCCGCGTACTACCCGATGTACGGCACGGCCCTCGCCCGGCTGGCGAAGAAGAACGGCGCCGGTGACGACCTCGTCGGGGCGCTGAAGGGGCTGCGGAAGGTCGACGCTCCGAGCGGCGTGATGAAGGAGCTCAAGGAGCATCTCGGGGGCAAGCCCGGCGGCAGCTGACGGACGGGCCGGTCCCCTCGGCGCGACAATCGACACACGGTGACCGAGCGGGGCAGGTCCTAAGGTTCCACCCATGAGCGACACCGGCGGCAGCCGCCCGCTCGAGGACGGCATCGTCCGCGAGTTCGGCGTCGACAGGTCGCGCGAGGGCCGGGTCAACCTCTCCTACGGTGCCTACCTGCACCTGGACGAGCTGCTGTCGGCCCAGCACCCCGTGAGCAGGCCGGAGCACCACGACGAGCTGCTGTTCATCGTGCAGCACCAGACGTCGGAGCTGTGGCTCAAGCTGGTGCTGCACGAGCTGTGCGCCGTGCAGGCCCAGCTGGCCGCCGACGACCTGCGGCCCGCGCTCAAGGGGCTGGCGCGGGTGAAGCACATCCAGCGCACCCTCACCGACCAGTGGTCGGTGCTCGCCACGCTCACCCCGTCCGAGTACGCGGAGTTCCGCAGCTTCCTCGGCACGTCGTCGGGGTTCCAGTCCGACCAGTACCGCGCCGTCGAGTTCGTGCTCGGCAACAAGAACGCCGAGATGCTCCAGCTCTTCGGCCACGACGAGCGGGCCCGCTCCCAGCTCGCGGAGCTGCTGGCCCGGCCCAGCGTCTACGACGAGTTCCTGCGCTACCTCGCCCGCCACGGCCACGACGTGCCGCGCGCGCTGCTGGAACGCGACGTCACGCAGCCGCACACGTTCTGCCCCGAGCTGGTGCCCGTCTTCCGTCGGATCTACGAGCACTCGCACGAGCACTGGGAGGCCTACGAGGCCTGCGAGGAGCTGGTGGACCTGGAGGAGAACTTCCAGCTCTGGCGCTTCCGTCACCTCAAGACCGTGGAACGCACGATCGGGGTGAAGCGCGGCACCGGGGGTTCCAGCGGGGTCAAGTTCCTGCGTGCGGCGCTGGAGCTCACATTCTTCCCGGAGCTGTACGCGGTGCGCACGGAGATCGGCTCATGACCGCGGACACCCTCGACCTCGCCTCGCGCGCCGCCGAACTGGACGCCGCCGACCCGCTCGCCGCCCACCGCGACCGCTTCGTCCCCACCCCCGATGTGGTGGCCTACCTCGACGGCAACTCCCTCGGCCGCCCGCTGGCCGGCACCGCCGAACGGCTCGAGCGGTTCGTCCGCGAGGAGTGGGGCGGCGGGCTCATCCGGGGATGGACCAGCGACAGGCCGGCCGGCGCGAGCTCGGCCCGGCCGTGGATGGACTGGCCCGGCCTGGTGGGCGACCGGATCGCCGCCGCCGCGCTCGGCGCGGCCCCCGGGCAGACCGTCGTCGCCGACTCCACCACCGTGCTGCTCTACAAGCTGGCGCGCGCCGCCGTCGACGCACAGGCCCTCGACGGCCGCCGCGAGATCGTCCTCGACACCGACAACTTCCCTACTGACCGGTACGTGCTGGAGGGCATCGCCGCGGAGCGCGGGTGCGTCCTGCGCTGGATCGAGCCCGACCCCGCCGAAGGGGTCACGTCCGAGCAGGTCGCGTCCGTCGTCGGGCCGGCGACCGGGCTGGTGCTGTTCAGCCACATCGCCTACCGGTCGGGGTGGCTCGCCGACGCCCCGGCGATCACCCGGATCGTCCACGACGCCGGTGGCCTGGTGCTCTGGGACCTCTGCCACTCCGCAGGCTCGGTGGAGCTGGAACTCGATGCCTGGGGCGTGGACCTCGCCGTCGGCTGCACCTACAAGTACCTCAACGGCGGCCCCGGCTCCCCCGCGTTCGGCTACGTCCGCCGCGACCTGCAGGGCATTCTCCGCCAGCCGATCCAGGGGTGGATGGGCCGCCGCGACCCCTTCCTGATGGGCCCCGGCTACGCGCCGGCCGACGGCGTCCGCGGCGTGGTCAGCGGGACACCGCCGATCCTGGCGATGGTGCCGCTGCTGTCGGCGCTGGACCAGCTCGAGGAGGCCGGGATCGCCGCCGTGCGCGCCAAGTCCGTGGCCCTCACCGAGTTCGCGCTGGAACTGGTGGACGCCTGGCTCGCGCCGTACGGCGTCGAGGTGGCCTCCCCCCGCGACCCCAGCCGCCGCGGCGGCCACGTCACGATTCGCCGGGCCGGGTTCCGCGACCTGCTCCCCCACCTCTGGGAACGCGGCGTGATCCCCGACTTCCGCGAGCCGGACGGCATCCGCCTCGGCCTCGCCCCCCTCAGCACCAGCTTCACCGAGGTCCACGCCGGACTCCGCGTGCTGCGTGACGTACTCGAACAGGGCACCTGACCCCGGACACCCGATCACTCCGAGACCCGGCTCTTCGCCCCCGGAAGGGCCAAACCGCGGATCTCGTAGCGACCAAGGCAGCAAGATCGCTGCGAGACCCGCCTTGTCGCCCCCCGAAGGGCCGAAACCCGCGTCTCACACTGATCAAGAAAACCGGCGCGGGCGACTCGCGGGCGGAATCCGGGCGACTCGCGCGCCGGGAACGGGCGACTCGCGGGGCCGAAGGGTCACGCACCGGGGACCGCGCCGCCGGCCGCATGCGGCCCCGGACCGCGGCGACCAGCAAGATTGATCCGAGACACGACGCTTCGCCCTCGGAGGGGCCAGGACCGGGATCTCGTAGCGATCAAGCAAGCAAGATCGTCGCGAGGCCCGCCTCTTCGCCCTCCGAACATCCGAAGCCCGCATCTCGCGGCGATCAAGGAGCGAGCTGGCGACTCGCGGGGCCACAGCGGGCGACTCGCGCACGGAATCCGGGCGACTCGCGCACCAGGAACGGGCGACTCGCGCGCCGGGAACGGGCGACTCGCGGGGAGGGAGCGGGCGACTCGCGGGGTGGGGTCAGGGGGTGGGGGTGGTCAGGAGGTGGCCCCATTTCTGGCGGACGCCGTGCAGGTACTCCGGGCTGCTCTCCGCGACGCGGGGGAAGTCGGCTCGGCGTTCGAAGGGGCGGCAGGCGTCGATGATCGCCCGGCTGTTGTAGGCGGGGGCGCCTTCGGGGAGCATCGGGTCGAGCTTGCTGCCCCAGCCGTAGCGCATCGTCTCGATGTCGCGTTCCGGGTCGCTGCGGGTGGACATGGCCCAGATGACCTGTTCCAGGTCGGAGGGGTCGATGTCGTCGTCGACCACCACCACGTACCGGTTCATGTAGGCGGCGGCGGGGCACTGGGCGGCGAGGTGGGCGACCTGGCGGGCATGACCCGGGTAGCGCTGCTCCAGCGACACCGCGACGAACAGCCGGCCGCCCCCGGACTCGTGCGCCCAGGCGGCCGTGACGCCCGGCACGCCCATGGCCACCAGCTCGTCGTGGATCATCGCCGACTTCATGACGGTGCGCATGTACGAGTAGTCGTGCGGCGGGCGGCCGGGGGGCGCTCCGAGCAGGATCGGGTCGTCGCGGTGGTAGAGCCGGGTGATCGAGAGGTTCAGGCAGGGGCGGCGCCGTCCCGAGTAGTAGCCGGTCCACTCCCCGAACGGCCCCTCCTCGCGCATGTTGTCGGGCGTGAGCCAGCCCTCGACGGCGATCTCGCTGCCTGCCGGGATCGGCAGGCCGGTGTCCGGGGCGATCACCACCGGGACCCGCTGCCCGAGCACCGCGCCCGCGTACTCCAGTTCGGACACGCCGCCCGGCACCTCGGTGCCGCCGAGCGCCAGCAGCAGCGGGTCGTGCCCGAACGAGACGGTCACGGGTGCGCGTCCCTCGCGCGCGATCCACCGCTCGATGTTCTGCGCGCCGTGCTTGCCCGGGACGGCCGCGATCGTGGTGCTGCGGCCGTCGTCCTGCACCTCCATCCGGTAGCACCCGCCGTTGTGCACGCCGGTCTCCGGGTTGCTCGTGACCACGAAGCAGCCGGTGCCGATGAACCGGCCGCCGTCGTGCTCGTGCCAGCGCGGCACCGGGAACTTCAGCAGGTCGACCTCGTCGCCCGGCACCTCGTTCGCGAGCAGCGGCGCCGTGTCGACGGGCTCGACCGGGAAGTCGGTGGCGGCCGCGGCCCAGCGCGAGGGCTTGCCGCGCAGCGCGTCCACCAGGGCCGCGTCGTCGAGGTCGTCGCCCAGGCGCAGGGTGGCGCCGAAGCGACGGGACGACCCGGTGCTCCCGGTGAGCACCCGCATGCCGGCGGGGTAGCCGGTGATCTCGTCGAACAGCACGGCCGGCGGATGCGGCAGGTGGTAGCTGACCTCGGCGATCCCGCCCAGCTCGAGGTCCCAGTGGGCACCGCGGACGTGCCGCAGCTCGCCCATCTTCTCGACGGCGTCGATGTGGCTGCGCAGGCTCAGCAGCGGTTCGTCACCGGGCGGGGTGGATGTCGTCATGCCGGTGCGCTCCTCAGGAGTCCAGGTGCTTCTCGACGAGCGGCCAGAGGTCCGGTCGCTCGATCAGGCTGAGGTGCCGCGTGTTGTCCAGCACCTCGAGGCGGGCGTCCGGGATGCCGGCCGCCAGGACCTGCGCCATCGCAGGTGGCGTCGCGTAGTCGTCGCGTCCCACCAGCACCAGGGTCGGGGCCTGGATGTCGCCCAGCCCGGCCTCCGCCTCCAGTCCGGCGAACGCGTGGCACGCCGCGGCGTGGGCCCGCGAGTCGGTGGCCACGAAGATGTCGGACACCCGGCGCACCTCGTCCGGGTGCGCCTCCACGAAGGACGGCGAGAACCAGCGGTCGACCTGGAAGGCCACCTGCTTCTCCCGCGGCACACCCACGGCCTTCTCGGCGCGCTCGATCCACTGCGCCGCCCGGTCCGGGCCGTAGTCGGCGGTGGTGTCGGCCAGCACCAGGCGCGCGACGAGGTCGGGACGGCGCTGGGCGAGGACGATCGCGGTGCTGCCGCCCATGGACAGGCCGACCACGTCGACCGGACCCTCGGCCACGGCCTCGATGATCGCGGCCACGTCGTCGGCGAGGTCGGCGATGCCGAACGGGCCGCCGTCCCAGCCGGAGCCGCCGTGCCCGCGGGCGTCCGGGGCGAGCACCCGGCGGTTCGCGGCCATCGTCGCGGCCATCGGGTCCCACACCCGTCCCGACAGCGCCAGCGCGTGCAGAGCCACGAGGGGGCGACCGGAGTCTCCCGTTGCGGTGATCTCGAACGTGCCCCGCGCGGTGTCGACCCTCATGCCGACCGCCGCTCGTTCTCGGCCTGCCTGCGGCGGGCGGTGGCCTCGATCGCGGTGCAGATCTCCTGGTAGGTGCCGCAGCGGCAGATGTTGCCCTCCAGGTGCGCCGCGATCTCCTCGCGGGTCGGGGCCGGGTTCTGCGCCAGCAGTTCGTGCCCCATCAGCACGAACCCGGGGATGCAGTAGCCGCACTGCATCGCGCCTGCCGCGACGAACTCCTCGACGACGTCGTCGTCCTCCGCCAGCCCGTCGGCGGTGGTGAGCGGCACCCCGTCGTAACGGATCGCGCGGGCCAGGCAGCTGCTCACGCTGTGGTCCTCCGCCAGCACCGTGCACGCCCCGCAGGCCCCGACGCCGCAGCCCTCGCGGACGCTGGTGATGCCGAGGCTGCGCAGCACCTCCAGCAGCAGGTCGTCGTCCGCGACCGCGACGCGGTGGCGCACCCCGTTCACGGTCATCTGCACATCCGTGGTCATGCCCCGGCCTCCTGCTCGGCGAGTGCGGTGAGGATCCGTTCCGGCGTGAGCGGCAGCCGGGGGAAACGGATGCCGATGGCGTCGCGCACCGCGTTCGCCACCGCGGGGGCGAGCGGGATGATCGTGGTCTCGCCGACGCCCTTGGCGCCGTACGGCCCGCTGCGGTGCGGGCTCTCCACGATGATCGGCGTGATCTTGTCGGGCACGTCGAGCACGGAGGGCAGCTGGTAGTCGAGCAGGGTGCCGTTCACGATCTGGCCCTCGTCGAACACCATCTGGTCGAACAGCGCGTGGCCGACACCCATGATCGCCGCCCCGGTGAGCTGCTGCTCCACCAGCTTCGGGTTGATCGCCCGGCCGACGTCGCCGGCCACGGCGAGGTGCTCGACGTGCACCCGGCCGGTGGCGGTGTCGACCGTGAGCTGCACGGCCACCGCACCGGCGAACCAGTGCTCGGTGACCCGCTCGGACTGGCCGGTCTCGTGGTCGTAGGGCACCCAGGAGGTGGTGAAGTTGGCCTCGGTGGTGAGGGTGGTGCCCCGCGCGCCGAAGTGCCCGTGGAGCAGTTCGGGGATCGACACCTTCTGCTGGTTCTCGGCGCTGACCAGGCCGTCCCCGGTCAGCTTGACGTCGGTGACGGCCACGCCGAAGCGCTCGGCTGCCAGGTCGAGCAGCTTGTCGCGCATGGACTCCGCGGCCCGGCGCACCGCGTTGCCGGTGTGGTAGGTGGACCGGCTGCCCGCGGTGATCGTGTCGTAGGGGGTGACGTCGGTGTCCGCCGCCACCACCCGGACCTGTCCCTCGCCGAGGCACAGTGCCTCGGCGGCGATCTGGGCCATGATCGTGTCGCTGCCCTGCCCCATGTCCACGGTGCTGATCAGCAGGGTGGCCGAGGCGTCCTGGTTGAGCTGGAGCACCGCGTTGGCGATCGTCGGGGTCAGCACGGCCTTGACGCCGACGGCGACGCCGCGGCCCCGGCGCAGCCGCCCCTCCTCACGCTGGAGCGGGGCGTCCCAGCCGATCGCCTCGGTCACGGCGTCCAGGCAGCCCGCGAAGTCGGCGCTGTGCATCGGCGTGCCGACCGGTGCGACGTCGCCCTCGCGGAGCAGGTTGCGCCGCCGGAACTCCGCCGGGTCGACGCCGCAGCTCCGGGCGAGCTCGTCCACGAGCGACTCGTGCGACCAGGTCACCTGCGGCACCCCGAAGCCGCGGAACGGGCCCGCCGACGGCTTGTTGGTGTAGACGCAGCGCGAGCGGACGTCCACGTTCTCCACGCGGTACGGCCCGGTGGCCACCATCCCGGACTTGGCGGTGATCCGCGGGCCCACGTCGGCGTACGCCCCGGTGTCGTAGCGCACGTCGGCGGTGGCCGCGACGATGCGGCCGTCCTTGTCGGCGGTCATGCTGCCGGTCACCGCGGCGCCGTGGCGGGTGGTGAGCAGGAACGCCTCCTCGCGGGAGGCCGTGATCCGCACGGCGGTGCGCTGCGTCCAGGCGAGCACGGCGGCCAGCGGCTCGAGCCGGTCGTACATCTTGGCGCCGAAGCTGCCGCCCAGCGGCGCACTCCGCACCCGGACCGCGTTCAGCGGGATGCCGAGCAGGTCGGCCACCGACTGCCGGACGTAGGACGGGGTCTGCGTCGCGGAGAGGATCTCGAGCCGGTCCCCGTCCCGCCACGCGGCGGTGAACGGCAGCTCGATCGGCACGTGGTGCGTCGGCGGGCACCAGAACTCCTCGTGCACCGTGCGGCCGCCCTCGACCGCGGCCGCCTCGGCCACGTCGCCCCGGCGCAGGGTGTACTCGTAGTTGACGTTGGTGTCGCGCTTGCCGCGCAGGTGCTTCAGGTCGCCGAAGACCACCGACGGGCGCAGGACATCGTGCACGTAGGGGGCACCGGCGACGGCGACGTCCACGTCGTGCACCGGCTCCAGCTCGGTGTAGTCGACCTCGATCTCGTCGGCGGCCATCCGCGCCGGGGCGAGCCCCCGCGCGAGCACCGCGGCCACGGGCTCACCGATGTAGCGCACCCGGTCCACCGCGAGGCAGGGCTGGTCGGAGAAAGCCGGGCCCGTCATCAACGCGTTCCCGAAGAGCTTGTAGAGCTCCGCTCCGGTGACCACCGCGACCACGCCGTCCACCGCCATGGCCCGCTCGGTGTCCACCGAACCGATCAGCGCGTGGGGCCGGGTGCTGCGGTGCACCACGACGTCGAGGCACGGGCGCAGCGGCTGGTCGGCTGCGTAGAGCAGCTCCCCACGCACCTTCGCCCGCGCATCGGTGCGCGCCCACCGTTCACCGACTGCGCCACCAGCGGCGACGCGAGTTTCGCCGAGCATCCGAGTCCTCCTTTCCTGTGGACCTGCCGGCGGCATCGGCATCGGTGCCGCCCGTCGAACCCCAGGCCGCTCGAATCGAGTCCTCGACCGCGACGAGGCCGAGGCGTCGTTTGAAATCCGCTCCCCCGCGGATGTCGGGGATGGGGTCGATCGCGGGACCCGCGGCCTCCTGGCCCAGCCGCACGGCATCGGCCACCCCGGCGTCACTCGGCACGTCGACGCTCACGTACTTCGGCACCTCGGCCAGCGCGCCGAGTCCGAGCCGGAGCTCTCGCTGCCCTCGCACCGGTGACGTCACCAGCGCGGCCGCCGAGGCGCACGGCCAGTCGTTGACCGACTGGCTGCTCAGCTTCGTGAACCCGGACGACGACCCGGTCTGGGCGGGGATCTCCACCGCGGTCACCAGCTCACCGGGCGCCACGGCCGTCTCCTGGAAGGCGACGAAGAAGTCGCGCACCGGGACGTGCCGCACGCCGGCACTGCTGCGGAGCTCCACGCGGGCACCCAGCACCATCAGCGCGGTGGGCGGGTCGAGCCGGTAGTCGCCGTGGGCGAGGTTCCCCCCGACGCTCGCGGTGTTGCGCACCCTCGGGTTGGCCACGTGGCCGTAGACCTGGGCCGCCAGCGGCACCACCCGGCGCACCACCGGGTCGGTCTCCATCCGGCGCAGGCTCACCATGGCGCCCACCCGCAGGCCGGTGTCGGTGCGCTCGATCCCGTCCAGGTCGGGCACCAGGGAGAGGTCGACCAGGTCGGAGGCGAACAGGACACCCTGTTTGATGAGGATCTGCACCGCGGTGCCGCCGCCGTAGACCATCGCATCGTCCAGGCTCGCCAGCAGCGCGCAGGCCTCGTCGAGCGTGCCCGGGCGGTGCAGCGTGGGCGCCCCGAGAGGCGCTGCCATCCCTGCCGTCATCGCCTGGCCGCCGCGGTCCGGCCGGTTAGGAGCGCCAGCAGGCGCCGCCACCACGGCAGCCGGCGCGTGGTCGCGGCCCGGGGCGCGGTCGTCGGCACGGGCTCCGCCTGCACCGACATCTCCGGCACCGGGTTGTCCGGCACCGGCTTCTCCGGGACGGTCACGGGCGCAGCCGCGCGACGACCCGTACCCGTACCCGCGAGCAGCTCGCGCACCGCGCTGTTCTCCGGCCCCGGCGGCCCGGCGGCGCACACCCGGGAGAAGTCCGCCGCGAACTGGCGCTCCACCTCCTCGGTGCGGCGCCGCACGATCGACTCGCCGAGCCGGCCGATCTTGCCCCAGAGCGCGACGTCGAGACCGAACTCCACGCACGACCGGTCGGCTGCGCCGTCCTCGCGGACCGACAGGTCCGCCTCGATCTTGATCGTGCTGCCCAGCCTGCGGTCCTCGCCGCGCAGAGTGGCCCGTACCCGCCCCGGGCCGGACAGCTCCGTGATCTCGGCCGTGAAGCCGGCGCTGAACCGGACATGCGCGACCTCGTTCACCAGCCGGCCCCGGTAGTGCGTGTCGTCGACCTTCACCAGCTCCTGGCAGCCCGGGACGCAGGCTTGCATCGAGTCCGGATCCAGGAAGTGCGTGAACACACGCTCCGGGGCAGCGGGCACCCAGAACGAGGAACTCAGCTTCATAGCATGACCACCATACTGGACTAGTTATCTCCTATGCAGGACACTAGGCAGGGCTCGGGACGGGCGTCAACCCGACCACCGCCCGGCCGGAACGCCTCGGCTACCGTCTGGTCGCGCAGCGTGTACGGAGAGACAGGGGAGCGTGATGGCGAGCGATGTGCCCGCGGTCATGAACGCCGTGCGACTGCTGGAGCGGATCGCCCGCGACTGGCCCGAACCCGTCCCCTCGGGGGTGCTGATCGAGGATCTCGAGCTCAACCGCAGCACCTGCTACAACATCCTCGGCACCCTGCAACGGGCCGGCTGGGCCGCCACCAGGGGCGACCGCGCAGGCTGGTGGCTCGGCCCGCGCCTGCTGGCCATGGTCGACACCTCCCAGGACTGGACGCGCGAGGTCGTCCAGCAGGAGCTCGACGACCTCAGCAAGCGGCTGGGCTACCTCACCTTCGCGGTGCGCAGGCACGGCTCCTCCGAGTACGCGGTGCTGGCCAAGGCCGACCGGGCACAGGGCGTGCGGATCACCGTCGGCCTGGGCGACACCTTCGCGTTCTCCGCGCCGGCGATCATGCGCGCCTTCGTCGCCTGGTCCGACCCCACCGAGGTGGACCGGCTCATCGACAAGTACGGGCTCACCGCCTTCACCCCGGAGACCGTCGTCGACCGCGACGCGCTGCGCGGCGTGCTCGCCGAGACCCGGGAGCGCGGCTACGGCGTCAGCATCCGCGAGTACGACCTCGGACAGTCCGGCGTCTCCGCCCCCGTCTTCGACGAGCGGGGCCGGGTGAGCATGGTGCTGTGCTCGCTGGCGTTCTCCTCCGAGCTCGACGAGCCGGCCGCCGCACGGGCCGGGGAACTGATCCGCGAGTGCGCGCAGCGCATCACGGAACGCACCGGCGGCACCCTCCCCCCCACGTAACCCAACGCCCCCCGCCGGGCCCCGGGACGAAGTTCAGGAAAGCCACTTTCAGGCCCGCAGAGGGCAGGAAAGTGGCTTTCCTGAACTTCCGGGCGCCCCCACATCGGCCACGCGCGGCGCCTTGACGGCACATCTCGCTCTGCCATAGCGTCCGGCACCGGATCAGATGTCCTGCATATAGGACAACTCGTCCAGCGGGCAGGCTCATCGCCGCCGGACGACGGAGGAGGACCTCGGTGCACGACATCGCTGTCGCACGGAATTCCTGGCGCAGCGGCCTCGACCGCTCCCAGTGGCGTTCGCTGATCGCAGCGAACCTCGGTTGGTTGTTCGACGGGTTCGAGACCTACGCGCTCATCCTCACCGCGAGCACGGTGCTGCACCGGCTCGCACCCGGAGTGCCCGCCGGCTCGCTCGCGTTCCTCACCGGGGCCACCATCGCGGTGACGCTGCTGGGCTGGGGCATGGGCGGCATCCTCGGCGGCGTCTTCGCCGACTACTTCGGCAGGCGGCGCACGCTGATCACGGCGATCGTGCTCTACGCGGCGTTCACGGGGCTCAGCGCGCTGTCGTGGTCGTGGGAGTCGTTCCTGGTGCTGCGCTTCATCACCGGGTTCGCCCTCGGCTCGGAGTGGGGCACCGGGACGTCGCTGGTGGCGGAGATGTGGCCGAGCAGCGCCAGGGCGAAGGCGGCCGGCCTGATGCAGTGCGGCCTCGGGCTCGGCTTCTTCATCGCCTCGGCCTGCTGGTTCTTCATCGCCCCGCTGGGGCCCGACTCCTGGCGCCTGATGTTCCTGATAGGCGTGCTGCCCGCGCTGTTCGCGCTCTGGCTGCGCCGAACGGTGCCGGAGTCGGAGCAGTGGACCAAGGCCCACCGCCGCCGCGCGGAACTGCGCGAGCGTGGCCCCGGCCGGCTGACCGAGAGCGAGCAGGCCTACACCCGCCTGACCCTGCGCCAGATCTTCGCCGACCCGAAGCTGCGACGCCTCACGATCCTCGGCTCGATCATGTCGCTGGTGACCACGCTGGGCTGGTGGGGCATCTCCACCTGGGTGCCGCTCTACGTCTCCGACGTCGCGGTGAAGGCCGGGCACAGCGCGTCCAGCTGGGCCAGCCTCGCCGGCATGATCTACAACATCGGCGCGATCGCCGGGTACGTGGCGTTCGGCTTCCTCGCCGACCGCTACGGCCGCAAGCCCACGGTCCTGCTGTACTTCGCGGGGTCGCTGGTGCTCACCCCGGTGCTGTTCCTCTGGACCCACGACCTGCGGCTGATCGTGGTCGTCCTCGTCGTGAACGGGTTCTTCACCCTCGGCCAGTACACCTGGATGCCCGTCTGGCTCCCCGAGTTCTACCCCACGCACCTGCGCGCGACGGGTTCGGCGTTCGTCTTCAACGCCGCCCGCTTCGTCGCGTTCCTGGGACCGCTGCTCTCCGGCGCGATCATCTCGAAGCTCGGCGGCTACGGGATCGCCGCCACCGTGGTCGGGCTGATCTACATCGTCGGTCTGATCACCGCCCCGTTCTGCCCCGAGACCCGGGGACGCCCGCTGCCGGAGTGAGCACTCCCCGGCCCTGCCGCACCCCCACCACATCCGTGCAGAGGAAGTCGATGTCGACAGTCAGCAGGGCCGCGTCCCCAGCCGAGGCCCGCTCGCTCCGCCAGGGAGCCGGACGCGTTCTCGTGTTCGCGTTCCTCGGCACCTTGTTCGACGGCGCCGAGCTGAACCTCGTGGGCTACCCGATGGCCTACATCGCCGGCAGCCTGCACGTCAGCACCATCCAGATCGTGCAGGTCACGACGTTGCAGGGGTTCGCGTCCATCCTCGGCGGCCTCGTGTGCGGCTGGCTGGGCGACCGCTTCGGCAGGCGCTGGACCTACACCGGCTCGGTGCTGATCTTCGGCGTGGCGGCGGTGCTCGGCGGCCTCGCCCCCACCTACGGGCTGTTCCTGGTCACCCGGCTGATCGCCGGCGTCGGCATGGGCGGGTTGTTCGGGCTGGCCTACTCGATGTTCACGGAGAGCTGGAAGACCAGCAGGCGCGGCGCCATGGGCGGCTCGATCCAGTCCATGTACTTCGCCGGTCAGATCGTCACCGAGGGCATCGTCTACTTCTGCACGGTCCGCTTCGGCGAGGCCGAGGGCTGGCGCGGCGGCTACATCGTGATCGGCGTCGTGACGCTGGTGATCGGGCTGCTGGCCGCCCTGACCCTGCCCGAGTCGGAGCAGTGGCGCCACTACCGCAGCGAGCTCGCGGCCGGGCGGGTGCCCGAGCGGATGCGCCCGGCCAAGGTCCCGCTGAGCGACCTGTTCCGTCGCGAGCACGTCCGCGGCACCGTGCTGTTCATCGTGCTGGCCAGCGCGATGTTCATCAGCACCAACTCGCTCATCTCCTACCTCACCACGTTCCTGGTGCAGGTCGAGAAGGTGCCGCTCGGCACGGCCAGCCTGATCGTGCTCTTCGGGCTGGTGATCACGGCCATCACCTACCCGCTCACCGGCGCGCTCTCCGACGCCATCAGCCGCAGGTCCGCGTTCTTCGTGTCCGTGCTCGTCGGTGTGGTCGGATTCGGCTGGCTGCTGCTGCTGGTGACCACCGGCTCGGCGCACGTGACGGTCCACTTCTGGACCGACCAGACCTTCTGGGCCGTCATGCTGTGCGCGGCGGGCAGCGGCGGGTTCGGCGTGCTCGGGGTGTGGATGGCCGAGTTCTTCCCCACCCGCATCCGGTCGGCCGGCTCCAACACCAGCTACTACGCGGGGCGCGGCGTCGGCGCCGGCCTGTTCCCGCTGGCGGCGCTCAGCATCGGCGGCTCCGTGCCGGTGGCCCTCGCGCTCGGCGTGGTCGGGCCGGTCCTCGGTGCGATCTTCGCGCTGGCCGTGCCCGACCGCACCGGACGCACCATCGTCGCCGTCGAATGAGCCCGGACTGTGGACCGCAACCGGCCGCATACGCTGCCCGTGTGTCCGACCCTTCATCCGACGTGGACTACTGGTCGTTCGTCAATGTCGCGGTGGAGCGCACCGTGCGCGCCCTGCCCACAGTGGACGCGCACGCGATGCGGCTGGTCCTGAGCCTCTACCGCGCGTCGAACGCGATGGTCTACGACCTCGAGTCGGCGGTGCATCGGCCCCACGGCTGGTCGTGGGCCGGGTTCCGGGTGCTGTTCGTGCTGTGGGTGGGCGGCCCGCTGGAGTCCAAGCGCGTCGCCCAGCTGGCGGGGATGAGCCGGGCGGCGGTGTCGGCGCTGGTCAACACCCTCGAACGCGACGACCTGGTGACGCGACGCAAGGCGGGACACGACCGGCGGGCCACGGAACTGTCGCTCACCGCCACCGGCGAGGAGGTGTTCGTCGCCGCCTTCGCCGCCCACAACGAGCGGGAGCAGAGGTGGGCGTCCGCCCTGTCCGACGAGGAGGCCACCCAGCTCACCTCACTGCTGGAGAAGCTGATGGCGAGTCCGACCGCGGCCGCGGCGAACCGCCGCCGCTGACGCCACCCACCCGCGAGTCGCCCGCTCCCGCCCCGCGAGTCGCCCTCTTCGGGTGCGCGAGTCGCCCCTCCTGACGCCCGGGCCGAATCCCGCCGATGACCTACTGGGAAAATCGCGGCCGTGAACGACATCCTGTTCAGCCTGGGCCTCGTCCTGCTGTTCGTGCTGATCGGCGGGTTCTTCTCGGCGTCGGAGATGGCGCTGGTCACGCTGCGCGACGCCCAGGTGCGTCGCATGGCGGAGCAGGACCGGCGGGGCGCGCGGGTCGCGCACCTGCGCGAGGACTCCAACCGGTTCCTGTCCGCGGTGCAGATCGGTGTGACGCTGGCCGGGTTCTTCTCCGCGGCGTACGGCGGTTCGACGCTGTCCGAGCCGCTCGCGGGCGTGCTGAGCGGATGGGGGCTGCCTGCGGGTGTCGCGGGCTCGATCGCGTTCATCGTCGTCACCATCGCGATCTCCTACCTCTCGCTCGTCCTCGGTGAGCTGGCCCCGAAGCGTCTTGCGCTGCAGCGGCCGGAGGTCATCGCCCGCGGCGTCGCCCCCGTCCTCGACCGCGTGGCCAGGTTGAGCCGGCCGTTGATCTGGGTCCTCGGTGTCTCCACCGACGCCGTCGTCCGCCTGCTCGGCCTGGATCCGAAGGCGAGCGACGACGACGTGAGCGCCGAGGAACTGCGCGACATGGTCAGCACGCACCGCAGCCTCGGTCAGGAGGAGCGGCGTGTTCTCGGCGACGTCTTCGCCGCGGCCGACCGCTCGGTCGGGACCGTGATGGTGCCCCGTACGGAGGTCGACTTCCTCGAGGCCGACTCGACCGTGGCCGACGCGGCAGCCGCCGTGCTGCGCGGCACCCACTCCCGCTACCCCGTGATCGGCGTGGACGCGGACGAGGTGGTGGGCGTCGTGCACGTCCGCGATCTGCTCACGGTGCTGCACACCGAGTCCGACGCGGAGGACCGGACGCTGCGCAGGCTCGCCCGGCCCGTGCCCCTGCTCCCGAACGGGAAACGGCTGTTCGAGGCGCTCCCGGAGCTTCGCGCCCGGCGCGCGCACCTGGCCGTCGTCGTGGACGAGTACGGCGGCACGGCGGGGATCGTCACCATGGAGGACATCCTCGAGCAGCTGGTGGGCGAGATCGAGGACGAGTACGACCCGCAGCGCAGTCCCGGCGCGGACGAGTCGGAGCTCGACGGGCTGCTGCACCGCGAGGAGGTGGCCGACCAGACGGGGGTGCAACTGCCGGCCGGCCCCTACGAGACGCTCGGCGGGTTCGTGCAGACCCGGCTGGGCCGGGTGCCACGGGCGGGCGACGGGGTGCGCCTCGGGGCCCACCGGTTCACGGTGACCGAGATGGACGGGAGGCGGGTGGCGCGGGTCCGCGTGGACGAAGTGACCCCGCAGCCGGGCCCGCCCGCCTGAGCGTCCCGCGATCACACCACCGCTGACCTGCGGCGATCAACATAGTGACGGAACCGGACGAACTGGGCGATTCCGCAGGCGGGTTCGGCGGGTAGAGAACGTCATGACGCTTTTCGGCTTCCATGCTTCACACGAGCAGATACATCCGAGTGTCCTGTTGGCCGCGGTGCGCCGCGCCGAGGAAGCCGGGTTCGACGCGGCGATGTCGTCGGACCACATCTCGCCGTGGAGCGCCCGTCAAGGTCAGTCCGCGTTCGCCTGGTCCTGGCTCGGAGCCGCACTGCAGGCCACCTCGCTGCCGTTCGGTGTGGTCAACGCGCCGGGGCAGCGCTACCACCCGGCGATCATCGCGCAGGCCATCGGCACGCTCGGTGCGATGTACCCGGGCCGGTTCTGGGCGGCGCTGGGCACCGGCGAGGCCAGCAACGAGCACATCACCGGCGACGACTGGCCGCGCAAGGACGTCCGCAACGCCCGCCTGCGCGAGTGCGTAGACGTGATCCGGGCGCTCCTGAACGGCGAGGAGGTGAGCCACGACGGGCTCGTCACCGTCGACCGGGCCCGTATCTGGACCCTGCCCGATGAGCCGCCACCCCTGGTCGGCGCCGCGGTGAGCGTGGCCACCGCACGCTGGTGCGCGGAGTGGGCCGACGGCCTGATCACGATCAACCAGCCGGTCGAGACGCTGCGCGAGATCGTCGCCGCCTACCGGGACGCGGGCGGGCGCGGCCGGCTGCACCTGCAGGTCCACCTCTGCTGGGACCCCGACGAGCAGGCCGCCGAGGCGATCGCCATGGACCAGTGGCGCAGCAACGTCTTCCCGCCCCCTGCCTGCTGGGACATCGACTCGGCCGAGGTGTTCGACGCCGTCTCCGAGCACGTCCCGCTGGAACTGGTGCGCAAGTCGGTGCACATCGGAAGCGACCTCGGACGGCACACCGCGCAGCTCGCGGAGTACGCGGCACTGGGCTTCGACGAGATCGCGCTGCACCACGTCGGCCAGGAGCAGGACGCGTTCCTGGACGCGTTCGGCGCCAAGGTCCTCCCCCAGCTCCGGGAGGCCGTGTGAAACTCACGCGCACCTCGGACCTGTGGTGGAAGAACGCCGTCATCTACTGCCTCGACATCGAGACCTACGCCGACGGCAACGGTGACGGCTGCGGCGACATCCGCGGCCTCATCCAGAAGATCGACCACCTCGACCGGCTCGGCGTCACCTGCCTGTGGCTCATGCCGTTCTTCCCCACGCCCGACCGGGACGACGGCTACGACATCACCGACTTCTACGGCGTCGACGAACGGCTCGGCTCCCTCGGCGACATGGTGGAGCTGATCCGCACCGCCCGGGACCGCGGCATGCGGGTGATCGCCGACCTCGTCGTCAACCACACCTCGGCGCAGCACCCCTGGTTCCAGAGTGCCCGCAGCAGCCCCGACTCGCCCTACCGCAACTGGTACGTCTGGCAGGACAAGCCGCCGGCCGACGGTCCGCAGGGCGTCGTGTTCCCCGACCAGGAGACGAGCCTCTGGGAGTACGACCGGAAGGCCAAGCAGTACTACCTGCACCGGTTCTACAAGCACCAGCCCGACCTCGACGTGGCCAACCCGGAGGTCCGTGACGAGATCGCCCGGATCATGGGCTTCTGGATGGAGCTCGGGCTGTCCGGCTTCCGCGTCGACGCCGTCCCGTTCCTGCTGGAGACCGACGGCCTGGCCGACGCGGGGTCGCTCCCCGACCCGCACGACTACCTCGCCGACCTCAGCGCGTTCCTGCGCAGGCGCAACGGCGAGTCCGTGCTGCTCGGCGAGGTCAACCTGCCGTACCCGGACACGATGCCGTTCTTCGGCGCGAACGACGGCGGCGGTTCCACCGACGAGCTCACGATGTGCTTCGACTTCATCGGCATGCAGCAGATGTACCTCGCCCTGGCGCGGGCCGACGCCGAGCCGCTCGCCGAGGCGCTGCGGCACCGGCCCGACCCGCCCGAGGACGGCCACTGGGCCACGTTCGTGCGCAACCACGACGAGCTGACGCTCGACAAGCTCACCGACGCCCAGCGCAAGGAGGTCTTCGACGCCTTCGGGCCCGACGAGGACATGCAGCTCTACGGCCGCGGCCTGCGCCGGCGCCTGCCGCCGATGCTCGACGGGGACCAGCGACGGATCCGGATGGTCTACAGCCTGCTGTTCTCCCTGCCGGGCACGCCGGTGCTCTACTACGGCGAGGAGATCGGCATGGGCGAGGACCTGAGCCTGCCCGGCCGGTTCGCGGTGCGCTCGGACATGGACTGGGCGGCGGTGCAGGAACAGCGACCCGATCCCGACTCGCTGCTGTCCTGGATGCGGCTGCTCGTCGACAGCTACCGGGCCTGCCCGGAGTTGGCGTGGGGCACCTGCACGGTGCTCGACCCGGGCTCGGACGCCCGGCCGGTGTTCGCGCACAGCTGCGGCACCGACGGCACCACGGTCGTGGCGCTGCACAACTTCGCCGACGCCGAGATCGACGCCGCACCGGTGGTGCCGGGGCTCGCCGGAGCGGAGCTGGTGGACGTCCTCGATCCGCGCCAGGACCCGGTGAAGGTCGGGGACGACGGGACGATCGCGGTGACGTTGCCGCCCTACGGGTGCCGCTGGCTGCGCTGCGGGTAGCCGTGGCCGGGACAGCCGCGGACGCGGCCGTCCCGGCGTCCGTGACCCGGGGCCGCGCATGACACAGTGTCACCCGTGAGTCCCGCCAGCAGTGTCGCTGTCGTCACCGGTGCCGCCCGTGGGCTGGGGCGGGAGATCGCTCGCCGCCTCCTCGCCCGCGGGCACCGGGTGGTCATCACCGACCTGGACGCCGCCGCCGTCTCCGCCGCCGCGGCCGAGCTGGCGGCCTCCGGCGCGGACGTCACCGGCATCGTCGCCGATGCGCGCGTCGCGGCCGACCACCGGCGGGTCGCGGCCGCGGCGGCGGAGCTGGGCCCGGTGACGGTGTGGGTGAACAACGCGGGCGTGCTGCGCTCCGGACCGGCGTGGGAGCAGCCGGAGGAGCATCAGGCGCTGATGGTGGACGTCAACGTCATGGGCGTCGTCCACGGCTCCCGGGCTGCCGTGGAGGTGATGCGGGAGCGGGGCGGGCACGTGCTCAACATCGCGTCGATGTCGGCGCACGGCCCGGTCCCGGGACTCGCGGTGTACGCGGCGACGAAAGCGGCGGTACTGAGCTTCAGCACCAGCCTGCAGGGCGATCTCGACCTCGCCCGCGTACCGGTCCGGGTCCATGCCCTGTGCCCCGACGCCGCCGACACCGCGCTCGTGCGGGACGAGCAGGCGAGCCCGGACGTCGCGCTCCTGTTCTCGCAGCGGAGCCTGCTCACCCCGGCTGCGGTCGCCGACGCGGCCGTCGCGCTGCTCGACGGGCGGCGCGTGGTGCGTTCCCTGCCCACCCACCGGGCGGGGCTCATGCGGTTCGGCTCGCTGCTCCCCCGCGTGTCCCTGCCCGTGCTGGCGCTGCTGCGGGCCCGGGGCGACCGGCGCCGGACGAGCACGTGACCGCGAACGGGCCGGGTCGCCGCGGTCGCCGTCACGACCACGACGCAGGCGGTGACCCGGAACTGCTGGCAGCCAAGGCCGCCCTGCGCGACGAGGTGTGGACCGCCCTCACCGAGGCCCGGGTGGCGCGCTTCCCCGGCGCGCGCAACCGCATCTCGAACTTCACCGGGGCGGAGGCTGCGGCGGAGCGCCTCCGCGACACCGACATCTGGCGCGCCGCGCGGACCATCAAGTCGAACCCCGACTCCGCGCAGCTCCCGGTGCGCCAGCGGGCGCTGCAGGACGGCAAGGCCGTCTACATGGCCGTGCCGCGGCTGGCGGAGCCGGAACCGTTCTTCCTGCTCGACCCCGACCACCTCGAGGATCCGCCACGCAAGGCCGCCTCGATCGCGGGGGCCACCCGCTCGGCCCGCCGCGTGGCGGTGGCCCAGCTGTCCCCGGTGGACCTGGTTGTCAGCGGCTGCGTCGCCGTCGGCGAGGACGGGGCCCGGCTCGGCAAGGGCGGCGGCTTCGCCGACCTGGAGTTCGCCCTCGCCACCGCCGCCGGGCTGATCGGCCCCGACACGCTCGTCGTCACCACCGTGCACGAGTTGCAGGTGCGTCCCGCCGGCAGGATCCCGACGGCGGCCCACGACGCACCGGTCGACCTCGTGGTGACCCCGGAGCGCGTGCTGGACTGCCGCGCCAGGCGCGGGGAGCGCCCGGCCGACGGGATCCGGTGGGCCGAGCTCACCGAGGAGAAGATCACCGCGATCCCGCTGCTCCGGGCCCTGTCGCTCGATCAGCCCCGATAGGACGCCCGCCCGTCCGTCATCCGGCGTGTGCGTAGGAACGAGGGGGCGTACGCGGCGTCACCGACGAGGGCCACCCGCCAGACCAGGCCCCTCCGCACTGGACGTGCGCACTGTGGAGCCGTAATGCTGTTGGAGCGGTCACACGACAGCACTACGGCTCCGTAATGCGCGGTCACCCCTTGGCTATCCTGAGCGTGGAGCCGCTTCCCCCGGCCGTCGATCACCATCGATGGAGGGAAGCCGTGTACGAGTCGTGGTCGTCGACCACCAGCAAGCCACCGCGCCCGTTGGACCGCCCGGTCTGGGTGGATCTCGAAGTCTTCTACGGGCCACCCGACCACGCGCCGGCCGTCCCCGAGTACGACCCGCCGCCGGGTCGGCTCCTGGTGCCGACGGGTCGGGTCCCCGGCGTGCTCGCGAGGTGGGAACGAGCCGTGGACGGCCGCTGGTTCGGGATCGTGAGGTTCGCGGTGTGCGACTCGTACGGCGCGGTCGTGGCTGAACACCGTGACGCGCTCGTCCCGGCCTCGGCGCTGAGTCTCCGGGAGACCGAGCCGTACCGGTAGGAGGACTCGATCACCTGGGACGACCGCGGCTGACGCTGGACCCACACGAGCGCGACCCCCGCCGGTCGGGTGTCCGCGTCGGGAACAGCGGAGACGTACAGGGAAGCCAGGTGAGCCGTGAGCGCTCGACCCTCAGCCGGGTGGCCGATGGCGCAAAATCCGTGGTGAGCGGCGCGGCCAGCGCCGACAATCGCCCGGTGACGGATCACCTGGAGACCGACCGCCTACGGTTACGGCGGTTCACGGCCGCAGACCTGGACGATGTCCACGCCCTGCACTCCGACCCCGCCGTGATGCGGTACCTGGACCGGCCGGCCACGCGCGAGCACGTGCGAGACACCACCCTGCCTCAGCTGCGGTCGGAAGAGAAACCAGCCCAGAAATATGCCGGTCCGGTGGAGCAGCCCACGTCCGGCGAGATCGAGCTCGGATACCGGCTCCACCAGGCCGCGTGGGGGCGCGGATTCGCCGCCGAGGGATCGATTGCGCTGGTCAAGACGGGTTCACCGAGCTGGGCGTGCAACGGGTGGTCGCTACGACAATGGCCGTGAACCGGGGCTCGCGCCGGGTACTGGAGAAATCCGGACTCCGGTACGTCCGCACGTTCCATGTCGACTGGCCCCATCCTCTCGACGGTTCCGAACACGGCGAGGTGGAGTACGCGCTCACCCGCGAGGAGTGGAGCCGCAGCCCTCGGTGAGGAACGGTTCCCGTCCGGCGTCGACCACGCGATCAGCCCGGATAGGGCCACGGGTTGGGGCTGCAGCCGTCCAGCCCCAGGGACTGCTGCTGCATCACGGGAGCGGGCGCCGCGGGGGCGGGGCAGTCCATGTGATCGTGGCCGAGGACGTGCCCGACCTCGTGGTTGACCACGTAGCTCCGGTAGGCGGTGAGGTCACCGTGGTAGTCCGGGGACCCTTCCACCCAGCGGTAGTGGTTGACCACCGCGTGCGGCCCGACCCGGCAGGACAGCGGGCCGGCGGTGTCGATCGGCTCGCACAGCCGCCCGGTGGTCTCCGGGCTGGCGAGCCGCACCACGATCTCCGCGTCGCCGGCGGTGCGCGCGAAGGTCATCGCGCCGTCGTGGCCCCAGCCGCGAGCGTCGTTGAGCGTGCGCATCACGAACCGGGCGAAGGCGGTGACCTCGACGGGGAGTCCGTTCTCCACCTCCACCCGGACCGTCCGCAGCGCCCCCGCACCCGGCGCCGGCTGCGAGCCGGGGACCACGGTGAACGTGCCCGTCCCGGCCTGGGGCACGTAGCGGACGACGACTCCGGCGATGACGTCGGGACCGGCAGGCGTCGCCACGGTGGGGACGGGCACGGCGCGGTCCTCGAGCGGTTCGGGGCCGGCGGCGACGATCCGGCCGGGGTCGGGCTGCGGTGCAGGTCCGGCCGCTCCCACGGCCGTGAGCGGTACCACGCCGAGCACGAGAGCGACCGGCACCAGCCGTGCGCCCCGCTTCGCCGAAAGCACCGGGTCACCCTGTCACCGATCCGGCGCCCCCGCCCGCCGGAGCCCGGTAGCGCGCTGACGTCGATGTCGGGGCCGGCGCCGTCGTTGCGTGATGCCCCTGTCACCGATCCGGTGACCCTGCCCGCCGGAGCCCCGCCCATCGAGACGCTCAGTGATCACGTTCCGCACCGAATGGCCTGTGGCGTTCTGACCCCTTCCTCCGGTTAGCTACAGCGGGTAACTGCGGGGAGGGGTGGAGTGGGCGGCCGGCACCGGAAGGGCGGACAACGACGGCGCTGGCCCGTGGTGACCGTCACCGTTCTCGTGGTGGTCGGCGCCGGGGTCGTTGTCGGGATGCGGACGCTCACCATGTGCCGCCCGGCGAACGTGACGATCGCGGCCGATCCCGTGGTGGTCGAGAGCGTTCGCCAGGCCCTCGCGGGCGAGCGCAGCGGCGCCGCGCAGTGCGCCGACATCCGGGTGGTCGACGCGCCCTCCACGCAGGTGGACGAGATCCGCGAGAACGCACCCGGCCTGCCCGCCATCTGGATCCCGGACTCCTCACTCGCCCTGGACACGCTGGACACCGCGTCGGGCTCGGTGGTCGACCAGCGGTCGTCGCTGGCCTCGTCACCCGTGGTGCTGGTCCTGCCGGAGGCCGATGCCGGGCGGTACGGCAACCCCGCGCGGCCGGTGTCGTGGAACACGCTCCTCACCCACCCGCAGCCCCCCGCCCTGCCCGACCCCGCCACCGACCGGGCCGGGCTCGCGGCCCTCACGGCCCTGCACACCGCGATCGGTGACGAGCGCGGCTCTCCCCGCCCCGCGTTCGTCGCCGCGGTGCTCTCCCTGTCCCGGGGCGCCCCGCCCTCGGCTGCGGCCGGCTACGACGCGGTACACCGCGACGGCGCCGCCGCCCGCGGGTTCCTCGCCACCGAACAGTCGGTGGTGCGCCACGACCGGGCCCGGCGCGCGGGCAGTTCGGGCGCGCCCGTCACACCCGTCGCGCTCCGGGAGGCGGCGGCCGCGCTCGACTTCCCGTTCGTCCGCGTCCGCGCGGGCCAGCCGGCAGGGCGCGACCCGGCGCTCGACGCCGCGGTCGACGCCATCGAGGTCCACCTGCGCGGCCCGGCGGGGCGCCAGGCGTTCGGCGCTGCCGGGCTGCGGTCGCCCGACGGCACCCGGCTGCCCGGCGACCCCGGCCCGCAGTCCGGGTCACTGCCCGCGCAGGTGACCGCCGCCGCTCCCCCGCCGCGGCCATTGGCCCGAGAGACCCTGCGGCTGTGGGGGTCGCTCACCGAGCGGAGCCAGGTGCTGACGGTGATCGACGTGTCCGACTCGATGGCGGAGCCCGCCGGGAAGGGCACCCGGATCACGCTCGCCGCCGCGGCGGTCCAGTCCGGGCTCACGCTGTTCCCGGACGTGGCGTCGGTCGGGCTGTGGGCGTTCCCCTCGCGTCCGACGCCGCAGACGCAGTGGCAGGAGATCGTCCCGCTGGGTCCGTTGACCGAGCCGGTCCCCGACGCGCCGTCGCGGCGCGACGCGCTCGCCTCCGCGGCCGGGACGCTGCCCGACCGGGTCGGGGGTGCCGGCACCCTCTACGCCACCACCCTGGCCGCCACCCGGGCCGTGCGGGCCGGCTACGACCCGGGGCACTCCAACGCAGTGCTGCTCGTGACGGACGGGCACGACGAGTCGGGGGCCGGGGCCGACCTGCCCGCCACGCTGCAGGCCCTGCAGACCGAGGCGGCCCCGGCCGAGCCGGTCCCGGTGATCGCGATCGGGCTGGGACCCGACGCCGACGACGAGGCGCTGCGCCAGATCGCCGAGGCCACGGGCGGACGTGCCTACGAGGCCGAGAACCCGCAGGACATCCGCGCCGTCCTGCTGGAGGCGATCTTCCAGCGTGGCTGCCGTCCGGCCTGCTGACCCGGTTTCGCTGGCATCCTCGACAGATGGACGCCGCTGTGGTCGCCGATGTGGTGATGCTGGTCCATCTCGGGTTCCTGCTCTACGTCGCGCTGGGCGGGTTCCTCGCCTGGCGCTACCGATGGCTGATCGTCCCGCACGTCGCGGCGGCGGGCTGGGGCCTGGTCAGCGCCACGGTCGGGGTCGCCTGCCCCCTCACCGCATGGGAGGACGCGGCCCGCCGCCGGGCAGGCGAGCAGGGCCTACCCCGCGGCTTCGTCGACACCTACCTGACCGGCGTGGTGTATCCGGCCGACCGCCTGGTCGAAGCCCAGCTGATGGTGGCGACCATCGTGCTGGTCTCGTGGACGGGATTCGCAGTGCGGGAGCGGCGTCGCCGCCGGCAGGTAGCCCGGACCTAGTCGCGCTCGTCGCGGTCGGCGCCGCGCTCGGCCCACTCCCGATCGGCACGGTCGGCGGCCTCGGTGCGCTCGTGCGCGATCTCGAGCGCCCGCGACGCCGTCTCCCGGTCGGGGTACGGGCCGAGCCGATCGGCGGCGCGGCAGCCCTCGGCCGGCTCGACGGTGCCGTGCTTGAGGCAGTAGAACCATTGCTCATCGCTCATAGGTCCACAGTGGCATCCCCCGGCCCGAGGCGCTCGGCTCAGTGCCGCTGCGGCAGCATCACGGTTCATGAACGTCACCTGGTTGCGCAGCGACACCCTGGAGGTGGGCGTGATCGCCCACGGCGCCCGGATCGTGGCGGTCCGCACGCCCGACCGGCACGGGCAATGGGGGGACATCGCGCTCGGGCTGGCCGACGAGGACGCCTACCGGCGCGACCGCGACTACCTCGGAGCCTGCGTGGGGCGGTTCGCCAACCGCATCGCCGGGGGAAGGTTCACCCTCGACGGCACGGAGTACCGGATCCCGCTCAACGAGCCCGCCGCCGCGCTGCACGGCGGCACCGGCGGGTTCGAGTCCGTCCCGTGGGAGCGTGACGAGCCCCGCGACGGGTCGGTGACGCTGCGGCGCACCAGTCCCGACGGGGAGAACGGCTTCCCCGGCACGCTGCAGGTGACGGTCACCTACGCGGTGGAGGGCTCCCAGCTGCGCATCGAGCACGAGGCCCGCACCGACGCGCCCACCGTGGTCAACCTGACCAACCACGCCTACTGGAACCTCGCCGGAGCAGGCTCCGTGGAGGACCACGAGGTGACGCTCGCGGCGGCGCAGTTCCTGCCGGTGGACGAGCACCTCATCCCGTCCGGGCCGCCGGCGCCCGTGGCGGACACCCCGTTCGACCTGCGCAGCTCCCAGCGGATCGGCGCCCGGCTGCGCGAGGGGCACCCCCAGCTGCGGGCGACCCGCGGCTACGACCACACCTACGTGATCGACGGCGACCCGGACGCCGACGGCCTGCGCCACGCCGTGCGGGTGGTCGAACCCCGCAGCGGGCGCACCCTGGAGCTGCGCACCGACCAGCCCGGCGTGCAGTTCTACACCGGCAACATGCTGGACGGCTCCCTCGTCCTCGGGGACGGCAGCGCGGCCCGTCAGGGCGACGCGTTCTGCCTGGAGCCCCAGGCCTTCCCCGACTCCCCCAACCGGCCGGACTTCCCGTCGACGGTGCTGCGGCCCGGCGCGGTCTACCGCTCCCGGTCCGCGCTGCGGTTCGGCACGACCGGGTAGCGGCGCTCAGGGCCGAGGACCCCGGGCGGGCGCGCGGCCCCAGGACGCCCCGAGCCGGGCGATCGCGTCGTGGATCCGGCCGGGCGGGTGGGCCGCATAGCCCAGGACGAGACCGGGCGGCCCGTCGCCGACCCGGTGCCACGACAGCGGCTGCACCAGCACTCCGGAGTCCCGGGCGCGCTCGGCGAGCACGCGGTCGTCCACCCCCGGCGGGAACGTCACGAGCAGGTGCAGCCCGGCCGCCACCCCGTGGATCGTGGCGTCCGGCAGGTGGTGGCGCAGCGCGGCCAGCATCGCGTCCCGGCGGGCCCGCTGGCGCGTCCGCACGCGCCGCAGGTGCCGCTCCAGCTCGCCCGAGGCGATCAGCTGCGCGAGCACGAGCTGGGGCAGCGCGGCGTTGCCGAGATCGGTCATCCGCTTGCGCAGCACGAGCTCGGGCTGCAGCGCCCGAGGAGCGACGACCCACCCGAGCCGCAGTCCCGGCGCCAGCGTCTTGGACACGCTGCCGGTGTGCGCGACCCGATCCGGCGCCATGCCCTGCAGCGCGGGCACCGGGGCGCGGTCGTAGCGGTGCTCGGCGTCGTAGTCGTCCTCGATGATCAGCCCGCCCGCCGCGGCCCAGTCCAGCAGTTCGCGGCGCCGTCCGGGCGCGAGCACCACTCCGGTCGGGAAGTGGTGAGCGGGTGTCACGAGCACCACCCGCGCGCCACTGCGCGCCAGGTCCGCCACGTCCAGCCCGTCGGCGTCGACCGGGACGGGCACGGGCTCCACGCCCCAGTGGGCCAGCTGCTCCCTCGTCCCCCGCGACCCCGGATCCTCGATCCCGGCCCGCTCCCCCGCGAGCACCTGCGCGAGCAGCCCGAGCCCCTGGGCGACCCCGGCCACCACGATGATGTCCTCGGCGTCCGCGCGGACCCCGCGGGCGCGCCCCAGCCAGCCGGCGAGCTCGCGGCGCAGCACCGGGTTGCCCTGGGGGTCGCCGTAGCCGAGGTCGGCCGCGGCGGCGCTGCCCAGCACCGCGCGCTCGGCGCGCAGCCACGCCGTGCGGGGGAACGCCGACAGGTCGGGCACTCCGGGCGAGAGGTCGACGTCCGGTGCCGGACGGGCGTCGCGCACGGTGGGCGCCGCCACCGCGGGCGGCGCGGAGGCGACCGCCGTGCCGCGGGGGCCGTCGGTGCGGAGCAGACCTTCGTCGTAGAGCCGCTGGTACGCCGCGACGACCACGCCGCGGGAGACCTCGAGGTCGACGGCCAGCACCCGGGAGGCCGGCAGGCGCGCGCCGACGGCCAGCCTGCCGTCGGTGATCGCGGCCCGCAGCGCGTCCACCAGCCACCCGGTGAGCTGCCCCCGGGGGACCGCGCCGGGGTCGAGCTGGAGGAAGTCGGCTCCGCCCACGATGGTCCTTTCACCCGTGTGCTTCTTGGCCCTGTCGGCCGGACCGTACGGCAACGAGCCTGACGGCATGACGTTGCCGAAGATCGGGAGCCAGAAGACCGGGAGCCAGCAGACCGGGTCCCGGACGATCGGACGGGGCACCGCCGACACCGCCGCGGGCGTGGGGATGGGCACTGCGGGAATGGTCTGCGTCGGCGGGAGCGTCGCCGTGTCCGGCGTGCTGGCCGACGCCCCCCTGTTCACCACCCAGGCCCTTCGCTACGCCGTGGCCTGCCTGCTGCTGCTCGGAGCGGCCCGGCTCACCGGCCGGCGGATCACGGCGCCCCGCGGCACCGAGTGGCTGTGGCTGCTCGGCGTGGTGGTCGCCGGGCTGGTGCTGTTCAACGTCGCGCTGGTCCGGGGCTCGGCGCACGCCGAGCCCGCGGTGCTCGGCGTGGCGGTGGCGTGCGTGCCGGTGGTACTCGCGCTCGTGGGCCCGCTGCTCGACGGGAGACGGCCGGCACCGGCCGCCGTGGCGGCGGCCGCCGTGGTCACCGCGGGGGCGGTGCTCGTGCAGGGCCACGGACGCAGCGATCTCGTGGGGCTCGGCTGGTCGGTCGTGGTGCTGCTGTGCGAGGTGGCGTTCACGCTGCTCGCGGTGCCGGTGCTGCGGCGGCTCGGCGCGTGGGGCGTCTCGGTGCACACCTGCTGGCTCGCGGCCGTGCTCCTCGCCGTGCTCGGCCTCGGCGCGGAGGGGCCCGCGGCGGTGGCCACGCTGCACGCCTCGCACCTGCTCGCGGCCGCCTATCTCGCGGTGTTCGTGACGGCGCTGGCGTTCGTGCTCTGGTACTCCGCGGTGGGCAGGCTCGGCTCCGCGCGCGCCGGTCTGCTGACCGGCGTCGCACCCGTCGCGGCCGCCGCGGGCGGCGTGCTGCTGGGCTCCCCGGTCCCGGGTCCCGGGGTGTGGGCCGGGACCGCGCTGGTGGCGGCCGGGCTCGTCATCGGCGTCGGAATTAGGCCGAAAGAGATCGCTAACACCGGTCCGAACCGTCACGATGGGTAGGCAGAGGGGGCTTGGGGGCCCCTGTCGAGCGTGACGGCTAGACGCTACGGGGGACGATTCGTGAAGGTTGTGCTGTTCTGCGGTGGTTACGGGATGCGGATGCGGGACGGGGTCTCGGATCTGCCGAAGCCGATGCATCCGGTGGGGCC
>NZ_JCADBN010000027.1:0-70649 GCF_059359135.1 Pseudonocardia sp. OZ21
TCATCAGTCCCCGCACCGTCGAGTACCACCTCCACAAGATCTTCGGCAAACTCAACATCACCTCACGCCGACAGCTCTACCGCTGAGTTCTGCAATCCCACCCCGGCTCGCGCCGGTGCTCATGCGCTGGTCAGCTCGGGCGCGTGGCGGTGGAGATGCAGCGGGGCGGTGTGAATCCATAGCGCGTACACCGCCCATCCCAGCAGCGAGAGGCCCAACCACGTGATCGACCGGTAGATCAGCACGCTCGCCGCCGCAGGCGCGGCGGCGACGTCGGAGGCCAGCAGCAAGGTGAGCAAGCTCGTCTCGGCCAGACCGACACCGCCGGGGAAGATCTGCAACGCGATGCTGCCCTGCACGAGCAGGAAGCCCACGAGGAGCGCACCCCAGGGCACCGGGGAGCCCACCGCGGCGACGCTGGACGCCAGACACAGGTAGTCCAGAACCCACGTGAAGGCGGCCAGTGCGATCAGGCCGAGCCAACGGAAGGCACTCGGACGCAACAGCGCGATGCGGGCGGACAGCCGGCTGGACACCTCGTCGGTCCGCTCCAGCCATGTACTCCGGCACGTAGGGCACACCCCTGGCACCCAACGGCTCAGCGCTATCGGCAGACGCAGGCCGCGCCGCAGCACCGCAGGGTGCGTCAGCAGCTTCCACACGCCGAGCGCGCCCAGGGCGATCACCACCGCGAGCGCCACCGCGACGGTGAGGGGGATACGGCCCGCCAGCCCCAGACCGAGGGCGCCCAGCACCAGCAGGCTCAGCGTGGCGACGATCCCGGCCACGAGCACCGACCAGGAGGCCAGCGTCGAGTCGACCCGGCGGCGACGAAGTTGGTCGATCGCGTAGACGATGGCGGCTGCGCCACCGACGACGGGCACCGTGGTGGACACCGCGTTCTCGACGAAGTTGATGCCCTGGACCGTGGCTACCGACAGGCGTGCCCCGCCCACCAGGAGAAGTTGCCGGTGCAGCTCGCCGTACAGGACCAACGCCGACACGCCGCACAGCACAGCGACGATCAGCCACTCCCACCGCAGGTGACCCAACGGTCCGGTCGCTTGGACGACCTGGACCGCCAGCCCCGGCACGAGCCAGGCGAGGTAGCCGACTGCCACGCCGACGACCACCCAGTGCGCCGCCGACCGCCAGTGCTTCTGCAGCACGCTATGCCACGTCAATGTCGTCCGACTCCCTCGGGGATTCTCGCCCAGGTCCGCATGAGGCGATCGTCATCTGTCCGGGCCCGCGCTCGCATCCGTGGCCACGCCAGTCCCACGGCCGGTCGTGGCACCGGCGCCAGATGTGGGGGGCCGGCCGGGACCGGGCCGCACCAACTGCGCAGACCTTCGATGGCGGACTCGCCGGGGTGACCGGCGTGTCACACGGATGCCACGCGCCTCTGCCGCCTTCTCCCGCGTGCTCTCGGCGCACAGCCCCAGGGATCTGACCGGGGCGGACACGGACGCGACCCGCGCTCTGCTGCGCAAGAGTCGGCGTGCGTTCGTGACCCGCGGGATCTCCAGCCCTCACGTGCACGGCATGACGCTGCGGGTCGCCCTACGGGTCACAGGCGCGGCGACTCACAGAACAGGGTTTGCCGACCCGGCCCGAGCAGTCGCTCGGGCGAGGACTTGCACTACATCTGGAGGAAAATTGAGCACGGACATCAACGGGCACTCGCCGATCGCCGAGGCGCCTGACTACACCTTCTGGCGAGACCGCACCAGGATCACCCTGTCACCCGTCGCTGCCCCGCCCATCCTCGGGCTGTTCGGCTTCGCCGCTGCCACGTTCATGGTCGCCGGCAACCTGGCCGGCTGGTACGGAAACAGCGAGACCCCGCTGGTCCTGTTCCCCTTCGCGTTGACCGCAGGTGGTCTGGCGCAGTTCCTCGCGGGCATGTGGGCCTACCGGGCGCGTGACGCGGTGGCCACCGCGATGCACGGAATGTGGGGAGCGTTCTGGATCGCCTACGGGATCTACAACCTGCTCATCGCGGTGGGCGTCCTGCCCTCCGTCGCAAGCGCCACCGCCGCCGGTGCCTTCGGTTTCTGGTTCGTGGTGCTGGCCGCGATCACGGTGCTGGGTGCGATCGCAGCCGCCGCCGAGAACGTCGTGCTCACCGGGGTTCTGGTCATGCTGGCCGCCGGTTCCACGCTGCTCGCGATCGCGCTGCTGGGCGGCCTGCCGCTGGTCCAGGCCATCGGCGCCTATCTGCTGATCATCAGTGCCCTCCTGGCCTGGTACCTCGCCGGCGCGATGATGATCCAGTCCAGTTTCAAGCGGGCCGTCCTACCGATCGGCAGCCGCCGGCCGCCGGGTGCGTCGCAGGGCATCCCGCCGCACAACAACGTGATCCATTTCGAGGCGGGCGAGCCCGGGGTGAAGGTCGGTCAGTAGCCATCTCCCTGATCCACCAGCAGAAGACCGCCGCCGCGCGCGCCGAACCGTGCGCGGCGGCGCGCCTTCGGGAACCCCGAGATCCGCGGGTGAGCAGGAGTCTTGATCGATGTCACCACCGCGGCCGACAGCGCACCGGCCGGCAGCACCGCCTGACCGGCGGCGGCACCCCGAATCAGCCCGGCAGGGTCGCCGGGATCGAGCAGCGCCTGCGACGATCACGCGCGGCGCGCCGAGCCGGATGTCCGGTCTGTTCGCCTCGGAGACCAGAGCGGACACGTACCGGGGATGCGCGACGAAGTAGGTCACGCCGATCTCCTCGACCAGCGCCGGACCCGACTCGTTCTGCCAGGAGCCGGTCATGACCGCCCGGCCCCCGGTCAGCAACGGCAGCAGGTCCGAGCGTGGCCCTCCGCGGGAAGACTCCGAACCGCCGATCAGACGGCCCTCTGGTTGCGCTGATAGTGCCGACGGACCTTGAGCCGGTTGCCGCAGGTCTTCATCGAGCACCAGCGGGCGGTGTTCGGGCGGCTGCGATCCAGCAGGAACAGGCGACACTCGTCGTTGGCACACGGACGAAGACGGCCGGGCATCTGCTCCTGCACCCGCCCCCACACGAGCAGCGCGTAGGTGGCGAGCCGGCGGTCGTCCTGCACGTCGAGACGCCAGCTCACCCCGGAGTCCGCGATATCGGGAAGTAGGCGCGCATCGCGCAGCGCCGGTGTCAGCGCGGCCGCCGGCTCGGCGCCTCGGACCACGGCCTGCAGCTGGTCACGGACCCGGCGCAGGTGGGCCACCTCCGCAGGCGAGCCGGTGCCGCCCCGGGCCCGGCTCCAGTCCGCAGCGTCGGCGTCGACGGCAAGAAGATCCACGAACCCGCCCCGCGCCACCGGAGTGCTGTTGAGCAGATCGAGCAGCATCAGCTCGTCGTCCGGGTCAACCGTGTACGCCATGCCGCCATACTAACCATGATGAACCGGTTGACAAGTTAGGTCGACCGGTGTCTGATGACCGGGCCAGCTAACCAGTAAAACCACGATTAGGGATTAGCTCCCCGAAGGACGTGCCCACCATGACCGGATCACTGCAGAACCGGACCGTGCTCGTCATCGGCCGCGGCAGCGGGATCGCCCGCGCGGTCGTACTCGCCGCGCGCAACGCGGGCGCCGATGTCGTCGCAGCCGGGCGCAACGCCGAGGCGCTCGCCGCCGCCTACGCCGACGAACCCGGTATCACCACCGAGACCGTCGACGTGACCGACGACGACTCGATCGTCTCCCTCGGAGAGCGGCTCGGCACGCTCGACCACATCGTGTCCACCGCATCGGCCCGCGCCCGTGGGCGGCTGCAGGACCTCAGCCGTGAGTCGGTCCAGGCGTCGCTGGACACCAAGGTCATCGGGCCACTCATGCTCGCCAAGCACCTGGGCCCGCGGATCAACGAGGGCGGCTCGCTCGTGCTGTTCTCCGGGGTGGCCGCCTTCAAGATCGCCGTCGGCACCCTGGCCGTGGCCATCACCAACGGCGCCGCCGACACCCTGACCCGCTCCCTCGCGGTCGAGCTGGCCCCCATCCGGGCCAACGCCATCTCCCCGGGAGTGATCGACACCGGCGCGTGGGACGCACTGGGAGAGAAGGGCAAGGCGGACCTGTTCGCCGAGCAGAGCGAGCGCAACCCGGCTCGGCGCATCGGCACCGCCGATGACGTCGCCGGCGCGGTGCTGTTCGCCCTGACCAGCACGTTTCTCACCGGGGTCACCCTCGCCGTCGACGGCGGCGAA
Source organism: Pseudonocardia sp. OZ21 (assembly GCF_059359135.1). Taxonomy (NCBI): domain Bacteria; kingdom Bacillati; phylum Actinomycetota; class Actinomycetes; order Pseudonocardiales; family Pseudonocardiaceae; genus Pseudonocardia; species Pseudonocardia sp. OZ21. The sequence continues at coordinate 4,187 of NZ_JCADBN010000027.1, forward strand.
GCCCTCACCTGATCCGCAACAGGCCGCACCCGCGGCCGGCCCACCTACTCGATCGGAACAAGTCATGGGCCTGTCCTGGCAACAAGGACCGCTCTCCGCGTCAGCCGTCGGGCACTTCCTGGTCCCCGATCCGCTGCCCGAACGACTCCTGGTCGCCGAACCGCTGCGCCGACGGATGCGCGTGCGGTTCGGCGGAGAGTGGATCGCGGACAGCGAGGACGTCGTCCTCCTCCACGAACCCGGCCGCTACCCGGTCGCCTACTTCCCCCTCGGTGACGTCACCCCCGGCGCCCTCCAGCGCCTGGGGACCGTCACGAACCATCGCGACCTCGGTGCGACGTCGTGGTTCGCCGTCAGCGCCGGCGGGGAGACCGCGCAGCGCGCGGCGTGGCAGCACACCGGACTGCCGGCACATGCCGCCCAGCTCGAGGACCGGGTCGCGTTCGCCTGGCGGGCGATGGAGGCCTTCTACGAGGAGGACGAGCGCATCGTCGGCCACGCCGCGGACGCCTACCACCGCAACGACATCCGCAGCACCTCCCGCCACCTGGTGGTGCGTGTCGGCGACCAGGTGGTCGCCGACACTGTCGAGCCGCTCGTGCTCTACGAGTCCGGGTTCGCCCCACGCTGGTACGTGCCCCGCGCTGACGTCGACCCCGCGGCCCTGACCCCGGCCGAGGGCCAGACGTTCTGCCCCTACAAGGGTCTGGCCAGCTACTACGACGTCGGCGACGTCGAGCGGGCGGCGTGGTCCTACGTCGAGGCGTGGCCCGAGGTCGGGCGGGTGCGCGACATGGTGTCGTTCGAACCGGACAAGGTCACCGTGCTGCTCGACGACAAGGTCCTCGACCTCGAACCCGGCCAGCGCGTCACCCCCCACGGCGTCGACCGCGGGCTCACCGTCGACGAGGTCGCGACCAGCAGGTCCGGCTGACCGCTGCCCACCCCGGAACTGGCGTGAGCACCTGGGGCGCGGCAGTCTCGGCGTCGGCCTCGGCCCACCCACTCCCACTATCCCGAACCAGGCGAAGGCCTGAACCCAACGGAAGGAGGGAACGGCAGTGACCATCAATGGATTTCACGACGGCGAGCGCGCTGTGCAGCGTCGCGCCGGCATTCTCGACGACGCCTCCCGCCTCTCCGGGATGCTTGCCACCCCGCATCTCGGCGGTGCCATGAGCCGCTTCCTGGCCGATCGCGACCTCGCCATCCTCACCGGCCGCGACGACACCGGCGAGCTGTGGACCTCCCCGCTGCTGGGATGGCCGGGTTTCCTCGTGGCTCACGACTCGACCCTGACGGTGCGTACCGCCCCGTCGGAGGGCGAACCCCTGTACCGGTTACCGGAGGGACAACCGGTCGCGGTAATGGCCCTCGACCTCGCGATCCGCCGCCGGGTCCGGCTCAACGGCACCCTCACGCGGGAGGGGGAACACGAGATGGAGATATCCCTCGACCAGGCCTACGGGAACTGCCCCCGGTACATCCAGCAGCGCCACCTGCGCCACCTGCGCCACGGCGACATCGAGCACGCCGGAGCCCACACCGTCACCCATCGCTACGGCAACCTCCGTGCGGAACACATCGCGCTCATCAGCCGGGCCGACACGTTCATCCTCGGCACGACCCACCCCACCCACGGCACCGACACCTCCCACCGCGGCGGCTCACCAGGCTTCGTGCGGGTCGAGGAGTCCGGTGAGCTCTGGTGGCCGGACTATCCCGGCAACAACCTGTTCAACAGCCTGGGCAACATCATCACCGATCCCACCACCGCCCTGCTCTTCCTCGACTTCACCACTGGCACCGCCCTGCAGATCTCGGGGAGGTCGACCCTGGAATGGGTCCGGCCGGGCGCGGCGGGAGACGACGCCGAGACGGGCCGTCGCGTCCACTTCACCCCGGTGCACGTGGCTGCCACCAGCGGGCTTCCGTTCACGGCTCTCGATCTGGCGTTCTCTCGGGACAACCCGCCCCTCACGTAGCCCTCCACGGAAGGTGACGACAATGGACTACCGACTCGAGGTCGTCGTCCTGCCGGTCGGCGACGTCGACCGGGCACTGGCGTTCTACACCGAGCAGGTCGGTTTCACCCTCGACGTCGACTACCGGCCCAGCGACGACTTCCGGGTCGTCCAGCTGACGCCACCGGGCTCGCACTGCTCGATTCAGCTCGTCGCCGGCCGCACCGACGCCCCGGACCGCAGCATGTATCTGGTCGTCACCGACATCGACGCCGCGCGTCGTGATCTCCTCGGACGTGGTGTCGACGTCGGGGATATCCGGCACAAGTCCCCGATCGACGGGTGGCAGGGCGGGTGGCAGCCCGGTGTCGATCCCCAGCGGGGCGACTACGCGAGCTTCGCCGACTTCGCCGACCCCGACGGCAACACCTGGGCGCTGCAGGAGCGCGGCTTCCACCCGCCCGGATAGCCGACGCTCCTGCGCGATCTACGCGAGGGGGCCGTCGCGGTGGTGGACGATGAACCCCAGCTTTCCGAGCACCCTGACGGCGCCGGTCTTCCCGCCCTCGAAATCGCCGGAGGCGAGGCGGTGGCCCGTCGCCAGCTCATAAGCGGTGCCCAGGATCGCCTTCGGCGGATAACGACGTTCGTCCCAGACCAGGTCATAGGTCGTGGTCGGGGCGAAACCGTGCTCGTCGAAGAACCGCTGCGCTCCGAGCCGGTCGTACTCCTGCATCGCGTGCAACACGTCAGCAGGGGTCACCTGGTCCCACGCCGGCGGATGTGTCATCTGTTTCTCCCAAGTCGCCGGGGCCGGCATCTCCGCCGGCCACAGATGGATGTGCGGAAACGTCAGTTGCGTCCCGCCATGACGCCGCCGTCGACGTTGAGGATGGTGCCGGTGACCCACCCGGCACGGTCGGAGAGCAGGTAGGTGATGGCCGACGCGATGTCCTGGGCGGTGCCGACCCGGCCGAGGGGGTGGAAGCCGTTGAAGCTCTCGAGCGTCGCGGCGATCTGCTCCGGCGGGATGAAACCTTCGTAGATCGGCGTGGCGACCACGGCAGGTGCGACGGTGTTCACCCGGATGTGCCGGTCTGCCAGTTCGAGGGCCAGATTGTGGGTGAGCGCGTGCAGTCCGGCCTTGGCCATCGAGTAGGCGCTGGACGGGGTGGCGCCGACTGCCTGCAGGGCCCACATGCTGCCGATGTTGACGATCGAACCGCCGCCGGCCTCGGCCATGCCGCGCACCACGGTCTGGGTCAGGAAGAACAGGGCGCGGTTCAGTTCGTGGTAGGAGTCGTAGGAGGCTCCGTCGTGGTCGAGGAACGGCTTCGGGACGAAGATGCCGGCGGCGTTGACCAGCAGGGTGGCGTCGGCGTGCTCACCGGCAAGCCGCTGCTGCACGTGGGTGACCTGCTCACGGTCGCCGAGGTCGGCGGTGATACCCCACGCCTCACCCTTGGCCGACAATGTCTTGACCGTCTCGTCGACCCGCTCCGAACTGCGGCCCACGATCACCGCGCTTCCGCCGCCGGCCACGACGTCGGCCGCGGTCTGCCGCCCCATTCCGCTGCTTCCCCCGATCACGATCAGTTTGCGCCCCTCGAATGTCTCGGTCATGACGATCTCCGTTCCTCATCGGATCATCCGATGCTCGGCAATCGAGCCAGGTATCCGGCTCACCCGGCTACCTTCACCGCGGCACATCCGCATCGCACCCGGGATCTGCCTAGGCAAACCCCGGGTGGCACCCTCGTTCGTCACTCCCGGCGCCGGTCCGGGGCGCCCGGTGCCGGATCAGCTCCGCAGTTCCCGGCGGGACGTGACTCCGTATTTGATGAATACCTTGCTCAAGTGCCATTCCACGGTGCGCGGGCTGATGAAGAGGCGGGCGGCGATCTCCGCGTTCGACAACCCGTCGCGGACCAGCCGCACGATCTGCTCCTGCTGCACGGTGAGCTGACCGGAGCTCACGTCGCTGTTCTTACGAACGGTCTCGCCGGAAGCGCCGAGTTCCCGCGCGGACCGCGCCGCGAAGGCGTCCATGCCCATCGCGGTGAACATCGTGTGCGCGGTGCGCAACTCCTCACGCGCTTCCTGGTGCCGGTCGCTGCGACGCAGCCACTCGCCGTAGTGCAGATGACAGCGGGCCAGGCCGCCACGCATGCGCGTACGGCCGAGACGGTCGATCGCCTCGCGGTGGTACGGCTCCGCAGCCTCTCCGTAGCGGACCAGCGCCTCGCAGCTCGCCTGCAGGCCGAGCGCCCAGTCGGTGCCACTCGCCTGCGTCATCGCCCTCAGCCGAGCGAGCGCCTCGGAGGCCGTGCCGCCATGCCCGGTGCGGGTCGCCGCGATGACGAGCTCCACCAATGAGCACCAGGTCACGACGCCCATCTCCTGGCGGGGTTCCGTCGCCTGCCGCGCCGCGGGCAGGGCTTCGTCGTAGCGGCCGAGACTGTTGAGCAGCAGAGCCTGCATCCAGCCTGCGGCGACCACGCCGACCCCCTCGCCGCGCTGCGTCGCCTCCCGGGTCGTCGCCTCGATCAGCGCTGCGGCCTTCTCCTCCTGGCCGCGCCACACGGCGAGCAGCTGAGCGGCGTAGGGCAGCTCGTCGAGCCCCGTGCCCTCCCGAACGGCGTCGAACTCCTCCAGCAGCAGGTCAGCAGCGGCCAGTTCGCCGGCGAACACCTGCATGACAACGCGCTGTGTCAGGGCCAGGGGCAGCGCAGTCAGCGCGCCCGAGTTCCGGGCGAGCTGAACGAACCGGCTCGTGAGCACCTCGCCTGCTTCGGCCTGCCACAGGTCCAGCGCGGTCGTGCAGGCGAACCACAGCCATCGCAGATCCGTCTCGCCGGCCGGCTCCGCATCGAGGAACGCGTCCAACGCATGCTTCAGCAGCGGCGCGCCGACCGGGTAACCGTCCCGGTACCGCACAGCGAGACCGTCCAGCAGCAGGTCGGACGGACTACCGGGGCACTCCGGAGCGGGCGCCGCCAGAGCGGCGGCGGACAGATCATGCAGGTGGGGACCGGCGGACAGATGGGCGACGAACCAGCCCGCCCGCAGCGCCTCCAGATAGGTCTCCCTGGCCATCCGCGCGTCGAGCTTCTCCAGCCGGGTCGCCGCTCTGAGCAGCAAGGGGGGCGCCTCGGGCCCGCGGTTCAGGGTGAACGCCACGCGGGCACGCAGCAGATCGACGTGGGCACGCTCGAGCGCACCCAGCGGGCACGCCTCGGCCCGCGCGAGCAGCGGCAGCGACGCGTGGGGCATCCCGGCCTGGTAGTTGGCCTGCGAGGCGGCGAGCAGCCGTTGCCCCCGTCGTCGTGCGGAGTCCCGCGTCAAGTCAGCCGCACGCTCGAAGAATGCGGCGGCCGCGGCCGGCCCACCCCGGGCCTGCGCCCGCCCGGCCGACTGCTCCAGTTCGTCGGCAACATCGTCGTCAACCCCGACGGTCGCTTGGGCGAGGTGCCAGGCGCGTCGGTCAGGATCGGTGACGGGATCCATCACCCGCGCCAGCGCCCGGTGCGCCTGCCGCCGATCGTCCGGGGTGGCGGCATGGTAGATGGCAGACCGCAGGAGCGGATGCCGGAATGTCACCCGGGCACCGAGCTCCAGGAACCCCGCCGCCGCCTCCCGCAGTGCACGCTCGGCGCCCATGCCGATTCCGAGCGGGTCGACCGCGCGCCAGACGAGGACCGGATCGCCCACGGGTTCAGCGGCGGCGACCAGCAACACCTGTCGCGTCAGTGGCGCCAGTGTGGCGATCTGCCGTCGGAAGCTCTCCTCGATGCGGTACGGCAGTGCGGCAGTGCTGAGCAGCCCGAATCCGCCCGCCAGCTCGGCCAGCGTGAATCCGCGTGGCAGCTCCTGCAGCGCCAACGGGTTGCCTTGGCTGTCGGCGACGACCCGGTCGAGCACCCGGTCGTCGACCGGCCCGGGATGGGCCGACAACAGCAGCGCGCGGGCTTCTTCCTCTGGCAGCCCGGTGACGTGTACCTCCGGCAGGCCTGCCAGCTCCGCCTGATCGCCGGTGCCTCGCATCGCGAAGATCATCGCCAGCGACTCGGCCTTCAGCCGTCTGGCCACGAACCCGAGCACCTGCGCCGATGCCCGGTCCAGCCACTGGGTGTCGTCCATCAGACACAGCAGAGGCCGCTCCCGTGCGGCCTCGGCGAACAGGCTCAACACCGCCAAGCCGACCATGAACCGATCCGGTGGACGTCCGACGCTGAGGCCGAACGCCGTGCTCAACGCCTCGCGCTGCGGCCCGGGCAGCCGCGCCAGCCGGTCCAACATCGGCGCACACACCTGCTCCAGGGCAGCGAAGGCGAGTTCGTCCTCGGCCTCGATGCCGCCGGCCCGGACGACCTGACAGCCTGCGGCCTGTCCGACCACGTACTCCAGCAGTGCGGTCTTTCCGATACCGGCGTCTCCTCTGAGCACCAGTGCGCGGCTCTCGCCCCTGCGCAGATCGGCGACGACGCGGTCGAGCACCTCGCGTTCACTGCGCCTGTCCAGCAACACGGGACGCACCCCAGACGTTCGAGACGCCGGCTTCCGGGGAACCCGGGCATCTTCCTGGCGCGGCGGCGGCACCCCACCAACCGTACCCTGACCTGCGAGAAGACCCCTGGACGCGGGCGGACGTCAGCGCGGGCGGCCGGGTGCGACCTCGTCGACGGTGAGCTCACGGTCGACGCCGTGTGGGGTGACCTGTTGGCCGGGTTCGAGCTTGAGCACCGTGCCGTCGAGGAACACGGTGACCTTGTCCGGCTCGAAGGAGACGAGGTCACGTACCCGCCCGACCTCGGGCCAGGCGTCCCGGTAGGACCAGGCAGCACCCTTGGCATCGCCGATGTCGTAGTAACTGGCCAGGCCCTTGTACGGGCAGAACGTCTGGCCCTCGACCGGGGTCAGCGCCGATTCGTCGATACCGGTGCGAGGCACGTACCAGCGGGGGGCGAAGCCGGACTCGTAGAGCACGACCGGTTCTCTCGTGTTCGCGACCTGACGGTCGCCGGAGCACACGACCAGGTGTCGCGACGTACGACGGATGTCGATGCGGTGATAGGCGTCCGCCGCGTGGCCGACGATGCGCTCGTCCTCCTCGTAGAAGGCGTCCATCGCCCGCCAGGCGAACGCCACCCGGCCCGCCAGTTCGCCGGCGTACCCGGGCAGGCCGATGTGCTGCCACGCCCCGCGCCGCGCGGTCCGCCCACCGGCATGGACCGCGAACCACGAGGTCGGGCCCAGGTCACGGTGTTCGGTGACGGTCTCCAGGGATTCCATCGATCCGGGATCGACGTCCTCGATCGGGAAGTAGGCGACGGGGTATCGGCCGGGTTCGTGCAGCAGGACGACGGTCTCGCTGTCCGCGATCCACTCACCGCCGAACCGCACCCGCATTCGCCGTCGCAACGGCTCGGCGAACAGGAGCCGTTCGGGCAGGGGGTCCGGGACGAGGAAGCGTCCCGGGGTTCCGGCTGAGAGCGGTCCTTGCTGCCAGGACAGGCCCATGGTCGGTCCTTTCGGATACGGATCAGGTCAAGGGTTCGCCGCCGTCGACGGCGAGGGTCACGCCGGTGAGGAAGGTGTTGGTCAGGGCGAAGAGCACGCCCTGCGCGACGTCCTCGACCCGGCCGATGCGCCGTGCCGGGTTGCGGGCGGCCATGTCCTGGAACATCTCGGTCTTGGCCTGCTCACCCAGGGCGTCCCAGGCGCCGGTGTCGATCACTCCCGGGGAGATGGCGTTGACCCTGATGGGCGCCAGTTCCAGTGAGAGCGAGCGGGTCAGCGTGTCGGCGGCGCCGTTGGTGATCGCGACCCCGAGGGTGCCGACAGCGATCTTGAACGCCGCGACGCCGGAGAACAGCACGAACGACCCGCCGTCGTTCAGCCGCGGCGCGAGGTTGTTTGGCCAGCATGAGCGGCCCGATGACCTTCGTGTCGAACGACGCCCTGATCGCGTCGCGGTCGAGGTCGGCGAGGCGTCCGCGGGCGCGGGCCGAGGCGGTGGACACGACGTGGTCGAGGCTCCCGATCCGTTCGCCGAGCGCGCTGATCGACGCGTCATCGGTGACATCGACGTAGTCGGTGGTGATCCGGTCTTCGTCGGCGTAGGCGGCCGCGAGGGCGTCGGTGCTGCGACCGGCGGCGACGACATGAGCGCCGGCGTCCCGGGCGGCTGTGGCCACCGCATGAGCGATGCCACTGCCCCGCCCGATGACGAGGACGGTGCGGTCGTGCAGAGGTCCGGTCATGAGGGTCCGGCCCCTTCCGGGGTTGCAGAAGTCGGTCAGGACGGATGTGGGGTGAGAGTGCGACCGAGGAAGCCGCGGATGTATCCACCCGCCGTGTCCAGGGCGCTCTCGAGCAGGAAGTGGCCGCCGTCGATGAGGTGGATCTCGGCGTCGGGAAGATCGCGGGCGAAGGCCGTGGCACCAGCAGGTCCGAAGATCTCGTCGCCTGCTCCCCAGACGGCGAGCAACGGCACGTCGCTGCTACGGAAGTACTCCTGCACCACGGGGTAGAGCGGAGGGTTCGTGGTGTAGTCGCGGAACAGCGCCAACTGGATCGCGTCGTTGCCGGGGCGGCTGACCTGGGCGTGGTCGAGAACCCAGGTGTCCGGATCGACGAGATCCGGGTCCGGCACTCCCGTGAGGTACTGCCAGCGGATGGCCTCGACTTCCAACGCCCCACGAACCGCCGGCTCGGTCTGCGGGCCGGGGGCCTCCGCGTACGCCCACACCGCCGACCAGAACTCAGGGACGAAACCCTCGTCGTAGGCGTTGCCGCTCTGGCTGATGATCGCCGCCACGGCCGCGGGCCGGCGCAGTGCAAGGCGCCAGCCGATCGGCGCGCCGTAGTCCTGCACGTACATCGCGAAGCGATCAACGCCGAGGTGGTCGAGCAAGCCCTCCGTCACGTCCGTCAGGGCGTCGAAGGTGTAGGTGAACTCATCCACCGTGGGCATCGCCGAATTCCCGAAACCGAGGTGGTCGGGCGCGATGAGGTGGTAGCGATCAGCGAGCGCAGCCATCAGCCGGCGGAACATCCGCGAACTGGTGGGAAAGCCATGCAGGAGCAGAACCACGGGCGCCCCTGCGGGACCGGCCTCTCGATAGAAGATCTCATGGCCGTTCACGGTCGCCGTGCGGTGGTGTACATCGATCATAACTTCGCTACCAATCCTCATAGTCCCCGCTGTTCAGCTGTCACGACCGCCTACTGCGACATGGCCCGATCGCATGAGGCCCGCCGCATTGTGTGCGCCGTTACGCCCAGTACCGACTACTGCGCCTGGGCGCGCGGGCTAGCCCCGGTAGGCCTCGAGCAGGCGCAGCCAGACCTCGCTGATGGTCGGGAAACACGGCACGACGTGCCAGAGCCGGTCGATCGGTACCCGACCCGCCACGGCGACGGTCGCCGAATGCAGAAGCTCGGCCATGCCCGGCCCGACGAACGTGGCGCCGAGCAGATACTCGTGGTCGAGATCGACGACGATGCGGGCCCGACCGCGGTAGCCGTCGGCATACAGGAGGGCGCCCGGCACCCGCTCGAGGTCGACGTCGATAGCCCGGACCCGGTGCCCGGCGCGCTGCGCCTGGTCGGTGGTCAACCCGACGCTCGCTGCCTCCGGGTCGCAGAAGAACACCTGCGGTACGGCATCGATGTCGGCAGTGGCGACGTGCGCACCCCACGGCGAGGTGTCCACCGGTCGCCCGGCAGCACGTGCTCCGATCAGGTTGCCGATCATGCGGGCCTGGTACTTGCCCTGGTGCGTCAGCAGCGCCCGGTGGTTGGCGTCGCCCGCGGCGTAGAGCCAACCGTCGTCGACGCCGCGGACCTGGCAGCTGTCGTCGACGTCGAGCCACGACCCGGGAGCGAGCCCGACGGTGTCCAGGCCGATGTCCTCGGTGAGCGGTTCCCGCCCGATGGCGAACAACACCTCATCGGCAGTGACCTCGCTGCGGTCGTCCAGAACGAGGGTGACCGGGCCCGTCCCGCCGGGCCGATGCAACTCGACGACCGACACACCGCTACGCACGTCGACCCCGGCTTCCTTGAGACCGTCGGCCACCATCTCGCCGACGAACGCCTCCATCCGGGGCAGCAGCGCGTGCAGGCGCGAGAGCAGGGTGACCGACGAGCCCAACCCCTGCCACGCGGTGGCCATCTCCACCGCCACCCCGCCGTCCCCGACGATCGCGAGCCGGCGCGGGACGTCACTGCTGTCGGTGGCTGCACGGTTCGTCCAGGCGTGGGCCTCGGCGATGCCGGGCAGATCCGGCAGCGCGGCCGTGCTGCCGGTGCACACGACAACCGCATGCCGCGCGGTGAGCACCCGCTGCTCGTCGTCGCCGGTGGCGACGACGACGCGACGCGCACCCTCGATCCGCCCGTGCCCGCGGATCACAGCGATCCCCATGCCGGTGAGGGACTCGGCCTGCCCGCTGTCATCCCACCCGGTGACGTACCGGTCGCGGCGGCGGAACACCGCACCCGCGTCGATCCGACCGGTGACCGCTTCCCGGGCCCCGTCGACCCGGCGGGCATCCGAGACCGCGATGACCGGCCGGAGCATCGCCTTGCTGGGAATGCACCCCCAGTAGGAGCACTCGCCGCCCACCAGTTCCCGTTCGACGACAGCGACACTCAGTCCGTGGGCACGAGACCGCCCGGCGACGGTCTGGCCGACCGGGCCGGCCCCGAGGACGATGACGTCGTAGCTGACGGACGCCGATGCTGCGCGGGCACGATCGGGCATGGTGAACTCCCTTTTCTGCTTTTCTGCGGACGGGTGGCGTCTGAAGAGACGCGTCCGTGGGCCCGGCTGCTGTGGCCGTGGTACGGCGAACCGCGAGGCACACCCTGCGTGCTGTCAGCGTTGCGGCAGGCCGACCCGCTCGCATCCGCGAACGCCCTAGCCGAGCACCCCGGGTGCACGCGGCACCGTCCGCCCGTACATTCGCGCCCCCGCCGACCGCTAGAGGAGTACATGTGTCTTCCGACGTGACCGTTGTCCTGGCCCACGGGGCATGGGCAGACGGCTCCAGCTGGAGCAAGGTGATCACCGGCCTGTGGGCCGCCGGGGTGAGATCCGTCGCCGCGCCGCTACCGCTGACGTCACTGCAGGACGACGTCGCGGCGCTGGACCGCACCCTCGAGCGCGTCGCCGGGCCGGTCGTGCTGGCCGCGCACGCCTACGCCGGCGGAGTCATCGCGTCCACCCGCGCGGCAGACGTGCAGGCGTTGGTCTATGTCGCCGCACTCGCGCCGGACGAAGGAGAGACCGTTGCGGACGTGTTCCACCGAGCGACCCCTCACCCGGCCGCACCCGTACTGGAACCCGACGCACACGGCCTGATCTGGCTTCCCGTCGACGCCTTTCCCTCGGCCTTCGCCCAGAACGCATCCGCGGAGGAGCAGGCCCTGCTCCATGCCCTCCAACGGCCGATCTCGCCCGCGTGCATCACCGCCGCGGTCGGACGCCCGCTCTGGAGAGACCGCCCGAGCTGGTACCTGATCGCAGAGGACGACCGCATGATTCCGGCCGAGACACAGCGCTTCATGGCCGAGCGGATGGCTGCGACGGTGCGCACACACACCGCCGATCACATCCCCCTCATGACCGCCCCGTCCGTCGTCACGGAGCTGCTTCTCGAGGCGGTCGACAAGGCCACGCGGAGTCTGCCTTAGAACTGACACGCCGGGCATTGAGCGTCGACCATCTGGTAGGACGGCGGTATGGACAGTTCCGAAGGTGAGCGCGCCCGATTTGACTCCATCATCTGGAACTCGTTCGTTCCTCACATATTGCACTCATTGGTCAGTCTCGGCATCGTCGAACTGCTGGCCGCCGGGGCGGCGAGCGTGGAGCAACTCGCCGAGCGATCCGGAACGCACGCGCCGTCGCTGTACCGGCTACTGCGCGTGGCAGTTTCCATGCGAATAGTCGGGCTCGACGGAGACGTCTTCGTACTGACCGAGGCCGGCCAGCTGCTGCGTTCCGGCGTCCCCGGATCGGTGCGCAACTCGATTCTGCTGTACGGAGACGCGGAGAGACGGCGGCCATGGGGCGAGCTGGCCAACAGTGTCCGCACCGGACGTGACGCTGTCCGGGAGATATTCGGCCAGGACTACTTCGACCGGTTGTCGGCGCATCCGGAACAGGCGGGGATCTTCAATGACACGATGGCAGAGATCAGCCGGAGCGTGGCCCAGGCGTTGGGCAAGCTCGACGTCGCCTGGCACGGCCGGATCGCCGATGTAGGCGGCGGCAGCGGGGCCCTCCTGGCCGGCGTGCTCGCCGCGAACCCGCAGACGCTCGGGCTGGTGTACGACACCGAGTCCGGGTCGCGTGGCGCCGATGCACAGCTCACGGCAGCCGGGGTCCGCGACCGGTGCGAGATCGTATGTGGCGACTTCTTCGAGTCGGTGCCCGACGGCTGTGACGCCTACCTGCTCAAGCACATCGTCCACGACTGGGACGACGTACGGGCCACCACAGTGCTGAAACGGTGCCGGGAATCGATGACGGCGAATGCGAAGCTGTATCTGATCGAGTCGGTGGTCCCCACCGATCCCACGGCATTCGACACCGCCATGCTGGTGCGGGATCTCAACATGCTGATCAACCTCCCCGGCAGGGAACGCACCGCGCCGGAATTCGCCGAACTGCTCGCCGCTTCCGGCCTGAAGCTGATGGACGTGACCCCGCTCCCATCCCCGGGCCGGCCCTACAGCCTGTTGAGTGCCCTACCCGCCTGACCACAGTCGCCTGGTACAAGCACTGCTACCCACCCGCCCGGAATCGATGTGAGGATGGAGCCGCGCGGCGAAGGGCGGATCCCGTAGAGGGTGTTTCGAAGCATTCCGAGCATGACTACGTGGTGGTAGGCGCAGGCCCAGCGGGAAGCGTGATCATCCGCAGACTGCTCGACCACGAGTATACCGTACATGTTCTCGAATCCGGACCGGACGCAAGTTGTGAACTGGTGGATTCTCCGGGGAGGTGGCCGGAGCTTTTCGGCGGACAGCTCGACTGGTCGAATGGCGACAGTTCCGCAGAAACACGCGAACGGGCGCTCGTTGTTCCTACCGAGGGGCCGGGTCGTCGGCGGATCGAGCGCTCTCAACGGCATGATCTACATGCGGGAGGCGCGCAGTGACGGGGACCATGATCTCGAAACCATGGTGGACGCCCTGGAGATCTCAGTAACGCCCGCCACCATCATGATCGGGGATTCATGATGCGCATCGGGGAGCCAAAGTGCTGTCTGACGGCTGACAGAAGAGCGTTACGGCTCCGGAGTGACGGAGGCGGGGGCGCGGGTCTGTTCCACGGCCAGCGCGTCGACCAGGTCGTTCATCTCGTCGCCCGAGTGTCCCTTCACCCAGCGGAACGACACGTCACCGCGCTCGTTGACCAGCGCGACCAGCGGCTCCCACAGGTCGCGGCTGACGACCGGCTTGCGGGCGCTGGTGACCCAGCCCCGGTCGAGCCACCCCCGCCACCAGCCATCGCGGAAGCAGTTCACGACGTACGTCGAGTCGCTGACGACGACCAGCGGCCCGGTCAACGCGCGCACCGCCTCCAGCGCGGCCCGGATCTCCATGCGCTGGTTGGTGGTGGGGGCCTCCCCGCCGCTGTCCTGCCGCCCGTCCCGGGTGGCCCACGCCCAGCCACCCGGCCCGGGGTTGCCCGAGCACGCCCCGTCGGTCCACACCTCCAGTGCCCCCTCGGCGGCGGGCATGTCCGGCCGCTGGGTCGTGCGCTTCGACCGGGCCGCCGCCGTCCTCGGTGCGGCGCCTGCCGCCTCGCCCGCCTCCGGCGTCGCACAGGCAGCGTGCGCCCAGGCCGCACCGGACCGGCCGATCTCTTCGCCGGGGCTGATACGCGACGAGCAGACCTTGCAGGTGGTGGCGTACTTGGCGGTCATCGGCACGCCGACCAGCCTAGTGAGGGGCGTCCGGGGGCCCGTCACAGCCGCAGCCCCTCCCCCGGTGACCGTCGTCGGCGGCCGCAGGAGCGTCACCGTCAGCGCTTAAAGTGCGCTCGTGCGCACTGCCTCCGTCGCTTCCGGGTCCACCATCACGAGCCCCGAGGTCCCATTGGCCTCTCAGCAGGACGGCACCTACCCCCGCCCTCAGATGATGCGCAATATCTGGGCGGATCTGGACGGTATCTGGTCATTCCGCCACGACGACGCGGACAGCGGCATCGCCGCGCAGTGGCACGCGGGTCTGCCCGAGCCACGGGAGATCACGGTGCCTTTCCCGCCGGAATCGGTGGCGTCGGGGATAGCCGAACCCGGGTTCCATCCCGTGGTCTGGTACGCCCGCACGATCACCGCGGACGATCTGGTCGCGGCAGGCGGATCCGAGCGTGCACCAGTGGTATTGCTGCACTTCGGCGCGGTGGACTACCGGGCCCGGGTGTGGATCGACGGGAGGTTCGTCGGAGAGCACGAGGGTGGCCACACCCCCTTCACCTTCGACGTGACCGCGCTCGTGGCCGACGGCGACAGCCACGTCCTCGTCGTCCGTGCAGAGGATGATCCGCACGACCTCACGCAGCCGCGCGGCAAGCAGGACTGGCACGAGGACGCACACGCCATCTGGTACCGGCGCACCACCGGAATCTGGCAGACCGTGTGGCTGGAAGCGGTGCCGGCGACGAGCATCGAGCACGTGCAGTGGCTCCCGGCCGGCGCGGCGGGCGTCGATCTGACCGTCCGGCTTCGCGGACGGGCCGCCGCCGGCACCCGCCTCCGGGTAGCGCTGCGGTTCGACGAGGGGGACGAGGACCTCGGCACGATCGACGTCGACGTGGCCGAGGGCGCCACGTCCCTCCACGTGCCGGTGCCGGTACGGCGCCAGCGCAACGGGCAGGCCGAGGACGAGCTGACCTGGTCACCGGAACACCCGCGGCTGGTCGACGCCACGGTCTCGGTGCACGACGCCGACGGGAGTGTCGTCGACGCGGTGGGCTCCTACCTGGGGATCCGGACGGTCGGCGTGGGGCGCGGCGCGTTCCTGCTCAACGGCCGTCCGTACGACGTCCGGTCGGTGTTGAACCAGGGCTACTGGCCCGACAGCCACCTCGCCGCACCGTCGCGTGCCGCGCTGCGCCGCGAGGTCGAACTCATCAAGGAACTCGGGTTCACGGCGTGCCGGATCCACCAGAAGATCGAGGACCCTCGTTTCCTGTACTGGGCCGACCGGCTCGGACTTCTCGTGTGGGGCGAGACACCGGGCGCCTACGAGTTCTCCGCGACCGCGGTGCAGCGGCTCACCAGGGAGTGGATGGACGCCGTCGACCGCGACGCGTCGCACCCGTCGATCGTCACCTGGGTGCCGTTCAACGAGTCCTGGGGAATCCAGCACGTCAGCGAGGACCGGGCCCAGCAGGCCTACTCCCGGGCGCTGTCCGACCTCACGCGTGCCCTCGACCCCACCAGACCCGTGATCTCGAACGACGGGTGGGAGCAGCAGAACTCCGACATCATCACCGTGCACGACTACGAGGGCGACGGCGGAGCACTCGCGCGCACCTACGCCGACGAGTCCGCTCGAGAACACCTGCTCACGGGCATGGGTCCGGCCGGCAGGCGCATTCTCCTCGACGGGTCCGAGGACCTCGGCCAGCCCGTCATGCTCACCGAGTTCGGTGGCATCGACTACCAGCCCGCCGATCGGCGAGAGGACGGCTGGGGATACACCGCCGCCGCCGATGCGGAGGACTGGATCGCGCGCATCACCGCCCTCTACAACGGCATCAGGGCGAGCACCTTTCTCGCCGGCTCCTGCTACACCCAGCTCACCGACACCATGCAGGAGACGAACGGCCTACTGACGGCCGACCGGGAAGCGAAAGCGCCGATCCAGGAAATCCGCGATGCGGTCCGCGGAAAGAGCTGACACCCGGTCTCCGCGCTGCCCCTCACCAGATCGCCGACTTCTCACGCGGGTGTCTGCACGGACGGCTCCCCCGGTCGGGGGCCGGTCGTCTCCTGCTCCTTCTCGCGACGGATGATCCGACCCAGCAGCGGTACCAGCGCGACGCCGACCAGGGACGCGACCGCGATCGTGTAGTACGGCGCCAGCAGGCTGTCGGTGGCGCTCTCGATGAGGCCGTAGACGAAGGGGCCGACGAACCCGCCGACGATCCCGATCATGTTGATGAACGCGAGGCCGGCCGCTGCCATCAGGCCCGACATGCGCGACATGGCGACCACCCAGAACAGCGGCAGGGTGCCCAGGGCGAAGAAGTTGGCGACGTAGATCAGCGCGATGCTCAAGCCGACGCTCGTGGAGAGGATGAAGGTCACCAGGATGAGCAGTCCGGCGCCGGCGCACACGCCGATGAGGGCGATCTCGCGACCGACACGTCGTTGGAGCCACGGGAAGAACAGCACTCCGGCCAGCCCGGTGAGGCCGCCGCCACCGGCCACGACCCCGATGAGGAAGGGGCTCTGGATGCCGAGCGACTGCACCAGGGCCGGGAAGTTGAAGCCGATGCCCGAGCTGATCGCCTGGTTGATGAAGTAGATCGCGGCCAGGACGATCACCACCGGCCGACCGAACGCGTAGCGCAGGTTCCCGCGCAGGTGCGTCCGCGACGGTGCCTCGTGTCCCACCGCCCGCTCCGTGAGTACCGCGGCCTCCTCCGTCGTGAGCCACTTGGCGTCCGCGGGCCGCCCCGGCAGGAGGATCCAGACCACCACACCGACGAGGATCGTGACGATCCCCTCGACGAGGAACATCCACTGCCATCCGTGCAGGCCGCCGAAGCCGTCGAGCTCCATCAGCGCGCCGCCCATGGGGGAGCCGAGAAAGATCCCGAGGCAGGGCGCGGTGTAGATCAGGCCCACCACCATGCCGCGGTGCTTCTGCGAGAACCACAGCGTGACCATGTACATCATGGCCGGGAACAGGCCCGCCTCGGCGGCGCCGAGCAGCAGGCGCAGGACGTAGAACGACCACTCGTTCTGCACGAACATCATCGCCGCGGAGACCGCACCCCACGTCACGGCGATGCGGGTGATCCACAGCCGCGCGCCGATCCGGTAGAGGACGAGGTTGCTCGGCACCTCGAGCAGGGCGTAGCTCACGAAGAACAGGCCCGCACCCAGCCCGTAGGCGGCCGCGCTGAGCCCGATGTCGGCCTCGAGGGCCGTCTTCGCGAGGGCGACGTTCGTCCGGTCGACATAGGACATGAAGTACGCGATGGCGAGAACCGGCAGCAGCCGCGCCATGGCCTTCTTCGTCGCGAGTTCGTGCAGCAGGTCTGTCGCGCTGGTCATCGGGTGGGCTCCGGCTTCGACGTCGATGTGGATCCGGGGGCGCACTGCCAGGTGCCGGCGGTGCGGCCGTCACACCTTTAGGGCCAACCACCAGCAATACTACCGAGTATCACGGTAAAGTCGCCGTCACGGAGTGTCAACCGGCGCAGCAGAGGCATGCTGGAGGGCCCGGGTGTGGGCAGCGAGGAGGAGCCGGTGGACACGAGCCCCGAGGTCGAGGTCAGCGCACGGAGCAGGATCCTCGACGCCGCGGCGGAGGCGTTCATGCGCAGCGGGTTCGCCACCACCACGATCGACGACATCGCCCACGAGGTGGGGGCCACGAAGGGCCTCGTCTACTACCATTTCCGGTCGAAGTTCGACATCTTCCTCGCCGTGTACGGGGAGGGCATGCGACGCGTCCGCGAACGGGTCGAGCCGCACGCCTCCGGCCCCGGTACCGGTCGCGACCGCCTCGTCGCCATGTCGATCGCCCACCTGCTCAACCTGATGGAGGACCTCGCCTACCACCACGTCGTCCACCAGGCGGTGCGCGGCGAGGCGATGACCGCGCTCAAGGCCCGCCAGCGCGACGCGCTGCTCGACCTGAATCGGCTCCGCAACGACTACGAGCAGATGTTCCACCGCGTGGTGACCGAGGGGATCGACGACGGCTCGTTGCGCAGGGTGGACTCGACCCTCGCCACCAGGACCCTGCTGAGCAACCTCAACGCCGTCGACATGTGGTTCCGCCGGATCGAGGGCCAGACCGGCGACGAGCTGCACGACCTGGCCGCCCGGATCGTCGACCTGCTCGTCGTCGGCCTCGCCTGACCGGCTGGGCGACCTAGACCTGGTCACAGAACCCGGTGTGTCGGCGCGTGATCCCCGGGGGGCTCGTCCGCGTCAGCTCGGACGGCCGATCCTGGCCGCCAACCCGTCCAGCACCATCGCCAGGCGACGCTCGAAGACCACGTCCGGATCGGGGAGGTCCTCGGCCTCGATGATCAGCCGTTTCAGGTACGGGAGCTCGCCCTCCCGCAACAACTGCGAGATGAACGGCCCGGTCCGGCGCTGGTACGCCGCGAAGTCCAGGCCGGTGCGCCGCTGCGCTTCCACCTCTCCCAGCTCCTGTTCGACGAAGCCCCGGGTGAACTGCAGCGCGGTGGACAGCAGATCCATCATCGCGTCGATGTCGAGACCGAGCCCGTCCACGCAGGCCAGACCGGCCTCGGCAAACTGCCGGGCGTTGGGTCCGAGGGTCGGCCGGTGCCCGAACCGGGCGATCCAGGGGTGGGCGTGATGGAGCCGGCGGATCTCCTGGGCCAGCCGGGCGACGTCGGCCCGCCAGCTCCCGGACGGGATCCCGGTCAGGTCCAACTCGCCCAGCACCGCGTCGTACATCAGCTCGGTCAGGTCGTCCTTGCTGCCGACGTGCCGGTAGAGCGCCATCGGGCTGTGGTCCATCCGCCCGGCGATCTTGCGCATCGAGACCGCGTCGACCCCGTCCTCGTCAGCCAGCGCGATCGCGGCCGCGGTGATGGCCACGTAGTCGAGAGTGCGCGCCGGTCCGCGCCCCTGGCTGGAAAGACGCGCCCAGATGACGGGTGGCGGTTCGTCGGCCACGGCAGCGCTCCTCGAGTCGGTTGCGAAGGTCGTGCGAGACGAATACGGTGTACACGTCTGGACGGATACGCCGTACACGTCTAACCCCATCGATCATATTCGAGGTGTCGACATGCCCTCTTCGTCCTCCCCGTCCATCGCCGTCGTCGGCGGCGGTCTCGGCGGGCTGGTGCTGGCCCGCATCCTGCAGCAGCACGACATCGCCTGCACCGTCTACGAACTCGACGCCACTGCCGACGCTCGCAGGCAGGGCGGCCTGCTCGACCTGCACGTCGAGTCCGGCCAGCTGGCCCTGCGCGAAGCGGGACTGTACGAGCAGTTCCGCCGGCTCACCCGGCCGCAGGCAGAGGGCATGCGGGTGATGGACAAGGCGGGCACCGTCTTCATCGACCAGGCCTCCCCCGACAGTTCGGACCACAGCGGGCGACCCGAGGTCGACCGCACGGAACTGCGCGCCCTGTTGCTGGACTCGCTTCACCCGGGACGGGTCGTCTGGGGCCACAAGCTCATCCGGGCCCATCGCCTGGGGGACGGACGGTACGAGCTCGTCTTCGCCAACGGCTCGCGCCGGACCACCGATCTGCTGATCGGGGCCGACGGCGCGTGGTCGCGGGTCCGTCCCCTGCTCTCGAGCGCTTCCCCGGAGTATGCCGGGATCAGCTCCTTCGAACTCCACGTCACCGATGCGCCGACCACGGTGCCCGCATCGGCCGCCCTGGTCGGCACGGGGAGCCTGTTCGCCCTGTCGGACAACAAGAACCTCGGCGGGCACGGCGGCCGCGACCTGCATCTGGGAGCCATGCTGCGGACCGCCGAGGACTGGCTCGACACACGCGGCGTCGACTGGTCGGATCCGGCCGCCACCCGCACCGCCCTGCTGGCGGAGTTCGCCGACTGGACCCCGGCGCTGACCGACCTGATCCGCCACTGCGACGACGGGATCGTGGCCCGCCGGGTCTATGCCCTGCCCACCGGCCACTCGTGGACGCGCACCCCGGGCGTGACCCTGGTCGGCGACGCCGCCCACCTGATGTCGCCGTTCGCCGGCGAGGGAGCGAACGCCGCGATGCTCGACGGCTGCGAGCTGGCGCTGGCGCTGATCGAGCACGGTGACGACGTCGAGGCCGCACTGCGCCAGTACGAGACGGCGATGTTCCCGCGCTCCGCCGTCGCGGCCCGGCGCTCCGCCCGCGGGCTCGACCTGTGTTTCGCCGACGACGCCCCCCGGGACATGGTCGAGTTCTTCGGCAAGATGGGCGTCCCTGTCGCCGAGCACGTCGGCGGCCGCCGCGCCACCAAGACGTGATGACGTCTTGCGCCCGTGCCGACCGGATGGCTTGACCATGCCCCGACGGCATGGTTTCGAATGAAGGTCGGGGGCACAGACGTGGTGCCCCGAACTCCGGGAATGAGGTGCGAGCCGTGGCGTGGAGTACCCGGGAGATCGCCGAGCTCGCAGGCACGAGCCTGCGTGCGGTCCGGCACTACCACGAGGTCGGGCTGCTCGACGAGCCCGAGCGGCGGACCAACGGCTACAAGCAGTACGGGGTGGCCCACCTCGTCCGGTTGCTGCGCATCAAACGCCTGACCGAACTCGGGTTCTCCCTGCCTCAGATCGCCGCGATGGGCGACACCGACGACCACCCGGAGCGCGCCCTGCGCACCCTCGACGCCGAACTCGCCGCCACCATCGAACGGCTCCAACGGATCCGCATCGAACTCGGGCTCATCCTGCGCCAGGCCGTACCGACCGACCTGCCGGCGGAGTTCGCCCGGGCCGCCGAGGGGCAGATGTCCGACGCCGACCGCTCCTTCGTCGTCGTCCTGACCAGGGTGCTCGGGCCGGAGCGCCTGCAGGCCTACGCGGACATGCTGCAGGATCTCCCCGTCGATCCCGTCGTCTCCGAGTTCGACGACCTGCCCGTCGACGCCGACGAACCGACCCGCCAAGGCGTGGCCGAGCGACTGGTCCCCTACGTCCAGGCCCTGCAAGCCAAGTACCCGGGGCTGGTCGCCCCGAACTCCGACGCACCGCACGGCCCGCGCTTCGCCGAGCAGACGATCGGCAAGGCCATGCAGGACCTCTACCACCCCGCCCAGCTCGACGTCCTCCGCCGGATGGCCACCCTCACCACAGCGCACGACCCCGACGACACGGCGAGATGACACGGCCCGGGAAGAACCGGGACCCGGCGCGGGGGCAGTCCACCGTCGGCGGGTCCCGGTCGGCCGACGCGCCGGCTACACGGTGCAGCGGGCGTCGTCGGGCGGGGTCTGCAGGTGGGTCAGGTAGGTGGCGACGAGGCCGTCGACGCACTCGCTCTGACCGAACATCGCGACGCCGTGCTGGGCCCCCTCCACCGTCAGCAGGCTCCCGCCCAGTACGCGGGCGAGGTTGACCCCGCCCTGGTACGGGGTGGCCGGGTCGCCGGTGACGGAGATCGTCGGGGTCGGCGCCAGGCCGTCCGGGCCGGTGACCCACGGCTGGGGCAGGGTCGGCTGCACCGGCCAGGCTTCGCACTCGTGGTGTGACTCCGGCACCGGTCGGCCGGTAGTGAAAGGACGTAGCACGGTCGTCTACGGCGACACGGCGGCCCTGGTCACTTGACGCCCCAGGCCACGATCAGCTCGCAGGGGCCGGTGAACCCGGAGGGCCCCTCGAACCGCTCCAGCTCGGCACCGATCTCCTGCCAGGCTGCCTCGCGGTCCTCGGGTGCGAGGCCGGCGAGCATCTGGTGCAGCGCGCCGAAGGACTCGCGTTCGAACCGGACGCACTCCACGGCCGTGGGCATCCGGAGTGGCGCCCCGACGGTCTGCGTCCCGACGTCGCGGAAGCCGGTGCGGCGCAGCATCTCGGCGAGCACGCCCTGGCCACCGAGACTGAACGGTCCAGGCTGCCCGGCCGCAGGTGGGGGCAGGCTCGCGCGTCTCCGGATGATCGACACGGGGGCGGCGAAGAAGGCGTTGCGCTCGGCGGTCGAGTAGACGATCGCGCCAACCCGGCCCCCAGGTCGCAGTGCGCGGTACTGCGCGGCCAGCGCTCCCGCCTGGTCGGGCAGGTAGATCAGGCCGAGGCGCGAGATCACGGCGTCGAACGCGGCCGCGTCGACGTCGAGCCGCTCGCCGTCGAGCTCCCTGGTCCGCACGTTCGTGAGCCCGGCGGCGGCCGCTTCGGACGCGGCGTGGGCGAGGATCGCGGGCGAGATGTCGGTGGCGAGGACGTGCCCGGCCGGGCCCACCCGGCGCGCTGCGGCCAGCGTCTGGCCCCCGGCGCCTGCAGCGACGTCGAGCACGGTGCTGCCGGTCCGGACGCCGGTCGCGTCCAGCATCAGCGCCGTCGCCTCGCCGAGCCAGTCCTCGATCGTCGGGCCCCACCTGTGCCAGGCCGCGGCGGCCTCCTCCCACTGCGCCCGGGTGGTGTTCTTGTAGCGGATCGGGTCGAACGTGACAGTCATGGCGATCTCCGTGGTGGTCGACGGGTGCCTCACCAGGGAGGCGCCAGTTCCGGGGACGCACCCGCCAGGTTCCGCCACGCGGTTCGCGGGCCGTCCGCGGTGCTGTCCGGAGTGGCAGGTGCGGTGCACAATCTCGCCATGGCCTTCGTCGGCCGCACCAGACCGTTGTCCCGTGTGCTCGCGACCGTCGCGGACGCGTCACGGGGCCGGGCCCGCCTGGTCCTGGTCAGCGGGCCGGCAGGCATCGGCAAGACCACGCTGGTCGGCGAGGCGGTGCTGCGCGCAGGGTTGCCGGTCGGCTGGGGGACGTGCGCGGATGCCGAACGCACGCCGGCCATGTGGCCGTGGACGACCGCGCTGCGCAGCCTGTCGAGCTCGTTCGGACCCGCAGCCGCCGCGCTCACCGCCGCCGACACCGCGGAGCTGGCGCGGGTGCTACCCGAGCTGGCACCGGCCGGGCCCGGGCCCCGTCCGGACGACCAGCCGGACACGGATGCGGCGAGGCTGCGGCTGTTCGACGCGGTCGCCCGGTTCGTCGAAGGGTTGGCCAGGCAGGGTCCGGCACTCCTCGTGCTGGACGACCTGCAGTGGGCCGATGCCTCGTCACTCGCGCTGCTGCGGTTTCTTGTTCGGCCCTACCGCCCGATCCCGCTGGTGATCATCGGCGCGTACCGGGACGACGAGCTGGACGCGACCGCGGCCGGGGTGCTGGACGAGCTCGCCGCGCACAGCGAGCTCCTGGCGTTGCGCGGCTTGTCGCGGGACGAGGTGTTCGAGCTGGTGACGGCCACGGTGGACGGCGCGGGGGCGCAGCGCTGGGCCGACGAGGTGCATCGCCGCACCGGTGGGCACCCGTTCCTGGCCCAGCAGCTGACCGAGCTGCTCGCGGACCCCGCAGGGTCGGCCGGTGAGGTTCCGGCGGCGGTGCGCGAAGTGGTGGCGCGCCGGACGGCACGGCTGTCCGCCGGGGCTGTGGCGATGGTCGAGACGGCTGCGGTGGCCGGCACCGACCTGCTGCCCGACGTGCTCGGCGCGGTCTGCGGCGTCGACCAGGCGACCGTGGCGGCCCTGTGTGAGGAAGGGGTGGCGTCCGGGGTGCTCGCGCGTGACCACATGCCCACGCGGAGCCGGATCGCGCACGACCTGTTCCGGGAGAGCATCGTCGCCGGGATCGCGGTCGAGCGGCGGCTCCACCTGCACGGCCGCATCGCCGATGCCCTCGAACACCGGCACGAGCGCGGCGCCGCCGTGCTCGCGGCCGACCTCGCCCGCCACTGTGCCGCGGCGGCTCCGGTCGAGGGTGGGGCGCGCGCGGTCCGCTGGGCCCGCGCGGCTGCCGACGTCGAACGCCGCAGGCTCGCGTTCGGCGAGGCGGCCGGCCACCTCGCCCGCGCCCGGCGCGCGGTGGAGGACGCCGGCGTGGGCGCCGGTCCGGTCCTCGTCGACCTGCTGGTCGAGGAGGCCGACGCCCAGGCGCGGGCCGGAGATCCGACCCGCGCCCGAGCGCTGCTCGACGACGCGTGGCAACGGGCCACCGCGCTCGGTGACGGGGAGCGGCTGGGTCGGGTCGCGCTCGGCGTCCAGCGGCTCGGTGCGCGCTTCGCGATGCCCCGCGACGCCGTCATCGCCGAACTGGAGGGCGCGCTCGCCGCGTCGCGCGGCACCGGCACCGCGCTGGAGGCGCAGCTCCTTGCCGGCCTGGCGCGCGAGCTGCACCACTCGGTGCCCGAACAGCGGCCGCGGGCGGGGCCGCTGTCCGAGGAAGCGATCGACCTGGCCCGCGGGATCGACGACCCGGAGACCCTCCACTCCTGTCTGCTCGCCCGCCACGACGTGCTGTGGACGCCGGGCCGCGCGGCGCAGCGGGTCGGCATCGCCCGGGAGATCACGCAGCTCGCCGAACGCGCCGGGGACGCCGAGCGGCACGCAGACGGGCTGCTGCTCACCGCCAACGCGCTGCTGGAGGAAGGCTCGGCCGCGTTCCGCTCGGCGCTGGCCCAGTACCTGTACGCGGCCGAGCAGCTGCGCCAACCCCACCACGACTACCTGGTGGCGACCCGTCGCGGCGCACTCGCTCTCATCGATGGCCGCGTCGACGACGCCGAGAACCTCGTCCGTGACGCGAACGCGCTCGGCGAGCGCATCGCCGAACCCGACGCCGGCAACGTGCACATGTCCCAGCTGCTGGGGCTGGTCCGAGCCCGTGGTGACCCTGAGCGGCTGCGGGCCACTGCCGCCGAGGCCGTCCGCTGGTGGGTCGGCGTGCCCTCGCACGCGCATGCGGTGGCTGCCGGGTTCCTCGTGCTGGCCGGTGACGAGGCAGACCTCGAGGCCGCCCGCCGCGCCCTCGACACCGTCCTCGCTCTGAACACCTGGCGTGCCGACCGGTCCTACCTCTGGTCGGTGTTCGTCGGGTCGATGACCACCGCGGCGATCGGCCTGCGCGACCACGAGGTCTGCGCCCAGCTGCTGGCGGAGCTGGAGCCGGTGACCGGCAGCTGCGGCGTCAACGGCGCGCTGGTCTGCTTCATGGGCAGCAACGCCCACTGGGCCGGGGTGCTCTCCGGCGCACTCGGTCGGCGGGCCGATGCCGAGCGCCGCCTGCGGCAGGCCCTGGCTGTGCATCGGCGGCTCGGCGCGCGCCCGTGGGAGGCCGAGACCTGCCTGGAGCTGGCCAGGCTCACCGCCTCCGCTGAGCACGCCGAACGCGCTGCCGCGCTGGCGGCGGAGCACGGTCTGCACGGTGTTGCCGCACGCCTCGCCCCCTCCGTGGGATGCGTGACCCCGCACGGGTCCGGCGTCGCGGAGCTGCTCCGCGACGGCGAGCTGTGGCGGATCCGGTACCGCGACAGCACCGCTCACCTTCCCGACATCAAGGGCCTGGCCGATCTGGCGGTGCTGCTCGCCCGCCCCGGAGCCGGCGTGCACGTGATCGAACTGGCCGGGGCCACCACCGGTGACCACAACGACGGCGACCTGCTCGATCCCCGGGCACGCACCTCCTATCGCCACCGGCTCGCCGAGATCGACCGCGATCTCCAGCTCACCAGGGACGACAACGACCTCGGCCGCGTGCAGGAACTGGAGCTGCAACGCATGGCGCTGCTCTCCGAGCTGCGCCGGGCCGCCGGGCTCGCCGGCCGTCCACGCGCGCTCGGCTCGAGCACCACGGAACGGGCCCGCAAGGCCGTGACCGCGCGGATCCGCGACGCCATCCGCCGGATCGGGCTCGTCCATCCCGAGCTCGGCGGGCACCTGGACCGCTCCGTCCGTACCGGAACACGGTGCTGCTACCAGCCCACCGAAGCGGTCACCTGGACGCTCGCACCACACCGGGACTGATCCTGCTGTTGACAATGATTATCATTAGTCTATGGCTCCCACCACCCGTGTCCCCGTCACCGTGCTCTCCGGCTTCCTCGGAGCAGGCAAGACCACGCTGCTCAACCACGTGCTGGGCAACAGGGAGGGTCGCAAGGTCGCGGTGATCGTCAACGACATGAGCGAGGTCAACATCGACGCCGCCCTCGTCGCCGGCCAGGGCAGCCTGGATCGCACCGAGGAGAAGCTGGTGGAGCTGACCAACGGCTGCATCTGCTGCACCCTGCGCGAGGACCTGCTCGACACCGTGGGCGAGCTGGCCCGCGGCGGGCGCTTCGACACCATCCTCATCGAGTCCAGCGGCATCTCCGAGCCGATGCCGGTGGCGGCCACGTTCGACTGGACGTTCGAGGACGGCACCAGCCTGTCCGACCACGCCCGGCTCGACACGATGGTCACCGTCGTCGACGCCGCCGGGTTCCTCGCCGAGCTCGTCCGCGGCGACCTGCTGGCCGAGCGCGGCCTCGAAGCCGCCGACGGCGACGAGCGCAGCGTCTCGGACCTGCTCGTCGACCAGGTCGAGTTCGCCGACGTGCTGGTGCTCAACAAGACCGACCTCGTCTCCCCCGCCGGGCTGGGCACCGTCGAGTCCGTGCTGCGCAAGCTCAACCCCGCTGCCCGGCTCCTGCACGCCCACCAGGGCGTGGTCGACCTCGCCGAGGTGCTCGAGACCCGCCGCTACGACCCGGTCACCGCGGCGCAGGCGCCGGGCTGGGCGGCGGAGCTGGCCGGCAGCCACACGCCCGAGACCGAGGAGTACGGCATCTCCTCCGTCGTCTACCGAGCCGCGCGCCCCTTTCACCCCGGCCGGCTGGTCGCGGCCCTCGACAACTGGCACGGCGTGCTCCGCAGCAAGGGCTTCTGCCACATTGCCAGCCGCCCCGACGTGCTCTCCGTGTGGTCACAGGCAGGCCCCAACCTCGTCCTGGAGCCCGGCCAGCTGCTCGATGCCACCGACGCGAGCCCCGGCCAGGAGCTCGTGTTCATCGGCGTGGGACTGGACCCCGACGAACCGCGCCGCCGCCTCGACCCCGCCCTGCTGACCGACGCCGAGCTCGCCGCCGGCCCGCGGGCCTGGCGCCGGTTGCACGACCCGCTCCCCGCGTGGGACATCGACGAGGTGCACGACCACCCGCATCCCGAACGTGCCCGGTGACGGGCGCGGGCACCGGGCCCGCTCAGGAGGTGAGCGACGTGCGCAGCTCGGTGAGGACCAGTCGAGCCGCGGTCGGCCCGGCGTTGAGGTACCACGGGTCGTCGTCGACGAGAACGGCGCGGCCGTCCTCGACCGCCGTGAGCGACTGCCAGAGCGGGCTCGACGTCGACGCCGTCTCGGCCGCCGCCGCCGTGCTGGTCGCGCCCTGCACGGAGTAGAAGACCCAGTCACCGTCGGCGAGACGCAGCTCCTCCCCCGAGAGGTCCTGGGAGGTCTTGTCGAACCGCTGCGGCGCCGGGCGGGCGAGGCGCGCGTCCCACGCGATGAACCCCGGGAACGAGGCGACCCCGAAGATGCGGGTGCGGTCGGCGGTGATCCGCACGAACGAGATCGTCTCGTCATCGACCGACGCGCCCAGAGCGGCCGCGTCGGCGTCGAAGCTGTCGATGTAGGCCTGGGCCTTGCCCTGCATGCCGAGGCTGTCGGCCAGCATCAGGAAGTCCTGCTTCCAGTTGACGCCGGTCCCCTGCACGAGCACGGTCGGCGCGATCCCGGACAGCTTCGGGTAGATGTCCTGCGCCGCGACGGAGTTCGCGAGGATGAGATCAGGACGCAGCGCGGCGATCGTCTCCAGGTTGGGGCTCTGCCGGGACCCGACGGAGGCCACGGTGGCGAGCTGACCGGCGTACTGCGGGAACGCGTCCTTCACGTACTGCGGGATCAGGTCGGCATCGTCGCCGAAGGCCACGCCGACCGGCACGACGCCGAGTGTGAGCGCCGCGTCGGTCTGCCCGGTGGCGATCACCACCACTCGCTGCGGCGCGGAGCTGATCGTGGTCGTCCCTCCGAAGTGGCGCATCGTCCGGGGGAACACTCCGTCTCCCTCGGGCGCACCCATCCCTCCCGGGATCGCCACCGGGCCGGGCGGGGCGTCTGCCGCCGCGGCGGGTGCGGCCGCTTCCGTCGCGGTGTCCGCTGCTCCCGCGGAGTCGGCGGGGTCTCCGCTCCCGCACCCCGCCAGGACGAGTACCGCGAGTACCGCACCCATCGCACCATGGACTCGCCGCATCTGACGACTCTCCCTCGATCATGTTTGCTTAACCTGCCCTTACCGACGGCGGACAGTAGCCAATCGAAGCGGCCAGGAGTGCGCGCTGTGATCAATGCGGCGTGGTGCGGAGCCGGCTAGAGCACCGTGCGGGCGCCCGGCAGAGCACGTACCCCGAACGCCACCACCCAGCACAGCGGCAGGGCGAGGACCGCCAGGAGTGCGAACTTCGCCACGGCAGGCGCCTGCGCGTCGCTGAGGGCGTAGCCCAGGGCGACCAGCACGACCGGGTGGATGACGTAGACGGTGTAGGCGTGCGCCGACAGGAACCGGCGGCCGCGTCCCTGCTGGTCGAGGCGCTCCCGGAACAGCACGAGAAGGCCCAGGACGAGGCCGACGGCGAGCGCCTGCTCGCAGATCGCCATCACCAGGGACGGCCAGGTGCCGTGACCCAGAATCGCGTCTCCGGCGGAGACCAGGACGAGGACGATCGCCACGGCGGCGACGACGGCGGCGGCGAACCCGGCTCGACCTGCCGCGCGGGAGAGGCCCGCCGCCCAGCCGCGCCTGGTCGCGATCAACCCGACGACGAACAGCGCCGCGTACTGCGGCAGGTAGGCGGGTGTGGGCATGACGGGGAGCCGGAAGTCCATCGGCACCACGATGCGCCACAGGTAGGTCACGAGAGCCAGCCCGATGGTGAACCCGATGATCGCGACGGCGCCGGGCGCCCGGCCCGTAACCGAACCGGATTCATCCCGGCCCTCGCCGGCCAGGCGCCGCCGGACCACGTAGAGCGCGCTGAACACGAGCAGCACCCCGACGAACCACATCGGCCCCGGGTTGAACGAGAGGAGGTAGAACTGCCAATAGGGCAGGTCGGTCCCGTGCTGGACGGCGGCGTCTCTCGCCTCGGCGTAGCGGCCGACGGTCACCAGGGGACGGAGCACCAGCAGCCAGAACACGAGCGGGACACCGAGGCGCAGCAGCCGTTCCCCGAGGAAGCGCCGGTCGCCCTTGCGGTCGTAGGAGCCCGGCACGAACAGCGCCGAGATGAGGAAGAAGGCGCCCATGAAGAACGCCTGGTTGAGCACCAGCAGGACGTCCAGGAGCGTCGCAGAGGAGTCGGTCGGCGGCTCCACGTAGTACCAGCCCGAGACGTTGCTGTATCCGAGCGCGGCGTGGTGGATCACGACGAGCACCGTCAGAGCGGTGCGCAGGTTGTCGACGTAGAGGAGCCGCGGGGTGGTGGTGGTGGTGGTGGTCGGATCCTTGACGGGTCGGGTCATCGGTCTTCTCCCCCAGGACGTTCCGCTCGAATGGCGTGCTCGAACAGGTCGGCCAGTTCGTCCGCGTGCGCTTCCAGGTCGTGGTCGGGGTAGGTCACCCAGTAGGCGAACATCTCGTCGATCGCGGCTTGCACGGTGATGGCCATGACGCGGGCGTCGAAGGAGCGGAGCTCGCCGGACTGCTGGCCCTGGCGGAACATCTCCGCCCGCGCTTCGTAGACCGGCTCGTTGAAGGCGGTGCCGTAGCGCCGCTTGCCGTCGGCGGTACGGACGTTCTTGAAGATCTCCCCGAGAGCGAGCAGATGGGCGGGGTGGCCCCGCATGTACGCGGCGACCGCGCGGATGTTCGCCCGCAGCGCACCGGTCGCGGTGGTCTCCTTCTCCATGCGCAGCAGGACGAACTCGGTGATCTCGCGGTAGACCTGCTCGACGATCTGGTCCATCAGCTCGGCCTTGCCGGCGAAGTGGTAGGAGATCACGCCCTTGCTGATGCCGGCGCGCTCGGCGATGCGCGCCAGGGAGGTGGCCACGAAGCCCAGCTCCGCGAAGGTCTCGACGGCGCACTCGATGATCTGCGCGCGGCGGGCCTCCTCGATGAAGGATGCCGTCTTCTGGCCGCCCGCCCTGTTTTCTGACCGCACGGCCAGAAAGTAGCACGATCGGCCAGTATTGACGCCTAAGTCGGGACGGCCGGAGACTCCGCCGGCGAGTTGTCACCGGTCGACTCGTCGGCGTAGACCATGAGCGTGGAGCCGCCGATGGCCAGGACGATGCCGATGAGGCCGTAGATGGACGGCGTGGTCCGGTAGACGATGAGCGAGAGCACGCTCGTGAGCACGGGGGCAAGCGCGTTCGTCACCGGCGCGACGATGGTCGCCTTGCCCCGGGACAGCGCCATGACGAGGAACAGCGCGCCGACGGCATTGAGCAGTTGGGTGCCCAGCGTCAGGGCGGGCGCCTGCCACGGAGCGTTGGTGGGGAAGTCGCCCATCATGATCCAGGCGACCGGAACGAGGAGCAGGCCGCTGATCGTCATCCAGGCGAACGTCGTCGCGTCGTTCACACCGGCGTTGGCGGCCTTCTTCATGTAGTAGGCCTGCACACCCCAGGCGACCATGACGATCAGGGCCAGGATCAGCCACGGGCCACTGGCAGCATCGCCGGACCCGCTGGTGACGCTGAACAGGACGATGGACCCCAGTGCGGCGACGACCCCGATGGTGGCCAGTCCCCGGATCCGTTCGCGCAGGATGACCACCGCCATCAGCACGGTGATGGCCGGGGAGATCGAGATGAGCGGGAAGATCAGGTAGGCCGGTCCGATGGTGAGTGCCTTGAACAGCACCAGTTGGCCGCCTGCGCCCGTGAGCCCGACGATGAGGCCGTAGCCGGCGGCGACGGGCCTCCGGTCGAACGTACGGCCGCGCATGGCGAAGTACGCCGGAATGATCATGGTGAACGCCCAGAGGATGTACACCATCTCGTTGGGGTAGCCGTACAACGACGTCGGGGCGCCGGAGAACGCTCCCCACACCCCCCAGAACAGCACCAGCAGCCCGGCGTAAGGGATCCACCGGGTGCTGCCGACGCGGGCGGTTCCGCTCGACGTGGATGCACGGTCACTCATCACTGCCTCCTCGTTGGGGCACGGTGCTTGCGTACGAATGCAGCCCGTGGACGACCGCGGGGCTCAACGGCCGGCCGGCCAGCCGTGCCGCGTACAGCGCGGCTCCGAGGACCGGGGGCAGGAGCGGCTCGCGCATGTCGACCGACGCATCGGTGAGGTGCCCGCGGAACGCGGTGCGGACCTCGTCGGACGCGAACACGCCACCCGACCACGACACGGGCACGACGTCGCCGGGTGCGTAGTCGAGCCGGGCGATGGTGACCGTGACCAGATCGGCCAGCGCCCGACCGGCCTCGTGGAGGATCTCCACGCAGACCTCGTCGCCGTCGCCGGCAGCCACGGTGACCACGGGCGCGAGGGACGCGACCTTCGCCCGGTCGCCCCGCCAGCGGTTCACCACCACATCGACGAGATCCAGGTCGGCGGCGAGCCGCAGGTGGGAGACCAGCCGCTCGCGCAACGGGCCGCCGGCCAGCCGCCCGTCGGACATCTTCGCGAACGCGCTCAGCGCGCGGATCGCGATCCAGTAGGCCGACCCCTCGTCGTCGAACAGCTCGCCCCAACCGCCGACGCGCAGCTTTCGCCCGTCGTGTTCGCCGTAGGTCATGGACCCGGTGCCGGCGATCACGTTGACGCCGTCCGTGGCCCCCAACGACCCCGCCCAGCCGGCGACCATGTCGTTGTCGCAGCCGTACCGCCGATGGCCGAGCACCCGGGCAGGGATCGCGTTCAACGTCGCGATGTCGCTGCTGACCTCGCCGTAACCGGGGAGCGCGATGAACGCGTAGGTGATCCGCTCGGTCGTGAGGGCGGCCTCGTCGCAGACGGACGTGACGCCGCTGCGGATCACGTCCTCGACGAGGTCGATGCTCTGCCCGAAGTAGTAGCAGCTGGGCGCCAGGGCCGTGGCGAGGAGCCTGCCGGCGCTGTCCAGCAGCGCGAAGACGGTCTTGGTGCCGCCACCGTCGACGCCTAGGAACACATCGGCGCCGGTGGACGACGGCATCGTGTCACTGGTCGAGCGCATGGATGGTGACTCCGTTCACGACCCGGTTGACCTCGCGGGACGGGAATGGGTTGTCAGGATCGAGACCCAGCGCCCGCGACTGCGCCAGTGCCACGTGTTGTGCGGCCAGCAGGAGCACCGGCGCGACGGTGGCGTCGGCGAGGTGGCCCAGTGCAGGGAACGACCAGGTCTCCTCCTCGGCGGTGTCACGGCAGCCGATGGAGATCACGCGTTCTTCGGGAAGCGTGGTGCGGAGCTCCCGGACGATGTCGAGGTCGTATCGGCGGGTGTACGGGTCATTGGACAGGTACACG
Source organism: Pseudonocardia sp. OZ21 (assembly GCF_059359135.1). Taxonomy (NCBI): domain Bacteria; kingdom Bacillati; phylum Actinomycetota; class Actinomycetes; order Pseudonocardiales; family Pseudonocardiaceae; genus Pseudonocardia; species Pseudonocardia sp. OZ21. The sequence continues at coordinate 36,343 of NZ_JCADBN010000027.1, forward strand.
AGCACGACCGTCGTCCCGGTGAGCACCGACTTGGGCCCGTGCCGGAACCCCAGGGACGAGTCGAAGTAGCTCACGACGCGGCCGGCGGTCAGCTCGAGCAGCTTCAGTGCGGACTCGCGGGCCAATCCCGTGAGCGGGCCACTGCCGAGGTAGACGAACCGGTCCGAGCGCTCCTCGGCCAGGGCGCGTGCCCGCTTCTCCAGGTCCGGCAGAGCGGCGGCGGCCGCGTCCGCCAGCTGGTTGACGTCGCGGCAGCCTCCGAGGGCCATGAGGGCGGCGAGCATCATGCTGGTGACGCTCGAGGTCATCGCGAATCCCTGGTCGTTGGTGCCCGGAGGCATCAGCAACGCCAGGCTCCGACCCGTCCGCTGCTGCGCCGGCTCGCTCAGGGTCCGGTACAGCCCGCCCTCCGGGTTGCAGGTCAGGACGAGATGCCGGCAGTCGGTCAGGATCGTGTCGGCGAGCCGGACCGCGGCGAGGGACTCGGGGCTGTCCCCGGAGCGGGCGAACGAGACCAGCAGCGTGGGTAGGTCCTCGGCGAAATGGTCACGCGGGTTGCTCACCAGGTCGGTCGTGGCGACCGCGTCCACCCGGCGGCGGAGCGTCCGCGTCAGGCCGGGTGCGAGTATCTGGCCCGCGAACGCCGACGTGCCGGCCCCGGTGAGCACGATCCGGAGGTCGTCGCGGGCGAGCAGCGGCGCCAGGAAGGCCTCGATCGCCTGTCGGCGGGCGCCGAGGGAACCGGCGAGCTCGCGCCAGGCGGCCGGCTGCTGGGCGATCTCCCGTCCGGTCCACAGATCTGCCGCGTCGGAGGCGGCGTGGTGCTGGCCGGTCATACGGCGGGTTCCTCCTCCCCGCAGGCGTACGCGTAGTCGCGCAGCACGTCGCGGACGTGGTCGATGACGAGCGCACGGGGCTCGGCGGGCAGCTCGCCGAGACGCACGCGGCGGTACTGCTCCGGCAGGTACTGACTGAGCATGGGCATCGGGATGCCGGTCGCGTCGAGGTTGCGGAACAGCCGCTCCACCGCCAAGGTCACGGTCGGGTCGGGCCAGTAGTAGCGGGACCGGTCGCTGTAGCTGTAGCGGCGCGCCAGCCGCTGCTGGTCGGGATCGCCCTCGTAGTAGCCGGTCCACCACGTCGGGTCGGTCAGCATCGCGGCCTCGATGGCGGCCCCGAGACCCGACCGGTCCGCCTCGGCGACCAGCTCGTCCTCGATCGCCGTCAGCCCGAACAGCGCCTCCCGCAACGCGAACGTCAGGCCCGGCCCCACCTTGAGCACCGCCCAGCTGTCGCGCACGAGCTCGGCCAGTGCGGTCCGCGTCTGGTAGTCGGTGGAGTGCGCCTCGAACACGAGACCCGGGAGCTCGGCGATGACGCTGCTCAGCTGCCGAGCCACGGCGCGCTCGTAGTCGACGACCCGGACGTGGTCGAACTCGACGCCCGGCTGGACCACGAGCGCGACCACCTGCTCCCACGCCGTCGCGACACCGGCCTCGGTGAACGCCGCCTGATGCTCGGCCACGGTCGCGCGTGCGGACTCGGGGGTGGTGGGGGCGAGCGCGTCGATGGTCTCCGGCGCGCCGCCGGGGACGGGAACCTCGGTGCCGATCACGTAGACGAGTTCCGTCGGCTGCTCCCGTTCGGCGGCGGCCTTCTCGGCGACGCGAGCCAGCCGGGCGGCACGCTCCGCCACGAGGGCGCCGGGCAGTGGGACCGGGTCGCCGGCGCACGCCATGCTGCAGTCCAGGTGGATCTTGACGTATCCCGCCCGGACGTACGCGGCGACGAGCGCCTCCGCGCGTTCCATCGCCTCGTCCGGTCCCAGGTCACGCCACCGGTTCGGGCCCAGATGATCACCGCCGAGCACGACCCGGCCCAGCGGGAGGGCCACCCGCTCGGCGGTCCGGCGTACGAGCGCGGCGAAGTCGGCGGGTCGCATGCCGGTGTAGCCGCCGTACTGGTCCACCTGATTGGACGTCGCCTCGACCAGCAGCAGACCGCCGTCGTCCGCCGCCTGCAGGGCGGCCGCCTCGATCACCAACGGGTGCGCCGAGCAGACGGACGTCACCCCGACCGGCTCGCCGGTGCGGTTCCGGATCAGCCGGTCACGGAGCATCTGCGCGGGCCGGAGGGAGCCCGGAGTGGGCTGATCAAACATGCCGCGGGACGCTATGTACGCACGGAGCGGTCTGCAACGAAACCTAGACCGGTACCATACTGGTATGACGAGCGCGCATCGCGGCCTCCGCGCACTGGACCTCCCCCGCGGAGCCCTCGACCCGGACTCGATCCCGCTCTACCAACGCGTTGCCGGGCAGTTGTGGGACGACCTGCGGGCCGGCGGTGCCCGCAGCGGCGACCGCCTCCCGTCGGAGCGGGTTCTCACCGACCGCTACCACGTCTCCCGGGTGACGCTGCGCTCTGCGTTGGCACTGCTCGCCGAGCGTGGCGCGGTGCAGGCCACGGCCTCCCGCGGCTGGTTCGTCGCCGGTGACGTGACGACGGCGAGCGCCACCGCACACGTCGAAGGGTTCGCCGACTACGCCCGTAAGAACCGCATTCCCACCAGCGCCAAGGTGCTGATGTCGCGAGTCCGGGCCTGCACGGTGCAAGAGGCGCAGCGGCTGCGGATAGCTCCCGGCGAGAATCTGTTCGAGATGCGGCGACTGCGCTTCCTCAACGGCATGATCGTCGTGCTCGAGCACAACCGGCTGCCACTCGCCCTCTGTCCGGCGCTGCCCGACACCGACTTCACCCAGGCATCGCTGTACGCGACGCTCCTGACCGCGGACCCGCCGCAGATCCCCCGCCGCGCCGAGTACGCGGTGGAGGCGCGATCCCCCAACCGGCAGGAACGTCGCGTCCTGGAACTCGAAGGAACCCCCGTCCCCGTCCTGATGGCGCGCCAGCTCACCTACAGCCAGCACGGCCACCCGCTGGAACTAACGGACCAGGCGTACCGGGGCGATCGCTACCAGTTCCGCGCTTCGATCGTGTAGGTCCGGCATCGCCACTCACCTCGCCGCTCGGGAGAAATCCTTGACGACCGGCCGGGTTACGGTGACGAGGAGGGGAACAATCGATTGCGGGCAATCAGGGGGCGTTCTGGTGGGCGATGTCGCGACTCGTTCTTCTCGTCGCATTCGGTTGGGGGCACTCGGCACACTCCCCACGGCCGCCGCGCTGATGACATTCGTGCTGGCCCTGTACATGTTGCTCGTCCTCTTCGGCAATATCACCGATTTCGGCACCAATCTCGAGTTCGTCCGGCACGTTCTCGCAATGGACACGACCTTCCATGATTCTGCCCTGGCCTACCGGGCGATCACGAACCCCGCGCTGCAGGTAGCGGTCTACATCGGCGTGATCGTCTGGGAGGGGCTCACCACGGTCGTCCTGGCCCGCGCCGTTGTGCAGTGGCTGATGGCGTTCCGCGGCAGCCCCGGCTTCGACCGGGTACGCCGAACCACCACGGTCGGCCTCCTCATGATCGTTACGCTGTTCACGGGCGGCTTCATCGTGATCGGCGGCGAGTGGTTTGCGATGTGGCAGTCCACGCAGTGGAACGGCCTGCAGCCGGCTCTGCAGAACACCATCCTCGCCGCATTCGCACTGGTGCTGGTACATCTACCTGCCCCGCAGTGGGAGACCGGCGACATCGCCGAGTGATGGGCGGCTCCCCGGCGAAGGGGAACCGCCCATCAACGTGGCCGGGACCTCAGCTACCTCCGGGCCGTGGTCCGCTGGTCGGCGATCACGTTCCGAGGAGGTCCCGCCCGACGAACCCGCCGTCCGCGCATCCCGGCGGGATGACGAAGGCTGCCGACCCGACATGGGTGATCCACAGGTTCATCACGTCGGACTCGGCGAGACGGGCCTGTACCGGCACGAACGCGGTGGCCGCGTCCGCCTGGTAGGCGGCGAACAGCTGACCTGCGTCGGTCGCGCCGTCCGGAGTGGGCCCGTCGTCGTAGCTGTAGCCACGCCGCAGCATCCGCTCGGCCGGAGTACGCGCCTTCGCCCGGACGCCGTGGGCACTCGCCGCCACGATCGGCATCCCGCGCTCGTCCACTGCCCGCGGATCCACGTCGTCGAACTCACTGCCCCCGGTAACCGGACCGCCGGTGTCGAGCCGGCGGGCGACCGCCATCTCCTTCCCCACCCGGCCGAAGTCGTCCCAGATGTCCAGATCCATCCGTATCCGCCGCAGCACCAGCATGCTGCCGCCGACCAACCACGACGGGCCGTCGCGCACCCAGACGGTCTCGGCCAGCTCGGTGGAGCCGGGGGCGGGATTGGCCGAGCCGTCCCGCTGGCCGAAGAGGTTGCGCGGCGTTGCGCCTGCCGGCTCCGACCCCCGGGCGGGGTTGAACCCGCTCTGGATCCAGCGCACCGAGGCGATGCTCCGCGCGTCTCTGACCAGCCGGCGAACCGCGTAGGACAGCGGCACCGGATCGTCGGAGCAGACTTGCAGGAGCAGGTCGCCGCCCGACCATCGCGGGTCGAGCCGGTCGGTCGGAAACGCGGGTAGCTCCCGGACGACGGCGGGGCACTCCCCCGCACGACCGATCGCATCGAACAGCCCCGGGCCGAACCCGAACGTCACCGTCAGCCGTGAGGGCAGCGCCGGAAGCTCCTGGTCCTCGGCCGCGAGCGGAGCACGCCCGCTCATCAGCCGTGCGGCGTCATCACTGAGCAACCGCATCAACCGCCCTACCTCGGCGGGCCCGCTTCCGGGGTTCAGATCGAACCCGAGGAAGACGGCATGCGCCTGAGCCGGAAGGGTCTCGATGCCGGGTTGGTGGACACCGTGGAACGGAACGGTCTCCGCACCCACCGGCGCCACCGCGAGCGGCCCGACCTCCCGGTCGTCGTCCCGGGCCACGAGCGCCGCTGCGGTGCCGCCGCCCACAGCGACGGCAGCACCTCCCAGCAGCAGGGCCCGCCGACGAAGCGAGGGACCCTGCTCGCTCATCCGCCCTGCCCGTCCGACATGTGCATGGCGCCGGCGCCGTCGTCGTAGTTCTCCTCCCCGCCGCTGGTCTCCTTCGCCAGCGCCGCGAACCGGGTCGTCGAACCGTCGGACAGGGAGAGCGTGACGTCGACCTGGTCACCGGGGCGGATCGGCGACACCAGATCCATGATCATGATGTGGTCGCCTCCGGGGGCGAGCACGTGCGGCGTGCCGGGCTCGACGACGAATCCACCGCCCTTGGGCCGCATCGTCATCGCACCGTCGTCACCGACGACGACCTCGTGCAGTTCCGTGCGCGGCGAGGCCGAGGTCGCCGCGGACAGGATGGTCACCGGTGTGGACCCGGTCGTGCTGAACGTGCCGAACGCCGCCGTCATCCCCGACTCGGCGGTCTTGACCCACGGGTCGCCGACTGTGAGGGCCGGCGCCGGGGCTGTGGGGGCCGCAGCGGATGCGGGCGCGGCGCCGGCTGCGGGTGCCGGGTCGCCACCGCCGCACCCCGCGATCCCGATGGCGCAGGCAATCGTGACCAACAGGAGCGGGCCGCGACGTGGACGTGCGAAAACAAGCATGTGAGTTCCCTCGGATCCGGTGCCTGGATTCGGCCGGGCGACCACGCCCGGCCGGCGAAACGCGTCGCGGCGCGCCCGACCGGGGACAGGAGATCCGGTCAGGGTTGCGTCGCGAGACAGCGATCCGGCGGCCCGCGCCTGCTGAGGTCGTGCAGCGTCACCGCGAGACGCGACCGGGGAACGTCATCAGGAGGGACGATCACGAGCCGCCGCGCCGGCAGGGGCCGGAACGGCCGCAGCAGCGCCACCGGCACGAGCACCCGGGCGACGCGCGTGATCAGTTGCTCGCCGCGGACGAGGAGAACCGCGAGGACGACGGCCGCCAGCCCGTGCGCGACGAGCATCGGCGGCGAGGGGAGATGGCTCACGTGCGCGGCATGGGCCGGGTCGGCGATCACGAACGAGCCGTGCAGCACCACCTGAGCCGAGAGCAGTGCGACGGCCGTGGCCATCGCGCCCCGTGGCCTGCGGGCGAACGTCGACGAGGCTGCCTCGACGAGGATGCCCAGGAGCAGGAGAAGCGTGATGGCGGGTGCCTCGCCGCCCGCTGTGACGTGCGCACCGAGGGCGAGGCCCACGGCACATGCCGCGAACGACGCCGAACGGACGCTGCGGGCGCCGTTCGACGTGGGCATGGCGGCGGAGTCTACGTCGGTGCGGTCGGGCGATTGCCCGGAACCCGACAGACCGGGCAGACCCCTGCGTGCTGGATCAGGCGCGTGCCCGGAAGGTGGCTCGGTAGGTGCGTGGACTGACCCCGGCGAGGCTGCGGAACTGGGTGCGGAACGTGGTCGCGCTGGCGAACCCGACCCGCCGGGCGATGGTCTCCACCCCGTGGTCGGTCATCTCCAGCAGTCGTCCTGGCGGTCGGACTCCTCACCGGCGTCGCCGTCTCGTCCGGCGGACGGGTCGCCCGCCCGGGCACAGCGGTCTACAACCTGACGAAGTTCGGAGTGAACGGGTTCACCGAGGCACTCCGCCAGGAGATGCAGGCCCTGCGCGTGAGGGTCAGCGTCATCGAGCCCGGCAACGTCGACACCGAACTCGCCTCTCACACCCGCGATGAGCTTCGCGCGGGTGTGGAGGCGCAGGCCCAGGCGATCGAGAAGCTGCAGCCCGAGGACATCGCCGACGCCGTCGCGTACATCGTCACCAGCAAGCGACGGGTAGCCGTCAACGAGGTGTTCGTCCGGGCCGCCGACCAGAGCTGGTGACGCTGGATCCGCTGAGACCGACGGGCGTCCGGACCCAGCTTCGCGGGCCCGCGCTCTACACGTTCGGGGCATTCTTCGGTTACTCCTGATGAATCATGACCATCCAGATTCGCACCTTTCCGCGACCGTATACCGGCTACTTCTCACTGGCTTTACTCCGCGCATGGGTAACGTCTGCGCGCCACTTACCTGCGCGTTGGATGCCTGGAGGACTCGGTGCTAAATGGACATACGGCTCGAAGTAGTACCCGCATCGGGCTATTCGGACGGAACAAGGATCTGACGATTGTCGACTCCTTTCTCGACAGTGCGGCCACATCGGGCGCCGCGCTGTTACTGGTCGGCGATGCCGGAATCGGTAAGACGATGCTCCTCCGGGCCGCGGTGGAGGTGGCATCGGCGGCCGGGGTGCGGGTGCTGCGGGCAGCAGGCGTCGAGTTCGAGGCCGAGGTCGGCTTCTCCGGCCTCAACCAGGCGCTGCTGCCCGTGTTCGACGAGTTCGCCCGGCGGCTCAGTGCCGCGCACTGCGACGCGCTCTCCGTGGCACTGGGACTCAGGACCGGAGCGGCGCCGGACCGGCTGGTCCTGTCGAACGCCACGCTCGCGCTCCTGCGCTCGATCGCCGCCGACCAGCCGGTGCTCGTGGTCGTCGACGACGCCCAGTGGATCGACCGGCCGAGCGCAGCGGTGCTGGGATTCGTCGCCCGCCGACTCGACGGCTCCCGGATCGGGTTCCTGGCGGCCTCTCGCTCCGACATCGAGGGCTTCTTCGAGTACAGCGGCCTGCCTGAGCACGAGCTTCGGCCGCTCGACGACGAGGCGGCTCACAGCCTGATGAACCACCTCTTCCCCACGCTGCCCGGCACGGTCCGGCGCCGGCTGCTCGCGGAGGCGCAGGGCAACCCGCTCGCCCTGGTGGAGTTACCCACCGCAGTGAACGGCCCCCGAGGCGCCGCGCTGCAGGCACTGCCGCCGGTCCTTCCCCTCAACCGCCGGCTCCAGGCCCTGTTCACCGCCCGCATCTCCCAGCTCACGGAGCTCACCCGCAGGCTGCTCCTGCTCGCCGCACTGGACGGCACCGGCGACCTCCGTGTCGTACAGGCCACCGGCGACGAGCGGGCGGCGCTGGAGCACCTCGCGGCGGCCGAACGTGCGGGGCTCGTACGCGTCGACGGCCGCATGCGACGGCTTGATTTCCGGCATCCGCTGACCCGGTCGGCGATCGTGGAGATGTCGAGTGACGCCGACCGTCGCCACGCGCACCTCGCGCTGGCGCAGCTGTGGACGAGCCGGCCCGAGCGCCGGGCGTGGCACCTGGGCGAGGCGGCAGAGAAGCCCGACGAGACGGTGGCCCGCCTGCTGCAGAAGGCGGCGCATCGCAGCCTCGGGCGCGGGGACGCCACGGGCGCCATCTCCGCGTTGCTCCGGGCCGCCCACCTCAGTCCCGACGGCACGGACCGGAGAAGGCGGCTGGCCCAGGCGGCCTTCGTCGGGGCCGATGTGACCGGCGAGATGGGAACGGCGTCCCAGCTGCTGGTGGATGCCCGCGATGCCGGCCTGGTCCATGCCCACGATGCCCGCCCGGACCAGGCCGGCTCCCTCTACGCCGCGGCCACGTCCGCTTACCTGCTCGTGAACGGCGACACCGACATCGACACCGCCCACGCGCTGCTGGTGGGGGCCATCGAAAGCCGATCGACGCAGGAGCCCGCCGACGACGCCGAGCTCGTGGAAGCAGTCTGGGCGCTGTCGCTGCTGTGCTGGCTGGGCGGGACTCCCGAACACTGGGCTCCGTTCCACGCCGCGGTCGCTCGACTCGCGTCGTCCGTTTCCGCCCTGATCACCCTGCAGACCAGCACTTTCCTCGACCCGGTGCGCGCCACCGCGGCCGAGCTCGACGAGCTCGACGCCGCCGTGGCCCGGCTGCACACCGAGGTCGACCCGGCAACGATCGTGCGGACGTCCCGCTGCGCCGTCTACCTCGACCGGCTGGGACCCTGCCGGGACAGTTCCTGGCGCGTCCTCCGCGAAGGGCGCGCGGGCGGCGCCGTCATGAAGGCTCTCGTCGCGACCATGCACCTGTGCGCCGGCAGCTTCACCGCAGGCCGGTGGGACGAGATCATGGAGCTGGCCGACGACGCCCTCGAGCTGTGCGACAACCACCGCTACCGGCACTTCTTGTGGCAGTTCCACTACTACAAGGCTCTCGTCGCAGCCGTTCGCGGCGACCAGGACGCCACCCTGGAGTGGACCGACGAGATCATCCGGTGGGCGTCCCCGAGAGGGGCGAGGGGACCGCTGCACTTCGTCCACCACGCCCGTGGGCTCGCCGCGCTCGGCAGCGGCGACTTCGACGGCGCCTACCGGCACACCAGCGCGATCAGCCCCGCCGGTTCGTTCGCCTCCTACGCACCGAACGCGCTCTGGGTGATGGCGGATCTCGTGGAGGCCGCGCTGCGAACCAGCCGCCAGGACGCAGCCGCAGCGCACGTCGCGGCGATGCACGAGGCGTGCGTCGCCGCACTCTCCCCCCGGCTCGCACTGCTCGTGGCGCGTTCGACAGCCCTCGTCGCCACCGACGACCGGGCGACCGGACTGTTCGAGCAGGCCCTCGCCATCCGTGGCATCGACCGTTGGCCGTTCGACGTCGCCCGGACACAGCTCGCCTTCGGCGAACACCTCCGCAGGACCCGAGCCACCTCGGCCTCACGGGGCCACCTCACCGCAGCGATGGAAACCTTCCAGCGCCTGGGTGCCCACCCGTGGTCACGCCGCGCCGAGAACGGACTCCGGGCCACCGGGCAGACCCGGGCCGGCCGCGGCGAGGCCGCAGCAGACTCCCTCACCCCGCAGGAACGCGAGATCGCGATGCTGGCCGCATCCGGCCTGTCGAACAAGCAGATCGCACAGCAGCTGCTCCTGTCCCACCGGACGGTCGGTGCCCACCTCTACCGCGCCTTCCCCAAGCTGGGCATCAGCTCGCGCGCAGGGCTACGGGACGCACTCGCCACCGCTCCGGATATCCGCCGAGGGCCCGGCCGTTGAGCGTCATCCGGGGCTTGCGATCGACGCTCGGGTCCGACGAAGTCATATGACCGATGTAGGCGTCTCGGACGTCGATCGACGATGGGCGTCGTGACTTTGACCACTCTGACCTACTCGGTCTACGTGACCCCTGCCAAGCCCGCGGTCTCCGACGACCTGCCGCCGGGCGAGGCCAGACGCATGTGGTCGCCGACCGCGTCGACGCTGATCGCAGGCGAACGCGACGCGGTCCTCGTGGACCCGCTGATGACCGTCGAGGAGTCACGCGCCCTGGCCGACTGGGCCGCGGCCACCGGCAAGAACGTGACCACCGTCTTCGTCACGCACGCCCACGGCGACCACTTCTTCGGCGCGCCTGCGGTGCTCGACCGCTTCCCCGGCGCCGCTCTCGTCGCCACGCCGGGCGTGGTCGAGTACCTCGCCGCCCAGTGGGGGCCGCGCTGGTTCGACGGGTTCTGGGACCCGCGCTTCCCCGGCCAGATCTCCGACCGGCACGTGACGGCGGAGGCGTTGCCGGACGACGGCGTGATCGAGCTGGAGGGCGAACAGCTGCGGGCCATCGAGCTGGGCCAAACCGACACCGACGGCACCAGCGCCCTGCACGTGCCCTCCTCGACCTGGTCGTGGCGGGTGACGCGGTGTACGGCGACGTGCACCTGTACCTCGCCGAATCGAAGGGAGACGGCAAGCAGCACTGGCTGGACGCGCTCGACATCATCGAGGAGCTGCGGCCCAGCGTCGTCGTTTCCGGGCACAAGCGCGACGGCGACCCGGACAGTCCCGAGTTCGTCGGCCGGACCAGGCGCTACATCGAGGACTTCGCCGCGGAGGCCGAGAAGGCGGCCGACCACATCGCCCTCTACGAGGCCATGGTCGAGCGCTACCCGAGCCGCCTCAACCTCGGCGTGCTCTGGAACTCCGCGAAGTCCGTGCTGGCCTGAGCCTACGGCGTCGTGGCAGCCACCGGCTCACGAACCGGGCGGCGGCGGTGGATCAACACGGCGAGCAGGGCGACGACGAGACCCGCCGCGGCGGCGACCGCCCAGGCGATGTCGAAGCCCAGCACCGACTGCCCCGTCGTGGCGAGCGCCGTGACGATCACGGCGACACCGAGGCTCGACCCGACCTGCCGGGAGGTGTTCAGCACGCCGCTGCTCGCCCCCGCCTGTTCCTGCGGGACCAGGGCCGAGCCGGTCGCCAGGAGGTTCCCCATCGTGAGGCCGACCCCGATACCGCCGGCCAGCAGCTGCGGGAGGAGGACCACCGCGTACGCCGGTTCGGCCGTACGCATCAGGATCCCCCACAGCATGCCGAGGCCGAACAGGACCCCGCCGAACGCGACGAAGACGATCGGCGGGACGTCCCGACCGACCCGCCGCAGCACAGCCGTCGTGGCGGGCACCATGAGCGGCCCGGGGGCCATCGCCAGGCCGGTGAGGACCGGGCTGTAGTGCCAGACGTCCTGCAGCCAGAGCGAGTTCGACAGCAGCATGATGCCGAACGAGGTGGAGAACACGAGCATCGCCACGTTCGCCGACGGGAAACCGCGCCGTCGGAACAGCTGCGGGTCGACCAGCGGGTTCGGATGGCTCCTGGTCCGCAGCACGAAGGCCACCGCGGCGGCGAGGAGGACCGCGACTGCGGCGGCCACGGTGGGCGTGAACCCCGCGGACGGCAGCTCGACGATCAGGTAGACCAGGGCGGCGACCGAGCCCGAGAGCAGGACCGCGCTGATGAGATCGGGATGCGGGGCACCGTCCTGGCCTGCGACCCTCGGCACCCGGAACACCGTCAGCAGGATCGCCACGATCCCGATCGGAACGTTGATGAGGAACACCCAGCGCCAGTCCACGGCGACCAGGAGACCGCCGATGGTGGGTCCCGTCGCGGCCGCGAGCGCCCCCACCGCGGCCCAGTTCCGCACCGCGTGTGGGCGCCGCCCGGACGGCGTGAGACCGATCAGCAGGCTCAGCGATGCCGTGGTCAGCATCGCCGCACCCACGCCCTGGAGCACCCGGAAGACGATCAGCCCGGTCAGACTCGGCGCCACCGCGCAGAGGACCGATGCGAGGGTGAACACGATCAGGCCCGCCTGGAAGATCCGCGTCGACCCGTAGCGGTCGGCGGCCCGGCCGGAGACGATCAGCAGCGCCGCGAGCGCGATGGCGTACCCGTTGATGACCCAGGACAGCCCGCCGAGCGAGCCGCTGCCCAGATTCCTGCCGATGGCGGTGATGGCAACGTTGACAACCCAGAGGTCGAGATTGCACATGAAGTTCGCTACGAGGACCACCGCGGTCGCCGCGCGTTGTGAATCCGGGTGCTGCGTACGTATGGGCATTCCTCAGCCGACGATCTCGTGCACGCGGAGGCGGACAGCGGCGGCGGCGATCAGCGGCACGGTTACGCCCAGCGCCGCGGCGCGGCGGGCCATGTCGCCCAGGACCGGCTCGACCTCCGTGTGGGCGCCGCCGGCGAAGTCCCGGTACAGCGACGTCGTGAACGCCGACGAGGGCGCGAGGAGGGCGCCCTTCACCCGCGCGAGCGCCTTCTCCCGGACGGCGTGGCCCGCAGCTGCCAGCACGGCTGAGGCCTCGGCGAGGATCTCGGTCACGGCCTCGGCACCACCCTCGACCGAGGTGATCCGCCCGGCTTCGCCGCCGAGCAACACTCCCGTGGCTCCACCCGCGGCCATGAAGTGCCACTTCTCCCACATGTCCTGCTCGATCGCATCGGACACGGTCGTCTCGAACGCCGCCGGCATGAACGTCGCCACGATCTCGTCCAGCCGCTCGGATCGGCGTCCGTCGAGCTCGCCGAACCGGATGGACGCCCCGGGAGCCAGCTGACGGACGGCCCCGTCGGGCTCGAGGTATGACGCCACCAGGCATAGGCCGCCCAGGACCCTGTCACGACCGAAGCGATCCTCCAGACGCTGGATGTGGCCGACGCCGTTGAGGAGGGGGAGGACGGCCGTCGACGGACCGACCGCGCGAGCGATGTCGTTCATCGCGGTCTCGAGGGCCGGTTCCTTCACCGCGAGCAGGACGAGATCGCTCGGCTCGGCGAGGTCGTGGACCGTGACCGCCCGGACCTCCACGACGGTTCGGTCGCCGGCCGGGCCGACGATCACCAACCCCTCCCTGCGGAGCCGTGCGGCGCTCTTCGGCCGCACCAGGAAGGACACGTCCACGCCCGCACGGGCCAGAAGCCCCCCGAAGTAGCCACCCACGGCGCCCGCGCCCACCACCAGAACACGCATCGCTCATCGCCCTTTCTCGTTTGTGCCCTGAGCGTGCGATGCCAGCTTGCTCGAAGCAAGTAATGGTGGCCGGCGGAACACCGACGCGGCGTCAGCCGGCCAAGTCGACCTGCGCGCCGTCCCACTCCCCCGGACGGGTCCAGCGGACATTGTCGGCATCGAGCCGACGCCCGCAGGCCATGCACACGTCCGCACTCCTGGCCCGCGCCCCACAGGCACGGCAGTTGATACCCAGCCTGCCGCGCTCCGCGTTCGGCCCGTGCTCGTCCGCCCACAGCGCGAACGCGTGCAGGATCGGCAGCGTCGCCGAGCCCGCCTCGGTCAGCCGGTACTCCGCCCGCGGGCGGACGCCGTCGGCGACCGGGACACGGTCGAGCAACCCGTCGGCGACGAGCTGCTTGAGCCGAGCGCTCAAGGCCTTGTCGGTGATGCCCGTACGGGCCCCGAACTCGTCGAAGCGGACTGCGCCCGCGAACGCCTCACGCAGGATCATCAGCACCCAGGGATCACCGACGACGTCGACACCGCGGGCGATCGTGCAGGGGCGGGCCGACCAGTCGGATCGCAGCGGCATGAGTACTCCTATGCTCGGAACTTTGCTATTCCCAAGATAGCCCCGCCGCAGCCGATCCGGGACATGCCATACTCGATCGCCTGGTCGCAGCCGCAGCGCACGTCACGGGGTGGGTCAACCCACATCACCGAGCTCACCGAGCCGGGATGCGTTTCGTGGCCCCGCAGCTACGTCACGCGCCGCACGATCCCGCTCATGGTCAACAGCTACTTCCTCATCGCCGAGGCCGACAAGAACATCCCGGCAGCTGCGCACCACTTCATGGCCGAACGGGCCAACGGCACGGTCGTCAGCATCGACGGCGCCTCCCACGCGGTGTTCGCCTCCCACCCGGCCGAGGTGGCCGACCGGTCTCGCGCAGAGCCGGTCCGCCGCCTCGGTCGCGGGCCTGCGTGCCTTCGACGCGCTGGGCGCCGTGCCGTGGGGCGACCGGGCGCGACAGGAGCTCCGGGCCGCGGGTGAGCAGAGCGGTGTGCGCCGGAGCTCGGCGGTCGACCGGCTGACCCCGCAGGAGCTGCAGATCGCGCAGCTCGCCGCGACGGGGCCGACGACAGCGGCTGTACGTATATCCGTGATCATGAATGGGGCCCTTGATCGGCACCATTGCCCCACTCGGCTACTCGCGACCGTGGCGGGTCGGCCATCGGCCTTTGCTGACCGAGATCATGCGGCGCGGGGCCGGCCTATTCGTCCCGCCGGGACGCCCCCCATCTCCGAGAGGTAACGCGGATCACCCGCCGTGCGAACAGGGAGCGGCAGCCGCCAGGGGGGCGGACGCTGTGGAGGCCCGATATGCCGGAGCGCCGCTCTCTCGAGGAAACCGAGCACGGGATCGTCCCCGCCGCGGACCCGATGTCGCTCACGCCACGGGAGCTCGGTGTGCTGGCCGCATTGGCGGAGGGGCTCACCGCGGCGTCGATCGCGCGGAAGCTGGCAATCGGGCCCCGCACGGTGCACAAACACCTGGAGCACATCTACGCGAAGCTGGGCGTGACGGACCGCCTCAGCGCCGTGCTGGGCGCGCAGCGCGCCGGCCTTCTCACGGACGTACCGTCACCCGCCACCCAGCCGGCGCCCGCGATTTCCGAGAGTCGCCCGGGGCACCGTCAGCTGACCTGACAGAACGGTGAAGGCGCCGGGCGCAAGTACGTACAACTACGTATACGTGGCCACCGACGCCCACGCGATCATAGGCGAACCGCGAGTCGAACCTGCAAAGGTGGTAACGAAGATGGCCGTGGAGTACCGCGTTCTTGTCGTCGACTCCTCGGCTCCTGACGCTTCGGCGCTCAGTCTCCAGAGCCTCCGCGACGCCGTTCTCGAGCATCCGAGCCTGGCTCTCGAAGCGCTGCGCCACGCTCTCGCCGCGACCGAGGAGATCCCGGGTGCCGGCGCGGGCGGCGCCGGGCACAGCGGCCGCCTCCCCCTCGACACACCGATCTTCAAGATGCTCTCGCCCGACCAGGCAGCCCTGCTGTCGCCGGCGGCGAAGAAGCTCACCAAGGGCGATCTGCTGGCCCTCCAGGGACCAGGCTCGGGCGCGAAGCTCAGGGAGCTCGGCCTCACGTTCGACGACCTCAAGACCGTCGAGGAGGCCTTCCACCAACGCTTCGACGTGAGCGGGCTCGAGGAGATGCAGGCCGAGATGCAGACCGCCGACGGCGGCGACACCGGTGTGAGCTGCTGTTGTTGCACCCCGTGCTGCTGTTGCACGGCCGTCGCCGTGCCGGCGCCGCTCGTGCACGTTGCATGAACGTCCCCGAACGCAGCAGCGCTGTGCCGACCGTGGTCCCCGTCCAGCTCGTGCCTCTGCCGGACGGGGTGATCGTCAAGCGCGGCCGCATGGAGTTCAAGGTCGGCGGCCAGGGCGCCTACGGCCTGGTGCTGGAAGTGCTCGACGCGGCAGCCCGTGGCGTGAGCCTCGAGTCGATCGTCGAGTCCCACGCCGGGCCGCTACAGGACAGCGTCCGCGCGCTCGTCGAGCAGTTCGAACGGCACCGCCTCGTGCTGCCTGCCGACGAGGGGACGGGAACCGAGAGCCCGCTCGACCTGTTCCACTGGTCGGCCGGGCCGGGGGCCGACGGGGCCACGGACCGGGCGGCGAAGGCACGCGTCACCGTCATCGGCGTCAACGAGGTCTCGCGCGCACTGGTGTCCACGCTCGGCGCTGCCGGATTCCGCTCCGTCGACGTCGTGCACTACCCGTTCCTGTGCAACCTGCGGCTGCTCGACGACTCCGGTCGCCTCCCCGAGGAGAGCTGGCCCGCGGCACTCGCGCCGCCGGTCGACTACGGGGAATGGGCGGCCGCCGCGCATCCGGACATCGACTGCCTGGTGGCGACGTCGGACTTCGGCGGCCTCGACCTCATGCGGATCTGGAACGAGTACGCCATGGAGCGGCGCATCCCGTTCCTGCCGGTCGTCCTGCAGGATCTGGTCGGCTACCTCGGCCCGTTCTCCGTCCGGGACGAGACGGCGTGCTTCGAGTGCACACGGGCGCGGCAGAACGCCAACCTCGACGATCCCGCAACCGCACGCGCGACCGAGCCGCTGGCGTTCGTCGGGCAGGGGGTCACCGCGGCGTACCACCCCGCGATGCCGGCGGTGCTGGGCAACCTCGCCGCCATGGAGATCTCCCGGTACGTCGGGGGGTGGGGCCTCCCCCGCTCGCTGGGCACGCTCGTCGAGGTCGACCTGCTGGCCCCGGAGCTGCACCACCGTCCGGTCCTCAAGCTGCCCCGCTGCCGGGTGTGCGGCGACACCTCGCGGACCTCCACGACCGAGATCTTCTCGAACCTGCTGCTCCCCGGAACCCACGAACCACACCGGTGAAGGCCGTGACGGAACTCGACTCCCGGCTCGCCCTCCTGCTGGACCCGCACGTCGGGATCCTCCAGGGCCTCAGCGAGATCCCCCGCCCGGCCGGCGCGCCCGACTTCTTCCAGTTCGCGGGCCGGGCGTGCGACACCAGTGCGTTCGCGCCGCAGCGCAACTTCGCCAACACCGGCGGTGCCTCGGCCGACCCCCGGATCGCCGCGGCGAAGGCGATGGGCGAGGCCGTGGAACGCTACTGCGGAGCGCTCTACGAACCGGACGAGCTGCCGCTGTCGACGAGCCGTGACGCCGCGTTCGCGTGCGTCCCGCCGGTCGACTTCGCGCTGTTCTCCCCCGAGCAGTACGCCGAGACCGGCTTTCCTTACGTCCCGTTCAGCGACGCCACGCCCGTGCGGTGGGTCGCTGCGTACGACGCCGCCGACCACGTCGAGCGGCACGTCCCCGCGGCGATGGTCTACGTGCCGTACTTCTACTACCAGGGCAGCGGGGACAGCCCGATCACCGAACCGATCTCCACCGGCCTGGCGTGCGGCCGCGGACCCGCCGAGTCCGCGCTCGGGGCCGTCTGCGAGGTGATCGAGCGCGACGCGTTCACCCTCACCTGGCAGTGCATGCTCACCCCACCGGAGATCGACCCGGAGAGCCTGGGTCCCGCCGACCTGGATCTCGTCCTGCGGTTCCGGGCGGCGGGGTTCGCGGTGCACCTCTTCGACATCACGACCGACCTCCCGGTGCCCAGCGTGATGACGGTCCTGCGCGGGCTGCGGCGCGATCAGGCGGCGTTCTCCTTCGCCGCCGCGAGCGCGCCCGACCCCGCGACCGCGGTCCGCAAGGCGCTCGAGGAACTGGAGCACACCCGCCGGTACTCGCAGCAGATCATGAACGTCCTCCCGCGCCTCGATGTGACCGAGGGCCACGACAACGTGCTCGACCAGGTCGACCACCTGAACTTCTGGTGCGACCACGAGAACTCCCGGTACGCCCGGTTCCTCTTCGAGCGGGTCGAGACCGTCCCGCTCTCCTCGCTCCCCCGCGTGCCGGGCGACAGCGACCTGGCCCGGCTGCGCCACATCGTGCGGCTACTGGCCGAACGCGGCCACCACACACTGCTGGCCGACCTCACCACCGCCGACGTCGGGTCCGCCGGGCTGTCGGTGGTGCGGGCCGTCGTTCCCGGGCTGCACCCGCTGCACATGGGTCACCGCTACCGCGCCCTCGGCGGCCCGCGGATCCGAGAGGTTCCGCAGCGGCTCGGGTACGGCGCCGTTGCCGGCACCGGTAACCCGGCACCCCATCCGTTCCCGTGAGGATCCGCCGATGACTGTCCAGCCCGTCCCGCCGAACCCGCCGCGGGCCGCCCTGCCACCGGCCGTGGACGTGGCGTGGGAGATCTTCCACGAGAACTCCAAGACCGGGCGGCTGCGCGGCATGCTCCCCGACCACGTCGTGGTCGAGCGCATGCAGGCGCTGCACGAGTCGCTGCACTACACCGGCCGTCCCGAGTTCCGGTTGCCCCCACCGCGCCCGCTCCACCACGTGAGCGTGCAGACCGCGTTCGACCACCGGGAGTCCGGGCGCTCCCTCACCGAGGCGGTGCTGACCCTCGACGACCTTGCCGCGATCCTGCACCACGCCTACGGCGTGCGTGAGCGGCAGCCCGAGGACCCCTACCCCCGCGCGTTCCGCAGCGTGCCGTCCGGCGGGGCGCTCTTCCCGTTGGAGATCTACGTCCACGCCTCCTCGGTGCTGGGGCTGCCGGTCGGGCTGTTCCACTACGAACCGGGCGCCCACGTGCTCCGCCAGCTCCGCGGCGATCCCGCCGAGTCGTTCGCCGACGCGCTCGTGCAACCCGAGATCGCGCGGACGGCCGCGGTCACGCTCTTCCTCACGGCGGTCTTCTACCGTTCCACCTTCAAGTACGGCAACCGCGGCTACCGGTTCGTACTGCTCGAGGCGGGGCACGTCGGCCAGAACGTGGACCTGGCCGCGGCCGCGCTCGGCCTGGCCGCGATCAACATCGGCGGCTACTTCGACCGGGCCGTGGACGCCTACCTCGACCTCGACGGCATCCGGCAGTCCACCGTGTACCTCGCCGCGATCGGTGGCCGTGCGGACGCCGGCGGGAGCTGATCCGGTGCCCGCCCCCGGGTCGCCGGACATCCGCTCGGTCGACGACCTGATCCACCGGCTCGGCCCCGTCGACGGACGGGTGGTCGTGGACCTGAGCCGGGGCGCGTGGCTGGGCAACGGCGCGGCCGCCCAGATCGCGCGGCAGCTCGGCCTCGCACCGGAGCCCGGGCCGCCCGCGGCGACCCCGCCCGGCACCGACTGGGCGCAGTACGACCACGGCTGGCGCTACGCCGGGATCATCGCGGACGCCGTGGACCGCGAGGCCGAGGGCGACACGGTCCTCGTCTCGGCCGCGCACAGCGGGCGACGAGCGGCCTCGGCGCTCCGTCGCGCGGGGGTCGCCAGGTGCGTCGTGGTGCTCTCGCGCGAGCCGATCTCGCGCCACGACCGGTCGGTGCTCGACGAGCTGGCGCGGCAGGGCGTGCGGACGGACCACCTGCGGTACGCGTGCGACTCGACGGAGCCTGCTCCGCTCGAGGCCCTGCTGCCGGGCCCGACGCAGATCCCGACCCCGGTCCGCCTCCGCGGTGGCCTGTACCTCGTCCCACCGGAACTCCGGGCGGCCGCCGAACGGGCCGGACCGCTCGATCACGACCGGCTGGCCGCCCGCGCCACCACGACGGCCGTCGCGGCCTACGCGCAGCTCCACGGCAACCCCTACTTCGCCGATCCCGCGCTGCTCTGCCGCCAGGCCTGGGCCGAGCTGGCCTCGGCGCACGAGGAGGGGGCGCTCGACCTGCTCCGGCACGCCACCGGGTGCGCCCGCAACCCCGTCGAGCGGGCCATCTGCGCGGCCCAGCTGGCGGGGCTGGGGATCGCCCTGCACCGCTTCGACGTGGCGGCGGCGAGCCGGCTCCCCGGCGGGGTCGCCGTGCCCGAGCTCCGGGGTTTCCTTCGGCAGTGCCGGGGCTGGGGGCTGGTGATGTCGGGCGAACCGGGAGCGGGGCTCGAGGAGCTGCGCCACGCCGCCGAGGAGCTGCGGCACTGGCGCGGCCGCCCCGAGTACGGCTACCTCCTCAACATCACGGCCCTTGCCGAGCTGCGCACCGGTCACCCCGACGCCGCGCTCGCGCTGGAGGAGGGGATCGCACGTCAGCTGCGGGACGACCCCGACCCCGACGTCCACCTCGCGTACGTCAACGAGCTGAATCTCGCGCGCCTGCGCCGCCGCCGTGGTGAAGCCGGCGCCGCGCGCGCTCACTACCGGGCGGCGTTCGCGTCGACCCGGGGCACCGGCACCCGCAGCGACATGCTGCACGCCGAGGTGTGCGCGGCCCGGCTCGACGCGTCCGACGGCCGGACCTCCGAGGCCGGCGTCGGCTGGCTGCGAGCGGCGCTGATCTGGGCGACCCTCGACGTGCCCGCGGCCATCGGCGCACGTGTCGCGGCGGCCGTCACCGGCGGCTCGCTCAACGACCCGGTGGAGCCGGCCCTGATCTCCGCGACCCTGCTGGACCGTCTCGGCGGCCCCGGCACATCGGGTGGGACGCACGACCGGGTCTGGCTGGACGCCGGGGAGGTCGGCGTGCCGCCCCCGGACGCCGTCATGGTGGCGGGGCCGGGATGGGCTCTCACCGTGCTGCCGGGCGTGGGAGCCGCCGCGCACCGTGATGACCGTGATGACGGCCGTGATGCGCTGCGCCGCGAGCTCGCCCGGCGCCTCGTCCCTGCCGACCTCCCCGCTCACGGCGCGCTCGTCGTCGACGACCGGCTCCGCCGCGGCCTCGCACGCCGGCCCGCGGAGGTCGTCGAGTCCGCGTTGCGCCTCGGGGTGCCCACGCTCCGCATCGATGGCCGCGAGTACCGGTTCGACAGCACGCTCGTCGAGGAGGCGGAACAGCGCCTGTCCGCCCGCGTGTCCCCCGCGGTGCGCACGATCACCGCAACATCGGTGCAGTTCCATCGCTTCCGCGGCCCGTATCCGCTGTCCGCAGAGGAACGGGCTGCCCTCGACGCGGTGGTGCGCGGCGGCGGACCCGACGCCTGCCCGGTCGACGTCCTGCGGGGTCTCGAGGATGCACGGGTCGTCGAGCTCGCGCTCTCCGACACCGACTGCGCGGAGTTGCTGCGGCTCGCCGCGGCGACGCACTCACCGGCGGGAGGGACGGTGCGGTGAGAGACGTCGACACGCGAGACCTCGATCGCTACGCCTTCACGAGGGTCGAGAGCGGCGCCGGGCTGGAGGAGGAGCCACAGCTCCGCAACGCGGGGCTGGCCAGCCGGGCGCTGGGGCACCTGCGACGCACGCGGGAGCGGTCCGGGCTGGTCGAGGCCGAACCGATGGACTTCGTCGTCGACCCGCACGTGCAGGTCGCCAGCTCCGGTGCGGCTTCCGTGCACGCGCAGCAGACGCACCTCGGCATCCCGCTCTTCCAGGCCGACAGCACCGTGCTCTTCGCCCCGGACGGGTCGCTGCTGGAGAGTCTGGGCACCACGGTCGACACCGCCGACGAACCGACGATCCCCGCCGTCACCGCGCTCGACGCCGTCGGCGCGGTCGTCGACTTCCTGAACCGGCAGGAGAACCGCGCGGCCGAGCCCGATCCGTTCGGCCAGACGATCGACGTCCTGCCGGAGCTCACCACGCGGCCCACCGCGGTGATCACGGCCTTCCCTGGCCTCCCCGAGCGTCCGACGGTGGTCGAACCGGGTCCGTTCGAGGGTGACGGGATCGGCGTTCATCTGGTGTGGGTCCCGGCCGCCGGCACGCTGCGGCTGGCCTGGATGATGGAGCTGCACCTCCCCGCGGGCGCCGGTTCGGTCCTCGTCCTGGTCGATGCCCGGGACGCGAGCATCCGCTACGCGGTCACCAGCACGCAGGGGCTCGGTGGGCGGGCGTCGGTGTACACCTCGAGCCCGGATCGCCCCCGCACGACCGTCCCGCTGCCCGTACCACTGACCGCGCACGCCGCGAAGAGCGCCACCCCGCTGCCCGCCGGGTTCCCGTTCGACTGGCTCACCGCCGGACGGACCGACGGGACCAGCGTGCTCGCCGTGGACTCCACGCGGGGAACGCCGGTCGACGGCCTGCTCAGTGGCGGGACGGTGACGTTCGATGAGGCGGATCCCGAAGGGGCCGACCAGCAGGTGGTCAACCTCTTCTACTTCTGCTGCCTGATGCACGACCTGTTCTATGTGCTCGGTTTCCGCGAGCCGGACGGCAACTTCCAGGTCGAGGGCCTCGGGAACGCCGGCCTCGGGAACGACATCGTGATCGCCACCGCCTACCCAGGGGCGGTGTCGGCGACCGCGAACATGACCACGCCGCGCGACGGCTCCCGGCCCCGGCTCAACGTCGGCCTGCTGACGAGGACGGGCCGCCACACCGCGCTCGACGCGACGGTCGTCATCCACGAGTACTCCCACGGCGTGACGAGCAGGCTCGTCGGCGGCCCGCTGAACGCCTCGTCGCTGCTCGCCCCGCAGAGCGCCGGCATGAGCGAGGGCTGGAGCGACTACCTCGCCTGTGCGGTCTGCGGCACCGACGTGATCGGCGCGTGGGTCTCCGACCAGCCGGACGGGATCCGGCGGCACCGATACGGCTCCGGCTACCCCGGCACCTTCGCCGACCTCGGCACGTCGCCGTACTCCGACAAGCACGAGATCGGCGAGCTGTGGTGTGCGGTGCTGATGGAGTTCGACCGGCGCGTCGGCTCGGCACTGGCGCTGCAGGTCGTCGTGGACTCCTTAAAGCTCGTCCCGGCCAACCCCGGCCTCCTGGAGGCCCGCGACGGAATGATCCGCGCTCTCGACAGCATGGTCGCGGCCGGCAGCCTGGCACCGGCGGCGCACGAGAAGGCGTCGTCGGAGCTGCAGGCCGTGGTCGGGAGATTCGGCATGGGCCCGGGTGCGCAGTCCTCCGGTGCGCAGCTGACCGGCATCGTCGCGGACTTCGTGGACCTGGAGCAGCAAGCCCCACGGACGGTGACGCTCAGCGCCCGCCCGGCGAGCGCGATACCGGACAAGGATCAGTTCGGGGTCCTCAGCACCCTCGTCGTGGACGCCGGCAGCGGCACGGTCGAGACGGTGCGGGTGTCCGTGGACGTCGCCCACGAGTTCCGGGGAGACCTCCACATCGCGCTGATCTCACCGGCCGGGACCCGGGTGGTGCTGCGGGAGTCCGATCCGGATCCGGGTGTGGACCTGGTCGCGACCTACGACGCCGGCTCCGCCCCCGGTCTGGCGACGCTGCGCGGTGAGCCCGCGGCGGGCCCGTGGCGACTGCGCGTCGCCGATCTCGCCCGGCTGAGCACCGGTGTGTTCCGGTCATGGACCCTGGCGGTGAGCGTCCGGTGACCGCGCTGCGGGTGCTGCTCGTCTATCCCGACGCGAACCGGGAGCTCATCGGCTGGGGTGATCTCGGCGCGATCGCCGAGCCGCTCGCGCTGGAGTACATCGGAGCCACGGCCCGCCGCGAGGGACACGACGTGCGGATCCTCGATCTGCGCCTCCACCGCGACGACCTCCGCACGACCCTGCTCGGCTGGCGGCCGGACGTCGTCGGAGCGACCGGCTACTCCATGCACGTCCTGCGCAACCTCGACGTGTGCGCTGCGGCGAAGGCGGCGCTACCGGCCTGCCACACCGTCGTGGGCGGGCACCATGCGACCCTGCTGCCCGAGGACTTCTTCACACCGCAGGTCGACCACGTCGTCGTCGGGGAGGGCACCACACCCTTCGCCGCACTGCTCCGCAGCATCGCCGCGGGCGGCTCGCGCACGCCGATCCGTGGGGTCTGGAGCCGCGACGGCGGCACGTTCCGTTCCGGGGGCCCCGCGGACGAGGTCGATCTCGCCTCCATGCCCTGGCCGGACCGCGACCTGACGGCGGCGGACCGGCACCGGTACCACATCGACTGGATGAACCCGATCGCGCTCGTGCGCACCACAGTCGGGTGCCCGTACCGGTGCTCCTTCTGCTCGTTGTGGAGGATCATGGACGGCCGGTACCTGCGCCGCGACGTTGCCGACGTCGTGGCCGAGATCGCGGCCGTCCCGGAGCGGTCCGTCTTCCTCGTCGACGACGAACCGTTCGTCAACGCCCGGCGCATGCACGCACTGGCCGACGCCCTGGGCGCGGCCGGTGTCGACAAGGAGTACTTCGGCTACTGCCGGATCGACTCGTTCCTCCGGGACGCCGATCTCATGCGTCGATGGCGCGACCTGGGGCTGCGCCGCGTGTTCTTCGGCATCGAGTCCGTGTTCGACGACGAGCTGAGCAGCTATCACAAGCGGCAGCGCCGCGACCAGATCGTCGCCGCGCTCGAGGCCGCGCGGGAGCTGGGCATCGCGACGATGTCGAACTTCATCATCGATCCGGGGCGTTACACGTTGGAGCACTTCGCCCGGATCGTCGCGTTCATCCGCGAGCACGACGTCGACTACCCGACGTTCACGGTCCTCACCCCGATCCCCGGCACGGAGGCGGGCTCCGACTTCTCCCGCATCACCGAGCTGCAGCCGAACGGCCGCCCGCGGTGGGACCTGTTCGACCTGCAGCACGCCGTCGTGAAGACCGCACTGGACCCCGACGAGTTCCGGCGGCAGTACCACCTCCTGCACCGCGTGTTCGCGACCAACTACCGGATGGCTCGCACCGGGGACCACCGGCACCGCCAGGTGGATCGGGATGCGTGACAGCGCGTTCCCGCTGGACGGAACCGACGTCTCTGCGGCCGTGCCGCGACCTCTGAGCTCGTGCGGATTGTCGCTCGGGGCCGCTGGTCAGGCCCCCACCGGTCGCAACACCACCGATCCGAGGCAGTGGCAGATCCGCAGAGCGAGCTCCACATCGCCACGTCGGTGCTGCGCCGGGCCGCCGACCGCCTCCTGCGCTTTACGGATCCGGTACTGGATGGTGTTCTTGTGCATCCCCAAGCGCTCGCCGGTGGCTTGGTAGCTGCCGTTCGCAGCGAGGAACACCAAGAGCGTCTCGCGCAGCCGCTCGTTGTTCTCGTTGTCGTCGGCCAGTGCACCGAGGACGTGCCACACCCAGCCCCGCGTGGCGTCGAGATCGCTGCCCAGCAGCGCGATCGGCGCAACCTCGGTGAAGCTGGTGACCTGCGTGCCGGGTCGCGCCATGATGGCGACGCCTTGCGCGCGCAAGGCCTGCTGGTGGGTCTGCCGAAAACCGTCGACCCCGGCAAGGGGGTCGCCGAGCGCCAGCCGCACCGTCGCGCCGTGGGCCGCCGCGGCAGGGGCGAGCTGCTCCCACGTGACGTCGTCGCGGCTTCCCAGCGGCAGCCATGACCACACCGTCGATTCGTCGTACGGCACGTACAGAGGTCGGCCCCGGCAGCCCAGCTCGTCGGCGAGGACCGTGGTGAGGCGGTCGAGCCCGGCGAGCGCCTCCGCGGTTGAGTTCACCTCGGGCACCCAGGCGACCAACCCGAGGTGGCGCTGGTCGAGGCGGTAGCCCAGCCCTGCCGCAATCCGGTCGACGTCGATCCGCTCGCGCCCGAGAAGCGCCCGCACGTGTACCGCTCGTATCGCGCCCTGCGTCAACAACCACCGGTCCCGCTCCTGCTGGTAGGAGACGATCATCATTTCGGAGATCCGGTCGATGTAGCCGAAGCTGTCGTCGAGCAGACGGCCGGTGACCGCCCGGATCTGGGCCGGGTTGTCGGCTTGTTTCGGGATCTCGTCCACGCACCACTGCAGGAATCGTGCGTGCCCCACGCGGTAGGCCCGGACCAGGGGGTGCAGCGGGATGCCGCGCTGGGCGGCGCGCCGTACGTACTCGACGGCGGCCGCGGGAGGATCGAGATTGTCCAGCGCCATCCCGTGCTGAAGAACATCGAGCAGTGTGGCCACGTTGGCCTCGACGCTCGCGGCGTGCAGGTCGGCCAGCAGGTCGTCGGCTGGGAGCTCGGGGACTTCGTCGACCACGCGCTGCCAGAGATCAGTGCTGACCTCGGAGAGCCGCAGCTTCACCGCGGCGGCCGCCATCGCAAGCTGTCGCTCAGCGGGGTAGCCCGTGCCGGCCATTGACGCATCGTACGGTCACACGGCCCCGCGACGGCTGACCGAGTCCGGCAGCCGCACCACTTCCAACATCCATCTCGCTCGGCGGGCCCCGTGCCGACAAATGGCGGCAATACAAATACTACAGATGACCCATCATCAGTCATTCCACTCAAACCCGCCCATCCTTCTCGCATTGTGCTGAGGACACGAAGCGGCGGCGAAGTCTGTGCCCGCAGCACGGTGGCCGGCCGCCCTACCGGCCATATCGTCATTCGCGAAGCCGGAAAGAGGAGGCCGGCCGCTGCAGCGTGGCGTCGCGGGGTCAGCGCACAGGCTCTTCATCAACAGCATGGATCACGACTGAGTCCCGTATTGAACATCAAGCGTACTGTGGAGGCCGGATGCATCGATCTTGATTTCCTGGCTTCCAGAGCAGTAGCATTTTTACCGACTCGGCTCCCGCCGGTCCATTGTTGACCAATGGGTGGGCGCGAGAGGGTCATCCCACCGCGGACACGACACGGTTGGCACTCGCCATCGCTCATGCTGGCAGTCGAGTCACGGAACTGCCTCAGGAAAAGGTGCTCGTATCCAGCCAGGACACGAGGAGTCATGGATCGGACATGAGACCGAGCAGTAACCTTCCACCGGCGGACGATTTCCGGTCGGATGCGTGTGCCCCGATCTCAAAATAAATTTGAATCGAGAAGGAGAACCACCAATGGTTACAGGCTTCAACTATCCACTCACACCCAAGGGCCTGTCGTCCCTGAACCCGCCCCCTCCCTGGTACTATTCCGCAGACTTGCTCGGCATCGAGTTCTGGGCGGACCCGTCAGCGGTGGAGGCTCTCCTGCCGAGCGGACTCGACCCCGACCCGTCAGCGGATGGCCATTGCAACGCCCTCTTCTACGACTGGCAATTCAGCGGCGAGAATGAAGAATACCTCGATCCAGCACGTTATCAGTATCGAGAGTTCTTCATTCTGGTGGATTCATTGTTTGAGGGCAAGCCGATCTCCTACTGCCCATACATCTTTGTCGACAACGATGCAGCGCTTGCGCGTGGGTGGACTCAGGGATACCCGAAGCGTATCGGACAGGTGTTCCAGACCAGGTATCACGCCGCGACCGGAAAAGCGGGCCCGACCCTCGCCCCAGGATCAAAGTTCGCTGGCTCGATTGCCGCAGGAGGGCAACGACTTGGCGAGGGTCGTGTCACGCTGAGAGAGCCGCTGACGGATCCCTCACTTCTTGAGCAGAGGCCCATTGTCAATCTACTGCACTACCCGCGCTTGGCGGCCGGCAAGCAGGACAAGCCGGTCCTCCACGAAATCGTCGAGAACGTGCCCCGCGACGTGCACTACGAACAAGCATGGATAGGAGACGGCTACCTTTCATTGCCCGCCTGCGCGGGTGAAGAGATCTCCGACCTGGCGCCCCTTCGTTGCGGCAAAGGGATTCGGACTTCCATGTCATACATAGTCGACGATCTCAAGACCCTGAAGGATCTGAGGGGGTAACGGCTCACCGGCCCGGCATGTCTACAACTGGGCCTGGAGGGGTGTCCGCACTCGCGCACGTCAGGCAGATACTCGCGAGGCAAGCCGCCGGCACGATGGTGGGTGGCTTGTTCAGGAGACCGGGATTCGTCGCACGGCGACCAGGATCGCTGATGTTTCGGGGCAAGTCGTCGGCGCCGCTCTGGGCTGCCTGGATGAGCGAATCGTAGGAGCGACAGAGTCGAGCGCCACGGCCGCCGCGACGGCCCCATGGTCGACCCGCGCAGTTCTATGCCGATAAGCGCTACGACGCCCGCTCTGCCGACCTGGACCGATGCGGGATCAAAGTACACGTCACCTCCCGCGCGCGGATTCGATCGACGGCTCGGCGCTACTGCTGGGCCGTTGACACACCACTCGTGACTGCCGCGGTTCAATCACCTCATGCTAGCCGATTCCGAAGGGACGATACATGTCAACGACAACTAGCCGTTCGATGATGACCGTCGGCGACTTTCTGCTGCGTCGCTTGCGGGAAGCCGGCATCTCACACCTGTTCGGGGTCGCCGGTGACTTCAATCTCGAGTTCCTGCTGCAGATGGAAGACGGCGACGAGTTCGTGTGGGCCGGCAACTGCAACGAGCTCAACGCCGCCTACGCAGCCGACGGGTACGCGAGGCTCGACGGGATCGCAGGACTCGTCGTGACCAACGGCGTCGGAGCGTTGAGCGCCCTCAACGGTGTCGCGGGCGCCTATAGTGAATACGTTCCGGTCGTTTGTGTCTGTGGTTCGCTCCCGCTGAAGTCGCTCAACCGGAACCTCCTCACGCACCACACGTCCGCCGAGACGGACTACGACGCCGTACTGCAGGCCTACGCGCCGTTCACGGTGGCGCAGACCAGGCTGACGCCGCAGAACGCCGTGGCCGAGATCGATCGGCTCATCCTCACCGCCTGGCAGCTCAAGCGGCCGGTCTACATGGAACTGCCTTCCGACATCGCGTACCTGGATGTCGAGGTGCCGGCGGAGCCGCTGAATCTCGTGATCCCACCGAGCGATCCCGAACGGCTGAGCACGTGTGCCGAGGAGATCGTCGACCGGCTCACCAGCGCGCGCTCGCCCGCGATACTCGTCGACGTCGCAGCCGACCGCTTCGAGGTGGCCGATGAGCTGCAGGAACTGGCCGTCAGGTTGCGGGTACCGATCGCTGCCGTCAACACCTCCAAGGGAGTCATCGACGAGACCTCCCCGTACTACCTCGGCCTCTACGCCGGGGCGGCCAGCGCCCCCGGAGTGCAGAAGGTGGTGGAGGACAGCGACTGTCTGCTGGCCATCGGGGTGCGGCTGGTCGACACGACGTCCGGGGGTTTCAGCGCCGTGCTTCCCGCGAATCGGATCGACGCCCGGGGTGCTGCGGTCGATATCGGCCCGAACAACTACCAGGCCGTCTACCTGAAGGAACTGCTTCGCGTGGTCACCGACAGCATCCCTGCCACGGAGCAGCCGGCTGCCCCCCGGACGTACACGGCCGTGCCGTCGTCACAGGTTGCGGTGCCGCCCGGCCCGCTCACACAGGCGGCGTACTGGAACCTGGTCCAGGGCTTCATCCGGGAGGGCGACGTCCTCATCGCCGAGGACGGCACGTCGGAGGCGGGCGCCTGGGAGCTGCAGCTCCCGCCGGGCTGCACCTTCATCACCCAGGCGGTCTGGGGCTCGATCGGGTACACGGTCGGCTCGGTCCTGGGCACGCTTCTGGCGGCGCCGGACCGCCGCCACCTGCTGTTCGTAGGAGACGGATCCTTCCAGCTCACGGCGCAGGAGGTATCGACGATCCTGCGACACGACCTCAAGCCCATCATCTTCCTGATCAATAACGGCGGCTACACGATCGAGCGGGCCATCTGCGGCAAGGACAACCGCTTCAATGACGTCGCCAACTGGGCGTACGCCGACCTGCCGAAGGTTCTGCACCCGGGAACGACCGCCCGGACGTTCGTCGTGAGGTCCGCGGCCGAGTTTCAGGCCGCGCTGGCCGCGCCGCACGACGGCATGCTCTTCATCGAGGCGATCATGGACAAGCACGACGCTCCACAGGCTCTCATTGATGCCGGCCACGGGATGGCGAACACTGATTACGGTCCCCGTGGGCCCCAACACCGGCCGGGCGTTCAACTCTGATCGGGTCGGATCGGGTGCTTCCGACGCCTTGCACCTCCGACAGGTAGCCGGGTCCGACTCCTGCGCGAGGAAGAAGGGCGGGATCAGGCCGGACGACGACGGCGCCGGGACAGCCGATGCAGATTTTTACATTGACACCAAGAATGGAGAAGCGGGATGACCACATCGAAGGAACTGATCGGGCTGCTGCCGCCGACGTTCGATTCGGAGTACAGCAGCTTCGCCGTTGTGCCGTACCTTCTGAGTGGCCAATACTCCGGGGAACGGCCGACTCTGCCGCTGATTGATCTGGCCTTGAGCAAGGAAAACGCTGCGCCGCCTCATTTTTGGGGCATGCTGTACGACGGATGGGCGCCCAACCCGCAGGAGGAAGGGGTCACTGTCTTCATCCAAGGCTATGACAAGCGCGGGCCCGACAACGAGCGGAAGAAGATCTACCACTCGGCGACCACGCCAGATCTCTACGCAACAAAATACGCCGGGAAGGTTCGCAAGTTTTTCGCCCGTCTCTTCGACGAGGCGAACGCGGGCAAGCCCTTGATGCACAGCTACTACGCCGACTATTCCGATCTCTACTGGGACCTCCATCTCGGAGTCAGCGGTGACGACATCCCAGCCGAGGTCAGGCAGATCGCTGCGAGCTTCACCGCCGTCCTCGGCCATTGGTTCCCGACCTCGGAGGTGGTCCATGAGAACATCATGCGGGTGCGCGAGTTGCGCCCGCTTCTCAAGGAGTGGATCGACCGCCGGGTACAGTCGGTGATCGACGGCGACGTGCCGGATCCTCAAGGGACGTTCGTCTACTACTGGCTCGAGAACGGCAGAGGAGGAGATCACTTCCGGCGCAAGGACATCGTGTTCGAGTGCTTCCACAACTTCCTGGCGTTCAGCCAATGGGGAAACACTGTCTACAACGTCATCGCCCGGTTGGAGGCGAGTCACGGCGACCCCGTACTCAAGTCGTGGTTCACACGGACGATGACCGACGCGCCTGACGAGGTGGACGGCGGCACGTTCACCCCGCTCGACCGGTACGTGATGGAGCTGTTCCGCACGATCTCACCGAATGGTGGGAGTCTCTCGACGGTGGACACCCAGCGCGGTCTGGCGCCTGGCGTCGGCAGCGTCATGACACCGCACCTGCCGACGAGCCAAGATCCTCGCCACTGGCCCAACCCCGATGAGTTCGACCCGGACCGCTACAAGGCGGCACCGACCACGGCCGACAACGACGAGGCGAGAAGCAAGGAGATCGGGCTTGCTCGCTGCCCGTTCCCACCCGCCCCCTTTGCCATCAGTGACGGCCGCCAGGGGGAGGTGACCAACAGCGCGTTTGGCGCCGTCTACAGCGTGGTCGACGACACCCCGTATCCGATCTGCGACACGGCCGGCTACGCGCCCTTCGGATTCGGCTACCGCCGCTGCGCGGGGGAGCAGCTTACCATCGAATTCGTCAAAGAGTTCCTGAGAACGGTGTGGCGAGAGAGGATCGAATTCGTCTCTCTCGACATCGAGCACCCGGAACAGGTGCCGGTCTCGCCACGCACCCTCATCGAGGACTCCATCGGCTTTGAGCGAAAGCAATGAGATCTCCCGCGCAGACATAGCACGCGCACCCGTCGGAAGCGGTGGAGAGCTCGGGGCAGGCACCGAGGTGAGGTGAAGCATCGGCATCGCGGGATCCGTCATTACGGACTCGGGCGAAGTCGGTACCACTCCCGGCCAGATCGCGATGGCGTGGCGGCAGGAGAAGGCCGGGCTTCCGGCGATCGCTCGAGTGGTCATTGCCGGACCCCGAACGCTCTCCCAGCTTCGGGAGTACCTGGCGTCGACGCGCTGCAGATCGCCCAGCTCCCCGCGACAGGGCCGACGAACCGGGAGATCGGGCAGCGGCTAGATGTCTCGCACCGCACCGTCGGCGCGCACCTCGCACAGGTGTACCCCTAGCTTCAGATCACCTCCCGGTCACTGAGGACTTCTTCGAACTCCGCACCGGAGAACTCGTGGATCTGCACGCACCCGAGGCTAACCGCAGCATTGCGCGTCGCATTATCCACATTCCGATTTGCGTGGATAGTACCGTCAGAGACGCTATTTACACTCCGTCTGGAACCCGTGCCGCGGGTCAGGGCCGCAGCTCGTAAACGAGGTTGAACGGCGTCGAGAGGACGATCTGCGCCGTGGTGAATCCGGCTTCGTGCGCGAGCTCCAGGGTTCGGGTCGGACCGGCCTGGTTGCCCAGGCCGGTGGCAGGCGCGGCGGACAGCCCGCTGGGCAGGCACACGAACACCGATGCGGCGGCCATCATCCGTCCGAGCGGGTGGAACCCGTCGGTGACGTCATCCGAGCTCTTGGGCT
This sequence comes from Pseudonocardia sp. OZ21, assembly GCF_059359135.1. NCBI lineage: Bacteria > Bacillati > Actinomycetota > Actinomycetes > Pseudonocardiales > Pseudonocardiaceae > Pseudonocardia > Pseudonocardia sp. OZ21. Next base: position 67,956 of record NZ_JCADBN010000027.1, read on the forward strand.
CGACCAACAGCACGTGGCCGTCGTCGGACAGCGCGGCTCGGGCGGCGCGCAGCGCGCCAAGGGGATCCGGCATGTCGTGGAGACAGTCCAAGAAGGTGACGAAGTCGTAGGGCCCGCTCAACTCTGTGGCACTGGCCTGCTGGAAGTCGACGCGGTCCGAGACTCCCGCGTCGGCCGCGCGGGAGCGGGCCAGATCGATCGAGCGGGGGTGTGGGTCCAGCCCGGTCCACTCCGTGGCGGGGGCCTGCGCCATGATGATCGTCGAGGCTCCGAGGCCGCATCCGACGTCCGCGGCGCGCACCCCGTCGACCAGTCGCTGCTGCAGGCCGTCCAACGCCGGGATCCACGAGCTGACCAGATGGGCCTTGTACGCCGGCCGGAAGAACCGCTCACTGCCGATGTAGGTGTCGTCGTCGTGCTCGTGCCAGCCGATCCCGTCTCCCGTGCGGAACGCCTCGACGAGACGGTCGAATGTCCGCGGCGCGGACGTGAAGGTCTGGAAGGCGCCGACCATGTAATAAGGGCTCTCGATGTCGGTGAAGAAAGCCGTCTGCTCGGGCGTCAGGTGGTACCTGGCAGTGATCGCGGACGTCCGTTTCGGATCGTGCTGGTACGTGACGTACTCGGACGCGGCCATGACCAGAAGCCATTCCCGCACATAGCGTTCGACCAGCCCGGTGCGCTCGGCGAGTTCTGAGGCTGTGGCCGGGCCGCCGGCGGCGAGCGCGTCGAACAGGCCGAGCCGGTCGCCCAGCAGTGCCAAGGGGATGGCCATCGCCCCTCCCGCGTCGGCGATGATGTGCTCCTGCAGCCGCTGCGCAGCTGTTTCGTCGATCTGCGTCCCTTCAGCGTTCCTCTGAGTCATGCTGTCGCTGCTGGTCATTCCGCCTCCTGGCCGGCGTAGAGGGCTTTCTCGAACTCGACTGTCAGCGCGAGCATCTCCGGGGCGCCGAACGGCAGGAACTGGCTGTAGATCGTGCCGGTGATGCCCGCTGTGCGGTCGATCCAGTAGTAGGTGTTCATCAGGCCGGCCCACGCGCCGCTGCCGGCCCGGCGCATCCCGGGGACGTCGACGGTGTTCAGCAGCAGTCCGTAGCCCCACGTGAAGCCGGGACCGATGGTGAAGTCGAAGCTCAACCGGGGGTCCGCCGCGGGCAACAACTCCGAGACCTCGAGATCACCGATCTGGTGGGAGAACGCCGCCTCCACAGTGGAGGGCTTCAGGATCGGGGTGCCCTCGAACGTGCCGTCGCCCAGCAACATCCGCTGGAGCCTCAGGAAGTCACGCGGCGTCGAGTACAGCCCGTGCCCTCCGCCCCAGAACTCCGGAGAACCGGAGAACGGGTCGGCGCACTCCACCCACTCGCCGCTTTCCTCCCTGACGTGGAGCGCCGAGAGGTTCATCCGCTGCTCATCCGTCGGGGCGAACCTGGTCTCGTGCATACCGAGAGGGCCGGTGACCCCCCGCTCGAACGCCACGTCGAGCGTCACCCCGGACACCGCCTCGATGACCCGGCCGAGCCAGTCGGTGCTGATCCCGTACTCGAACCTCGTGCCAGGGTCGGCCACCAGTGGTGCGGTGAAGGCGATCTCCTTGCCGGAGGTGACGTTCGGCGTGCCGGTCGCCTTCTCCCAGCGGTCGATGTCGGCGTTGAAGAAGAAGTAGCCCAACCCGCTCGTATGTGTGACCAGGTGCCGCACCGTTGCCCGCCTCGCCGGCGGGCGCAGGCGAGGGGAGCCGCCGTCGAAGCCGTCCAGCACCTGGAGCTCGGCGAACTCCGGCCGGTAGGTGTCGACAGGAGCGTCCAGATCGATCATGCCCTGCTCCACCAACTGCAGCGCGGCGACGGTGGTCACGATCTTCGTCATCGACTGCATCCGGTAGCCGGTGTCGGCCGACACCGGTTCGTGACCACCTGGCACCCGGGAGCCGGCCGCTCCTTCGTAGATCACGCTGCCCCGGTCGGCCGCGATCGCGACCACACTGGGCACCGTCCCGGCCTCGACGGCCTTGCGGAGCAGGGCGTCGATCGCCGCGGTGTCGGTGTTCGAGGCGTCAGAGACTGGACTCACCCGGAGATCCTTTCCAAACACACATGGTCCCTGCCCACCGGTCGGGACATCGATATCAAGAAGGGACGAATAACGCGCAGATCAGATCTCTCCGCCCTCCACCTGCCCGAGCACCAGTACCGCGGATATCGGCGTGCCGGCCGTTCCATCGAAGCCCCACCTCCCCCTTCACCCCATCTTCCGGTCTCGCGGCGCGCCTGCGGACCGCACGCGAATCAGACATATCCGATGGCTGCGCATCCATCTCACGATCGTCGCCCGTGAAACCGTCGCTTCGGCTTTCTCAACCCAACCGGATCACCCTTGTTTACCGCAAGAGACCTTCTCGGGTCGGACGTTTTCTCCGCACCCGGGGGGAATTTCCTGCTCGGAGGCTGCGGGAGCGTTCGGAAGTGCAGAGAACTGCTCGGATCACGTGTTGACGCCCTCGCCGAGGTAGGCCTCCTGCACGCGGGGGTCGGCGAGGAGTTCGGCGCCGGTGCCCGACAGGGTGGTGCGCCCGAGGTCGATCACATACGCCTGATCCGACAACGCCAACGCGGCCAGCGCGTTCTGCTCCACCAACAACACCGTGGTGCCCTCGGCCTGCAACTCCCGCACCGTCGCGAAGATCTTCTGCGT